>NZ_KB900626.1:3070666-3670666 GCF_000379125.1 Methylosinus sp. LW4 | reverse complement strand
TCAAGGAGGCCGAGGGCAATGTGGCGCTCCGCGTCGAGGATTCGCCCGGCGGCGAGAGCTTCATCGTCTCCGGCCGCGGCGAATTGCAGCTCGCCATTCTGATCGAGACCATGCGCCGCGAGGGCTTCGAGCTCGGCGTCTCCCGTCCGAAAGTCGTGTTCCAGAAGGACGAGGCGGGCGAGATTTTGGAGCCGATCGAGGAGGTCGTGATCGACGTCGACGAGGAGCATTCCGGCGTCGTCGTGCAGAAAATGTCCGAGCGCAAGGCCGAGATGATCGAGATGCGCCCCTCGGGCGGCAATCGCCTGCGCCTCGTCTTCCATGCGCCGACGCGCGGCCTCATCGGCTATCAGGGCGAGCTTCTCACCGACACGCGCGGCACGGCGATCATGAACCGCCTGTTCCACGAATATGCGCCCTATAAGGGAGAAATCGCCGGCCGCCGCAATGGCGTGCTGATCTCCAACGAGCAGGGCGAGGCCGTCGCCTACGCCATGTGGAAGCTCGAGGATCGCGGTCCGATGATGATCGAGCCGGGCTGGAAGGTCTATCGCGGCATGATCGTCGGCGAGCATACGCGCGACAACGACCTCGAGATCAACGTCCTCAAGGGCAAGCAGCTGACCAACATCCGCGCCGCCGGCAAGGACGAGGCCGTGCGCCTCACCCCGCCGATCAAGATGACGCTGGAGAAGGCGCTGGCCTATATCGAGGACGACGAGCTGGTGGAGATCACGCCCAAGTCGATCCGCCTGCGCAAGACCTACCTCGACCCCAATGAGCGCAAGCGCGCGCGCGGCAAATCGGCCGCGGTGGCGTAATAATCTCGACGCGCGCTTCCTTCTCCCGCCTGCGGGAGAAGGTGGCCCTCGCGTCAGCGAGGGTCGGATGAGGGTCCGCGCCGATCATGCTGTAGCGCGCGCCGTTCGATGATGTTGCTGGGCGGCCTCGTCACGCAGCCAGCGGCATGCGGCAAGCGCTGAGCGCGCGCAAATATCCATCCATCCAATTGAAAGAATCATGCTTGCGCACGCGCGCGAGCAGCGCGGCGTGACGCTGCTTGCGTTCGGCGAGCGGCATCACGATCGCCCTCTGCATCGCATTGGCGACCTCATCGGCGTCGTAAGGATTGACGATCAGCGCTTCCTGCAGCTCCTCCGCCGCGCCGGCGAAGCGCGACAGCACCAGCACGCCGGGATTTTCGGCGTCCTGCGCCACGACATATTCCTTGGCCACGAGATTCATGCCGTCGCGCAGAGGCGTCACCAGCCCAACTTGTGAGCCGCGATAGAGCGCCGCCAGAGTGTCGCGATCGACGCGGCGATGCAGATAGCGCACCGGCGTCCAGTCGAAATCGCCGAACTGCCCGTTGATCTCGCCCGACAGCGCCTCCAGCTCGTGGCGAATATCGGCATAGGCCTGCACATCCTCGCGCGTCGGCGGCGCGATCTGCATCAGCGTCACCGCCTTGCAATTCTGCGGATAGATTTCGAGCAGGCGCTTGAACGAACGCAAGCGATCCGGCAAGCCTTTGGTGTAGTCCAGCCGATCGACGCCGATGACATTTATGCGCGGCTCGCCGGCGCGATGCAGCCTTTCGATGCGCTTGGCGGCGCTCGGGCTCTCCGCCATGGCGGCGAAAGAATCGACGTCGATGCCGACCGGGAAGACAGACGCCGTCACCGTCTTGCCGCCGACGCGCACGAGATCGGGGGTCAGCATTTCGCCCTGCATGAAGTCGCACATGAAGCGCAAGAAATTGGCTTGATCGGTCTTGGTTTGAAAGCCCACGAGATCATATTCGACGAGCGCGCTCATCAGCCATTCGTGCTCCGGCATGGCGCAGAGCACATCGGGCGGCGGAAACGGAATATGCAGAAAAAAGCCGATGCGATTGGAGACGCCGCGCTCGCGCAGCGCCGCGCCGAGCGGAATGAAATGATAATCATGCACCCAGACGAGATCATTGCTCTTGAGCATGGGCGCAAGCTTTTCCGCAAAGCGATCATTGACGCGGCGATAGCCGTCGATCGCCTCTTGCGTGAAGCGCGCGAGATCGAGCCTGTAATGATGCACGGGCCATAGCGCCGCATTGGCGAAGCCGAGATAATAATCGCGATAATCCCGCTCGGTGAGCGGCATAGTGGCGAGCGTCAGCTCGTCGAATTTCACACGCGATACGTCGATATCCGCATCGTCCGGCACGATCTCGCCATTCCAGCCGAACCATACGCCGCCGCGCTTGCGCAGAGCGTCGAGAATGCACACCGCGAGTCCGCCGGCGGCCTGGCTGCAGCCGGGATCGGCGACGCGGTTGGAGACGACGACCAAGCGTTTCATATGGCTTTCTCCCAAGAACGCGACAGCCTCATGGCGCAGTTGATGACGCCGACCATGGAATAGGTCTGCGGATAGTTTCCCCAGGCTTCGCCGGTTTTGACGTCTATGTCCTCGGACATCATGCCGAGCCGATTGCGTTGGGCGAGCAGCGCCTCGAAATAATCGCGCGCCTCCTCGCGCCGACCCATGCGGGCGAGCGCGTCGATGCGCCAGAAGGAACAGGTGGTGAAGGCCGTCGTCGGCTCGCCGAAATCATCCGCCGCCTCATAGCGCATCATATGCGCGCCGCGGCCGAGCGCGCGCTCGATCTGCTCGAGCGTCGAGACCATGCGCGGATCATTGGGGTCGATGAAGCCGACCTCCGTCATCAGCAGCACGCCGGCGTCGAGATATTCGCCATCGAGCGATTCGACGAAGGCCTGGCGCTTCTGCGACCAGGCGCGCTCGAGAATCACCTGCTTGATGCGCTCGGCCTCGACGCGCCAATCGCGCGCGCGCTCCGGCTCGCCGATGTAATCGGCGATGCGCGCGAGCCGGTCGGCCGCCGCCCAGCACATGAGGCTGGACGTCGTGTGTATGCGCGCGCGCGAGCGCAGCTCCCACATGCCGGCGTCGGGCTTGTCGTAGCAGGCGAGCGCCTGCCGGCCCATATCCTCGAGCCGCAGGAAATCCATGCGCGTCGGCGGCGACAGCAGGCGCCGATCGAGAAAGGCCTGCGCGACCCCGAGTATCACATTGCCATAAGAATCATGCTGAAAATGCTGATAGGCCTGATTGCCGACGCGCACCGGCCCCATCCCGCGATAGCCGGGAAGATTGGGGATGATGCGCTCGGTGAGCTCCGCTTCGAGCCCGAGCCCATAGACCGGCTGAATATGCGAGCCCGCCGCCGAGGCGACGATATTCATCAGCCAATCGAAGTAATTCTCCATCTTGCGCATCGCCGCCATGCGATTGAGCGCGCGCACCACGAAATAAGCGTCGCGCACCCAGCAATAACGATAATCCCAATTGCGCTGCGTGCCGGGCGCCTCGGGAATGCTCGTCGTCAGCGCGGCGACAATGGCGCCGGTTCCTTCATAGGTGCAGAGCTTCAGCGTGATCGCCGCGCGCAGCACCGCGCTCTGCCATTCGAAGGGAATCGCCAGCCGATGCACCCAGCGGCGCCAATAGTCGCGCGTGCGCTCCTCGAAATTGCGCGCCGTATGCGCAATCCCCTCGTGCAATGTCTCGTCCGGGCCGAGCACGAGATCGATCGGGCTGCTCAGATTGAACAGCGTCTCCTCGCGCACATAATCGAGCGGCGCATTGGTGGTGAGCCGCAACACCGAATGCGGGCCGACATAACGAATATGATGCGAGCCGAAGGTGAGGCTGGGAAGAGCCGCGCCGTAATCGTAACGCGGACGCAGCCGAATGCGTATGCGCGGCGTGCCGGACACCGGCGTCAACCGGCGGATCAGCATATTGGGATGATAGAGACGATCGCGCCAGAAGAAGCGCGGCGCGAAATCGGTGACACGCACAGAGCCCTGCTTGCCATGCAGCACCGTCTCCAGCACCGCCGTGTTGCCGCAATAATCCTGCTCGCTGTGCACGCGATCCTCGAGATCGATCGCGAAAAAGCCGCCGTCCTCCATGTCCGGCGGCGAGCCGAGCAGGCTGTGGAACACAGGATCGCCGTCGAAGCGCGGCAAGCAGCACCACACGACGCTGGCGTCGCGATCGATGAGCGCGGCGAAAGAGCAATTGCCGACCACGCCGAGCTCGAGATCGCTGATCTTGCGCTCATGATTCTGCGCATCGCTCATCGCGCGCGCTCCGCTTGCGACGCGCGCACGAGATCGGCGAGCCAGCGATGCAATTCGCGCAAGTCCGCCGCTCTATAGCGCGCCAATGTGGCGCTTCTCCCCACTTTTATGGAGAGCCCGCCGAGCGCATTGACGGCGCTGAAGGCGACCTCGTCGGTCACGTCGTCGCCGGCGAAAATCGGCATGCGGCCGCGAAACGGCGCTTCTTTCGAGAAGGCCTCTATGACGTCGCCCTTGTCCGCCCCTTGCAGACGAATCTCGAAGACCTTCTTGCCCGGCAGAATCTCGAGATCTGGCCGCTCGCGCGCCGCGCGCTCGGCGATGGCGCGGCACTTCTCCTCGAGCTCCGGCCGAAGACGATAATGCAGCGCGACCGCGCCTGTCTTGCGCTCGACGACGACGCCCTCCTCGCCGCCGATCTCCGCCGTGATGACACGAAAGACAGAGTCGAGATCGCCGCCGGCTGCAGCGGCGCCATGCATGCGCCCCGCGGCGTCGCGACGCTGCAATCCATGCACGCCGGCGACGGGAAGCCGCAACGGGCTGAGCAAGGCGTCGATGACGGCGATGTCGCGGCCGGAGACGACCGCCAGCGCATCGCCGGCCGCGCGCCGCAAAGCGCCGAGAAGCTCGATCGTCGCCGCATCGACCTGCACGGCTTCCGGCCGCTCGGCGATTTCCGCGACCGTGCCGTCCAGATCGAGAAACAGCGCGAAGCGACCGATATCGTCGACATTTGGCAACATTATTCGAGCGTCCCCTCTGGCCGCCTCTTGCCGCAGCGACCTTTCATGCTCATGTCGAATGAAAGGAACGGCGACGTTCGCGCCGCGCGCGCTCGTGATCCGCGTGTTCCCGCCCTCGCTTGCGAGACAACTATGGACGACTCCCACCTTTTCAATGACGACATGCGA
The DNA here is from genome assembly GCF_000379125.1 of Methylosinus sp. LW4. Taxonomy (NCBI): domain Bacteria; kingdom Pseudomonadati; phylum Pseudomonadota; class Alphaproteobacteria; order Hyphomicrobiales; family Methylocystaceae; genus Methylosinus; species Methylosinus sp. LW4. The sequence continues at coordinate 3,665,601 of NZ_KB900626.1, read as the reverse complement.
CCATGATGACAGCCGAGTTCGCGTCTCTTCCACGTGAGCCGACATCGCTCGGGACAGATGACATGCCGGAGCCGGAGCCGTTTCACGCGCCTTGGTTTCCCGCCGATGAAGAAATCGCGGCGAAATTCCTGACGCAGCCGCGCGATGCGGAGCAGAACGCCCGCATCGAGCAGCTCGCGCGACGTCTGCTCGCCGCGATGCGCGCGCCAAAGAGCATGGCCTCTGTCGAGACTCTGCTGCAGGAATATTCGCTGTCGACGCGCGAAGGACTCGCGCTGATGGCGCTCGCCGAATCTTTGCTCCGCGTGCCCGACGATTCCACTCTCGATCTTCTGATCGCCGACAAGCTCGCCGCCGGCGCCTTCGATCGCCACTCGCCGGCCTCCGATGCGCTGCTGGTGCAAGCCACCGCCTTCGCGCTCGGCCTATCGACGAAGATTTTCGCCGCGGATGAGACTCCGCGCGGACTCGTCGCGCAAGCCGCGCGACGTCTCGGCGCGCCCGCGCTACGCGGCGCCGCGCGGCAGGCGATGAAGCTGATGGGCGGTCACTTCGTGCTCGGCCAGACGATCGACGAAGCGCTCGCGCGCGCCGCCGACGATGAGCGCTGGCGCTATTCTTTCGACATGCTCGGCGAAGGCGCACGCAGCGCAGCAGACGCCGAACGCTATTTTGCCGCCTATGCGGCGGCGATCGAGGCCATAGGCGCAAAGGCCGGCGCATGCGCGCTTCCGCAGCGGCCCGGCGTCTCCGTCAAGCTCTCCGCGCTGCATCCGCGCTTCGAGCCATTGTCGCGCGCGCGCGTTCTGCGCGAGCTGACGCCGCGGCTGCTGGAACTGGCGCGCCTCGCCCGCGCGCACGATCTCGTCTTCACCGTCGACGCCGAGGAGGCGGATCGTCTCGAGCTGTCGCTCGACGTCATAGACGCTGTCGTCGCCGATTCCTCGCTCGCCGGCTGGAACGGTTTCGGCCTCGCGATTCAAGCCTATCAGAAGCGCGCCGCCGCGGTGATCGGCCATATGGAGGCGCTCGCGAAGGCGCATGATCGCCGCTTCATGGTCCGCCTCGTCAAAGGCGCCTATTGGGATACGGAGATCAAGCGCGCGCAGGAGCGCGGCCTCGCCGACTATCCTGTCTTCACGCGCAAGGCGATGACGGATTTGAATTACGTCGCCTGCGCCGATCTTCTGCTCGCCGCGCCGCGCATCTTCCCGCAATTCGCGACGCATAACGCCGCCACGGTGGCGACCATCGTCGAGCGCGCGGGCGATCCCACACAATATGAATTCCAGCGCCTGCATGGAATGGGCGAAGATCTGTTCGGCGCGCTTCTCGCAGAGAAGCATGACGCGAGCTGCCGCGTCTATGCGCCGGTCGGCCCACATCGCGATCTGCTCGCCTATCTCGTGCGGCGGCTCATCGAAAATGGCGCCAATTCATCCTTCGTCGCGCGCGCCGCCGACTGTGCGACGCCCGAGAGCGAATTGCTCGCTTTTCCCGGCGAGGTCATCGGCGACGCATCGTGCGCGCGCCATTCGCGCTTGCCGTTCCCCGCCGATCTCTATCGACCCTTGCGCGCGAATTCGAAAGGCGTCGAATTCGGCGATCGTGACGCGCTCGCCGAATTGCTCGCGGAGAGAGACGCCGCGCCCGCCATTTTGCACGCTGCTCCTTCGTCAGGGCGCAGCGCGCGCGCCCCACGCGAATTGCGCTCCCCCATCGACGACTCCTCGCTCATCGGCTCCGTCGTCGAGGCCGACGTCGAAACAGCGCGCGCGGCGATGATTACGGCCGCCCGCGCTTTCCCGGCGTGGGAAGCGACGACGGTCGAAGCGCGCGCCGCTATTCTCGAACGCGCGGCCAATCTCGTCGAAGCGCGCCGCGGCGCGCTCATCGCATTGCTGCAAAGGGAAAGCGGCAAGACGCTCGACGATGCGCTCGCGGAGATACGCGAGGCCGCAGATCTCATCCGCTATTATGCGGAACAGGCCCGACGGCTCTGCGCGGAAGAGAGTCTTCCTGGTCCGACCGGCGAAGACAATCGCCTGCGCCGGCGTGGACGTGGCGTTTTCGTCTGCATCTCGCCATGGAATTTTCCATTGGCGATATTTCTCGGCCAAGTCGCCGCTGCGCTCGCGGCCGGCAATAGCGCCATCGCCAAGCCCGCGGAGCAGACGCCGCTCATCGCGCGCGAAGCTGTCGCGCTTCTGCATGAGGCCGGCGTTCCGCATGGCGCTCTCCATTATATTCCGGGCGACGGCGCGATCGGAGCGGCGCTCGTCGCCGATCCTCATGTCGCCGGCGTCGTCTTCACCGGCTCGAGCGGGACCGCGCAATCTATCAACCGCACGCTCGCGGCGTCGAATGGGCCGATTGTTCCGCTCATCGCCGAGACCGGCGGCGTCAATGCGATGATCGTCGATTCCACGGCTCTGCTCGAGCAAGTCGTCGACGACGTCCTCGCATCGGCGTTTCGTTCCGCCGGGCAGCGCTGCTCGGCGCTGCGCCTTCTCTGCCTGCAGGAGGACATCGCCGAGGACGCGCTCGCTATGCTGATCGGCGCGACGAAGGAATTGCGCGTCGGCGACCCGCGTGATCCTTCGACACACATCGGTCCCGTCATCGACAGCACAGCTAGAGCGCGGCTTTGCGATTATTTGGCGCAGCGCCGCGCGCAAGGGCGCGTGCTCTACGCCGGCGAGGCGCCGAAGAGCGGCAGCTTCGTCGCGCCACACATTATCCGGCTCGATCGCGCCGGCGATCTGCGCGATGAGATATTCGGTCCCGTTCTCCACATTGCGACATGGCGCGCGGAGGATGAAAAGGATTTGTCGACTCTGATCGATGAAATATCGGCGAATGGATTCGGCCTCACAATGGGCCTGCACACGCGCATAGAAGCGCGCATGCGCATGTTCGCCGAGGCCACGCCGGCCGGCAATCTCTATGTCAATCGCAACATGATCGGAGCCGTGGTCGGCAGCCAGCCTTTCGGCGGATCGCGCATGAGCGGCACCGGACCGAAAGCCGGCGGCCCCGACTATCTGCGCCGCTTCCTGCGCGAGGAGACGGTGACGATCAACACCGCCTCCTTCGGCGGCGACGCGCGGCTGCTGGCGATGAAGGAGTGACTCGAAAGAGGCTCCGCCCGCGGTCTTGAAACGCCGCGCGCGCGCCAAATATTCGCTTCTATCGCGTCCGGGAGGCTCGGGACCGATGCGTCACTGGATTCCTTCGCTCGATTTCGCGCTCGGCGAAACCGCCGATATGTTGCGTGACCAGGTCGAGACATTCGCCGCGCGAGAGATCGCGCCGCGCGCCGCGACGATCGATCGCGAAAACGATTTCCCTTCCGACCTCTGGCTCAAGATGGGCGCGCTCGGCCTGCTCGGCGTCACGGTCGAGGAAGAGTATGGCGGCGCCGGGCTCGGCTATCTCGAGCATGTCGTCATTATGGAGGAGCTGAGCCGCGCTTCCGCTTCCGTCGGCCTCTCCTATGGCGCGCATTCCAATCTCTGCCTCAATCAACTACGCCGCAACGGAACATGCGAGCAAAAGCGCCGCTATTTGCCCAAGCTCGTTTCCGGCGAGCATATCGGCGCCCTCGCCATGTCGGAGCCGGACGCCGGCTCGGATGTGGTCAATATGTCGATGCGCGCGGAGAAGCGCGGCGACCGCTATGTGCTGAATGGCGATAAGATGTGGGTGACGAATGGTCCCAACGCCGATGTCGTCATCGTCTATGGCAAGACCGAACCCGCGGCCGGCGCGCATGGCATAACCGCCTTTATCATAGAGAAGGGCTTCAAAGGATTCACGCCCGCGCAAAAGCTCGACAAGCTCGGCATGCGCGGCTCCAACACATGCGAATTGCTGTTTAGCGATTGCGAGGTTCCCGAGGAGAATGTGCTGGGCCTGCCGGAGCGCGGCGTGAATGTGCTGATGAGCGGGCTCGATTATGAGCGCGCCGTTCTCGCCGGGGGGCCGATCGGCATCATGCGCGCCTGCATGGATATCGTCGTTCCCTATGTGCATGATCGCAAGCAGTTCGGCCATCCGATCGGCGAGTTCCAGATCATGCAGGCCAAGCTCGCCGACATGTATACGGCGCAAAATGCGGCGCGCGCCTATGTCTATGCCGTCGCGCGCGCCTGCGACCGCGGCCGCACGACGCGCAAGGACGCCGCCGGCGCCATTCTCTTCGCCGCGGAAAGCGCGACGCGCATGGCGCTCGAAGCCATTCAATGCCTCGGCGGCAATGGCTATATCAATGATTATCCGACCGGCCGCCTGCTGCGCGACGCCAAGCTCTATGAGATCGGCGCCGGCACCAGCGAGATTCGGCGCATGCTGATCGGCCGCGAGCTTTATAGCGAAACCGCGTGACGATCGCGGCGCGCTTCGCCGCGGCGAGAGATTTGGCCAAGAGAGAATTTGGCAATGACTGTTCTCGAAACGAGCTTGGACACGGCCTCCGCCCAATTCGCGGCCAATGCGCAGACGATGCGGAGCCTCGTCGCCGATCTCCGCGCCACGGCGGCGCGCATCGCCGAAGGCGGCGGCGCGGCGGCGCGAGAGAAGCATGTCGCTCGCGGCAAGATGACAGCGCGTGAACGCATCGCCGCGCTCGTCGATCCCATGTCGCCCTTTCTCGAGATCGGCCAATTCGCCGCCTATGATCTCTATGACGGAGAGGCGCCTTGCGCCGGCGTCGTCGCGGGAGTGGGACGCATTTGCGGCCGCGCCTGCCTGATCCTCGCCAATGACGCGACCGTGAAAGGCGGCGCCTATTTTCCGCTGACCGTGAAAAAGCATTTGCGCGCGCAAGAGATCGCCGCGCAGAATCGCCTGCCTTGCCTCTATCTCGTCGATAGCGGCGGCGCCAATCTGCCGCGGCAGGACGAGGTGTTTCCCGATCGCGATCATTTCGGCCGCATCTTCTACAATCAAGCACAGATGTCCGCGGCAGGCATTGCGCAGATCGCCATCGTCATGGGCTCTTGCACCGCGGGCGGCGCCTATGTGCCGGCCATGTCGGACGAGTCGATCATCGTGCGCGATACGGGCACGATTTTCCTCGCCGGACCGCCGCTGGTGCGCGCGGCGACGGGCGAGGTCGTGACGGCGGAAGAATTGGGCGGCGCCGCGGTGCATGCGCGCAGCTCCGGCGTCGTCGATCATTATGCGGAGAATGACGGCCATGCGCTCGGCATTGCGCGCGACATCGTCGCCACGCTCGGCGCGCCTCCGCCGCCGTCGCTGCAGAAGCGCGAGGCGCGCGAGCCGCTCTATGACCCGATGGAGATATATGGTCTCATCCCCGCCGACCGTCGCCGTCAATATGACGCGCGCGAGCTGATCGCGCGGCTCGTCGACGCGAGCGAGTTCGACGAGTTCAAAAAGCTCTATGGCGAGACGCTCGTCGCCGGCTTCGCCCATATTTGCGGCTATCGCATCGGCGTGCTCGCGAATAATGGCGTCCTGTTCGGCGAAAGCGCGCTCAAAGGCGCGCATTTCATCGAGCTCTGCGCGCAACGCGGGATTCCTCTGCTGTTTCTGCAGAATGTCACCGGCTTCATGGTCGGTCGCGACTATGAAGCGCGCGGCATCGCCAAGGATGGCGCGAAAATGGTGACGGCGGTGGCGACCGCCGCCGTGCCGAAATTTACCGTTATCGTCGGCGGCAGCTTCGGCGCCGGCAATTATGCGATGTGCGGCCGCGCCTATGGTCCCCGCTTCCTGTGGAGCTGGCCCAACGCCCGCATCTCCGTCATGGGCGGCGAACAGGCCGCCGATGTTCTCTCCCGCGTGCGCGGCGACAGCTACGCCGCGAAAGGCCGCGACTGGCCGCAGGCAGACCATGACGCCTATCATGCGCAAATCCGCGCGCAATATGAGCGGCAAGGCCATCCCTATTATGCGAGCGCGCGTCTCTGGGACGACGGCGTCATCGATCCGGCGGATACGCGCCGCGTGCTTGCTCTCTCTCTCGCCACGGCGTCCAATGCGCCGCTCGAGGCGACTCGCTTCGGCCTGTTCCGCATGTGAGGCGCCAATGTCCCTTCTTCGTTCGTCCCTCGATTCCCGCGGCGTCGCCACGCTCACGCTCGCACGAGCGGAGCGGCGCAATGCGCTGGACCAGGCGATGGTCCTCGAGCTCATAGCGGCGCTCGAATGCGCCGCGCATGATTCGCAGACGCGCATTCTCACGCTCTCTGGCGACGGCGCCGCTTTTTGCGCCGGCGGCGACATAGAATGGATGAAGCGCGTCGCCGCCGACACGCCGCGCGCCAATGAGGAGGATGCGCTTCTGCTCGCGCGTGCGATGCGCGCGCTCGACACCTTGCCCAAGCCGACCATCGCGCGCGTTCATGGCGCGGCCTATGGCGGCGGCGTCGGACTCGTGGCCTGCTGCGACATCGCCGTCGCGAGCGATACGGCGAGCTTCTGCTTGAGCGAGGCGAGGATCGGCCTCACGCCCTCTGTGATCGGCCCTTATGTTCAACGCGCGATCGGCGCGCGCCAGGCGCGACGCTATTTTCTCACCGCCGAGACGATCTCCGCGACGCAGGCGCGCGCGCTCGGCCTCGTTCACGAGATCGCCCCGGCCGCAGAGCTGGATGCGCGGCTCGCGCGCATCGTGGATGCGCTGCTCGCCGGCGCGCCGGGCTCGCAAGCCGAGGCGAAAGATTCCATAGCGCTCTTTGCCGAGCATCCGATCGACGAAGCGCTGATGCGCGACACGGCGCAGCGGATCGCCGCGCGGCGGGCGTCTGCGGAAGGACAGGAAGGTCTCGCCGCCTTCCTCGAGAAGCGCGCCCCCTATTGGAGACGGGATCGCGACGATGTTTCGTAAGATTCTCATCGCCAATCGGGGCGAGATCGCATGCCGCGTGATCGCGACCGCGCGGAGCATGGGCGTCATCGCGGCCGCCGTCTATTCCGACGTCGATGCGCAAGCGCGTCATGTCGCGCTCGCCGACGAAGCCTATCCGCTGGGCGCGGCGCCTGCGCGCGAGAGCTATCTCGCAATCGACAAGATCATCGCCGCCGCGCGCCGCGCGGACGCGCAGGCCGTGCATCCCGGCTATGGCTTTCTCTCCGAGAATGCGGCGTTCGCGGAGCGTTGCGGCGAGGCAGGAATCGTCTTCATCGGCCCGACGCCGCACGCCATGCGCCTCATGGGCTCCAAGGCGCGTGCGCGCGCTTTGATGGAGAGCGCCGGCGTGCCGATCGTGCCGGGCTTTCACGGCGCGCAAGATATGGAGAGCCTCGTCGACGCGGCGATGCGCATCGGCTTTCCCGTGCTCGTCAAAGCCTCGGCGGGCGGCGGCGGCAAAGGCATGCGCCGCGTGGAGACGCAAGCCGAGCTGCGCGGCGCGATCGAGAGCGCGAGACGCGAGGCGGCCTCCGCTTTCGGCGACGATTCGCTGCTGATCGAGAAGGCGCTCGACGGCGCGCGGCATATAGAAGCGCAAATTTTCGGCGATACGCATGGCGGCCTCGTCGCTTTTCCAGAACGCGACTGCTCGATCCAGCGCCGCCATCAGAAGATCATCGAGGAGACGCCCGCGCCGGGCCTCTCGAGCGCGCTGCAAGCCGCCTTGCGCGAGGCCGCGCTGGCCGCGGGGCGCGCGGTCGCCTATATCGGCGCCGGAACGGTCGAATTTCTCGTGAAGGATGACAGCTTCTACTTTCTCGAGATGAACACGCGGCTGCAAGTGGAGCATCCGATCACCGAAATGATATCGGGCGTCGATCTCGTCGAATGGCAGCTGCGCATCGCGTCCGGCGAGACGCTGCCCGCGCGGCAGGAGGAGATCGCGCCGCATGGACATTCGATCGAAGCGCGGCTCTATGCGGAGGCGCCGGCGCGCGATTTTTTGCCGAGCGTCGGCCGGCTCGAGCACTGGCGCGCGCCGCGTGAGGAGGGGGCGATTCGCGTCGAGACCGGTGTGCGCGAAGGCGATGTGGTGACGCCGTTCTACGATCCACTGCTCGCCAAGATCGTCGCGCATGGCGCGGATCGAGAGACGGCGCGCGCGAAGCTGGCCGCGGCGCTGCGAGAGTGCGAGATCGTCGGAGTGGAGACGAATCTGCTTTTGCTGCGCGCAATTCTCGACAGTGGAGCGCATGCAGCCGGCGAGATCGACACGGGATTTCTTCCGCGTCATCTCGAGCTTGTCCTCGCGGGGGCGGAGGCGCCGGACGCGGACGCCGAAACCATAGCGCTCGCGGCGGGCGCCGCCGCCTGGCTGCGTCGTCTTCGCGGCGAGCGCAGCGACGATTCCCCTTGGAATGCGAGCGACGGCTGGCGTCTCAATGGCGCCGCGCAGCAGAAGCTGCTCGTGCGATTCCAGGAGCGCGAAATTCCGCTAACGATCGAGCCTCTGCCCAAGGGCGCTTTTCGCTTGCAAACGCCGATGTCGCTGCATTGCGTCGAGCTCGACAGCGAGGCGGGTCGGTCTCGCCTGCGCATCGACGGCATCGCGCGACGGCTTTCGATCGTCGAGCGCGCGAGAGGCTTCGTCATCATATGGAATGGACGCAATCATGAGCTTTCGCTCGTCGATCCGCTCGCGCCGCCGCATGGGGAGCGCGAAGACGATGCGGCGCTCGCGGCGCCGCTGCCCGCGCGCGTCACCGGGCTCTTCGTCAGCGTCGGCGAGAGCGTGAAGAAAGGCGCGCCGCTCGTCATGCTAGAGGCGATGAAGATGGAAATCGGATTGTCGGCGCCCCGCGACGGACGCATATCGGAGATTCGGACAAGGATCGGCGATATGGTGCGGCAGGGCGAGCCGCTTATCGTCTTCGCCGAGGGAGAAGCGGCATGACCGACATTCCGCAGCGCGTGCGCATCGTCGAGGTCGGCCCGCGCGACGGCCTGCAGAATGAGAGCGCGATGGTTTCAGTGGAGACCAAGGTCGCGCTGATCGAGAAGCTGGCTGCGGCGGGGCTGCGCGACATAGAAGCGGGAAGCTTCGTCTCGGCGAGGCGCGTTCCGCAAATGGCGGATACGAAGCGCGTGCTCGCGCATCTGCGTCCGCCGCCGCATGTTCATCTGTCCGCGCTCATTCCCAATATGCGCGGGCTCGAGGAGGCGCTCGCTTGCGGCGTGCGCGGCGTCGCCATTTTCGTGGCGGCGAGCGAGAGCTTTTCGAAAGAAAATATCGGCTGCTCCATCAAGGAGAGCGTGCGGCGTTATACGCCTGTCGTCGAAGCGGCGGTCGGCGCTGGGCTCGCGGTGCGCGGCTATATTTCCTGCGCGCTCGGCTGTCCCTATGAAGGCGAGGTCGCGCCACGCGCCGTCGCGACGCTGGCCCGCGATCTCGCCGCGCTCGGCTGCCGCGAGATTTCGCTCGGCGACACGATCGGCGTCGGCGCGCCTTTGCAGGCGCGGCGGCTCGTGGAGGAGGTCGGGCGCGACATTCCATTGGCGCAGATCGCGGTTCATTTTCACGACAGCTATGGCCAGGCGCTGGCCAATATATTCGCTTGCGTCGAGATGGGCGTCGGCGCCGTCGATGCATCCGTCGCCGGCCTCGGCGGCTGTCCTTTCGCGCCGGGTGCGAGCGGCAATGTCGCGACAGAAGATGTGGTCTATATGCTCGAGCATTCGGGAATCGAGACCGGCGTCGATCTCGCCGCGCTGATCGACGCCGGATCGTTCATTTGTGAAAGTCTCGGTCGCGAGACGCAGAGCCGCGTAGCCCGCGCATCGCTGCTCCGGTGCGAGAAGAGGCGCCGCGCATGAGCGATATTCTCGTCTCTCGCACGCGCAAGGTCGGGCGCCTGTCGTTGAACCGGCCGAAGGCGCTGAACAGTCTGACGCTGGATATGGTGCGCGATTTTTCCACCGCGCTCGACTCCTTCGGCGCCGATCGGGAGATCGTCGCCATCGTGGTGACGGGCGAAGGCCAGCGCGGCTTTTGCGCCGGCGGCGATATTCGCGCGCTCTATGAGCTGCGCAATGGCGACCGCAGCCTCTATGAAACTTTCTGGCGCGAGGAATATCGGCTGAATGCGCGCATCGCCGCTTTTCCGAAACCCTATGTCGCGGTGATGGACGGAATCGTCATGGGCGGCGGCGTCGGGCTTTCCGCGCATGGCAATTTTCGTATCGTCACGGAGCGGACGCGCCTCGCCATGCCGGAGACGGCGATCGGCTTCATTCCCGATGTCGGCGGCTCCTGGCTGCTCACGCGCAATGGCGGCGTCGGGCGCTTCATGGCGCTTTCCGGCATGACGGTCGGTCCGCATGACGCGATCTTCGCCGGGCTCGCCGATGTGCTCGTGGATTCGGCCGCGCTGCCAGAGCTGCTCGCCCTTCTGAGCGACATAAGCGAGGCGGAAGAGCTGCGGCCGCTGCTGGCGCGCTTCGCCAAATCATCCGGCCTCGGCGCCTTGTCGCGCCACGAGACTTTGCTGCGGCGCGTGACGGCGCATTCGAGCGTCGAGCGCCTCATCGCCGCGCTCGAGACAGAGGGTTCAGAATTCGCGCGCGAGGCGGCGGCGACGCTCGCCATGCGCTCGCCGACGAGCCTGAAGGTGACGTTGCAGCTGCTGCGCCGCGCGGCCGACGCGGAAAATCTGGAAGCGTGCCTGCGCCAGGAATTTCGCACGGCTTGCAATCTTCTTTCGACGCATGATCTCTTTGAGGGCATTCGCGCCGCTGTCATCGACAAGGATCGCGATCCGCATTGGTCGCCGGCGACGCTCGGGGATGTGGACGACGCTTCGGTAAAAGCGCTGCTCGATGGCGGCGCGGCGCCGGAGCTCGAATTTCGAGCCCGGACATGAGCGAAAGCTTCGATCCCGTGGTCATCATCGGCGCCGCGCGCACGCCGATCGGCGCGATGCTCGGCGAGCTGAAGAAAGTTTCGGCGCCGGAGCTCGGCGCGGCGGCGATTCGCGCCGCGGTGGCGCGCGCCGACGCGCCGACAGATCAGATCGACGATGTGCTCATGGGCTGCGTGCTGACAGCGGGCCTCGGCCAAGCGCCGGCGCGGCAGGCGTCGCTCGCCGCCGGTCTGCCGGAGGCCGCGGGCTGCGTGACGATCAACAAAATGTGCGGCTCCGGCATGAAGGCGATCCAGCTCGCGCATGACCAATTGCTCGCCGGCAGCTCGCACGCCATCGTCGCCGGCGGCATGGAGAGCATGAGCAATGCGCCCTATCTGCTCGAGCGCGCGCGCGAAGGCTATCGCATGGGCCATAAGAGGCTCGTCGATCATATGTTTCTCGACGGGCTCGAGGACGCTTATGACAAAGGCCGGCTGATGGGCGATTTCGCCGAGGATTGCGCGACGACTCATCAATTCACCCGGCAAATGCAGGATGATTATGCGACGCTCTCGCTCGAGCGCGCGCGGCGCGCGGCGCAGCAGGGCGATTTCGATTGGGAGATCACGCCGATCGAGGCGCATGAGACGACGATCACGCGCGATGAATTGCCGGCGAAAGCGAAGATCGAGGCGATCACGAAATTGAAGCCGGCGTTTCGCGAGGGCGGCACTGTGACGGCGGCCAATTCCAGCGCCATTTCCGACGGCGCCGCGGCGTTGACCTTGATGCGGCGGGAGCGCGCCGAGCGCGCCGGCCTCGCGCCGCTGGCGATCATTCGCGCGCATGCGACGCATGCGGGGCCGCCCAATCTGTTTCCGACGGCGCCGATCTCGGCCATGCGCAAGCTCGTCGAGCGCCTCGGCTGGCCGCTGTCGAGCGTCGATCTCTTCGAGATCAACGAGGCTTTCGCCGTCGTCGTGATGGCGGCGATGCGCGAGCTCGATCTGCCGCGCGAAAAGGTGAATGTTCATGGCGGCGCCTGTGCGCTCGGCCATCCGATCGGCGCCTCGGGCGCGCGCATCGTCGTCACTCTGCTCGCGGCGCTGCGCAAATATGGGCTGCGACGCGGCGTCGCCGCGCTCTGCATCGGCGGCGGCGAGGCGGCGGCGGTAGCGATAGAGACGGTGAATTAGCGCCAGCGCTGCGTCGCCATCATCTTGCGCAGGCGTTCCTGCACCAGCGCTGTCGCGGCGTCGCGCAACGAGACGCGCATCGCGGAAGCGCGCGCGACGATCTCTCGCATGTTGCGGGAGATTTTTTCTTCGATCGCCGCAAAGGCGGCCTTCTCGTCGCCGCCGGCATATTCCACGGATGCGCAGATCACGCCGCTGGCATTGGCGATGAAGTCCGGCGCGCTGACGATTCCGCGCTCGAACATGATGCGCTCCGCCTCGGCGGTCGCGGGAATATTGGCGCCCTGCACCACGAGCTTGCATTGCAAGCCGCCGACATTGTCGGCGCGCAGCACATCCGGCCGCGCGGCGGGGATGAAAATATCGCAAGGCGCGGCGAGCAGCGCATCGGGGGCGAGCGCTTCGCCGCGCGCATGGCTGGCGACGCTACGGCCTTCGCTGCGGATTTGCGCCAATGCGTCAATGTCGAGCCCGGCCGCGTCATAGATCGCGCCGCGGCTGTCGGAAGCGCCCACCAATATCGCGCCTTTGCGCGCGAGGAATCGCGCGGCGTGCCGACCGACGGCGCCGAAGCCTTCGACGACGACGCGCGCGCCTTGGAGCTTCAGCCCGGCGGATGGCGCGGCCGCCTCCGCGGCTATGGCGACGCCATAGCCTGTCGCGCCGATCTCATCGAGCGGAACGCCGCCGAGCTCGGCGGGCAATCCCACGGCGCGGCCGATCTCGTCATGCACATAGGCCATGCAAGTTTCGTTCGTGCCCATGTCCGGGCCGGGGATGTAATCGGTCAAGGGCTCGATCGCCTTGGCGAAGGCGCGAATGAGCTGCTCTTTCTCCTGCGGAGGCATCGCAGGATCGCCGAAGATGACGGATTTGCCGCCGCCATGGCGCAGGCCGCAGGCGGCGTTCTTCAACGTCATGGCGCGGGCGAGGCGGAAGCATTCCTCGACGCCGACATCCGGCGCCATGCGCACGCCGCCTATGGCGGGGCCGGCGGCGATATTGTCGATGACGACGATCGCTTCGAGGCCGACGCCCGGCGTGCTCACATAGACGATTTTCGCCGGGCCGAATTCGTCGACGAAGGGGAAAGCGTCTGATTTGGACGACGCGGACATAAATCATGAACTGGGCGCGAGCGCGCGCGAATCAAGCGTTCTTCGGCTCACGCAGCAAAAAATTCCCTAGGGCGGATGAAAAGCGCGAGGCGGCGCCTTACGTCACTCTGACGAAGCTCGAGGCAGGCCCGATGACCATTGGCGTCTCCTTCCAGATCGACTTTCTTCGCTTCCTCTCCGCGTCGGGCGAGCTCGACCCCGCGACGCCGCGCGAAGCGATAGACCCCGAGCTTCTGCTCGGCCTCTATCGCGCCATGACGCGCACGCGCGCTTATGATGGAAAAGCCATCGCTCTGCAGCGCACCGGCAAGCTCGGCACTTTCGCCTCCGCTCTCGGGCAGGAGGCGATCGGCGTCGGCATAGGCGCGGCCATGCGGCGCGAAGATGTGCTCGCGCCGTCCTATCGCGATCATGGCGCGCAATTGCTGCGCGGCATGACGATGGTCGAAAATCTCGTCTATTGGGGCGGCGACGAGCGCGGCAGCGATTACGCCGTTCCGCGCAGCGACTTTCCCATCTGCGTTCCCGTCGGCACGCAAGTGGCGCATGCGGCGGGCGCGGCTTACGCCTTCAAGCTGCGTGATGAGAAGCGCGTCGCGGTGACGATCCTCGGCGATGGCGGCGCCTCGACAGGGGATTTCTATTCGGCCTTGAACATGGCCGCCGTCTGGCGCGTTCCGCTCGTCGTCGTCATCAATAATAATCAATGGGCGATCTCGACTCCGCGCGAAATGGAATCGGCGACCGCGACTCTCGCGCAAAAATCCGTCGCAGCCGGCGTCGAGGGACGGCAGGTCGATGGCAATGATGTGATCGCCATGCGCCATGTCGCGCATGCGGCGATAGAGAAAGCGCGCGACGGCGGCGGGCCGACGCTCATAGAGGCGCTGAGCTATCGGCTCGGCGACCACACCACGGCGGATGACGCCTCGCGCTATCGCGACGTCGAGATCGTGCGGCGCGAGGCGGAGAAGGAGCCGCTCGGCCGGCTACGCAAATATCTCGCCGCGCGGGGTTTGTGGAACGAGGAGCAGGAGAAGGCGCTCGCGAAGGATTGCGCGGATGAAGTGGAGCGCGCGGTCGCCGCCTATCTCGCGACGCCGCCGCAGGCGTTCTCGGCGATGTTCGATCATCTCTTCGCGCAACTGCCGGAATCGATGCGCGATCAATATGAGGAAGCGCGGCGCTTTGCGCCGAAGGATGGCGACCATGGCTGAGCTCACTCTCGTCGAGGCCGTCAATCGCGCGCTCGCGCATGCGCTGGAGCATGATCCGGCCGTGCTGCTTCTCGGCGAGGATATCGGCGTCAATGGCGGCGTGTTTCGCGCGACGCTCGGCTTGCAGCAGCGCTTCGGCTCGGCGCGCGTTCTTGATACGCCGCTCGCCGAGGCGGCCATCGCCGGCGTCGCCGTCGGCATGGCGGCGATGGGGCTGAAGCCGGTGATGGAGATTCAATTCAGCGGCTTCATCTATCCGGCGTTGGATCAGCTCATCAATCACGCCTCGCGTCTGCGCAATCGCACGCGCGGGCGGCTCACCTGCCCCATGGTGCTGCGCGCGCCCAATGGCGGCGGCATTCATGCGCCGGAGCATCATTCGGAGAGCCCCGAGGCCATGCTCGCGCATACGCCGGGCCTGCGCGTCGTCATTCCCTCTTCGCCGGCGCGCGCCTATGGCCTGCTGCTCGCCGCCATTCGCGATCCCGATCCCGTCGTCTTCCTCGAGCCGACGCGGCTCTATCGCTTGTTCAAGCAAGAGGTGATCGACGATGGCGAGAGCCTGCCGCTCGACACATGCTTCGTCTCGCGCGAGGGACGCGACGTCACGCTGATCGCCTGGGGCGGCATGCTGCATGAGGCGCTCGCCGCCGCCGAGACTCTCGCGAGCGAAGGCGTCGATTGCGAGGTCATCGACATTGCGACGCTGAAGCCGCTCGACGCCGAGACCATTTTGCGCTCCGTCGAGAAGACCGGCCGCTGCGTCATCGTGCAGGAGGCCGCGCGCACCGCTGGCTTCGGCGCCGAGATCGCGGCGATCATCGCCGAGCGCGGGCTCTACTTTCTGCAAGCGCCGGTGCGGCGCGTCGCCGGCTATGACGTCGTGATGCCGCTGGCGCGGCTCGAGGGACAATATTTGCCGAGCGTCGCGCGCATCGCCGACGCCGTGCGCAAAACGATGGAGGCGGCATGAGCGTCTTCAAGCTTCCCGATCTCGGCGAAGGCCTGCAAGAGGCCGAGCTGGTGCAATGGCATGTCGCGCCCGGCGAGGAGGTGGCGATCGATCAGCCGCTCGTCTCCGTGGAGACGGCGAAGGCGGTCGTCGAGATTCCCTCGCCGCAGGCAGGACGCATCGAAAAGCTGTTCGCGCAGGCGGGCGAGATCATCCGCATCGGCGGCCCGCTCATCGCTTTCGCCGGCGACGGCGAAGAGCCGCCGCGCGCGCGCGAGGATAAGGGAACCGTCGTCGGCGCGATGGAGACGAGCGGACGCGTTCTGCAAGAAGGCGCGGCGCCGCTCGGGCGCAATGGCGCTGGCCTGCGCGCGACGCCGGCGGTGCGCGCGTTGGCGCGGCGGCTCGATGTCGATCTCGCAATGGTGACGCCCTCCGGCGCCGATGGCGTCATCACCGCGAGCGATGTGCAGCGCGTGGCGCGCATATTGTCGGAGGCCGCGCCGCCCGAGCCTCTGCGCGGATTTCGGCGCGCCATGGCGCAGAATATGGCGTTGGCGCAAGCCGAAGTGGCCGCGGCCACCGTCGTCGACGACGCCGACATAGAGGCTTGGGGTCGGGGCGAGGATACGACATTGCGGCTCATCCGCGCGCTCGTCGCGGGCTGCCGCGTGGAGCCGGGACTCAACGCCTGGTTCGAATCCCATGCGCTGGCGCGGCGCGTGCTCGCCGCCATCGATCTCGGAATCGCCGTCGATTCGGCGGAAGGCGGATTATTCGTGCCGGTGCTGCGCAATGTCGCGGAGCGCGATCCTTCCGATCTGCGCGCCGGACTGAACAAGATGCGCGCCGATATAGAGGCGCGGCGCATTCCGCCGGAGGAATTGCGCGGCGCCACCATCACCCTCTCCAATTTCGGCATGATCGCCGGGCGCTACGCCGCGCCCATCGTGCTGCCGCCGACCGTCGCCATTCTCGGCGCCGGGCGCATCCGCCGCGCGATCGTCGCCGATGACGAAGGCCGCCCCGTCGCCCGGCGCATGCTGCCGCTGAGCCTCACCTTCGACCATCGGGTCGTCACCGGCGGCGAGGCGGCGCGCTTTCTCGGCGCGGTGATCGCCGATCTCGGCCGCGCCGCCTGAGAGAGCGCGGCGGCGCCTTCGCCGTGTCGCAACGAGAAATTGCATAGAATTTGAATATATTTGTAGTATATTCGGCCGATAAATGAATAGAATTTTCTATTCTTTCATCGACGATCGTATAAATCGCACGCCGAGCCCCACGTCGACGTCCCACATAACATGTTGAAATTATTGTATTATCGCGGCGACGCGCGACGCCTCTCCGCCTTATAAGTACATGTCCTAATTTTGGATTCGGCCGCCAGCAAGTATTGACGGATCAGCGCGGCCCACTGCAATCTCGCCGCCCAGGGAGAATTGGCGCAGATGACATCCATGGATCAATTTGATCTCCGCACGCAATCGATAAATTTGAAGCGTTTCTTTCGGCTTCGCGTCCTTGCCGATCCGCTTTGCCCTTTCGCCGGCAGCCGCGGCCCGTTTCCCGCAGGCTGATCGCCCTTCCATCGAACTGTAACGAGTTTGCGTAACGCGTAAGGAGCTTCTCATGATCACCGTGTCGCAATGCGCCGCCCAGGCGGGCCTGGCCTCCAACGAGCTGGTTCTCGGCGCCATCCCCTCTTGCGAGCATGACGCGCTGCTCGAGAGCTATCTGCTCAACGGCCATCGTGGGCTGACGGCCGTGCGCGAGATGATCGTCGCCGATCTGCGCGGCTTTCTCGATCTCGGCGTGACGATCCGCGCCGCCGATCTGCTGATCGTGCTGCGCCTGCTGCTCACCGCCCATCCAGAAGCGGGCCTCGCCCAGCATCCGCGCCACGCCGAGAGCGAGGCGGCTTTCGAGGCCGCGCTGCTCGGCCATTATGTCGACGCCCGCCGCGGCCGGAGCGTCCCGCTGCGCGAGCCGGGCGTGGTGCTGTCCTTCTTTCGCGAGGGACGCCGGCCCCGACGCCGCGACGCGCAGGGCGAGACCCCGGAGTCCCTTTGTGGCGGCGACCCGATCGTCGCCCGCTTCGGCGCACGGGCGTCCTATCTGCGCGGCGATCGCTAGAGCTTTCGGCTCCAGAGTCCCGAAGGCTCCCTCCGAACCGAAAGGGACTCTGGAAGGCGCGTCCTCGGCCGGATGGGCGCGCGTCACGCGGGCGTCACGCGGCTATTGCCAATCGACGCGCCACATAGGATCATCCCGGCCCGACGCGCCTGTCGAGGCGCAAAACGCTCGGGTGGTCGGACCCGTTCTTTATGCAATCGGTAGACTGTTTCGATCTCGGCATTTCCGGCGACCACGCCTTTCGGCCTCGGCCGGGCGGAGCGCGCGCATGAGCGCCGCGGCCATCGTGCATGTCATCGACGATGACGCCGCCGTTCGCGACTCGCTGACGCTTCTTCTGAAAATGGCGGATTTCGACGTTCGCGCCCACGCCTCGGCGCGCGACTTTCTCGCCGGCCTCCGTCCCGGCGATGGCGGCTGCGTCGTCACCGATGTGCGAATGCCGGGCACGAGCGGGCTGGAGCTGCTCGCCGAGATCAAGGCGCGCGGCCTCGATCTGCCGGTGATCGTCATCACCGCCCATGCCGATGTGTCGCTCGCCGTTCAAGCGATGAAAGCGGGCGCCGTCGATCTGCTCGAGAAGCCTTTCGGCGAGGAGACGCTGCTCCGTTCCGTGCGCCAAGCCCTCGGCCTTCGCGGCGCGGGCGATGGCCGCGGCTCGGAGGCGGCGATCGCCCGCGACCGTCTGGCCAGCCTCACGGCGCGGGAGCGCGAGGTGCTGGTTGGCGTGCTCGAGGGCCGCCCCAACAAGATCATCGCCCATGAGCTCGGCATCAGCGTCCGCACAGTGGAGGCGCATCGCGCCCGGCTGATGGTGAAGATGCAGGTCAAGAGCCTCTCCGAGCTGGTGCGCATTTCCGTGCTCGTCCCGCGCGCCGCCTCCTTCTGAAGTTGCGCCGCCCGCCCGCCGATATGAAGGAGGCGCGGCGCGTGCTGCGCGCGCGCTTCGGCCATGAGGATTTTCTGCCGGGTCAGGCGGCCGTTATCGCGGCTCTGCTCGAGGGGCGCGACGCGCTCGCGGTCATGCCCACGGGGGCCGGCAAATCCCTGCTCTATCAATTGCCCGCCGCCATGGGCTCGGCGCCGGTCGTGGTGGTCTCGCCGCTCATCTCGCTGATGCGCGATCAATTGCGCGGCCTCGCGCGCTCGGGCGTCGCCGCCGTCGCGCTTCATTCGGGCCAGAGCGAGGAGGAGCACGGCGCGGCGCGCGCCGCCATCGCCGGCGGGCGGGCGAAGCTCGTCTATCTCGCGCCGGAGCGTCTCGCCGGGGACGGAGCCATCGAGCTTTTGCGCGCCGCCGGCGTGGCGCTGCTCGCCGTGGACGAGGCGCATTGTGTCTCCCACTGGGGTCACGAATTTCGCCCGGATTATGCGCGGCTCGGCGAGATCGCCGCCCGGCTCGGCGCGCCGGTGCTGGCGGTGACGGCGACGGCCGGCCCGCGCACGCGCGCCGACATTATCGCCAGCCTGTTCACGCGCGCGCCGGAGGTTTTCGTCGCCTCCTTCGCGCGGCCCAATCTGCGCCTGTCCTTCCGCCCGCGCGGCGACGCCGAGGGGCGGCTTTCGCGTTTCCTGCGGCGCCGGCCGGGCGAGAGCGGCGTCGTCTATGTGCGCTCCCGCCGCGAGGCCGACGAGACGGCGGCGAGATTGCGCCGGCTCGGCTTCGACGCGCTCGCCTATCACGCCGGGCTCGACGCGCAGACGCGGGCCGCCCATCAGGACGCGTTTTTCGCGCGCGAGGGCGTGGTGATGGCGGCCACCATCGCCTTCGGCATGGGCGTCGACAAAAAGGACGTGCGCTTCGTCGTCCACGCCGACCCGCCCGATTCGATCGAGGCCTATTATCAGGAGATCGGCCGCGCCGGCCGCGACGGTCGGCCCGCCGATGCGCTCGCCCTCTTCGACCCGCGCGAGCTCGCCGGTCGCTTCGGCTTCGCACCGCCGGAGGACGATCCCGTCGCGCTCGGCGAGACGGAGCGGCGACGCGCCATGGCGCGCCTCTGCCTCACCCCCGCCTGCCGCTTTCAGACCCTGCTCGCCGCTTTCGGCGAGGAGAGCGACCGCTGCGGACGCTGCGACAATTGCCGCGGCGGCCTGCTGGCGCTGCCGCGCCGCGCCAGCCTCGTCGCACTCGGCTGGCGCGTGGCCGCGCTCGCGCGTTTTTCCAGCGCCGACGCCGAGAGGCTCGACGCGCCGGAGGAGGCGCCGAGCCCCGCTGTGGCGCCGGGCCTCTCCATCGCGCCGACCGAGGAGCGGCTCAGCGTGGCCGAGGAGCGGCTCTATCGGCGGTTGCTGCATTTGCGGCTCGATATTGCGAGGCGCCGCCGTCTCTCCCCCCGCGCCGTGGCCAGCGACATGATGCTGCGTCGGCTCGCGATCACGCGGCCGAGCATGATCGGCGCCTTTCCGCCCGGCGAGATCGTCGACGCGCCGGCCTTTCTGCGCGAAATCGAAGCCTATGACGAATGAAAGGACATAGGTCGAATCGAAAGTTTTCGCCCCGAGAAGCCATCGGCCATTCGCGTTCCGTCAAAAAAGCGTCTTCGTAAGGAGATATTCGCCACTTTTTATCATCGGCACGACGCAGAGCGTGGCATGAAACATTTTCGCGCGATTTTCCTATTGCTTCTTTTCGTCGCTTTTTGGACGGCGAGTTCAGCCAGCGCGCAAGGCGCATCGGACGCGCCTTCGCCGGAGCTTCCGGCGAATACCGCTGACCTGAATGGTCTTCTCTATATGAAGGATTGGAACGGTCTCGGCGCCGCGCTGAGGGATGCCGATCAGACCCCGGTCACCCGCGTGAAAGCGATGAATTGGCTACAGCGCCGGGTCTTGCGCGGCGCGGAATATTTCGTCGTTTACGCCTATATGCGCGAGCTATGGACTGTCGGAACCGTGTCGCAGTCGGAGGGAATGCGCCAAACGGCGGGCGCGATGGCGCTCTACGCCTATGCGCTCATCGCGATCGACGGCGCCAAATGCCAGGACCTGACGGCGCCGGGCAATCGCATGACCAATTGTTGGGCCTCAATCCCTCGACCTTTTCGTTTGTGAAGAGTCAGCCGGCAGAGACGAAAGCAAAAATGATCGATTTGGCGATCACGATCGAAAACCGCACCTCGTCCGCTCGCCGTGATGACGACTTGCTCTGCCGTGGCGGCTTGGAGGAATACAAAGCAGCTTTCGAGGGAGGGACGCAAACCGAAGTTCCAAACTCGACAGGGCATTTCGGCAAGACATTTCAAGTCGAGCCTCCTGCCTATTGGAAACCGAAATTCGCGCCGCCGGAGGTCTACCGCCCCAAGCAGGAGATCGCGCGCAACGCCATGCGCGAAGCCCTGCTCAAATTGATCCAGTAGTTCGCGCCCGAAACCGCCGTTCCTACTCGTCTTCCAGCCCCTGCGCCGGACGCGCGCGCCTTTTCTTCAGCTCGCGCAGCCGCGTCGAAGCGCGCGCGGCGCGTTGGCGCGCCTCCTCGCCGGTCGGCTGCAGCAGCTTGCGATATTCGTCGCGCTTCTCGTGAATGGAAGCGATGACATAGCCCATGGGCACGCCGACATCGACGAGCACCGTCTCAGCGAGCTGCAGGCTCGACTCGATCGTCTCCGGTATCGCGTCGCTGGCGCCGAGCTCGTAGAGATGGGTGGCGTGCCAGGAGTCGCGGGCGCGCGCCACGATGGTCAGATCGGCGCGCTCCTGATGCGCGAGGCGCACGATCTCCTGCGCGGCTTGCGCATTCTCCACCGTCACCACCAGCGCGCGCGCCTGGGCCACGCCGAGGCGCATCAAAAACTCGCGCCGCATGCAATTGCCCCAATAAATATCGACGCCCTTGTCGCGCGTCTGCGCGACGAGCTTCACGTCATTGTCGACGGCGACGTAAGGAATCTCATGGCGGCTCAGCATGTCGCCGATGAGCGCGCCGACGCGCCCATAGCCGACGATGACGACGCGGCCGGCGGCGATCTCGCCCTCCGGCGCGAGATGGCCGAACTCCGCCTCGTCGTCCTGCAGCCGGCGTCCGGGATTGAGCCATTCGCCGAGCCGCGCCAACGCCGGCAGCACGAAGAGACCGAGCGTCACGGCGAGCATGGCGTCGGCGCCGAGATTTTTCGGCAGCACGCCGGAGGCGATAGCGGCGCCGACGAGAATAAAGGCGAACTCGCCGCCGGGCGCGAGAAGAAGCGCCACTTCCGCCGCTATGCGCGGGCGCAGGCGAAAGGCGCGGCCGAGCAGAAAGACGATGAGCGTCTTGGTCACGATGAGGCCGATGGCGATGACCAGCACCTGGCGCAAATCCTCGATCACGCGGTCGAAATCGAGGCCCGCGCCCACCGACACGAAGAAGAGGCCGAGCAGCAGGCCCTTGAACGGCTCGATCGTCACCTCGATCTCGCGGCGAAACTCGGTCTCGGCGAGCAGCAGGCCGGCGATGAAGGCGCCGAGCCCCATGGAAAACCCCGCCGCCGCGCTGGCGACGCCGGCGCCGATGATGACCAGCAGGCTCGCCGCGGTGAACAGCTCGATCGATTGCGCCGCCGCCACCAGATGGAACAGCGGCCGCAGCAGCAGCCGGCCGGCGATGATCAGCGCGCCCATGGCGGCGAGCGCCGGCAGAAAGGCGAGCAGCGCCTTCAGCCCTTCGCTCTCCACTTGCGGATCGGAGAGGAAGGAGATGAGGAAGAGCAGCGGCGCCACCATCAGATCCTGCAGCAGCAGCACCGAAAAGGCGGCGCGGCCGGCGGCGCGGTTGAGGCGGCGGCGCTCGGCGAGCAGCGGAATGACGATCGCCGTCGAGGACATTGCGAGCCCCGCGCCGAGCAGCGTCGCCGGCGCGGGGCCGAGCCCGCCCCAGAACACGCCCGCCGCCGCCAGCGCCCCGCCGCAGAGCAGAACCTGCGAGAGTCCGAGCCCGAAGACGAGCATGCGCATGCGCGCGAGGCGCTCCCAGGAGAGCTCGAGGCCGATCATGAACAAGAGGAAGACGAGGCCGAATTCGGCGATCTTGGCGACGCCCTCGAGATCGCTCAGCGCGATCGCCGAGAGAAGCTCATGGCGCTCGGCGAGCTTGCCGAGGCCGAAAGGACCGAGCGCCGCGCCGGCGAGCAGAAAGCCGAGAATGGGGCTGATGCGCAGCCGATGGAACAAAGGCGCGACGACTCCCGCCGTGCCCAGAAACAGCAGCGCCTCGCGATATTCGCCCCACTGGAAAGAACTCGTCATGACTAGCTTTCGTCGAAGAAGGGCGCCCTGCGCCCGATTCGACGTTCAGCATAGGGCATGCCGCCGCGGGTTAGAACGCGCGCGCGACTTTGTCGCGCTTGCGCTGTGACGAAAGGAGTTTTCGGCCGTCATCGCGAGGAGCGAAGCGACGAAGCGATCCACACCCCGGGCGGCTCCTGGATTGCTTCGCTCCGCTCGCAATGACGGCGCGCAGGACATCCCTCCGCGCGCCGCTCACATTCCCTTGCGCGGATCATAGGGCTTGGCCGTGCGCCATTTTTGGGCGAAGGCCTCGAGCTCGGCGTCGGCGCCCTCCGGCAGCAGCACGCGCAGCGTCACATAGAGATCGCCGGCCGGCTTGCCGTCAACGGCCGGCAGGCCCTTGCCGCGCAGGCGCAGCACGCGTCCGCCATTGGAGCCGGCGGGGATGGTCAGCTCCACCTTGCCGGAGAGCGTCGGCGCGGCGACCTTGGCGCCCAGAACCGCCTCGTAGAAGGCGATCGGCAGATCGAGCTTCAGATCGCGGCCGGAGATGGCGAAGAGCGGGTCCGGCGCGACATGGATGGTGACGATGGCGTCGCCGGGCTCGCCGCCGGGCGGGGCGGCGTGGCCCTGGCCGCGCAGGCGAATCTGCTTGCCGTCCTCTATGCCGACCGGAATATTCACCTCGAGCGTGCGGCCGCTGGGCAGAAAGACGCGCGTGCTGCCGCCCTTCACCGCCTCCGCCAGCGAGACGGTCACTTGCAGCGCGACATCCTCGCCGCGGCGCGGCGCGCGGGCTCCGCGGCGCGCGCCCCCTCCGGCGCCGAAGAGATCGGCGAAGAGGTCCGAAGGGTCGAAGCCGGCGCGGCCGCCGCCGCCCGGAGCGTCGCCGCCGAAATGAAATTCGAAATGCTCGGCCCCGCCAGGGCCGCGCTGCCCGCGATAGCCGCCGCCGGGACCCGCGCCGAAGCCCTCGAAACCGGTGAAGCGCGGCTTGCCCTCGGCGTCGATCTCGCCGCGGTCGAATTGCGCCTTTTTCTTCTCGTCGCCGAGAATCTCATAGGCGGAATTGGCCTCGGCGAATTTCTCCTTGGCCTTGGGGTCGTTCTTGTTCTGGTCCGGGTGATATTTTTTCGCGAGATTGCGAAACGCCTTCTTGATCTCGGCGGCGCTCGCCGTCTTGGCGACGCCCAGGACATCATATGGATCGCGCATTTTCTTCAAAAGCCCATAGTGGCGCCCGCCACTAGCGGCGCGGACGCTCATGTCTGACCCGTCTATTTGGGAGAAGAGACGGCCGCGCGCAAGGATGCGGCGAAGGTCGGAGGACGAGACCGCTGAATTTTCAGGCCGGACTCGTCAGGCCTTGCGCCAGGGCCGCACGTCGATCAGCGCCCAATCCACGGATTTGTCGCGGCAGGCCGTGCCCTGCAATTGCTCGTGGCTGTCTTTTGTCCCGACTTCCGCCAGAAAGGCGCGGCACACCTTGCCGTCCGAAGGATAGGGCTGGCCGACCGGCGTGAAGGAGCCGCGCGCATGGCTTTCGGGATTGTCCCAATTGACCGTCGCGCCGGCGCCCTGAGGATCGAGCGCGACGCCGAGCGCCGCATTGGCGCGTCGCCAGTCTTCCTGGTCGAGCGAATGCGAGAGGGTCGGCGTGGTCTTATGCGGAATGGAGCCGGTCACATCATCGCTGACATTTTTCCAGGCCGGGGCCGGCTCGCCGCCGGGAATGGCGAAAGAGCAGCCGCCGAGCGCCGCCGCCGCGAGGGCGGCCGCGAGCAGACGTGCGGCGGCGAGACCGATTTGAGAAGCGGCCACGGCGGCGTTATGTGTGTCTCGCAGGTCGTGCAATGCGCTGCCTTACCACCAGGACCACCGCCATCGCTTCGGCGGCAGCTGAGGATTTTCCCGTGAAGGGGTTAAAACAGAGTGACTTCTGCGAGGCCTCCGAACCCTACGCATTATTCGGCGAGTGGTTCGGGGAGGCGAAGGCGAGCGAGCCCGACGTTCCCGAAGCGATGGCGCTCTCCACGGTGGACGAGACCGGCCTGCCGGATTCCCGCATGGTTCTGATGAAGGATTGGGGCGAATCCGGCTTCACCTTCTATACCAACGCCGAGAGCGCCAAGGGCCGCGAGCTCGCCGCCACGATGAAGGCGGCGGCGCTTTTCCACTGGAAATCGCTGCGCCGCCAGGTGCGCCTGCGCGGTCCGGTGGAGCCCGTATCGGACGCCGAGGCCGACGCTTATTTCGCCAGCCGGCCGCGCGACAGCCGCATCGGCGCCTGGGCGAGCCGCCAGTCGCAGCCGTTGGAGAGCCGTTTCGCGCTCGAGAAGGCGGTCGCCTATCAGGCCGCGCGCTTCGGGCTCGGCGAGGTGCCGCGGCCGCCGCATTGGCGCGGCTATCGGATCCTTCCGGTCGCGATCGAGTTCTGGGCGGATCGGCCCTTCCGCCTTCACGATCGCGTGCAATTTTCCCGCGAGGGCGCCGGCTGGACCAAGGCGCGGCTCTATCCTTGACGGATGTTTTCACTTCATTTCGCGCGGCGTCGGCCGCCTTCCTTCTCCCCGCCTGCGGGGAGAAGGTGACACAACGAAGCGATCGGCCGGATCATCGGACTCGAAAGAGGCGAAGCGATGCCATTCTCGTCAGACAGAAGGATCACGACGAAGAGCGAGCCTGAAGGCTCGCGGTCCTGGCCGGGCTCTGGACCGCGAGCCTTCAGGCTCGCCCTTCCCCTCGCGCTCTCCTGCGCCTTGTTCGCGCAGCCGGCGCGCGCGCAGGATTTTCTGCAGAGCCTGTTCGGCTGGGGCCAGCAGCATTCGGCGCCGCGCGTGATCGAGCAGGCGCCGCAGCAGGGCAAGGCCAAGGCGAAGAAGAAGAACGCCGCGAAAACGCCGCCGGGAGGCAAGCAGCAGGCGCAGCCCAACGGCGCCGCGCAGCAGCCCGCCGCCGAAGGACCGCCGCCGCCCTATGAGCCGCAATTGCTGCGACTTTCCGAGATACTCGGCGCGCTCTCCTATCTGCGCGATCTCTGCGGCTCCGAGGATGGAGAGGATTGGCGCACCAAGATGAGCGCGCTGCTGGAGGCCGAGGCCAAGACGGGCCAGCGCCGGCTGAAGCTGACGGGCGCCTTCAACCGCGGCTTTCGCGGCTATGAGACCACCTATCGCTCCTGCACGCCCAATGCGCGCCTGGCCATCTCGCGCTATCTCGACGAAGGCGGCCGCATCGCGCACGATATCGCGTATCGTTACGGGAATTCCTGACGTCGCGAGCGCGGATGTGCGTTAACCCTCCGGCAAGGACCCGTCTCGCGCGGCGCGCCGCCGTTGATTAGAGTGATCGCATGACGGGCTTTTCCTCCTCCACATTGGACGACGCCGCCGGAGCCGAGCAGCGCCGGGTCGCGCTCGCTTATCTCGCCGAGGCTTTCGCGGAAGCCGCGCTCGCCGGGATCGAAGGGGATTCCTTCGCTCATGTCGCGCTCTCGGCGGCGCTGCACGAGCTCGTCGCCACTTATGGCGAGGAGGCGGTCGCGGCTTTCGTGGAGCGTCTGCCGCGGCGCCTGCGCGACGGCGAATTCTCGAGCGGCCTGCGCCATTGAGCGCGCTCCACGGAGCGTGCGCGTGAAAAAGCCGACAAAACCCACAGTCGAGACGATCTCCGAGCCGCTGCGCGATCTTTCCGCTCTGCCCGCGCCGGTGCGCGCGCTGCGCGAGAAGATACTCGCCGCTTGCGAGACGGGCGACATAGAGGCGCTGCGCATCCCGATCGACTGGAACGAGGTGCGCCCCTTGTTCGAGCGCGGCGCGCGGCGGCCCGCGGGCGCCGATCCGATCGAGACCTTGAAATCGCTCTCATTCGATCGCGCGGGACGCGAGACGCTCTCGCTCGCGCGCGCCGTATTGTCGCAGCCCTTCGTGCGCATCGCGCGCGGGCCGTTCGAGAGCTATGAATGGCCGGCTTTCGCGCGACGTCCGGCGCCGCCGGCGAGCGAGGACGAGGCGCGCGCGCTCTGGTCCTGCGTGCGCTTCGCCGATCTCGCCGCGTCCAATGCCGACGGCCGCCCTAAGGTGATGCGGATCGGCGTCGGCGCAGATGGCGTCTGGCACTATTTCTGGAACGCGGAATGAGCGCGCCGAGCTGTCTCGGGACGAACGCGTCTCAGGCGAGACGCGCGGCGGAACGCAGCTGATCGCGCGCGCGGCGACGATCCTGCACGGGCTGATAAGCGATCTGCGAATGATAGCCGCAATAGGGGCTGCCGCCGCCGCCCGGCGAGCGCGCGCCGCAGAAGCGAAACTCGGCCGATGTCGGATCGCCGATCGGCCAACGGCACATCGACTCTCTGAGCTCCATCAGCGTGACGCGTTCGGACATTGGAATGACGACTTCCTCTTGCGGACGGGCGTCCGGCATCACCAGCGCGCGCGGCGCGAGAGCCAGCGCGACATTGCCGACGATGGCCGGCGCATGTCCGTGATGCATGCGCGGCGCGGCGACCTGCTGTGGGCGTTGCGGTTTCGCGACGCGCGGACGCGCCGCTATGGGCGTCTTGGCGCGCTGCGCGAGTCCGAGACGATGGATCTTGCCAATGACGGCGTTGCGCGTGATGCCTGCGCCGATCTCCGCAGCCACCTGACTGGCGCTGAGGCCATCGTTCCAGAGCTTGCGCAGCATCTCGACGCGCTCGTCGGTCCAGGACATTAGGTCCTCCTCGATTAAGCCGGCTTCAGCCGAGAGAATCGGCGAACGCTCGCGCAACCGGCGACGCCGGAGTCGACAAGACGCACACACACTCGAATGAAGGCGCCACACGAGATATCGTGGGCGATGACGCGAACGCTACTCTACCAGTTGAATCACGCGCAAGAGTCCCTGGCAAGCGAAACGGCGTTCCCCACAAGGTAATGCCGCTCATTCCTCGCAGGTGTTGCGCGAAAGACTCACTATGGGCGTCGAAACGCATGGAATTCCACGCAGGACGACGCGTTCGACGACGCATTTCGCGGCGCGCGAACGTCTCCATATGCGTCATCGGCGTGGGGCGACGCTCCGCGCGGTCGCTCGCGGCCCTTCCGGCGCCGTGGTTTCGCCGCAGTCCCGGCGCCGCGCCGCCTCGAAGAATGCGGCGGGAATGGGATTTGACCCGCGCAAGGGGAGGACCTAGAATGTTTCCACGAGAAAGATGCCGCCCCAGAAGGGCGGCACTTTGATTTTCAGACCCTCGCTGACTGTCGGCGCGGCCAATCGGGCGCCGGCGAGCCGAGGTCTCTGCGAAGGAGTCGCCAAGTGGTTTCGGCGCTGTTTCCGACCTATGCGCGGGCCGATCTCGCCTTCGAGCGGGGCGAAGGCGCCTGGCTCACCGCCAGCGACGGCGAGCGCTATCTCGACTTCGGCGCCGGCGTCGCGGTCAATTCGCTCGGCCATGGCCATCCGCATCTCGTCGGCGCCTTGACGGCCGCCGCGGCAAAGCCCTGGCACGTCTCCAATCTCTTTCAGATTCCAGAGGCCGAGCGCCTCGCGCGCCGCCTCGCGCAGGCGACATTCGCCGATCTCGTCTTCTTCACCAATTCGGGCGCCGAGGCGGTCGAATGCGCGATCAAGACGGCGCGGAAATTCCATGCGGTGGAAGGTCGGCCGGAGCGCTATCGCCTCATCACTTTCGAGGGCGCCTTCCACGGCCGCACGCTGGCGACCATCGCCGCCGGCGGCAATCCCAAATATCTCGACGGCTTCGGCCCGCCGACCGACGGCTTCGACCAGGCGCCCTATGGCGATCTCGAGGCCGTGCGCGCGCTCGTCGGCCCGCAGACGGCCGGCGTGCTGCTGGAGCCCATTCAAGGCGAAGGCGGCGTGCGCGCCGCCCCGCCGCGTTTTTTGGCCGGCCTGCGCGAGCTCTGCGACGCCCATGGGCTGCTGCTCGTCGTGGACGAGGTGCAGACGGGCATTGGCCGCACCGGGCGTTTCCTGGCGGTCGAGCATTCCGGCGTGAGGCCGGACATCGCCGCTCTGGCCAAAGGCATAGGCGGCGGCTTTCCGCTCGGCGCCTGTCTCGCCACGGCGGAGGCCGGCAAGGGCATGACCGTCGGCGCGCATGGCTCCACCTATGGCGGCAATCCGCTCGCCACCGCTGTCGGCAACGCCGTGCTCGACGTAGTGCTGGAGCCGGGCTTCGTGGAGCGCGTCGCCGGCCTCGGCGTGCTGTTCCGCCAAAAGCTCGCCGAGCTCGAGGATCGCCATTCCTCGATCATCGAGAGCGTGCGCGGCGAGGGGCTGATGTTCGGCCTGAAAACGCGCGTGCCCAATGGCGAGTTCGCCGCTGCGGCGCGCGAGGCCAAGCTGCTGACCATTCCCGCGAGCGACAATGTAGTGCGGCTGCTGCCGCCGCTGATCGTCGGCGAGAATGAGCTGGCCGAAGCCGCGCGGCGGCTCGACGCCGCCTGTGTGAAGCTCGAGAGCGCCGGAGCCGCGCGATGACCGTCCATTCGCCACTGACGGGCGTCCGTCATTTCCTCGATATTTCCGAGCTTCCGCCGACGGAGCTGCGACGCATTCTCGATATCGCCGCGGCGATAAAGGCCGCACGCGTGCGCGGCGCGCGCTCGAGCTATCAGCCTTTGACCGGCAAGACGCTGGCGATGATCTTCGACAAACCGTCGACGCGCACGCGCGTCTCCTTCGATCTCGGCATGCGCGAGCTCGGCGGCGAGACGATCATGCTGACGGGCCATGAGATGCAGCTCGGACGCGGCGAGACGATCGCGGACACCGCCCGCGTGCTGTCGCACTTCGTCGACGCCATCGTCATCCGCATTCTTTCGCATGACGATCTCACCGAGCTCGCCCGCTATGCCAGCGTGCCTGTGGTGAACGGGCTCACCAAGCTCTCGCATCCCTGCCAGGTGATGGCCGATGTGCTGACCTTCGAGGAGCATCGCGGCCCGATAAAGGGCCGCACCGTGGCCTGGACCGGCGACGCCAATAATGTGCTGGCGAGCTGGGTCCATGCTGCGAAGCCCTTCGACTTCACAATCAATGTCGCGACGCCGCCGGAGCTCGCGCCCGGCGACGAGCTGGTGGAATGGGCGCGCGCCAATGGCGTGCGGCTCAATCTCACCGCCGATCCTTTCGCGGCCGTCGCCGGCGCCGACGCCGTCATCTCCGACTGCTGGGTGTCCATGGGCGACGAGCAGGAGGAGGCGCGCCGCCATGCGCTGCTCTCGCCCTTCCAGGTGAACGCCAAGCTGATGGAAGCGGCCAACAAGGACGCGATCTTCATGCATTGCCTGCCGGCGCATCGCGGCGAGGAAGTGACCGACGAGGTGATCGACGGTCCGCAATCGGTGGTCTTCGACGAGGCGGAGAACCGCCTTCACGCGCAAAAGGGCGTGCTCGCCTGGGTTTTCGGAGCGAACGGACCATGACTCGACAGGCGAGCAAATGACGCAGCGGACGCGCAAATGACGCGACGGGCGGATGAGGCCATCGCCCGGCCGGCGTCGCCCTTCGCCGAGGACGACAGCCTGCTCCCCTTCGCGGTCGAGCCGCTCGATCTGCGCGGGCGTCTGACGCGGCTCGGGCCGGCGGCGCATTCCATCCTCACTCATTACGATTATCCGCCGGCCGTGGCGCGCCTGCTCGGCGAGGCCGCCGCGCTGACGACGCTGCTCGGCTCGCTGATCGAGTCGCATGGCCGCTTTCAATTGCAGACGCGCGGCGACGGGCCGGTCGATATGATCGTCGTCGATTTCGACGCGCCCGGAAAGCTGCGCGGCTTCGCGCGCTATGACGAGAGCCGCGTCAAAGCCGGCATGGCTCCGGGCGATCTGCTCGGCCGCGGCCATCTGGCGCTGACCATGGAGCACGACCGCGACGCGGCGCGCTATCAGGGCGTGGTGCCGCTGGAGGGCGAAGGCTTCGCCGAGGCGGCGCATCGCTATTTCCGCCAGTCCGAGCAGATTCCGAGCTATGTGCGCCTCGCCGTGGCCGAGAGCGTGACGCCCGCCGGGCGTAGCTGGCGCGTCGGCGGCCTGCTGCTGCAATATCTGCCGGGAACGCCCGTGCGTCCGCGCGATCTCGATCCCGGCGACGCGCCCGCGAGCGCCGCTCTTTCGGACGACAGCGAAGAGGACGCCTGGGTCGAAGGCCTATCGCTGGCGGCGACGACGCAGGATCACGAGCTGGTCGATCCGGGACTCTCGGGCGAGCGCCTGCTCTATTCGCTGTTCCACGAGCGCGGCGTCACTGTCTATCCGACGCGCAGAATCGTCGAATCCTGCCGCTGCTCGACCGATCGCATCGCCAATCTGTTGCGCAGCTTCGCGCCGCAGGACCGCCGCGACATGATCGGCGACAATGGCCGCATCGGCGTGACCTGCGAATTCTGCCGCACGCTGCGCGAGTTCGACCCGGCGGATTTCGAGTAGCGCGGCGCCTCACCTCCCCCTCGAGGGGGGAGGTCGAGCGCCGAAGGCGCTCGGGAGGGGGTGATCCCCGAGTCTCGGGGAGTTTCACCCCACCCCGTCCTGCTTCGCAGGCCGACCCTCCCCCTGAAGGGGAGGGTGAGGGCCGCTGTTTCATTCATTGAGTTTTCGCATTGAATTTTCGATAGCCGACGGAGCGACGTCATGACAAAGACGATGGAGGAAATCCCGAGCATCCCGCGCGACGCCGCGATCGGCGCCGGAACGCGCCTTCTCTCCATCGATCGGCTGCGCGGGCTCGTCATCATCGTCATGGCGCTGGACCATGTGCGCGATTTCTTCGACGCCGATGCGCTGCGCTTCGATCCGACCGATCTCGAGCGCACCTATCCCGCTTTGTTTCTCACCCGCTTCGTCACCCATTTCTGCGCGCCGACCTTCACCTTTCTCGCCGGCGTCTCGGCCTATCTGCACGGGCTCTCGCTCGAGGATCGCGGCGCGCTGTCGCGCTTCTTATGGACGCGCGGGCTGTGGCTGATCCTGCTCGACATCTTCATCATCAGCCCGGTGTGGACAGTGGGCTCGGGCGCGATCGAGCTCGGGACGCTCTGGGCGATCGGCTGCGGCATGATCGCGCTTTCCGTCCTCGTCCATCTGCCGACGCGCGCCGTGCTGGCGATCGGCGCGGCGATCCTGCTTTCGCACAATCTCTTCGACGGCGTTCACGCGGCGCAATTGGGCGGCTTCGCGCCCTTGTGGAATGTGCTGCACGAGAAAGGGCCGCTGCCCTTCGGCCTGCGCGGCCAAGTCTATTATCCCGTCCTGCCCTGGATCGGCGTCATCGCGCTCGGCTATGGGCTCGCGCCCGTCTTTCTCTGGCCGCCGGAGCGGCGCGCCCGCGCGCTCACGGCGCTCGGCCTCGGCTTTCTCGCGAGCTTCGCGGTCTTGCGCGCCACGGGCGTCTATGGCGACGCGCGGCTGTGGCGCAGCTTTCCAGACGGCGCGCGGACCGCGCTGTCCTTTCTCGACATCACCAAATATCCGCCCTCGCTGCATTACGCGCTGGCGACGCTCGGCGTCGGGCTGCTGCTGCTGCCGGCGCTGGAGCGGGCGGGCGGCGCCTTCGGGCGCGCGCTCGCCACTTTCGGCCGGGTTCCGCTCTTCGCCTATGTGCTGCATCTCTACGCCATTCTGGCCGCGGCCTTGCTCGTCGCCATCGCCAAGGGCGTCGATATCAAAGGCCTCGAGAGCGGCGGGCCGCCGCCGGAGAATTACGGGCTCGGCCTCGCCGGCGCCTATGTCATGTGGGCGCTGATCATGGCGGCCATCTATCCCGCCTGCGCCTGGTTCGCGCGCGTCAAGCGACGCCGGCGCGACTGGTGGCTGAGCTATTTGTGAGGAGAGCGCGATGAGCGAAGAATTTCTGTTTCCGCCGCCGGCGCCGGCCGCGCTCGCCATTGCCGGCGACGCCCGGCGCTTTCCCGTGCGGCGCATCTTCTGCGTCGGGCAGAATTACGCCGCCCATGCGCGGGAGATGGGCAAGGACCCCTCGCGCGAGCAGCCCTGCTTCTTCTCCAAGCCCGCCGACGCCGTGGTCGCCAGCGGCGCGACCATCCCCTATCCGCCCCGCACCACGGATCTCCACCATGAGATCGAGCTGGCAGCGGCGATCGGGAGCGGCGGGGCGGATATCGCGCGCGCCGACGCGCTCGCCCATGTGTTCGGCTATGGCGCCGGGATCGACCTCCCCCGCCGCGACCTGCAGAGCGAGGCGCGCAAGGCCGGGCGGCCCTGGGATCTCTCCAAAGGCTTCGACAATTCCGCGCCGTTGGGAGCGCTGGCGCCGGCCGCGCGCATCGGCCATCCGGGCAAGGGACGCATCAGCCTCGCCGTGAATGGCGTAGCGCGGCAGGACGCCGATCTCTCCGACATGATCTGGAGCGTCGCGGAGATCGTGGCGATCCTGTCGCAATTCGTGCGGCTGGAGGCGGGCGATCTCATCTTCACGGGCACGCCGGCCGGCGTCGGGCCGATCGTTTCCGGGGACCATGTGACGGGCGAGATCGAAGGCGTGGGAAGCGTCGCGCTGACGGTAGGGTAGCGATTGGCGCGTCGGCGGCGAGACGCTCTTTCCGCCGATTCCCCACGGCGCGAAAATGCTCTATGGTCCGCCGGTTCCGCGACCCTATGGAGCGTCCATGCCCAGCTTCGACCTTCGATTTTCCCGTCGCGCCGCGCTCGCCGCGGCGGCTCTCGCCGTCTTCGGCCTCGCCGCGCCCGCCTTCGCCCAGAAGGCGCCGAGCGGCAAAATCCCGGTCGAGGAGCTGATGGGGCCGAACGCCCTGCCGGATATCGTCGAAGGCAAGGCCGACGCGCCGATCACCATCGTCGAATACGCCTCGATGACCTGCAGCCATTGCGCGGCCTTCCACAAGGACGTCTATCCGGCGCTGAAGAAGAATTTCATCGACACCGGCAAGGTGAAATTCATCCTGCGCGAGTTCCCGCTCGATCCGCTGGCGACGGCGGCCTTCATGCTGGCGCGCAACGCCGGCGACAAGCGCGACGCGGTGGTCGATCTGCTCTTCGCGCAGCAGAAGAACTGGGCCTTCGTCGACAAGCCGCTCGACGGCCTCGCCAGCGTGCTGAAGCAGACCGGGCTCGGCCAGGAGAAATTCGAGGCGACGCTGAAGGATCAGCAGCTCTTCGAGAATGTGAGCAAGGTGCGCGACCGCGCGGCGGAGAAATTCGGCATTAATTCGACGCCGACCTTCTTCATCAACGGCGACAAATACAGCGGCGAGATTCCCGAGGCCGACCTCGAGAAGATTCTGGCCGAGAAGGCGAAGTCGTAAAGCGCATCAGCGCGAGGCCTCACGAGGCGAGCCTGAAGGCTCGCGGTCCGATCCCGCCCTTGGACCGCGAGCCTTCAGGCTCGCATCTTCTCACATCGACCCCTCGCCGCCGACCAGGCCGGCGCCGATGGCGAGCCAGACGAGATGCGCGTCCGTGCGGGCGCCCATCTTGGATTTGATCTGATAGTGATAATTCTGCACCGTCTTGGCGCTGAGATTGAGCGCCCCGGCGATCTCTTCCGTCGTGCGGCCGGAGGCGACGAGGCGCAGAATCTCCGTCTCGCGCGGCCCGAGATCGTCGAGCGGCGAGCGGCCTTCGGCGAGGCGCTCCGCCGCGATCTCCCGCGCTATGTCGTCGCCGAGCGCGCGGCCGCCATGGGCGACCGTCTCCACCGCGCGGACCAGCTCCGCCGCCTCGCCGCCCTTGGTGACGAAGCCGCTGGCGCCGGCCTCGAACGCCTTCAGCGCATAGGCGGCGGCGTCATGCATGGTGACGACGAGAATGCGCGCCTTCTTGTCCCATTGACGAATATGGCGCACCGCCTCGAGCCCGCCGGCGCCGCCGGCGAGCTGCAAATCCATCACCACCACATCGGGCGAGAATTTGCGATAGGCCTGATAGGCCGCGGCGGCGCTGTCCGCCTCTCCGACGACGCGAAAGCCCGGCTGGCGCTCGAGCAGGCGACGATAGCCCTCCCGCACGATCGGATGATCGTCGACGAGCAGGACCGAGACGCCGCTCACGCCGCCCGTCCGAATGCGCCGACGGCGTTGGAATTGGCCGGCGCCAGCGGAATGCGCGCCGCGACGCAGACGCCATGCGCGGCGCGGTCGATGGAGAGGCTGCCGCCGAAGGCCGAGACCCGCTCGCGCATGCCGAGCAGGCCATGGCCGGCGGAAAAATCGATGCGCGTCGGATCGCCCTCGCCATCGTCCTCCACAGTGAGCGCGACGACGCCGTCATTGGAGGCGAGCCGCTCCACGCGCAGAAAAACCTCGCTCGGCCGGCCGTGGCGCATGGCGTTGGTGAGGCATTCCTGCGCGATGCGGAAGACGCTGGTGGAGACCGCGGGCGGCACGCCGGCGAGATCGCCCATCAGATCGAGATGCACGACCGCGCGCGGCGCCGTCTGCGCATTCCAGCCGGCGACGAGCTGAACGAGGCAGGCCTCGAGGCCCAGCTCGTCCAAATCCTGCGAGCGCAGCCGCGCCAGCGCCTCGCGCAAAGTCATCGTCATGCGCCGCGCCACCTTGCCGATGGAGCGCGCGTCGGCGGCGAGATCGGGCCGATCGGACGCCCCCGCCTCTATCGCCGCGGCGAAGGCGCTGGTCGCCGTCAGGCATTGGCCGAACTCGTCATGGAGATCGCGCGCCAGCGCGCGGCGCTCCTCCTCCTGCACCTCGAACAGCCGCTTGGTCAGCGCGACGCGCTCCGCCGTCGTCTGCGCCAATCGCTCGGCGAGGTCGTTGACGGCGCGGGCGATGAGGCCGAACTCGCCGCTGGTGAAGGATTTGACGCGGTGGCGGTAATTGCCCTTCTCGAGCCGGCGCAGCCCGTCGACGATCGTCTGCGTCGGCGCCAGCGCGTGGAAGATGGCGAGCGCCGCCAGCAGGCAGACGCCGACCGCCATGGAGGCGGCGACGCCGGCGACGATGGAAATCTCGCGCCAGGCCTGCCGCACGGCGGCGCCCTGATCGGCGCGCGCCACCACGGCGCCCGTCTCCGGCTGGCGCACGGTGAGCGGCCGCGACACCGGCGCCGGCGCGCCGAACAGTAGATCGAAAGTGCGGGTGAACCATTGCGGCGCCTCGACGCCGACGCCGTCCATCTGGCTGCACAGCACGCGCGGCTCTTCCACGCCGGGCGCGAAAGTGATGCAGACGCCGGGCGAGACGAGCTTCAATGTGGCGAGCGACTCCCAATTGGGAGTGGGCAATATGTTGTCGCGCCGCATGGAGCCGCGCCAGAGAATCTCGCGCCAGAAGAGATGCTCGAGCTCATGGGCGACGCGCTCGGCCGAGGCCTGCGTCTCCGCGCGGATGGAGCGATTGGCGTCGTCCATCACCCAGCCGATGGCGAGCGCGAGGCAAAATCCCACAATGACGACGAGTCGCATGATGAGGCGAATGATCAATTGCATCGGGCTTCGCTCCGGCTCTCTCCCAGCGTGGCCGAGTAAAGCAGGAATCGCCTTGACCGCCAATGCGATCCGGCCGCCGCTTCGTTTCCCCCCGGGAAGATCGGGCAAAATGCCCGGCGCGACACGGGCTCGAGCGCCCTAGGGCGCGCGGCGGGGAGCGGGCAGGATCGCGCCTCTCCCCGGTCGGGGCTTTCGGAGATTTACGATGAGACAACCATCGATCGCGGCGCGCCTGCCGTCGCGCAACGCCTTTCTGCTCGCCTTCGCCACTCTGCTGCTGGGCATGGCGCTCGCCATCGCCTGGGTCTTGGGCTTTACCCTGTTCTACCCGGACAGCGCGCTCGCCCACGCCATCCCCCGGCGTGACGATCTCATCCGCGCCCATATCGATTATCTGATGATGGCGCAGTTCGTCTTCGTCTTCGCGCTGCTGTTCCGCCAATACGCGATACGGCCGCCGATCTGGATGATCGTCTCTATCTGCTTCGGCACGTTCAACAACCCGCTGTCCTTCGCGCTGCGCGCGCTGAAGCCGAAGATCGATCCGGCGACGCTGCCGCCGGTCGAGCCGCATTTTCCGCTGATCGCGGGCGTGAGCTTCACTCTGACGACGGTGGGGTTTCTGACGGCGGCCTTCCTCGCCGTCCGCGCGGCGTGGCGGGCTGGCGACGCCTCGGCGGCGCCGACCATCGCTCGGAGCCTCGAGCGAGCGGAGTAACTCCGCGCACGACAAAGCGAGCCTGAAGGCTCGCGGTCCAAAGCGCGTTCCCTGGACCGCGAGCCTTCAGGCTCGCTCTTGCCTATCCGAGATCACACCAGCCGGCTCTGCGCCTTGGCCGCCTCGATGAAGCTGGCGAAGAGCGGATGCGGCTCGAAGGGGCGCGACTTCAGCTCCGGGTGATATTGCACGCCGATGAACCAGGGATGGTCGGGAATCTCGACCGTCTCCGGCAGCACGCCATCCGGCGAGGAGCCGGCGAAGGAGAGGCCATGCGCCTCCAGCCGCTCGCGATAGGCGTCGTTCACCTCATAGCGATGGCGATGGCGCTCCGATATATCGCAGCGCCCGTAGATGGCGGCGATGCGCGAGCCGGGCTTCAAATGCGCGGGATAGGCGCCGAGCCGCATGGTGCCGCCGAGATCGCCGCTCGCGGAGCGCTGCTCCAGCGCATTGCCGCGCAGCCATTCGGTCATCAGGCCGACGACAGGCTCCTCGCAGGGGCCGAATTCGGTGGAATTGGCCTTCTCTATGCCGGCGAGGGCGCGGGCCGCCTCTATGACCGCCATCTGCATGCCGAAGCAGATGCCGAAATAGGGAACGCCGCGCTCGCGGGCGAAGCGGGCCGCGAGAATCTTGCCCTCCGCGCCGCGCTGGCCGAAGCCGCCGGGCACGAGAATGCCGTTCACATGCTCGAGATGCGCCGCCGGATCGGAGCTTTCGAACACCTCCGATTCGATCCAGTCGAGATTGACCTTCACCCGATTGGCGATGCCGCCATGCGCCAGAGCCTCGATGAGGCTCTTATAGGCGTCCTTCATGCCGGTGTATTTGCCGACGACGGCGATCGTCACCTCGCCCTCGGGATTGTTGACGCGCTGCGTCACCGCATTCCAGCGGCTCATATCCGGCTTGGGCGCGGGGTCTATGCCGAAGGCGGCGAGCACCTGCGCGTCGAGCCCGGCCGCGTGATAGGCGCGCGGCACGTCATAGATATGGGCGGCGTCGCGCGCCTCGATGACGGCGTTCTCGCGAACATTGCAGAAGAGGCCGAGCTTGCGGCGCTCCTCGCGCGGGATCTCGCGATCGGTGCGGCAGAGCAGAATATCCGGCTGAATGCCGATGGAGCGCAGCTCCTTCACCGAATGCTGCGTCGGCTTGGTCTTCAGCTCGCCGGCGCTGGGGATGAAGGGCAGCAGCGTCAGATGGATATAGATGCAATGCTTCTCCGGCAGCTCATTGCCGAGCTGGCGGATCGCCTCGAAGAAGGGCTGGCCCTCTATGTCGCCCACCGTGCCGCCGATCTCGATCAGGACGAAATCGACATGGTCATTGCCCTCGAGGGCGAATTCCTTGATGGCGTTGGTGACGTGAGGGATCACCTGGATGGTCGCGCCGAGATAGTCGCCGCGCCGCTCCTTGGCGATGATGTCCTGATAGATGCGCCCGGTCGTCACATTGTCCTGGCGACAAGCGGGACGTCCGGTGAAACGCTCATAATGGCCGAGATCGAGATCGGTCTCGGCGCCGTCGTCGGTCACGAAGACCTCGCCGTGCTGGTACGGACTCATCGTGCCAGGATCGACGTTGAGATAGGGATCGAGCTTGCGCAGCCTCACCGTGTAGCCACGCGCCTGAAGCAATGCTCCGAGCACCGCTGACGCCAAGCCCTTGCCGAGTGAGGAGACCACGCCGCCGGTGATGAAGATGTACCGCGCCATGGGAGCTTACGCTTATCGCCTCTGGATCGATTCGGAAAAGACTTTTTTCGTCGGCCGGCGGAATTCCACCGGCCGTTCGCTGGCCGAAGCTGCGAAAGGCGACCCTCGCGAGCCGCCCGCGCCTCACTTCTGCTCGGCCGGAGCCTTGTCTGCGCCCTCCGGGGCTTTCGCCTCCGGCTCCTTCGCGCCTTCCGTCGCCGGAGCGGCGGCGGGCGGCTCGGCGGCCGACGGCGTCGCGCCCTGGCGCTGCTGCTGGACGCGCTGCAGCTGGTCGAAGATGCTCTCTTTCTTCTCCGCCGGAGCCGGCGTCGAAGCGCCGGCCGCCGGCGCCCCGGCCGCCGGAACTTCCTTCAGCTCCAGCTTGGCGGGATCGAGCCCTTCGCCGCTGCCGCGCTCCCAGGCCGGAAGAACGGTGAGCGCGATGCTCGTGAGAAAGAAGATGGCGCCCAGAATGCCGGTGGCGCGGGTGACGGCGTTGGCCTGGCCGCGGCCCGTGAACAGGCCGCCGCCTCCGCCAATGCCGAGCGCGCCGCCCTCCGACTTTTGGTAGAGGATCAGCACGACGAGAGCGACCACCACCATCAGGTGGATGACGATGATAACCTGCTGCATGAACCGCTATCTCCCGGCGCCCGGTTTCCGCCCGCCCCGCGGCCCGCGCATGTTCTTGTCGCGGGCCTTCTACACCAATTGCGCGGGACTAGGGAAGGGGCGGCGACGGCCGCCCTATCAATAGGCCTTGCCGTCCTGGCCCTTCCAGCCGCTCGGGGCTTGATCGAAGCGCGTCTCGTCCTTGAATTCGATCGTGGCGCCCGGCTCGATATATTGCCGGCCCTTGATTTCCTGATTGGAGACGGTCGTCGAAAAATATTTGCTGGCCGAGCAGCCCTCCTTCACGGCCCCGGCCTCATCCGGCTTGCAATCGAGATTGGCGCCCTTGGGGAATTCCGCCGTGCCGGTGAAGTAGAATTCGACGGCCTTATGGCCGGCGCCCTCGACGTCCAGCTGCCAGAAACGCGACACCTCGAATTTGACCACCTTGACGTCGGGATCGAACTTCTGCTTCAGCCGATTCTCGAACACCGAGCGGGCGTTGTCGGCGGTCGGATCGCAAGAGAACAGGCAAAAGGCCTCGGCGCGGCCGGCGGTGAGCGCGGTCGCGAGCAGAGCGGCCGCCACGATCTTCGATTTCGACATGAAACGCGTCTCCTCTTTTCGTTTTTTTCCTTCGCTCCCGCCGAAAGAGATCGGCGCGAAGCGGGGCTCCTTATGGGGCTCGGAACGCAGGCTGCACGGCCGTCGCGATCCCGGCAAGCCGGCCGCCGTGGACAGATTGTCGCATCACGATGGATTTCTCCGCGATGTTGCCTTGCGGCGGCGCGCGCCTTATTGACGGCGCAACCCCGAGAACCAGAGATAGAGAGGATTTCATGGCCGCCTACAAGCTCCTTCTCCTGCCTGGCGACGGCATCGGCCCGGAAATCATGGCCGAGGCCGAAAAGCTCATCGCCTTTCTGAGCGCCGCCGGCGTCGCCTCTTTCGAGACGGAGAAGGGCCTCGTCGGCGGCTCCGCCTATGACGCCCATGGACAGGCGATCAGCGAATCCGACATGGCCCTCGCTCAGAGCGCCGACGCCGTGCTGCTGGCCGCGGTCGGCGGGCCGAAATGGGACGGGGTGCCTTATGACGTGCGCCCGGAGGCCGGCCTGCTGCGCCTGCGCAAGGATCTCGCCCTCTTCGCCAATCTGCGCCCCGCCATCTGCTATCCGGCGCTGGTCGACGCCTCCTCGCTGAAGCCCGAGCTCGTCGACGGCCTCGACATAATGATCGTGCGCGAGCTGACCGGCGGCGTCTATTTCGGCGAGCCCAAGGAGATCACCGATCTCGGCAATGGCCAGAAGCGCGGCGTCGACACACAGGTCTACGAGACCTATGAGATCGAGCGCATCGCCCGCATCGCCTTCGAGCTCGCCCGCAAGCGCTCTAACAAGGTCACATCGTCCGAGAAGGCCAATGTGATGAAGTCCGGCCTGTTGTGGCGCGAGGTGGTGACCGCCCTGCACGCCCGCGAATACGCCGATGTGCAGCTCGAGCATATGCTCGCCGACGCGCTCGGCATGCAGCTCGTGCGCCGGCCCAAGCAGTTCGACGTGATCGTCACCGACAATCTCTTCGGCGATCTCCTGTCGGACGTCGCCTCCATGCTGACCGGCTCGCTCGGCATGCTGCCCTCCGCCTCGCTCGGCGGGGAAGACGCCGCCACGGGCAAGCGCAAGGCGCTCTATGAGCCCTGCCACGGCTCCGCGCCGGACATCGCCGGCAAGGCGCTCGCCAATCCGATCGCCATGATCGGCTCGCTGGTGATGGCGCTGCGCTATTCCTTCGGCCTGATCCCGGCCGCCGACGCGATCGACAAGGCGATCGCCGACGTGCTGGCCGCCGGCCTGCGCACGGCCGACATCGCCGGCCCGACCGACAAGCCGGTCTCCACGAGCCAGATGGGCGACGCGATTCTGGCGGAGCTGAAGAAGACGCTGGGGTAAAGACGACGGTCGCGGGGCTCTTCCTTCTCCCGCTCGCGGGAGAAGGTGGCCCTCGCGTCAGCGAGGGTCGGATGAGGGCGCCAAAATCTCGGCGTCACACATGGACGACCGCTCTCGACCTCCGAACATCCGGCGAGCCTGGAGAGCCCTCATCCGGACCCGGCTACGCCGGGCCACCTTCTCCCACCAGTGGGAGAAGGGCGCGCGCATCGATCAGCGCTTTAACCTCATCCCTTATCGGCTCCAGCTCCTCCTCCGTGAACGTCTCCTTGTCGAGCAGGCGCTTCGCCGTCTCCTCATGCACGTTCGCGCATTCCTTCAAAATTCGCGACGCGCGCAAAAAAGCCTCTTCCACCAGCTCCCGCACGGCGCGGTCGATGCGGGCGCTGGTCTCCTCGCTCGCGTCGGAGCGCTGGCCGAGATCGGCGATGTCGAGATAGCGCGGGCGCTCGGCGATATAGGAGGCTTGGCCGACCGCGGGCTCCATGCCGTAGCGCGTCGCCATGGAGCGCGCCATTTCGGTCGCGCGCTGCAGATCGTCGGCGGCGCCGGTCGTCGCCTCGTGGAACACATTCATCTCCGCGGCGCGGCCGCCCAGCAGAACCGTCATGCGATTCATCAGCTCCGAGCGCGTCATCAGATAGCGGTCCTCGGTCGGCGTCTGCATCGTATAGCCGAGCGCGCCCATTCCACGCGGAATGATCGAAACCTTCTTGATCGGGTCCATATCCGGCAGCGCCATGGCGACGATCGCATGGCCCATCTCGTGATAGGCGACGATGCGCCGCTCGCGCGGATGCAGCAGGCGATTGCGCTTCTCCGGCCCGGCGATCACCCGCTCGATCGCCGATGTGAAATCGTCCGGCGTCACCGAGACCGCGCCGCGGCGCGTCGCCAAGGTCGCCGCCTCATTGACGAGATTGGCGAGATCGGCGCCGGTGAAACCCGGCGTCATCGCCGCGATCTGCGTGGGATCGACATCGGCGCCGAGCTTTATCTTGCGCAAATGCACGTTCAATATCGCAGCGCGGCCGATCTTGTCCGGCCGATCGACCGAAATCTGCCGATCGAAACGCCCCGCGCGCAGCAGCGCGGGATCGAGCACCTCGGGCCGATTGGTGGCGGCGAGCAGCACGACGCCGGCGCTCGGATCGAATCCATCCAATTCGGCGAGCAATTGATTGAGCGTCTGCTCCTTCTCGTCATGGCCGCCGGAAAGGCCGGATATTCCGCGCGCGCGGCCGAGCGCATCCAATTCGTCGATGAAGATGATGCAAGGCGCGGAGGCGCGCGCCTGCGCGAACAGATCGCGCACGCGCGCGGCGCCGACGCCGACGAACATCTCCACGAATTCCGAGCCGGTGATGGAGAAGAAGGGGACGCCCGCCTCGCCCGCCACGGCGCGGGCGAGCAAAGTCTTGCCGGTGCCGGGCGGCCCAACGAGAAGAATGCCTTTGGGGACGCGCGCGCCCAGGCGCCCATAGGTCTTGGGGTCCTTCAGAAAGGCGACGATCTCCTGCAATTCCGCCTTCGCCTCGTCGACGCCGGCGACATCGGCGAAGCCGACCTTCACATCCGTCTCGACGAAAATCTTGGCGCGGCTCTGGCCGATCTGCATGACCGAGCCGAGGCCCTGCGTCATGCGGCGCGACAAATAGCTCCAGACGAGAAAGAACAGCGCGATCGGCACGACCCAGGAGAGCAGGGTGGAGGCCCAAGTGTTCTCGACGATTCCCGAATATTCGACATTCGCCGCCTCGAGCTCTGCGGCGACGTCGGTCGGCACGCGCACGGCGACGATCTGCTTGCGCCCATCCTTCATCGGCTCCTTGAGCGTCGCGCGCATCATGTCGGCGCCGACCTCGACCGAGGCGATCTTGCTGTCGCGCAGGAGGGTCTGAAGCTCGCTATAGGGGACGACCTCGGTCTGCCGATAGACCGTCCACATCTGCTGCAATATCAGCACGCCGATCAGCGCCAGCAGAAAATAGGCGAGATGAAAAGACCAGGCCTTGTCCTTCGGGGGCTGCTCCATCGGTCTCGCCTCATCGTCGCCAGAGCTCCGCGCGCATGCGCAAGAGAGACCAGGCGCGCGGAAAGAAATATAGGAGCCGCCGCGAGCTTATCCATCGGCGCGCATGTCGCGGCCCGCTCTCGACCATTTGCGCGCGACGGAGCGTTTGGGCGCGCCTCGCGCAGCCGCCTCTTTTTTGGCGCGCGTTTCTAGCGCCGGCGCGCCGCTCGCTCTCTGCGCCGCGCCTTCCTCGACCACGCTTTCTGGCGCGAGGCAGGCGGCGAGCACGCGCTCAATCAGTGGACGCATCGTCGCTTCATCGGCGTTCTGAAGCGCCTCCACGCCGAACTCCGGCAGGCTGAGCGCGCGCGCAGCGTCTCATTCTCGCGCTCGCGGAACAGGTCCTCGGCATAGCGCGCCGAGGCTGCGCCCCTCCGCGACAATCTGCCGCTCCCTTTCTCCCGAGGCCGTCAGCGCCGCCGCAAAGAGCTGCTCCTTGGAGCCGAAGGCGCGGTGGACGAGCGCGACATCCACGCCGAACTCGGCCGCTATGTCGCGTAGCTTCACGTCCTCATAGGAAGCCGAGCCAAAGCGCGCGAGCGCCGCCTGGAGAATGCGCTCGCGCGTCTTCTCTCCGCCGCGGCTTTCTTTCCGCTTCGCGCGCATCTCGAAATCCTTTTCGCCCCGACGCGCGCAAAATATGCGCGCGTCGCCGAGGGGCCGTCGGATATGCGGCTCGTCGGCTCAACAATCGTTGACTTTTTTCGAGTCTCACGTATTTTCTACCTCGTTCTACGCTGCTGGAGCGAGCGCGAAGATATTTCGAGCGGCGATCACTTTCGAAGCCGTCATTGCAGCACGCCAAATGAGAGCGCAGCCGATTCCGCGAGGTTTTCGGCGCCGTCGCTTTCGTCTGGAGCATCGATCATTCCATCGAGCGTCGCTACAATGAAGAAGGATTGAGATGAAAGGACGCATTCACCTTCTCGACCCCGATCGACCGGACGAGGCGCTCGAGGTCGACATCATCGCCCATGACGAGGCTGTGCTTTCGGTCGGCGTGCCGAACACGCATGTCAGCTTCGATCTCTTGCGCCAGGACGCGAGCGCGCCCTATCGCGGCGTGCTCGGCGGGCGCAGCTTCCTCTTCACGCCGCCGGCCCCGCGTCGCCGCTCGCCGGCGCGCGAAGCCTCGCCCGCCGCCGCTCCCAAAAAGCGAACGCTCCAGAAGAGCTGAACCGGCGAAGGCCGGCGGTCCTTCAATGGCCGCCGCGCGCCGCCGCCTCGAGAAAATCCTCGAGCGCGCGAATATAATCCATGTCCTCGAAGGCTATGCGCTTCTCGGCGGCGACGCGAGCGGCGAGCGCGGCGCGATGAACGCGGTTGCGCCCCAGCC
The DNA here is from genome assembly GCF_000379125.1 of Methylosinus sp. LW4. Lineage (NCBI taxonomy): Bacteria > Pseudomonadati > Pseudomonadota > Alphaproteobacteria > Hyphomicrobiales > Methylocystaceae > Methylosinus > Methylosinus sp. LW4. Next base: position 3,621,178 of record NZ_KB900626.1, on the reverse strand, counting down.
GCACGGCGATCTCGACATAATGATCGAGCGAGGAGGCGATGGTCTCCTCGCAGCCGATGCGGCGCAGAATCGCGGCCGTATGCCGCCCGCGCATGAATGCGCCCTGCAATGTCACGATGGGACGATCGGCGCCGAGAAGATCGAGCGTCGAGCGGCCGCCCGACCAGCCGGGCGTGTCGAGAATGACATCCGAGGCCGCCGCCGTCGCAATGAAGAGCTCCTGCGGCATTTGCGGCAGAATGACGCAATGATCTTCCGCGGAGAGTCCCGCGTCGGCGAAGACGCGCTGCATCCGCGCGCGGAAGACGGACGTCACCTCCTCGCTCTTGGCGAAGGCGATGAAGAGGAATTTGCACGGTCCGACCGCCGCGGCGATGCGCGGATAGACGGAGTCATAGCAGGGCAGATATTTGTAGAGCGCCTGTCCCGAGAAGAAGATCGGCGCATGCGGCTCGGCGTCGAAGAGCGAGCGATCAAGCTTTTGCAGCGCGAGCGTCTCCGCCTTGTAATGCAGGCCGAGATTGGGCAGAAGCGCGAGACGCTCGGTATAGAAATGCTCGGCGCCTTCGGGCTCCATCAGCGCGCTCGACAGAAAATGGTCGATCGTCGGCATGCCGCTCGTCTCCGGCTGGCCCCAGGCCATGCATTGCACGGGCGCGAGACGCTGCGCCGCCAGCCAGCCCGACACGGGATCCATGCCGATCTCTGGATAGAGCAGAACATGCGGCGCCGCGGCGACAATGGCCTCGCGCCAACCTTCCGGCGTCGAAGGCTCGCGCGGAAATTGGTCGCAGGCCTGCGCGGCGCGAATCGTCTCGGCGTCCTCGGTCTTGCCGGTATGGAAGCCGATGATCTCGAAACGCGCGCGATCGAGCTTCTCGATCCAGCTCTCGAGAAAAAGACGGAACACGGTATGGCGGCAGAAGAAGCCGCTGACGATTCCAACGCGTATGCGCTCGCCCTCCGCCGGCGGCGACGCGAGCGGCGCGGCGGGATGCGCCTGCGCGAGCGTGCGGCAGGCGAATTCGCCATAGAGCGTCTGCAATTGCCGATCGTCCTCGCCCTGATAGGGAAGGAAGAAGGGCTGCGTCGCGGAGACGGCCGGCGCGAGCGCGGCGGCGATCTCGGCGTCCTGCGCGGAAGCGGCGAGCGCGGCCAGCGCCTGCGCATAGCGCGCGCGGCGAATGGCGACCTCCTCCTGCGTGCCATAGAGGATCGGCAGCTCCGCCATGCACAGCGCGATGCGCGCGCGACCGTGGCCTGGATCGGCCGCGATAGCCGCGCGATGGCGCGCCACCGCGTCATCGGTGCGTCCCTCGAGATGCAGCAGGCAACCGAGATTATAATGCGCGTCGGAGAGATCTGGCTTCAGCGCCAGCGCGCTCTCATAGCAGACGATCGCCTCGGCATGACGGCCGAGCTCCTGCAGCACGACGGCGAGATTGTTCCAATAATTGGCGTCGCCGGGCGCGAGGCGCACGGCGACGGCGAGATGCGCGGCGGCCTCGCTCCAGCGGCCGCGCCGCATCAGCCAGCGGCCGAAATTGCCCTGCGCCTCGACGAGCCGCGGCTCGAGCTCTATGGCGCGCAGAAAGGCGGCCTCCGCCTGCGCGGCGGGGCCGATCTCCGCCAGCGCATTGGCGAGATTGTACCAGATGACGGCCTGATCCGGCGCGCATTGCGCGGCCTCGGCGTAATGCCGGGCGGCGTCGGCGCCATGGCCGAGCTCCATCAGCGTGCTGGCGAGATTGCAATGCAATGCGCCGGAGTCCGGCCGCAGCGCGACCGCGGCGCGATAATCCACGACCGCCTCCTCGAGCCGCCCCAACGCGCGCAGAGCGAGCGCGCGGCTGTTGTGATGGATCGCCTGTCCAGGCGCCAGGGCCATCGCCTCGCCGATCAAGGCGAGGCCCGTCTCCGGCGCGCCGCGCTCCGCCTCCAGCAGGCCGAGAAGATGCAGGCTGTCGGCATGCTTCGGCCAGCGATCGAGAACGCCGCGATAGAGCGCCGCGGCCTCGTCGATCGCTCCCGCCTCATGGCGCGCGCGCGCCTGTCGAAAAGCCGAATCCGGCGTGATGTCGTTCATGCGTGCGAGTGATCCACGAATCGGGCCGAGCCGCGCATTGGGACTATCTCGGACGCCAGTGTTGCGCCATCTTATTCGCCGTGTTTCCGAACGGCGAATGATAGCGCCATCCTCTCCGGCCGCCGCCGCGCTAAATGTCGTGTCGATGCGTCATTCGTCACGACGCCGATTGCAAGCCTCGGTAGGCTGCGCGCCAGCGGCGCTCGCCGTGAGAGTGAGAGGTCCCATGGACGCGCTCCAGCCGAATGCGACGCCACGTTGGGAATGGCGCATCTTCGGCGCCGATCTCGCAGCGCTGGAAAGCCGGCTCGGCTCGCCGACGAGCCTGCCGCGCCGCAGCGACGAGACCTATCTGCTGAACGCGCTGACGCCGCATTCCGCGAAGATTCGCGACGAGGCGCTCGAGGTGAAGCGTCTGCTGCGCGTCGACGACGGGCTGGAATTATGGGAGCCGGCCTTTCGCGCGCCCTTTCCGATGACGGCGGAGCGTCTCTGCGCAGCCGCCGCGGCCCTGGCGCTGCCGCTGCGCCATCTCGATCGCGCCGCCTATGACGAGGCGCATTTTCTCGCGGAGATCGTCGCGCCCTGCCCCGCGCTGCGCGCCGTCGCGGTGCGCAAGTCGCGGCTGCGCTTCTCCTTTCGCGGCTGCGCGGCGGAATTCGTGCGAATGCAGATCGGCCCCGCGCCAATGGAGAGCGTCGCGCTGGAGAGCGAGGACGAGCGGCGCCTCGCCGAGGCGCTCGCCGCGCTCGACGCCGATCCGCGGCTCAATGTGAATTTTCCCAAAGGCGTCGAGCGCGCCGCCGCTCTGGCGATCTAACCAGGAGGAGGAAGGAATGGGCGTCGAGATCGAGCGGAAGTTTCTGGTCACGCGCGAGCTGTGGCGGCCGCGCAACGACGGCGTGGCCTTTCGCCAAGGCTATCTCTCGCGCGCCGAGGATCGCGTGGTGCGCGTGCGCATCGCCGGCGGCGCCGCCTTTTTGACGATCAAGGGCCGAACCTCCAACGTCACCCGCTCCGAGTTCGAATATCCCATTCCCGTCGAGGATGCGCAGATCATGCTCGATCGCCTCTGCGAGCGGCCGCTGATCGAGAAGACGCGCTATGAGGAAGTGTTCGGCGGCCATATCTGGACCGTGGACGTGTTCCTGGGCGAGAATGACGGGCTCATCATCGCCGAGATCGAGCTCGGCTCCGAGGAGGAGAGCTTCGACCGCCCCGGCTGGCTCGGCCGCGAGGTCTCGGGCGATCCGCGCTATTTCAACTCTGAATTGTCGAAGCGGCCCTTCGGCTATTGGGATGCGCCCTAACGGCTCCGAGCCCCCCGCTTCGACAAAGCCCCCGGAAATCGGCTAAAGATCGCTCTCCCTCGAGAAAGCGAATCAAAAGCCCATGACCATCCGCCTGCATACGGGCGACCTGCCGGACGGCGCCGATCTCGGCCCCGTCGTCGCCATAGACACGGAAACGCTCGGCCTCAATCCGCATCGCGACCGGCTCTGCCTCGTCCAGCTCTCCGGCGGCAATGGCGACGCCGATCTCGTGCGCATCGCGCCGGGGCAGACCACGGCGCCCAATCTGACGCGCATGCTCGCCGATCCGAAGGTGCTGAAGCTCTTCCATTTCGCACGCTTCGACATCGCCATTCTGGCCAAGACCTTCGGCGTGATGGCGGAGCCCGTCTATTGCACCAAGATCGCCTCCAAGCTCATCCGCACCTACACGGATCGCCATGGGCTGAAGGATCTCGTGCGCGAATTGCTCGGCGTGGAAATCTCCAAGCAGCAGCAATCCTCCGACTGGGGCGCGGCGACGCTCTCGGACGCGCAGCTCGCCTATGCGGCCTCGGACGTGCTCTATCTCCACGCGCTGCGCGAGAAGCTCGACGCCATGCTGGCGCGCGAGAGCCGCGCCGATTTCGCGGCCCGCTGCTTCGAGTTTCTGCCGACGCGCGCGCGGCTCGATCTCGCGGGCTGGCCGGAGACCGATATTTTCTCGCATGAGTGACGCCTCGAATTCGCCATGCGGCCGGCGTTATCTCGCGGCGGCGGCGGAGCGTTTTCGAGCGTGGCCGGAACCCGGATCGAGGATGACGCGCAGAATTGGCGGGCAGAATTAGAATGAACGACGCCTCGTCGCAGACCGACAGACGCGATCGGCTCGCCTCCATCATCGCGCCGAGACGCGACGCCATTCCGCAGGCGCGGCGCCATTCCCAGCGCGTCGCCCGGCTGCGGCGCTGGCTGCTGTGGGGCAGCGGCGCGATCGTCGCCGCCGTGGCCGTGGGCGTGGCGCTTCATTCTCTGCGCTTTCTGCCGGCCGATCTGCGCTTCTCGCGCATCGCCATGCAGGGCACGCGCATCACCATAGAGAGCCCCAAGCTCGTCGGCTATCGCAAGGACGGCCGCCCCTATGAGCTGCGCGCCCGCACGGGCATTCAGGATATCGCCAAGCCCGATATGTACGAGCTGGAGCAGCTCGAGGTGCATATTCAGAGCGACAATGAGACCAATGTCGTGCTGACGGCGGAACATGGCCTCTACGACGCCAGGGTCGACCGCGCCGATCTCTCCGGCGGCGCGCGCGTCGTCGACGGCAAGCATTATGATTTGCGCACGGAAGCCGCGGTCATCGATTTTCGCGGCAATATCGTCACCTCCGACCATCCGACCAGACTGACGCTGGACAAATCGGTGGTGACGTCGCAATCGGTCGAATTTTCGCAGAACGAGCGGCGCGCGACATTCTCCGGCGCAGTGCATACGACGCTTCCCGGCGACGACGACGCTGGCGCGGCGGAAGGATCGTCTCCATGAAAATGATCGCCAAATGAAAATGATCGCCAACAAAATAATCACGTTGAAAGTGATTCCCGTCCTCACGGCCGCGCTTCTGGCCGCAGCGCCGCTCGCCGCCAAAGGCCGCTCCGGCGGCATTCTCCCCGGCGCCAGCGCCAAGGACCCTGTCGACATAGACGCCGGCAAGCTCGACTATTTCGACAAAGAGCAGAAGCTCGTCTATTCGGGCAGCGTCGTCGTCGTGAACGGCCCTTCCACGCTGAAGGCCTCGCGGCTGATCCTGCTGCTCGACAAGCCGCAGCAGGGCCAGGAGAGCAATGGCGGCAGCGACCGCGTTCGCCACATAGACGCCGAAGGGCCTGTGACTCTGGTCTCCAAGGATCAGATCGGCACGGGCGATCGCGGCAGCTACGACCGCAGCGAGAACAAGGTCTATCTCTTCGGCAATGTGACGCTGACCCAGGGCGACAGCGTCGTGAAGGGCGACAAGCTCATCTATGACACATCGACCGGCCAAGCGACTGTCGTGGAGAAGCCCGGCCAGCGCGTGCGCAGCATCTTCACGCCCAGCGAGGCCAAATCCAACGAGGCCAAGCCCAATGAGGCCAAGCCCAACGACGCCAAGAGCGAGAAGAAGGAGAAAAAGGAGCCCGCTCCCGCCGCCGAGCGCCGCGCCGACTGAGCGCGCTCAGCGCCGATACACGCCGACCAGCGCCGTCTCCTCGAGCAGGACCTCATTGGCGGCGCGCTCCACCTCGAGACAGCTCGGCTCCTTGCGCGCGACGGCCAGCGAGGCCGTGGACAAGGCGAGCAGCCGGAAACGATAGTGATGCGCGCCATGGCGCGGCGGCGGACAGGGCCCGCCATAGCCGGAACCCTCGAAATCATTGATCCCCTGCGAGAAGCCGCGCTGCGGCCCTGGACGCCCGGCGCCTTCCGGCAGTCCTGTGGCGTCGCGCGAGAGATCATAGACCGCCCAATGGCGCCAGACGCCGGCCGGCGCGTCTGGATCGTCGCAGAGCAGCACGAAGCTCTTGGTCTGCGCAGGCGCGCCGCTCCAGCTCAGCGGCGGCGAGACATTGGCGCCATCGCATGTGTATTTGCGCGGTATCTCCTCCCCATGGGCGAAGGCCGAGGATAGCAGCCGCATATTACGCTCCTGTCGTGAATTTCTCCGCCGGCGCGACAGCGAGGCCGAGCGCCGCGGCCACGGCGGCGTTGACGATCTCCCCGCGCGCCACTGTGAGGCCGGCGGAAAGATGCGGATCGTCACGCAAGGCGCCGATCCCTTTGTCGGCGAGCGCGAGCACGAAAGGCAGAGTCGCGCTGGCGAGCGCGAATGTGGAGGTGCGCGGCACGGCGCCCGGCATGTTGGTGACGCAATAATGCACGACGCCATCGACGACATAGGTGGGATCGGAATGCGTCGTCGGCCGCGAGGTCTCGCAGCAGCCGCCTTGATCGATCGCCACATCGACGATGACGGCGCCCGCCTTCATGCCCGCGACCATGCCGCGGCTGACGAGCTTGGGCGCCGCCGCGCCCGGAACCAGCGCCGCGCCTATGACGAGATCGGCGCGCCGCACCAGCTCCGCTATCGCCGTCGGCGTCGAGAATATGGTGCGCGGCGCATTGCCGAAACGCGCCGAGAGACGCCGCAGCGGCTCGGCCCCGCGGTCGGCGACGATGACGCTCGCGCCCATGCCCAGCGCGATCATCGTCGCCTGCGTTCCGACCGTCCCGGCGCCGAGAATCAGCGTCTCCGCCGGCGGCGCGCCCGGCGCGCCGGAGAGCAGCACGCCGCGCCCGCCCATAATCTTCTCGAGACAGCGCGCGCCCGCCTGCGGCGCCAGCCGCCCGGCGATCTCCGACATGGGCGTCAGCAACGGCAGGCCGCCGAAGGGCGAGGTCACCGTCTCGTAAGCGATGCAGATCGCGCCGGAGCGCATGAGATCGAGCGCCTGCGCGCGATCGGCGGCGAGATGCAGATAGGCGAACAGCAGCTGCCCCGGCCGCAATCGCGCGCGCTCCTGCGCCAGCGGCTCCTTCACCTTCACGATGAGATCGGCGGTGGCGAAAATCGCCTCCGGCCCTTCTGTCAGCGCGGCGCCCGCGGTCTGAAAATCGCCGTCCGAAATGCCGGCGCCGACGCCGGCGCCGCTCTCCACCATGACGAAATGCCCACGCTGCACGAGCTCGTAGACGCCCGCCGGGGTCAGCGCGACGCGAAACTCATTGTCCTTGATTTCCTTTGGCGCGCCGACGCGCATCAGGCTCTCCGATCATGCGAGCGGCGAGAAGCGATCGAGAATCTCGATCACCTCCTCATCCTCGATCTGCCGAAAATTCTCGTAGAAGAAGCCGATCGCGCCGAAGCTCCGATAATCCTCGAGGCAGACGATCGCATCGGCCTCGTGGCGCAGCGCTGCGAGCGCATCGGTGGGCGCGACGGGAATGGCGAGAATGAGCCTGCGCGGCTGCAGCGCGCGAACCGCGCGCAGCGCCGCGCGCGTCGTCGCGCCGGTCGCGACGCCGTCGTCGACGACGACAGCGAGCTTGCCGGCGACATCCGGCCGCGCCCGGCCGCGCAGATAAGCGCCGCGCCGTCTCTCCAGCTCGGCGCGCTCACGCGCGCAGACGGAATCGAAGACGGCTTCCGTCACTTCCGCGGCGTCGATCACATCCTCATTGCGCACGATGATCGGCGCGCCGCCATTGGCGATCGCGCCCATGGCCAGCTCCGGCTGATAGGGAACGCCGATCTTGCGCACCAGCACGAGATCGAGCGGCGCCTTCAGCCTTTCGGCGATATGCGCGGCGACGGGAACGCCGCCGCGCGGCAATGCATAGACGACGCAAGCTTCGCCGACATGCGCGGCGAGCGCATCGGCGAGGCGGCGACCTGCGTCGTCACGATCTCGAAACGGCATGGCTCGCCTGCTCCGGCGCGGATGCGCGACGCCTTCGATATAATCGGCCGCCGCCGCGATGCGAGGGCGCGCTCACGACGGCGCGCGCTCGCCGAGCGGCCGCACCGCGCTCGCTTGCGGGCCATCCTCCGCGTCTTCAGGCACATAGCGCACGCGATCGCCACGCTCGAGCGCATCGAAGCCCGCGCCTTCGACGTTATTGCGGTGAAAATAGAGTTCACGTCCATCCGCGCTTTCTAAGAATCCATAGCCATCCTCGCGCATCAGCCGGCGCACGACGCCGAGCGCGGGCTCGGCGTGCTGCTTCACATGGCCCTCGAGGCGCCGCACCTGATCCTGCAACCGACGGCGCGCGCGCTTGAATGCGTCATTGATCGCGAAATCGAAATCCTGATAGCGCTCGTCCTGTGGCGGCGTGCGCTCGACGATCGCCTCGCGCCCGTCCGGCAGAGCGAGACGAATGTTGATCTCGTATTGCCCGCCCGTGTGATGACGCGCGCTCGGCGCTTTCACCACGATGCGGCAAGCGGTGACGCGGCCGAAGCGCGTCTCCAGCTCGTCGATCTGATGCGCGATGCGCGCCTGCGCCTGCGGCGAGGCCTCCATGCCCTGAAAGTCGATTTCCGGCGTCGTCTGCATGGCCGAGCCTCCGTTCTAGTGACGCGAATTTCGCCGCCGCTCGCGCGAGCGGCGCGATAGATAGATAGGGCGCGACAGCGGAGGTCGTACCGCGCCGGCGCCGCACACGCCGCTCGGATTTCGAAGTTCTTAATCTCGAATCGAGCGGGCGGCGCGACGGCGCCTCGACGACGCGCGGTCGCGACACATTTGTCCCCGCAGCCGGTCACGCTGGCGGCGAATGACCGGCCCTCGAGAGGTTCGAATGACCACGCTGGCCGAGACGCAACCTCATCTCAAGCGTCTCTTCGAGCGCATCGATCTCGCGCCGCGGCCGATCGGCGTCGAGACGCGCCACGCGCTCGAACATTGGCGCGCCTCGCGCCGCGGCGTCGCGCCGACCTTCGCCGATGTCGTCGCCGATCTGCGCAATGGCGGCTTCGCCTTTCGCGCCGTGCCGGAAGCCCGCGATTATGAGATCGTGATCGGCGCCAAGGCGGTGGCGCCGCTGCTCGGCGCCGTCGCGGAAGGCGCGCGCTTGAGCGAGGCGCCCAACCGTCGCGGCGCCGTGCGCCTGCGTCGTCTCTTCGATGAAGCCTTGCGCATCGGCGAGCCCGCGCTCGTGGAGTTCACGCTTGTCGAGAAAGGCCGCGACCGCGCCGGCGTCGAGCTGCTCGCAGCGCCGCTCGCGCTCGCCGATGGCGCGCTCGGCGCCGTGCTCGGCGCGCTGAACATTCAGCGCTATGAAGCGCCGGCGCCGGCGCGTGAGCCGCCGCCTCCGGCGACAGACGAAGCGATCGTGCTGTTCGCGCTCGGCTCCAGCCGCGCGCTCGGCGAGCGCGTCGCGCGCGAGCTCGCAATCACGCTCTCGCCGCATGAGGAGCGGCGCTTCGAGGATGAGGAGCGCAAGACGCGGCCGCTCGTCGGCGTGCGCGACAAGGACGTCTATGTTCTCTCGAGCCTCGAGGGCGAGACGGGCGACAGCGGCGCCGACAAGCTCTTGCGCCTTCTCTTCTTCATCGGCGCGCTGCGCGACGCCGGCGCCGCGCGCGTCACCGCCGTCGCGCCCTACCTCTGCTATGCGCGCAAGGACCGCCGCACCAAGCCGCTCGACCCTGTAGCCACGCGCTATGTCGCGCTATTGCTCGAGGCGATCGGCGCCGATCGCATCGTCACGATCGACGCGCATAATGTCGTGGCTTTCGAAAACGCCTTTCGCATAGAGGCCGTCGCGCTCGACGCGCAGGCGCTGCTCGCGCGCTATTTCGCGCAAAGGCTCGGCGCCGAGCCGGCGGCGATCGTCTCGCCCGATCTCGGCGGCGAGAAGCGCGCCGAGCTGTTCCGCCAGCGCCTCGAGACCATGCTCGCGCATCCTGTGGCGAAGGGCTTCATGGACAAGCATCGCAGCATGGGCGAGATCGCCGGCGAGATTTTCGCCGGCGACGTGGCCGGCCGCGCAGTGGTCATTCTCGATGATCTCATCAGCAGCGGCGGCACGATGGCGCGCGCCGCGCGCGCCTGCCGCGCCAATGGCGCGACGCGCATCTTCCTCGCCGCGACACACGGACTCTTCGCCCACGACGCGGAGAGCGCGCTGCGCGAGGCGCCGATCGAGGAGATCGTCGTCACCGACACGGTCGCGCCGAGCGAGGCCGTGGCGCTACGCTTGCGCGGGCGCCTGGTGACGCTCGGCGTCGCGCCGCTGCTCGCCGAGGCGATCGCGCGCCTCCATGGCGGCGGCTCCATAGACGAATTGCTCGACACTGGTCCGAAAGGCGCGCCATGACCGCAAATGCTCTCTTCGTCGATCTCTATGAGATCGCCATGCTCCGCGCCTATTTCGAGCTCGGCATGGCGGAGCGCCGCGCCACATTCGGCCTCTTCGTGCGGCGACTTCCGCCTGCGCGCAATTTCCTGCTCGCCTGCGGCCTCGCCGATGTACTGAAAGAGCTGCAGGAGCTGCGCTTCGAAGAAGGCGACTTGCGCTATCTCTCGTCGCTCGGCTTCGGGCGCGAATTTCTCGACTGGCTCGCGCGATTTCGCTTCACCGGCGACATTCGCGCGCTGCCGGAGGGCACGCCCTTCTTCGCCAATGAGCCAATTCTCGAAGTGACGGCCCCGATCGGCGAGGCGCAGATCGTCGAGACGCTGATCCTCAATCAAATCGGCCTGCAGACGATCCTCGCCTCCAAGGCGGCGCGCATGGTCTTCGCCGCGCGGGGACGCGCCGTGGTCGATTTCGGCGCGCGCCGCGCGCAGGGTTTCGACGCAGCGGTGAAAGGCGCGCGCGCTTTTCATATCGCCGGCGTCGCCGCCACTTCCGATCTCGCCGCCGGCAGAGCGCATGACATCGCCGTCGCCGGAACCATGGCGCACAGCTTCGTCGAGGCCTGCCCTTCCGAGGCCGCCGCCTTCGAGGCCTATGCGCGCATGTTTCCCGGCGCGACGCTGCTCGTCGACACCTATGACACGCTGGAAGGCGTGCGCAAGATCGTCGCATTGGCCAAAGAAATGGGCGCCGATTTCGACGTGCATGCGATAAGGCTCGACTCCGGCGACCTCGATGCGCTGTCACGGCAGGCGCGGCGCATATTGGATGAAGCCGGGCTCTCGCGCGTCGAGATCGTCGCGAGCGGCGGACTCGACGAAGCGCTCATCGACAGGCTCGCCGCCGCGCATGCGCCGATCGACGCATTCGGCGTCGGCACGGAAATGGCGGCCTCCACCGACGCGCCGGCGCTCGACATCGCTTATAAGCTCGTGGAATTCGCGGGCGAGGGGCGCATGAAGCTCTCGCCCGGCAAGCGCAATCTGCCGGGCCGCAAGCAGATCTTCCGCCAATTCCACGATGGCGTCGCGCTGCGCGACGTCATCGCGCGCGAGGACGAGCGCTACTCCGGCGTTCCATTGCTCGAGCCGGCGATGCGCGACGGCGAGCTGGTGAAGCCGCGTCCGAGCCTCGCCGACATTCGCGAGCATGCGCGCGCGGCGATGGCGGCGCTGCCGTCCGACGCCCGCGGCCTTTCGCCTTGCGCCGCTCCCTTTCCGGTGACGATCAGCATGCGCCTCGCCGAATATGAGCGCGAGGTGGAGGCCTCTCTCACGCGCAGGGCTCCGCACGCACGGCCGCATCTCACACGATGCGCGTGAGGCGCTCACGCGCGAGCGCGAGATAGCGGCGCGCGAGCGGCTCCCATTTGTCCTGGTGACGCGGCGCGGGATCGAGCAGATGAGCGAGCGAGAGACGAACGCGCAGCAGCGCGCGGCACACGCCATAGAGCGCGAACAGCGTGGGCGACGGCGGCCCAGGCAAATGGCGCGCCGTGGCCTCGACGATGGCCGCGCCGATTTGCGGCGCGCCGAGCAGAGCGCATTCGAGATCGAGAAAGGCGAGCTCGTCGAAAGGATCGACCTGCCGCAATTCATCATTGAACTCGAGACAATCGAAAATCGCCAGCGGCTCGCAGAAGCAGATGTGCTCGGGCCGCAGATCGCCGTGTCCGTCGACGATGCGCCCTTCGCGCACGCGCGCCTCCAGCGCCGGCGCCTGCTCCGCCAGCAGGCGATCGACGCGATCGAGCAGAGAGATCGCGTCGCAATGATCGAGCGCGAAATCGCGCAGCGTGACGATGCGTCGATTTTCCGCCTGCTCGCGCGAGAAGCGCGCGACATAATCCGGCGCGGAAATCGTCGAACGTTCCGCGCTGGCATAGAAGATCGCGAGGCGCGTCGCGAGCGCCTCGATCCGATGCGCGTCGACGGCGCCGTTCACGAGCAGACGATCGAGCATCAGCTCGGCCGGCAAGCGCTTCATCTCGACCAGCCAATCGACGATCTCGCCCGCGCCGCCGATCGACAATCGTCCATCGGCGAGCGTGACCGGAACCACATCGAGATAGACATTCGGCGCGAGACGACGATTGAGCCGAAGCTCCGCGCGACAATCGGCCTCGCGCGCGCGCGGCGTCGAAAAATCCAGGAAGGCGAAGCGCACGGGCTTCTTCAATTTATAGACGCGGTCTCCCGCGAGGAACAGGCGAGACATATGTGTCTCGACGACATCGACGCCGGCGGGCGCGCGCGCGAGCTGGCGCTGCAGCTCCTGGGCGAGGCGATCGAATGGCGCTCGGTCTTGCGGCGAAGACATAGGCGGCTTCATTGGAGGGGGTCGCGATGATGCGAAAGAAGATAGGGCTGCGCTCGACCGACGCGCTGCTGGTCGTCGATCTTCAGCTCGACTTTTTTGCCGGCGGCAAGCTCGCGGTTCCGCGGGCCGAGGAGATTCTGCCGGTCGTCAACGACGTCATCGACGAGGCGCGCCGCTCCGGGACCCAGATCATCATCTCGCGCGATTGGCATCCGCCGGATCATGTGAGCTTTTCCGCGCAGGGCGGCGAATGGCCGCAACATTGCGTGCGCGGCACCAGAGGCGCGGAGTTTCACCCCGAGCTGCGCCTGCCGCCGGGCGCTCTATTCGTCTCCAAGGCCAAGCGCGCGGAGCGCGAGCAATATTCCGATTTCGACGGCACCAGCCTCGCCGAGGAGCTGCGCCGCCGCGCCATAGATCGCATTTTCATCGTCGGCCTCGCCGAAGATTTCTGCGTGAAATGCAGCGCGATCGACGCGGCCCGTCTCGGCTTCGAGACTCATGTGCTGCGCGCGGCCACGCGGCCGGTGACGCGCGAGGGCGGCGAGAGAGCGCGCGCAGAAATGCGCGCCGCCGGCGTGACGGTGATCGAGCCGCCCTGCGCCCCATATGACGTCGATCACATCGCGAGGACGTGAGCCATGCCGGAGATCAATACCGACAAAGTTTGTTTCGTCATCGTCAAGGCGCGCGAGCTCGAGGCGGAGGACGAAGGAATGCGGCCGGACGCCTCCAATCCTTCCGACGACAAATTCGTGAGCGTGCTGACGGAGGAGGGATGGTCGCCCAATCGCCGCGAGCTCGTCGAGTTCATCGAGGCGATGGACGATGACGAGCAGGCGGAGCTGGTCGCGCTCGTCTGGGTCGGACGCGGCGATTTCACCGCCGACGATTGGGATTCCGCCGTCATTCAGGCGAAGGAGCGGCGCAAAGGGCCGACCTCGAAATATCTGCTCGGCATTCCGCTGCTGGCGAGCTATCTGGAGGCGGGGCTCGACGAATTCGACGAGAGCTGCGAAGGCTTCGAGGACGATCGGCAATAGTCTCGAGCGCTTTCCGATCGAACGGAATCGTTCGATCGATCAGAATTCGCTTCCAATGAAAGAATCTCGGAGCGCTATCCGATCCAATTGGATCGGATAGCGCTCTAGAGACGAAAGCGCGCGACGAGCGGCGCGTGGAGCGAGCCGAGAATCGGGTCCGGCGCCGTCGCCTCGTCGGCGAGGCCGTCATTCGATATCACGACCTCCTCGCATCGCGCCGCGAGCGCGGGCGACGCCAATATCTGATCGATGAGCGTCTTGCGGCCGGCGTGAATCACGGTGAAGCGCGCGCGCTCCTCTATGCGCAGCGCGAGCGGCGCAAGACTGCGCGGCCCGGCCGCGGCTTCTTCCGCGCCCCAGAGAATGCGCGCGGGCGCATCATAGGCGTCGCAGTTGAGATCGCCGCAGACGGCGATGAGCGGCGCGGTCTCCACATCGAAAATGCGATCGACGAAGAGCCGCGCCTCCAGCGCCTGGCCTTCGCGCTTTTGCGCGGCGAGCCATTGGCCTTCCGCGAAGGCGCGGCTCGATTTGCGATCGGCCTCGCCGGGCAGCGGAACGGCGCGCGGCGCGCGCAAATGCAGATTGAGCACATGCAGCGCCGCCCCATCGGGGAGATCGACGCGCGCATAGAGAATGGGACGCTCGAACAGAATGTCGATCGGCTGCGGGACGCTCGTCTCCGCCGGCGGAGTCCAGCACCATGGCGCGATGATATCGTGATAGAGCTGGCGATGCTCGACGACGGGCCAGCGCGAGAGCAGCGCGAGATTATGGATATCCGCGGGCGCGTCGCCGCCTGGACGCGAGGTCGTCGCGCGGAAGAAATTCGCATAGCCGCCGCCTTCGACGAGACGATCGAGCGCGATGAAGCGGCGCGGCGCATGCGCGGCCTCGCGCTGCGCATCGACTTCCTGAAGGCAGAGAATATCGGCGTCGATCGCCGCGAGCTGCGGACGCAGCACGGCGAGGCGCCGATCGAATTCGTCCTGCGCCGATGGCGACCAGTCCAAATTCTCTATGTTGAAGGTCGCGAGGCGAAAATGGCCCGCCATTCGTCGAAAATCCGTCTCGCGCCCTCTCCCGCGCGCGGCGGGAGAGGGAGATTGCCGTCGCCGCTCACGCGGCCTTTATATCGATGTTCTTCTCGGATTTCTGCGCCTGCGCGGATTTGGGCAGATGCACGGTCAGCACGCCTTTGGCGAAGGTCGCGTCGATCTTGTCGGACTCGACATTCTCCGGCACGCGAAAGGCGCGACGGAAGGAGCCATAGCGGCGCTCTGAGAGGAAATAGCCCTTGTCCTTCTCCTCACGCTGCTCCTTCTTCTCGCCGCTGATGATGAGCGAACCATTGGAGAGCTTCACCTCGACATTCTTCTCGTCAATGCCGGGAAGCTCGGCGGTGATCTGATATTCCTTGTCCTTCTCGACGAGATCGACCGCGGGCGTCGCCGCCCAGCCGATGCCGAAGCGGCCGAAAGGCTCGAGATCGGGCGTCGCGCCCTTTTGGAAGGGCGCATCCTCGAACAAGCGATCGATCTGCCGCCGCAACGTCTCCAGAGGATGCCAGTCGAACAAGCCATAGTTCGGCGGCGTCTCCTTCGATTCTCTCACGGGAACTTTCGTCTGCGCTTCCGCCATCTCCGCCTCCTCTATCAAAATGGACGAGTCGCTGCGGCGCGCGTCGGCGCGCTCGCACGACGCCTGTGACGTAGGAGAGCCGCGCGAAAAAACAATCGGCGCGGCGCGTCGGCGGAGCGCGGATGCGACGCGAAACGAACGAAAGCGAAGGCTTTCGCTGTGGCGCGACGCCATAGGCAAATTGTCGCGGCCGGTTATATTGCTCTTTAGATAATGGAGCGCTGCGACATGTCCGACGAGCCGACGCCGACCGAGGACGACATCATGCGCGCGCTGGAGGCGCGGCTCGGACGGCTGCATGCGCGCCAGAGGCTCGGCATAGAGCGCGACCATGAGGCGCAAGTCTTCGGCCAGGGCCTCAATTTCTTTCACCTTGAAAATCTCGCCGCCTCGCCGCTGCTGATCCGCGCCGCGCTCACCGCCGTCGGACTCTACCGCCGCGGTCTCGCCAATGCGGAAAAGCTTCGGCTGCGCGAGAATGAGATCGTCAGCGCGCGGCTGCCGCGCGCCTTCGACGGTTTCGCCATTCTCCATTTGAGCGATCTGCATGTCGATATGTGCGCGGGCGCGATGGCGCGGCTGCGCGCGATGGTCGCCGATCTCGCCTATGATCTCTGCGTGCTCACCGGCGATTATCGCGGCGCGACACATGGGTCCCACACGGCGGCGCTGGAGGGCATGGCGGAGCTGCGCGCGGCTTTGCGCGCGCCGATCCTCGCCGTGCTCGGCAATCACGACACCATATTGATGACGCCGGGCCTCGAGCAAATGGGAATGCGCGTTCTGCTCAATGAATGCGCGACATTCGTCCGCGACGGCGCGCGCCTTCATGTCGCCGGCGTCGACGACGCGCATTATTTTCGCGTCGACAATATCGCCAAGGCCGGCGAGGCGATACCGCAAGGCGAGTTCTCGCTGCTGCTCTCGCATACGCCGGAGATTTTCCGTCAGGCGGCGCATGCGGGCTTCGATGTTCTGCTCGCCGGCCATACGCATGGCGGGCAGATCTGCCTGCCGGGCGGCGTCGCGCTCACGCTCGACTCCGTGCTGCCGCGCGCCTATGGCGCCGGCGCTTGGCGATATCACGACATGCAGGGCTATACGTCGGTCGGCGCGGGCTCCTCCGTGCTGCCGGTGCGGTTCAATTGTCCGCCGGAGATCACCTTGCATCGGCTGCGGGCCGCCTGAGACGGAAATCGCCCGCGCATCTGGTCGAGCTTCGCGTCCGCCGCTAGAATATGACGGAGACGTGAAGGAAAGGGCGCGGGATGCGAGGCGACGAGCGAGTTGCAGGCGCGGGCCTTCGAGGCTTTCGGACGGCGATCGGCGCGGCCCTGCTGCTCGCGGCCAGCGCCGCCGCGGCCTTGGCGGCGCTCTATCCGCGGGAGGCGCGGCGCTTCATGGCGGAGGAGGATTTTCGCCGCTATCCGGGCGCCGGCGTGCTGACGTGCCGCACGGAGGAGGGCGTGCCGGAGCGCGCCGCCGCCGCCTGGCTGATCGGCGACCGCGGCCTCGTCGTGCTCAACGCGCATAATTTCGTCGATCGCAAGCTGCGGCCGACGCATCCCATAGACGATTGCGCCTTCTCCATCGGCGAGAAGGAATACGCCTTCGACATCGACAGCCTGCGCTTCGGCTTCGCCCGTGACGCCAAATCGCTGAACATCACCGATGATTGGGCGCTGGTGCGCCTGCGCGATCCGGTGGACGCCGATATAGCGCCGCAGCCGATCCCAGACGCTCCGGCGCTGCCGACCGGCGTCGAGACTCTGCGCGTGGTGATGGTGTCGCCGGCCGGCCACTCCAATTTCCGCCGCGCGACCAGCATAGAGGAATGCCAGATTCGCCAGATCGACGCGCCGACGGAGGCGGGAATTCGCCGCGCGCGGCATGATTGCAACGACGGCTATGGCGGCTCGGGCTCGGGGATTTTCAGCGACGATGGACGGCTCATCGCCATGCACAGCGCCTCGCTGGACATGAATTCGCGCCGAGATTTCGACATGGAGCGCCATTTCGGCATGGCGCTGCTGTTCGAGGGCGAATTGCTGGACGCTATTCGCGCCAATCTTCGGGCGGACGCGCGCTAGAACGGCGCCTCACGGCCCCGCGCGGGGCGGAATCGTGCGCAGCCAGAGGATGAGCGCATCGAGATCGCGCGGCGTCATCTTCGAGAAATGCGCCTTGGAAAGATTGGCCATGGTGGGCTTGAGCGGCTTGCCGTCGCGGCCGACGCCGGCGACGATCGCGGCCTTGATCTCCGCGTCGCTCCAAGCGCCGACGCCCGCCGTCGGATGCTGGGTGATATTGGCGCCGACCGCCGTTCCCGCCGGCGTGCGGAACAGCTTGCCGCCGGCGCCGAGCTTCTCCTTATGGTCGAGCGCGCCATTGGTCTCGCCGCTGTGGCATTCCATGCAGCGCGCCAGAGTCGCGACATAGAAGCCGCGCCGCAGCGGATCGTCGAGCGCGCTCTCCTCGAAAGGCGCCTCGGCGCCAGGAAAGGTCTCGGCCTTCTGCTCGCCGTCGCGGCGCTGCGCGGGCCGCGCGGCCTCCACCGGCGCAGCCGTGCGCAGAAAGGCGATGACCGCCTCGAGATCGCGCGCGGTCAATATTCGGTAATATTCCGACGGCATGGCCGGCGCGAGACGCCCCTCCGGCCCGACGCCGGCGATGATCGCCGCCGCCAGCCGCTCATCGCTCCAGGAGCCGATTCCGGTCGCGGCGTCGGAGGAAATATTCGGCCCGCGCACGCTGTAAGTCTCGCCATTGAAAGTCTGCGAGCCGCCGGAAAAGCGCTTGTCGAGCCGATAGCCGTCGGGGCCGCGCGGCGTATGGCAATTGTCGCAGGCGGTCAGCGCCTCGACGAGATAGCGGCCGCGATCGATATCCGCGGCGGCGGCCGGGGCGGCGAGGCAGAGCGGCAGCAAGGCGCGCCACGCCAGAGAACGCGCCCATGCGAGAGCAGAAGCAGAGAGCACAGCCTATCCGATAGCTCGAGAATGCCGCGCCAACATAGGCGGCGGCGCGTTCCGCTTCATTTCAAAAAAGTCTCGATTATGCGGGTGATTTCTCCCGTCGTCAGAACGGCCGCTCGCGGACGCGCAGATCGAACATCAGCCGCGAGAGCGCCTGCGAGCCGAAGAAGAACAGGCCGGCGACGATGACGATCTCCCCTGCCCCGAGGCGCGCCGGGCCGGCGATGGCGAGCAGCGGCAGCAGCGCTTCCGGGATTTGATCGAGCCCCGGCGCGCGGCTGCTGGAGGGCAAGCCGAGCCGGCGCTTGACGAAGCTCGAGAAAAGATCGCCCGCCATGGCGAAAGCGCCGAGCAATGCGCCGATAGGAGCGGGAAAGCCGAGCAGCGGCGCGCAGAAGGCGGCGGCCAGGACGGCGAGAAGGAGGCCGCGCCAGGTCTTGGCGGGGCCGAGCAGCGGCCGCCCGTCGAGGAAGCAGGCGCCGCCGTCCACGGGCCGGGCGAAGGCGCCGCCGAGCAGCCTTTTGCCGAGCACGGGCGCGCCATTGGCGACGATCAGCAGAAGCAGCAGGCGGAGAATCAGGGCTCCATCCATGTCCTATCCCCGCGAACGCGCCAGGGCTCATGGCTTATGGCTCATGGCTCATGGCTCCTTCGGCAATATAGCAGAGGCGGACGCGCCGTCATGCGGGCCGATAATCGACTAATCTTGTTGACTTCTGGAGCGGCTCTCCTAGCATTTCCTCGATAGGATTCGCTCAGCAGCGCTCGCGAGGACGCCGATGACGAGCAATGTCGATTTCGTGTTCGTCGATCAGATCGCCGTCGGTCTTCTCGTGACCGAGGGCGAATGCAAGAGATTTTGCGGCGCCTCCTGGGCGCTGGCCGCGCTCGAGGGCGCCGTGTTCGCCGATCTCGAGGAGGCCGAGCGGATCGTCGCGCGGCATTTGCGCAGCCGCGGCGAGCATGGCGGCGCCGGATAGTTTCGCGAGAGCCGGCCTTGTCGGAGCAAGAGCGCCTCTCTACATGAGCTGCGATATCCCGCCGTGCGGGAGAGCCTATAGTCTCCGAGGCCGGTCATGGGCGAGGACGCAGCAGCGGCCGATGGCCCCGATTTCTCGCTCGGCGTCGGCGTCGCCGATATGGCCGACGGCGCCGTTGTCTCCGGCCGCGTGGGCGCCGCGCCGGCGCTGCTGATCCGCCGCGGCGACGAATTCTCCATCATCGGCTCCGCCTGCACGCATTATCAGGGTCCGCTCGGCGAGGGGCTGATCGTCGCCGACACGATCCGCTGCCCTTGGCATCACGCCTGCTTCAGCCTGCGCGACGGACGAGCGCTGCGCGCCCCGGCCCTCGACCCCATTCCCTGCTGGCGCGCCGAAAGACGCGGCGATCTCGTCTTCGCCATGGAGACGATCGATCCTGGGGCGCCAGAGCGCGCGGCGCCGCCGACGCTCGGGCGCGTCGTCATCATCGGCGGCGGAGCGGCCGGGCTCGCCGCCGCCCATGAGCTGCGGGAGCAAGGCTATTCCGGCGCGCTGGTCATGGTCAGCGCCGACGACGCCGCGCCCTATGACCGCCCCAATCTGTCGAAGGATTATCTCGCCGGCGCGGCGCCGGAAGACTGGCTGCCGCTGCGCCCGCGCGATTATTACGAGGAGCGGCGCATAGAGCTGCTGCTGGCGACGAAGGTGCGCGCGATCGACCCCGGCGCGCGGCTAGTGTCCCTCGAGCATGGCGAGCCGCTGCGCTATGACGCGCTGCTGCTGGCGACCGGCGCCGAGCCGGTGCGGCTGACGATTCCCGGCGCCGAGCTGCCGCATGTGCATTATCTGCGCAGCCTCGCCGACAGCCGCGCGCTCATCGCCGCGGCGGCGCGGGCCACGCGCGTCGCGGTGATCGGCGCGAGCTTCATCGGCCTCGAGGCCGCTGCGGCGCTGCGCGAGCGCGGGCTCGAGGTCCATGTCGTGGCGCCGGATGCGACGCCCATGCAGAAAACGCTGGGCGAGGACATAGGCCGGCTGGTGCGCGCGACGCATGAGGCGCATGGCGTCGTCTTTCACCTTTGCGAGAGCGTCGTCGCCATAGGCGCGGATCATGTCGCGCTGGCGAGCGGCGCGCGCGTTCCGGCCGATCTCGTGGTCGTCGGCGTCGGCGTGCGGCCGCTCACGAGGCTCGCCGAGGAGGCCGGTCTCGCCGTCGATCGCGGCGTTCTCGTCGATGAATATCTCGAAACCAGCGCGCCGAACGTCTTCGCCGCCGGCGATATCGCGCGCTGGCCGGATCGCCGCAGCGGCGAGCGGATCAGAATTGAGCATTTCGTCACCGCCGAGCGCCAAGGGCAGACGGCGGCGCGCAATATTCTCGGCGCGAAGGAGCCCTTCGAGGCGCCGCCCTTCTTCTGGAGCCGCCATTACGACATGACCATCGCCTATGTCGGTCACGCCGGCGCCTGGGATCGCGTCGAGATCGTCGGCGACCTCGAGAAGAGGGATTGCATCGTGACCTATTTCTCGCGGGATCACAGAATGGCGACAGCGACAATCGGCCGCGATCTGGACAATCTGCGCGTGGAAGCCGAGCTGGAAGCGTCGACCGGCGGTTGAGCGAGCATAGTCGGCGCACGGACGACATATTCGACTTCGATTCGAGATATGCGCTCGGCCCATTCTTCTACCGAGCCATGGCCGGTTCTTTCGGGGACGCGCCCACAGCCGGGCCGAGCAAGTCAAACGGCGACATCGACGGCCGCTCGATTTTCGAGCGTAGTTCTACGTAGCAGTCGCAACAAATATTTATGCCCAGATTTAGTGACGCTTGGTTAGGAATTAGTTGCGACGGGTAGAGCATTGATGTATACCCGCAAATGTCTTTGCGGTCGAAACGGCGCTGACTTGCCCGCCCCGAGCTTGCCGGGCTTCGCCCCGCCGACCGCGCCGTGTCAGGACTTCCGGCGCCGAAACGAGAAAGTGAAGAGTGAAGAGATGACATCGACGAACAACATCGAACTCGCGGCCGACATCGTTTCCGCCTATGTGAGCAATAATTCTGTTCCCGCCGGCGATCTTCCGGGCCTCATCAATGAAGTCTATGGCGCGCTGATGCGGGTCGGCTCCGGCGTCGTCGTCGAGCCGGCGGAAGCGCCCAAGCCCGCTATTTCGGTGCGCAAGTCGGTGACGAACGACTTCATCATCTGCCTCGAGGACGGCAAGAAGTTCAAGTCTCTCAAGCGTCATCTGCGCACGCAATACGGTCTCTCGCCGGAAGAATATCGCGAGAAGTGGGGTCTTGCGGCCGATTATCCGATGGTCGCTCCGAATTACGCCAAGGCGCGCTCCACCCTCGCCAAGCAGATGGGCCTCGGCCAGCAGCGCCGCCGCCGCGGCGGCCGCTGACCCAGAACGACCGACGAAGGCGCGCCGCGAGCTCGGCGCGCCCATAGGTTGCAGGCCGCGCCGCAGCCGCTTCGTCAAATCGTATTTTTTTAAATTCTTTCCGCCCGCTTTCGCCTAGAGCGAGGGTGTGCGAGGAAACGACGCCGGACCCGCGTCCGGCTCGCAACGCGGCTGCTTCGGCGGCCGCGGCCGCTCGATTGTTGTCACTTGAGGCGAATGGGGGAAGCTCATGCGGCGTATCGCAGTTGCTCTGTGCATTTCATTCATGGGTTGCTCGGCCGGGTCTGCGTACGAAACAGGGGGCTTGGCCAGCTTGTTCGATTTGAGTCCGCGTGGACAGCAGCCGGCGGACGGCCGCCCGCAGGCGACCGCCGTCGCCCGCGAGATCGTGTCCTATCCCGGCGGCTACTCGCCCGGCACCATCGTCGTCTCGACCAATGAGCGGCGGCTCTATTATGTGCTCGGCAATAATCAGGCGATCCGCTATGGCGTCGGCGTCGGCCGGCCGGGCTTCGAATGGACCGGCACGCGCGTCGTCTCCAGCAAGCGCGAATGGCCGGATTGGACGCCGCCGGCGCAAATGCTGCGCCGCCGCCCCGATCTGCCGCGCCATATGCAGGGCGGGCTCACCAATCCGCTCGGCGCGCGGGCCATGTATCTCGGCGGCTCGCTCTACCGCATCCACGGCTCCAACGAGCCCGAGACCATCGGCCAGGCCGTCTCCTCCGGCTGCATCCGCATGACCAATGAGGATGTCGTCGATCTCTACGAGCGCGTGCGCGTCGGCGCGCGGGTCATCGTCACCCGCTAACTGTCTGCGTCGCGAGCGACGACGCCCCCTCCCCTGCCCTCCCCCGCTGCGCGGGAGAGGGAGCAAATTCGGGGCTTCATCGCAGGTTCGCGAAACGTCGACGTCCCCTCTCCCGCGCAGCGGGGGAGGGTGAGGGAGGGGGCAGCCCTAACCTTGCGCTCGCTCCAGATGCAACAAAAGACCGGCTTCCGATCCTGTGAACATCGGAAGCCGGTCTTTTTTTTATCGCTCGCCCGGACGGTCCCGATCCAGGCCCTTTTCCGCGAGTTCCTGCTCATAGGCGGCGAAATCCGCCGCGCCGCCGACGCCGAGCTCGTGGAGATAGCCCCAAGTGTAGATGCCGGTGTTGTGGAGATCGTCGAAATCCAGCCGCACGGCGTAATGGCCGACCGGCGCGACGCCGATTATGGCGACATTGCGCTTGCCGCCCACGGTCTTGCGCTCCTCCGGCGAATGGCCCTGCACCTCGGCCGAGGGGCTGCGCACCCGCAAATGCTCGGCCGAAAGATCATAGCTCGCCCCATTCTCGAAGCTCACCTTGAGCTTCCGCCCCTCTTCCAAAAGGCGTATCTCGCTCGGCCAAATATCCGCGTCGGCCATGGTCTTCTCCCGATCGTCTGGTCGGCCGTCCGCCCCGGCGCATCCATTGCTTGGGGCTTCACGCGCGGCCATTCCGTCAATATATAGGAACCTCCTTTGGAGCCTATACGCAGGACGGGACGCCGCAAACGGTCGACTATATGAATCCGCATCCGAAAATCGCCTATGATCCTCTGGCCTCCGCGCCGCTCGTCGACCCGTTCGGACGGGCCGTGTCCTACCTGCGCGTATCGGTCACGGATCGTTGCGATTTCCGCTGCGTCTACTGCATGTCCGAGCACATGCAATTTTTGCCCCGCCGCGACCTGCTGACGCTGGAGGAGCTGGACCGGCTCTGCACGGCCTTCATCGAGCGGGGGACGCGCAAGCTGCGCATCACCGGCGGCGAGCCCTTGATGCGCCGCGACATTCTCTCGCTGTTCGAGCGTCTCTCGCGCCATCTGCTCTCCGGCCGGCTGGAGGAGCTGACGCTCACCACCAATGGCTCGCAGCTCGAGCGCTTCGCGCAGGCGCTGGTCGATTGCGGGGTCAAGCGCGTCAATGTCTCGCTCGACACGCTGGATCGGGAGCGTTTCCGACAATTGACGCGCACCGGCGACCATGAGCGCGTTCTCGCCGGCGTCGACGCCGCGCTCCGCGCCGGCCTCGAGGTGAAGCTCAACGCCGTGGCGCTGAAGGGCGTCAATGAGGACGAGTTCGTCGCGCTGACGCGCTTCGCCCATGAGCGCGGCATGGACATGACCTTCATCGAGGTGATGCCGCTCGGCGAGATCGACGGCGGCGAGCGCGTCGACCAATACATCCCGCTGACTTTGGTCCGCGAGCGCCTGGCCGAGCGCTTCACGCTCACGGAGATCGACTATCGCAGCGGCGGGCCGGCCCGCTACATGCGCGTCGCCGAGACCGGCGGCCGCGTCGGCTTCATCACGCCGCTCTCGCATAATTTCTGCGAATCCTGCAATCGCGTGCGCGTCACCTGCACCGGCACACTGTTCATGTGCCTCGGCCAGGAGGACGCCGCCGATCTGCGCGCGCCGCTGCGCGCCGATCCGACCGACGCCTCGCTCAACGCCGCCATAGACGAGGCGATCGCCCGCAAGCCCAAGGGCCATGATTTCATCATCGACCGCTCGACGCGCGCGCCGGCCGTGGCGCGGCATATGAGCACGACCGGGGGATGATCCGGCGCCTCGTCGCCGCCGCGGCGGCCATCGCCCTTCTCCTGTGCCCGGCCGCCGCCGAGCCGCGCCATTTGCGCGTCGCCAGCGAAGGCGCGCGGCCGCCCTTCAATTATCTCGACGCCAATAATCAGCTCGCCGGATTCGAGATCGATCTGACGCGGGAGATCTGTCGCCGCATAGAGGCCGATTGCGTCTTCGTCACGCAGGAATGGGAGAGCCTCGTCCTCGGGCTCGAGAACCGTCAATATGATCTCGTCGTCTCGGCGATGGAGATAAACGAGGAGCGGCTGCGCAAAATCGACTTCTCCAAGCCCTACGCCCATACGCCCTCGGCGCTGATCGCGCAGCGCCAGTCGCCGCTCGCGAGCGCTGATCCGAAAGCGCTGCAGGGCGCGCGCATCGGCGTCGTCGCGGATGGGCCGCAGCAGGCCTATGCGGAGGACAAGCTCAAGGAGAGCGAGGTGCAGCGCTATGCGACGCTCGAGGCCGCCATGCTGGACCTCGCCGAGGGGCGCGTGGACGTCGTGGCGGAAGACAAGCTCGCCGCAATGGATTTTCTGCACGAGCGCAAGGAAGGCCGCTGCTGCCGCATCATCGCCGATCTGCCGCAAGACGCGGCCTATTTCGGCGGCGGCTTCGGCTTTGGCCTGCGCAAGGGCGCCACGGAGCTGAAGAGCGCGATCGACGCGGCGCTCGACGCCATCGTCGCCGATGGAAGCTATCGCGCGATCCGCAGCAAATATTTCGATTTCGACATACGCTGAGCGGAGGCGGCGGGCCTGAGGCTTGCTTGCGCGCTCTCGCATCTCACCCGCAAAGGACCGACAAATGACCGAGCTGACCGTCGCCTTCATCGGATTGGGCGTGATGGGCTATCCCATGGCCGGCCATCTCGTCACGCGCGGCGGGCGCAAGGTCGTCGTCTATAATCGCACGGCGGAGAAAGCCGAGCGCTTCGCCGCGCAATTTTCCGCGCGGACGGCGCCGACGCCCCGCCTCGCCGCCGAGGGCGCGGATTTCGTCTTCTCCTGCGTCGGCAATGACGATGATCTGCGCCAGGTGACGATCGGCGAGGACGGCGCCTTTCGCGCGCTGAAGGCCGGCGCGGTCTTCGTCGATCACACCACCGCCTCGGCGGAGGTCGCGCGCGAGCTCTATTCTCACGCCAAAAAGGGCGGCTTCGGCTTTCTCGATGCGCCGATCTCCGGCGGCCAGTCCGGCGCCGAGAATGGTGCGCTCACGGTGATGTGCGGCGGCGACGCCGAGGATTTCGCCCGCGTCGAGCCCGTGCTCGCCGCCTATGCGCGCGCCAGCCGGCTGATGGGGCCGTCCGGCGCCGGGCAGCTCACCAAAATGGTCAATCAGATCTGCATCGCCGGCCTCGTCCAGGGCCTCGCCGAGGCGCTGGATTTCGCCAGCCGCGCCGGGCTGGACGGCGCGGCGGTCGTCGATCTCATCAAGAATGGCGCGGCGCAATCCTGGCAGATGGAGAATCGCCACAAGACCATGCTCGCCGGCGAATATGATTTCGGCTTCGCGGTCGAATGGATGCGCAAGGACCTCGGCATCTGCTTCGCCGAGGCCCGCCGCAACGGCGCCAGCCTGCCGGTCGCCGCGCTGGTCGATCAATTCTACGCCGAGGTGGAGAATATGGGAGGCCGACGCTGGGACACGTCGAGCCTGATGGCGCGGCTGCGCCGATAGCTCGAAGCTCGGCTCGGCGCGGCGGCGGATGGCCCCGGCGCTCGAGAACGGGAAGCGCGGGCGCGGCGGAGCGGGACGCGAATCGGAGCGCGCTTTCAAATCCTTCGGCGAGTGCTATGGTCGCGCCGGGCCTGGGGAGGTCCAGGTCGCGCTCTTTTGGTCCCTGTCAGGGGCGGGGAGAGCGATGATGGGAGAAAAAAAATGAAAGCCAAGATCGTTTCGGGCTCGACCATCGCCGCGGCGGCGATCGCTCTGGCGCTCGCGGGCGGCGTTTCGACGCAGGCTTCCGCCAAGCATTCCAAACACGTCTGCAATATGGAAAAAGGCCAATGCGGCGGCAAGACGAAGTGCATGACCAAAAAGGGCGTCTGCAAGCACCACAAGGGGCATAAGGCCTCCTGCAGCGCCAAGGGTTCCTGCGCCGGCCGTTGAGCCGATCGAAGCCGTCGATCGCGCGCCATGCGGGGCGCGATCGATTCTCGCGGCGGGGGCGGCGCGAAGAGAGCATTTGGAGCGCGAGACATGAGCAGACCCGCCCCATTGGGACACGGCCTCGGACTGAGGCCGATCTATTACGATGAAATTCTGTCGACCCGCCCCGCCGTCGACTGGTTCGAGATCATCTCGGAGAACTACATGATCGGCGGAGGCCGGCCGACCGCCATGCTGGAGCGCGTGCGCGCCGATTATCCGATCGTCATGCATGGCGTCGCAATGTCGCTCGCCTCCACCGATCCGCTCGACTTCGATTATCTGCGCGCGCTCAAAGCGCTGGCCGAGCGCGTGGAGCCGGCCTTTGTCTCCGACCATCTCGCCTGGACCGGCGTGCATGGCGTGACGCTGCACGATCTTCTGCCGATTCCCTACACGGAGGAAGCGCTCGCCCATGTCGCCGAGCGGGTGATGCGCGTGCAGGATTTTCTCGGCCGGCGGCTCGTCGTCGAGAACGCCTCCACCTATGTCGCCTTTCGCGAATCCGAGATGAGCGAATGGGCCTTCGTCAATGAGCTGGCGCGGCGCGCCGACTGCCTGCTGCTGCTCGACGTCAACAATGTCTTCGTCTCGAGCTTCAATCACGGCTTCGACGCCAATGCGTTCATCGACGCCATAGACCCGGATCGCGTGGCGCAATTCCATATGGCCGGCCACACCGACAATGGCACGCATCGCATCGACACGCATGACCAGCCGGTCTGCGACGAGGTGTGGGCGCTCTATGAGCGCGCGCGGCGGCGCTTCGGCGCGGTCTCCACCATGATCGAGCGCGACGATAATTTCCCGCCCTTCGACGAATTGCTCGCCGAGCTCGGCCATATGCGCGAGATCGCCGCGCGCATAGACGCCGAGAACACGCGGAGCGCCGCATGAGGCTCGCCGAGCTGCAGGCCCTGTTCCAGGCCGGCGTGCTGGCCGGCGCCGAGGATGGCGCGCGCATTCTCGAATCGGTGAAGAATTCGCGCCAAGCCGACCGCACCACGCTCTTCGGCGTCTATGTGAACGCCTATCGCGCGAGGCTCGCCGAATTTCTGGCGGCGGATTTCCCCGCCGTTCGCGCGCTGATCGGCGAAACGGCCTTCGACGCGCTCGCCGACGCCTATATCGGCGCGCAGCCCTCGCGTGAGCGCAACGCGCGCTGGTACACGACGCGCTTTCCCGATTTCCTGCGCGAGCAGGACGAATGGCGCGACAATGCGCGGGCGATCGACCTCGCTCTGCTCGAGCGCGCGCTCACCGACGCTTTCGACGCGCCCGACGCCGAGCCGCTGGCGATCGCCGAGCTCGCCGCCTTCGCGCCCGAGCAATGGCCGCGCCTCTCCTTCGCCTTTCATCCAAGCCTCATCGTGCTGGAGCTGGAGGAAGGCACGATCGCGACGCATGAGGCGGCGATGGAGCAGCAGGACCTGCCGCCGCGCGGCGAAGGCCGCGGCCATGTCGCGATCTGGCGCGCCGATCTCGACTCCGTCCATTGCGAATTGGAGACGGACGAGGCCATGGCGCTGTCGCTGGCGATGGAAGGCCACGCTTTCGGCGACATCTGCCAAATGGCCGCCTTCCGCGATCACGCCGACGCCTCGCCCGAGCGCCTGGCGCAAATGCTCACCGGCTGGTTCCAGGAAGGGCTTGTGGTGGGCGCAAAGGCAGACGAAGAGAGCTGACGCGATCTCCACATTCGGGGGCATATCGAGAATCGGACGGTGATTCGCCATCCGTTCTCCTATATTCTCCCCGCTTCGAAGGAGAATCGCCTTGTCACGCCAAGCGCCGCCGGAAGACTTCACGCCGCTCGAAGGAGGCGTCGCCGCGCGCGCCGCGGCGCTCGCCGGCCGCGGGCGCTTTCTCGAGGCGCTGAACCCCGAGCAGCGCGCCGCCGTCGAGACGATCGACGGCCCGCTGCTGGTTCTCGCCGGCGCCGGCACCGGCAAGACGCGCGTGCTGACGACGCGCATCGCGCATATTCTCGCCAGCGGGCGGGCGCGGCCTTGGGAAATCCTCGCCGTCACCTTCACCAACAAGGCCGCGCGCGAGATGCGCGAGCGTATCGAGAGCTTGGCCGGTCCCGGCGCCGAGGCGCTGCAATGGCTCGGCACGTTTCACGCGATCAGCGCCAAAATCCTGCGCCGCCACGCCGAGCTGGCGGGGCTGAAGTCGAACTTCACCATTCTCGACACCGACGATCAGATCCGCCTGATGAAGCAGGTGCTGCAGGCCGAGAACATAGACGACAAGCGCTGGCCGCCGCGCGCGCTGGCGCATCAGATCGACGCCTGGAAGAACAGAGGACTCTCGCCGGATCACGTCCCTGTCGGCGAGGCGCAGAGCTTCGGCGACGGCAAAGGCAAGAAGCTCTACGCGCTCTATCAGGAGCGCCTGAAGGTGCTGAACGCCGTCGATTTCGGCGATCTTCTGCTCGAGACTTTGCGGCTCTTCCGCGAGAACGCCGATGTGCTCGACGACTATCGGCAGCGCTTCAAATATATTCTCGTCGACGAATATCAGGACACCAACACCGCGCAATATCTCTGGCTGCGCCTCATCGCGCAGGGGCGGCACAATGTCTGCTGCGTCGGCGACGACGATCAGAGCGTTTACGGCTGGCGCGGCGCCGAGGTCGAAAATATTCTGCGCTTCGAGAAGGATTTTCCCGGCGCGAAAATCGTGCGGCTCGAGCGCAATTATCGCTCCACCGGGCATATTCTCGCGGCGGCCTCGCATCTCATCGCGCGCAATGAGGGACGGCTCGGCAAGACGCTGTTCACCGAAGGCGCCGATGGCGAGAAGCCCAGCGTCACCGGCGTGTGGGACAGCGAGGAGGAAGCGCGGGCGATCGGCGAAGATATCGAGCAATTGCAGCGCAAGGGGCATGATCTCGAGGAGATCGCCATTCTCGTGCGCGCGTCTTTCCAGATGCGCGAGTTCGAGGAGCGCTTCATCACGCTCGGCCTGCCCTATCGCGTGATCGGCGGCCCGCGCTTCTACGAGCGGCTGGAGATACGCGACGCGCTCGCCTATCTGCGCTGCGTCGCGCAGCCTTTCGACGATCTCGCCTTCGAGCGCATCGTCAACACGCCCAAGCGCGGATTGGGCGACGCCACGCTGCAGGTGCTGCACGAATATTCGCGCCGCGAGAGCACGCCGCTGATGCAGGCGGCGCGCGTCATCGTCGAGACGGAGGAGCTGAAGCCCAAGCCGCGCGCGACGCTGCGCGCGCTGATCGCCGATTTCGATCGCTGGCGCAGCCTCATCGAGACCATGCCGCAGAACGAGCTCGCCGAAACGGTGCTGGACGAATCCGGCTACACGCAAATGTGGCGCGACGACAAGACGCCCGAGGCTGCGGGCCGGCTGGAGAATTTGAAGGAGCTGGTGCGCGCCATGGAGGAATTCCCCGATCTTTCGGGCTTCCTCGAGCATGTGTCGCTGGTGATGGAGACGGATGAAGCCGCCGATCAGCGGCGCGTGTCGATCATGACGCTGCACGGCGCCAAGGGGCTCGAGTTCGAGACCGTCTATCTCCCCGGCTGGGAGGAAGGCCTGTTTCCGCATCAACGCTCGCTGGACGACAATGGCCGCGCCGGATTGGAGGAGGAGCGCCGCCTCGCCTATGTGGGAATCACGCGCGCCAAGCGACGGCTGAAAATTTTCTTCGCGACAAATCGGCGCATTCACGGCCTGTGGCAAACCACTCTGCCCTCGCGTTTTCTCGACGATCTGCCGGCGGCCAATGTCGAGGTGAGAGAAGCCTCCGGCGGCTCGCAATATGGCTCCTACGGCGTGTCGCGCTTCGCCAATATGGACAGCTATGGCTCGAGCTATTCGACGCCGGGCTGGAAGCGCGCGCAAGCCGCGCGCGAGAGCGGCGGAAGCAAGCCAGCGTCACGCCGCGCGCCGCCGATGATAGAAGGCGAGGTGCTGGCGAAATCCTCCACGAGCGCGCGCTTCACGATCGGCGTGCGCGTGTTTCACCAGAAGTTCGGGCCGGGCACGGTGGTCAATGTCGAAGGCGCCAAGCTGCAGGTCGATTTCGACAAGGCCGGACGCAAGATGGTGCTGGAGAGCTTTGTCGAGCGCGGATAATCACGCAGGCTCGGCGCGCCGTCCATGTGGCGGCGGGCGTTTACAATTCGTAACCGAGCCGTATATGATTGCCGCATTGTGTCAACAGAAAGCGGATTGATCATGATGTGTGTCGAGCCGCCGCTCGTGAAGAGCGCCTGACCTTCGGACGCGAAGCCGCATCGACGTCTCATTCGTCGAAATATTCGGCCGCGCCATTTCGAGCTGCAATCATCATCGCAACCGGCGCGGCCTTCGCATCGGGGCGTGTAATCTTGTCTTCGTCTCATTTCAGCAGTCGAGGTTTCTCATGGCGTCGTTTCCAGATATGGATAATGCTGTCGCACACGTTTCCCTGCGCCACGCGCGCGGCTGGGGGGTGGTGAACACGCACCCGCACCGGGAACGTCTCGCCATCGAAAATCTGATGCGTCAGCAATTCCACGTCTATTGCCCCTTTATGCTCGAGCGCGTCCGCCATGCGCGTCGCACGCGAGAGGTCTCGCGGCCGTTGTTTCCCGGCTATGTTTTCGTGGAGCTCGCGTCCGACACGCGCTGGACGCCGATTTGCTCGACCTTCGGCGTGAGAACGCTGGTTCGCTCCGGCGAGAACCCGAGCATGCTCCCGAGCGATTTCGTCGAGGATTTGAAAATAAGAGAAGTCGACGGCGTGATCGTCGCGCCGTCGCGCCGCTTCGAGATCGGCCAGAAAGTGCGCATCGCCGGCGGCGCCTTCCAAGACTTCGTCGCCACGGTCATCGACATGGACGAGCGCGATCGCATCATCGTGCTGATGGAATTGCTCAGCCGTCCGGTGAAGGTCAAATTGACCTCGGAACAAGTCGCCGCCTGCTAGAAATCGGAAGCGAGCGCCGCGAGATTCTACAGCGGCGCGGCGCGGCAAGCGGGCACGCCCATGGCGATGAGCGCTTCGCCGGACAGCATTTTGGCCTTGTCGAAATCCGTGCTGTCCAGCGCGCCCGATCGCATGACCCACTCGCGCACGCGCGGCGGGTAGAAGGCGAGCATCTCGAGCGAGCCGAGACTGTCTGGACTTGGATCATCGGGCAGATGCGCGGCGTGGAACCAGAATTGCGCGCCGGGCTCGACGCAGACATTGCGCATGCCGAGATAGATCGTGCAGGCGGATGCGCAGACGCCGCGAATGGCTTTTTGCGCGCCGCGCGCGTCGAGCCGGCGCGCCTCGTCGATATAGGCGCGCAGATTGCCGCCCGCATCGCGCGTCGCTGGCGCGCCTTGGCATCCGGCGAGCAGCAGAGCGAGCGCCACAGAGGCGCGCCATGAGCTCATAGCTCGTGGACGAGCTCCGTCCGCGCCTGGCGCTCGTCGCAGCGCGCGGACCGGCTCGATCTATTTTTGCAGACGATGGCGCAGCACATGGCGAAGATGGCGGCGAGCGCCGAGGTCCGCAATGGATAGTCGATCGTCGAATGCGCGAACAGCAGGCCGACGACGATGAGAGCGGCGAAGCGCTCTTTCCGCAGCGCCACATCGCTCTCGCTGAAATTGCGCACAGCGGCGATCATCGTCGCGGCGAGCCAGCAGAGGACGAGCAGAACGCCGACGAGCCCGAGCTCCATCGCCAATTCGACAATGTCATTGTGCGCATGATTGACGATCGCCGGGAGGATCACGCTCGTCGGCTCGTATAGAGGATAGACGCGATCGAATGTGCCGAGGCCGGAGCCGAGCGGGAAGAACCCCTGCATCGTCTCGAAGGAGACGCGAAGCACGGTCCAGCGCACATCGGCGGCGACATCCTCGCCGGTCAAGCGATCGATGATTTGCGAAAGCCCGAAATAGGGCGCCAGAACGCCGGTGACGATGAGCGCAGGCGCGATGACGAAATAGATCGCCGCCTTGCCGGCCCGCGCGCCGCCGAGCCGATCGCCGAGAATGAGCGCATAGGCGAGCGCCGCCGAGGCGAGGCCGAACAGCAGAGCCGCGCGCGAAGCCGTCATCATGAGGCCGAGCGTGAACAGCATGAACAGCGCGAACACCGCTATCACGCCATAGGCGGAACGTCGCGACAAATATCGCTCCAGCGCATAGGCGGCGAGCGGCGTCAGCGAATAGAGAAAGGCCGCTGTGTGATTTTTGTTGACGAAGAGGCCGACGTCGGCGGGGCTGTAGAAACGAAGCGCGCTTTTTGGCCCCTGCACGATCTGCATCACCTCGAGCAGCACGGTCGCCACTCCGATGCAGGCGGCGAGCAGCATCAGGCGCCGCCGCTCATCGGCGTGGCAGGACATGACGCCGAGAAAAATGGCGATCGGCGCGGTCAGGGCGAGAAGGCTCATCGACGTCGCCCATGGCGCGACGGACAGGCCGAGCCATGGCGGAGCGAGCTCGGCGATGCGATAGGTGTCGGCGATGGCGTCACGCCCCGGCAGCCTGCTCCACACAGAGGGCGCGAGCGGAATGAGCTGCAGCAGCGGAACGGCAATGACGACGCCGAGCAGGACCGCGGTCCAGCCGCGCGTCGCGAGCGTTCGGCCTACATCCGGCAAGACCAGCGCCAGCAGCGGAAGCGCGGCCAGCTGAACAACGACATCCGAGACGCCGCCCTTCTGCGTCGCGCCGCCGAAGATCAGCGACGTCGCCAAGGCGACGCCGCAGAGCGTCTCGGTCATGCGCATGAGCGGCCCGCGCTCGCGTCAGTTGCTCAATGATTGCAGCAGCAAAAGCGCGGCGTTGCGCTGCTGCTCGTCATTGTTGTTGTTCGTATTGGAAACGCCGACGCCGACGCCCACGCCCACGATGATGGCGGCGGCGCCGCCGGCGACATAAGGCCCCGGATCGAAAGAGCTCTCCTGGCCGACGATCTCGGGATTGGATGCGACGCGCTTCGCGCAGATCACGCCGTCGTTTTCGGCGATCGTCACCATCGCGCCCGCATCCGCGCGCACCGCGACCTTGTCGCCGACCGTGACGCTCGCGGAGCCTTCACGCACGAGAATGCGGTCGCCCGGCGACAAGGGCGCAGCGTCGCGCAGCTCAGTGAACGAGCCGCCGCGCGACAAGAGCACGCCGCCTTTCACATTCGTCAGACGCGCGTCGCCGACGGCGCAATTGTTTCGACGTTGATTCGAGGGGGAGCCGACGGCCGCGCTCTCGGCCGCAGCCATTTGCGCGCAGCAGCCGAAAATGGCGATCGTCGTAAAAATTCTCTTCATCGAAACCTCCGATAAGTCGGCTCACCCGAGGGGGCCGCGAATCGACGCTATCATCGACGCCTATCGCCGGTCTATTTGCGGTCATGCACGATAGCGCCTGCCGAATTGCTCGATCTCGGCGCGCTCGCGAGACTTTCGACTGCGAGATTCACATAGCGCGCGCCGCCGCTGACATCGGCGTCCGTGGCGATGCGCACCGGTATCTCGAGCTTGAGCCATTGCGCGTCGCAGCCTTGGCTCGGCACGGCGAACTCGACGCGAAAGGCGCGCAGCGGAACCGTCTTCTTCAATAGCCGCGTCGCCGCCAGCGTCTGCGACGGATCGGCCGCGCAATAGATTCGCCAGCGCAGCCCCAGCTCATTGTCGAGATCGTCGGCTGCGGCGGCGCCGGTGAATGCGTATCGACCGGGCGCGAGCATGAGCATATGCGTCACATTCGAAAAAGAGACGCGCGCGCCGTAGAATTCGACGCTCAGCGTCTTGCGTTCGCCCTCCTCCGTCAGAGCGATGCTCGCGCCGCTCGTCGGCGTGAAGGTCCAATCGAAGGGGAGATTGGAGACCGGATATTGGAAGCGCTCATTATAGAGCAGGCCGAGCGCGCCGAGCCGTTCCGGCGGCAGATGCGCGAGCCAGGCCGCATAGGCCTCGTCATAGAGACCGTCGCGCAGCAGCCGCGCGAGGAGCAGGCCCATCTCCATATCGGACGGCCGCGCCTTGGATGTCTGCAGACGGCCGAAGAGACGCAGCAGCACATTCGGATTTTCGATGACGGGCGCGAGCTCGGCGAGCATGGCGGCGCGCCAGGGCGGAGTCGCCGCCAGCTGCCGAAAGAAGCGGTCCTCCACCGCCGCGCCGGCGCCCAGCATCGCCTGCAAGGACGGCGCGAGCCTGTGCGCCAGCGACGGACGCGCGCGCAGCAGCGTGTCCAGTTCGTCCAGCGCCTCGAGCAGCCGTCCATTGGCGAGCGCGTTCTCATAGAGCCAGCCATGCGCGACGAGATCGATCGGCAGATGCGCGGCGGCGAGGCGCAGAATGCGCTCGGCGCGCTCGGCGTCGCCGAGCTGCTCCACCGCCTTGCCATAGAGCGACAAGGCGCCGGGCGCGAGCGGATCGATGGCGAGAAGCCGCGCCGCGATCGATCGTCCCTTCGCCGCGCGCGCATCGGCGCCCGGCGTCAGCTCGCGCTGAGCGAGCTGGAGGAGAGTCGTGGGATCGGCGGAGTCGAAGGTGAGCGCCGCCCGCGGATCATGCGGCGCCAGCAAGGCGGAGAGCCCATGGCCGACGATGCGCCAGGCCAGAAAGGCGATCACGAGATAGGCGAGGAGCTGCGGCGGCTCCAGACGGCCGAGGCCGCGGGCGACGCTCTCCACGCCGGAGATGATCGATCGCTTCATCGAAGGCGGCGCTCTCGCTGCGCCTGCGGCGCATCGCAGGCGCAGACGGCATAGCGCGCGGGCCGCCGGGCGGTCTATCCGGCCCGACCCGTAAGCGCGCGGCCGGGACGCCGCCCGCCGCCGTTGCTTTCGGCCCGCGAAACGACTATCCGCCATTTCTCCCAAGCGACCGACAGAGGACGCCGCCCATGCCCGCCCCTTCCGCCGACGAGCTGAAACGACAAGCGGCCGCCGTGGCCCTCGAGGCCGTGACCCCGGGAATGCGCCTGGGGCTCGGCACGGGCTCGACCGCGGCGCATTTCGTCGATCTGCTCGGCGCGCGGGTGAAGGCAGGGCTCGACGTGCTCTGCGTTCCCACCTCCGAGCGCACGCGGGCGCAGGCCGCCGCGCTGGGCGTGCCGCTGGCGACGCTGGAGGAGGCGCCGGAGCTGGACCTCACGGTCGACGGCGCCGACGAGCTCGAGGGCCGAATGCGCCTCATAAAGGGCGGCGGCGGCGCGCTGCTGCGCGAAAAAATCGTCGCCGCCGCGTCCAAGCGCTTCATCGTCATCGCCGACGAATCGAAGAAGGTCGAGACGCTGGGCGCCTTTCCGCTGCCGGTCGAGATCGATCCTTTCGGCGCCAAGGCGACGCGTCTGCATGTGGAGCGCGCGGCGCGCGATCTCGGCCTAATCGGGACCGTCGGCCCGCGGCTGAAGCCCGACGGCCATGTTTTCGTCACCGACGGCGGCCATTTGATCCTCGATTGCGCATTCGGCGCGATTTCCGATCCCGATGCGCTGGCCGATCGCCTCTCGGCGATTCCCGGCGTCGTCGAGCATGGATTGTTCATCGGCCTCGCCACGGCGGCGGTCATCGCCGGCCGCGACGGAATCGCGACGCTCGGCCGGCTGGCCCCGGCGTGACCGAGCGCCGTCGCCGAATTGGTTTCACGAGGAGACGTCCCGAGTGATATTTCGCCCGACGATCGGTTTCGCCGCGCTCATTCTGGCGACCGCCGCCAGCGCCGCCGAGCAGCGACCCGGCGCCGCCCCCGCGGCGGCCGTCTCGCCGCCCGTCGCTTCCGCTCCGACGGTCGCGGCCACGCCGGCGCAGCTGGCGCTGGCGCGCACCATCGTCGTCGATTCCGGGATCGCCTCGTCTTTCCGGCTCATCATTCCGCAATATCTCGAGCAGATCGCCCTTTCGGTGACGCGCACGCGGCCCGAGATGGTGCCGGACCTCAATCTCGTCCTCGCCGCCGTGCGGCCGGAGTTCGACAAGAAGGTCGAGGAGATGATCGACAGCGCCGCGCAGCTCTACACGCAGCGCTTCTCGCCCAAGGAGCTCGAGGATGTCGCGGCTTTCTTCAAGAGCGCCTCGGGCCGCAAATATGTCGGCATGCAGCCGCTGCTGATGAGCGATATGTTCGTCGCCATGCAGGCGTGGTCGCAGAAGATTTCCGTCGACATGATGACCCGCGTGCGCGAAGAGATGCGCAAGAAGGGCCACGAGCTCTAGCCGCCCCATGAACGGAGAAATCTGGAGCGGGCGAGCTCTGGCGCAACCCGTGCGGGCCTTCCGCCCTCGGGTCGCAGATTCCGGGGTTCGAAATGGCAGAGCATGATTATGATCTCGTCGTCATCGGCGCAGGCTCGGGCGGCGTTCGCGCGGCGCGCATCGCCGCCGGCTATGGCGCGAAAGTCGCCATATGCGAGGAGTTCCGCATCGGCGGGACCTGCGTGATCCGCGGCTGCGTGCCGAAAAAGCTCTATGTGATGGCGAGCCGCTTCCACGATGATTTCCAGGACGCCGCCGGTTTCGGCTGGCGCGTCGGCGAAGTGGCGTTCGACTGGAAGGCGCTGGTCGCCGCCAAGGAGGCGGAGATCACCCGCCTCTCCGGCCTCTATGCGCAAAATCTCGAGAAGGCCGGCGTCGAGGTCATTCGCGAGCGGGGCGTGATCGCCTCGCCCAATGAAGTCGCCTTCGCTGGCGGCAGGCGCGTCTCGACACGTTACATTCTGGTCGCCACCGGCGGCGCGCCGACGTTGCGGCCGGACATTCCGGGCCTCGAGCACGCCATCTCCTCCAATGAGATTTTCGATCTGCCGGAACTGCCGAAGAGCCTGCTCGTCGTCGGCGGCGGCTATATCGCCGTGGAATTCGCCAGCGTTTTCGCGCGGCTCGGCTCCAAGGTCCATTTGTCGCTGCGCGCCGATCTGCCCTTGCGCGGCTTCGACGAGAATCTGCGCCGCCTGCTCGACGAGGGCCTCGTCAATGCGGGCATAAAGATTCACCGCGGCGCTCTGCCCACCAGGCTCGAGAAGACCGCGGGGGGGCTCGTCGCCACGCTGCAGAATGGCGCGCGGCTCGACATTGACGCGGCGCTGCTGGCGACCGGCCGCGCGCCGCTGACGCAGGGCCTCGGGCTCGAGGCTTTGGGCGTCGCGATGAAGGAGAGCGGCGCGATCATCGTCGATGATTATTCGCGCAGCAATATTCCGTCCATCTACGCCGTCGGCGATGTGACCGACCGCATCAATCTGACGCCTGTCGCCATACGCGAGGGACACGCCTTCGCCGACACTGTGTTCGGCGGCAAGGACGTCCGCGTCAGTCACGATCTGGTGCCGACGGCCGTGTTCACCACGCCGGAGATCGGAACCGTAGGCCTCACCGAGGCCGAGGCGCATGCGAAATACGGCCGGCTCCATGTCTTCGAGACCAGCTTCCGGCCGATGCGCGCGACGCTGTCGAAGCGCGCGGAAAAAGTCTTCATGAAGATTTTGGTCGACGCCGCCAGCGATCTCGTCGTCGGCGTGCATATTCTGGGGCCGGAGGCGGGTGAGATGGCGCAGATTCTCGCCATCGCCCTGCGGCTCGGCGCGCGCAAGGCGGATTTCGACGCGACCATGGCGCTGCATCCGACGCTCGCAGAAGAGCTGGTGACGATGCGCGCGCCGAGTCGCATCGTGGAATAAGAGAAAAAATGCGAGCCTTCAGGCTCGCTTTCGAGAGGCGATCCGAGACATTCCCGGATCGCCTCGTCGCCTCACTTCACGAAGGATATGTCGAACAGCGGCGGCTCGTCGCCTTCGAAAAAGACGCCGCGCTCGCCCTTGTCGCGCCCGAACTCATACTTCGCCGAGATCGTATAGGTGCGCTGGGGGAAGGGGTGGAACAGGAAGTATTTGTAATTTCCGATATTGTCGACGCCGAAGTCGAAGCTGACATGCTTGTTCCATTTGTAATGGATCTTCGTGTCGACGACGAAGAAGCGGTCGAAGCTCTGATAGACGCCATGGGCGATGTCGTTATTGGCGAGCGTCGTCCACATCTGGCCCTGATAGCGGGCGGCGACAGTGAAGGCCCAATGATCGTCGGGCCGATAGGTCGCCTCCATTGTGGCGCGCCAATCCGGCACATTGGGCACGCGCTTGCCGGCGACCGAGAGCGCCCAATTGTCGAAGTTCGTGCCGCCGGACGGCGCCCATTTGCTGTCGGAGATGACGCGAGCGTTGAGATAGGTCACGCTGCCGATGAGCTCGAGCCCCTTGATGACGACATTGTCCTTGCGCGCCGCGAGCTCGACGCCGCTGTTGCGGACGCGATCGACATTGGTCGTCTGCGACGCGGTGAAGGTCTGATTGGTGACGAAAGTGCTCTGCGAGATGATCGCGTCGCGCACTTCTTCATCGAAGAGCGACACGCGCACGGAGCCGTCGTCGCCGATCTTGCGCTCGACCGCGAGCTCCTTGCTGAGCGCCACTTCCGGCCGCAGATTGGGGTTGGGATTGACCACCGTTCCCGTCGCGCCGGGAATGGTCGTCAGATTATAGAGCTCCTTGGCGGTCGGGAAGCGATTGGCGAGGCCGATCGAGCCGGTGACCGTCCAATCCTCGTCCGGCGTCCATTGCAGCGAGCCCTTGGGCGAGAAGCGCGTGTGATAGAGCGCCGGCTGATAGATCGGCAGCATGCTCGCCGCCGTCGCCGTCGAGCCGAAGCCAGTGGCGTTGATGGAGCCGAGCGACTGGTTGTAGCCGTCCGACGCGCTCCAATGCTCCCAGCGGCCGCCGACCGTGAATTTGAACTCCTTCGAGATCTTCCACGCGTCCTGCGCCCACAGAGCCTGCGTGCGCGTCGTGCCATTGCCGATGGAGGCCGCGACGCCATAGGACGAGGCCATGCCGCTCGTCCAATTGGTGGTGAGCCAGGTGGGATTGTTCAGATGGAACTGGTCCCCATGCAGGCCGAAGCTGATGTCGTGGCCCGTGAGAACGCCGTCCGGCCGCAATATGCCCTTGAGGTCGAGCAGCGTCCAATAGGTGCCGTTGTAGCGGACATCCTTGCCGGTCGAGGAATAGCCCACCGGCGCCGCCGTATAGGGCGAGCGCTGATCCGACTGGAGATAGGTGAAATGCGAGGCGGAGACCTCGAAGTCGAAGGGGCCGCCGGTATTGGATTTCACCGCCAGCGCATTGGTGAGCATCTTCTCCTGCACGCGGTAATAGCCGCTGCCGAAGCTCTGCATCGCCGAGGAGCCGATGCTCCCCGTT
Source organism: Methylosinus sp. LW4 (assembly GCF_000379125.1). Lineage (NCBI taxonomy): Bacteria > Pseudomonadati > Pseudomonadota > Alphaproteobacteria > Hyphomicrobiales > Methylocystaceae > Methylosinus > Methylosinus sp. LW4. The sequence goes on along the minus strand of NZ_KB900626.1, from coordinate 3,581,572 downwards.
CCGCTCGTCGCGCCAAAAGCCTGCGATCCGCTCGAGAAATAGGGCTGCGGGATGGAGGTTCCGTCATTGCTCCAGAAGCCGAGCGTGTAGGTCGCGCGAACCGTCGGCGTGAAGTCGTACGCCAGCTTCAATTTGGCGTTGATCTGGTCGTTCTCGAGATTGCCGGTCGCCCCGAGAATAGTGGCCGGCGCGCCGAATTTGGTGTTGCCGAAATAAGCGCCCGGATAACCGTAGAGATTATTGTTGGCCGCGGTCGCATAGGTCAGAGGCTGTGTCGTGCCATGGGCGTAATTGCCAGTGACCAGCCAAGAGAAATCGCCGATCTTGTCGCCGACGGTGGCGCTCGTCACCTCGGTGTGGAACAGCTTGCTCGTTCCATAGAGCGAGAAGTCCTGCAGCGCGACGGTTTGCTTGGCGGTGACTTCCAGCTTGTCGGGCATGCGCGTGGTGATCTGCAGCACGCCGCCCATGGAGTTGCCCGGATAGGCCGCCGAGAACGGCCCATAGAGCATGTCGACGCGCTCGATCTCCTCCGGCGCGACGAGGCCCCAGCGCGGGGCGCCGATGTTGTTGTCGTTGCCGATGAGCGCCGTCAGCAGCAGATCGTCGGCATAGACGAGGCTGCGCGCGCTCGACGAGACGCCCCAGGTGCGCGTCTGCAGCACCGCCTGCGTGTCGCCATTGTTGCGTTTGCGCAGGAAGAGGCTCGGCAGATATTTGACCACGTCTTCCGTGTCGATGACGTTGATCGTCTCGTCGATCTGCTTGCGGGTCACGCTGGCGACAGTGTTCGGCAGATCGAATTTCTGCACGAAGGCCGGCTTGCCGTCCGGCAGAGTGGGCGACCACACGGAGGCGGGCGCCGGGCGGCGCGACTGCGCGGGCTGCGCCTCCCCGGCGACGTCGATCGTCGGCAGCGATTCCTGGGCGCGGGCCGGGAGAATGGCGGCGGAGCAGACGATAAAGAGCGCGCCGGCGGAGACGCCGCGCAGCAGATGGTGACGATGCATTTGTGATGTCCTTCCCTGACGCCCTCTCGCGAGGGCGCGCGTCGATTTGCGGCGCTCGCGCGCCGCGGCGGTGTCGCGTCAGGAGAAGGAAGGGGGCGCGCGGGTCGGCGCATTGTCGTCGTCGCGCGAGAAGGGCGCGCCGGAGAAGGCGACGAAGGCGCCGGCCGCATGCGCGCGCGGGGGCTGCGCCGCGACCCACGCCATGGTCGCCAGAAGCGGGGGGCCGCCGGCGCCGAGCTCGCAGAAGGCGCAGGCGCCATGGCGATGGGATTGGTCGCTCTTTGGAGCCTGCTTGCCGGGCTCCGCGGCGAATGCGTCGCCCGCCTCGGCATGCGCGGCGAGGCAGAGCCGCGCCGCCGTCTCGCCATGCGCGCGCATTCCGCCGAGCGGCGCGGTCAGCGCCTGGCCCAGCAGGGCGAGAAGGAAGAGGAACTTGGCGATCGCCGCCATCGCGCGCATTAACTCTATCGATAAACCAGCTGCGAATTAGCGCGTTTCGCCAAATAAATCCAAGACCCCGCAGATTGTCAGAAGTTAAAAAATCCGTTAAGAGACATTTATGTCACACACGGGGGGACAGCGCAGAGAAATGCGCGCGATCTGCGCGATCGCCGCCGTTTGCGCGCTCGTTTTCGCCCTCCTCGTTTCTGGCGCGCCGCATCGCGTTGCGAGTGCGAGCGCCGCCGCCCGCGCGGGCGATCAGACAGCCCGCGCCGTGTGTCATGACGCGCTCACCGACGCGAACGCCGGAACGCCCGACAGGCCGATGAAGAAAGGGGCGAGCTGCCCCTGCTGCCTCGCCGCGCATTCCGGTCCCGCGGTGTTGCCCGATCGCGTTTTTGTCGCCCTGCGCCGCCAGACCGCCGCGCAGCCCGCCGTCTATCGAGCCTATGCCGCTGTGCGGCCGTCTTTCGCGCTATCGCAGGCGGTCAATGGCGCCCGTGCGCCGCCTTCCGGTCTCCTCGCTCTCATCTGACGACAGGCCGATTCCACGCCGAGCGACGCGCGGGAACGGCAAAGCAGGGCTTCGACGGCGCCTCCCCTCCCTCGAGAGAGCGGGATATCGCCGTTGGACGAACAAAATCATAAGCAACAACAATCTGCTGATCCGCGGCGGCGTCGCGAGATCGGGGAACCCCAAGCGCGAGTGCGTCCTATGGATTACGGCTCAATTTCTCCTGTCACCATGTTCCTGAACGCCGGCCCTGTGGGCAAGGTGGTCATGGCCGCCCTGCTGCTGGCGTCGGTCTGGACCTGGGTGCTGATCGTCGAGGGCGTCGTCGCCGTCGTGCGTATCGGCAAATCGGCGCGCGCCGCGCGCTCGGGCGGTCCGGCCGGATTGCTCGCGCCGATCGAGGCCGCCGGCGAGCACGCCGCCTCCTTCGATCTCCCCGGCGAATCCATCGGCGAGAAGCGCGAGCGCGTCGCCGAGATCATGAGCCGCGTCGGCCGCGAGCTGATGACCAAGGCGGAGGGCGGCCTGCCCAATCTCGCCGTCATCTCCTCCGTCGCGCCCTTCGTCGGCCTGTTCGGCACGGTCTGGGGCATCATGACCAGCTTCGCCGGCATCGCCCAATCGCAGGACACCAGCCTCGCGGTGGTCGCGCCGGGCATCGCCGAGGCGCTCGCCGCCACCGCCTATGGCCTCGCGGCCGCCATTCCCGCCTCGGTCGGCTACAACCGCATCGGCGCGGCCTTCTCGCGCGCCGGCCAGCAGGTCGCCCATTATGTCGAGGACAAGGCGCTCGCCGTCACCAGCGGCCACATCGTCGCCTCGAGAAAGCGGGAGGCCGCCTGATGGCCGGACTTCCCACGCGCTTCAAGAATGGCGACAGCCTCTATCAGCCGCTCGCCGACATAAATGTGACGCCGCTCGTCGACGTCATGCTGGTGCTGCTCATCATCTTCATGGTGACGGCGCCTCTGCTCGCCAAGGGCATGAAGGTCAATCTCCCGCAGTCCAAGGCGGCGCAGCCGCTCAATCCCAAGGAGCCGATCGTCGTCGCCGTCTCCAAGGACGGCAAGGTGGCGCTCGGCGCCGATGAAGTGTCGCCCGAGGCGCTCGTCGACGGCATCAAGGCGATGATGGGCTCCGACACGAGCCGCATCGTTCATGTTCGCGGCGACAAGGAGGCCAATTACGGCGAGGTGATCGCCGTGATGGACAAATTGGCGACCAATGGCATCACCCATATCGCCATACTCACCGACTCGCGGCCCAAGGGCGCGGCGACCCCGGCGGCGGCCGTCGGCGCGAAGCCGGCCGCGGCGAGCCCGGCGCCTGCGACGGCCGTTCCTGCGGCGGCGATTCCCGCGGGAGGGGCGGCGAAATGACGGATGCGATCCTCTCTTCCTTCGAGCATGAGGGGACGCCCATCGGCGCCCCGCCGCCCGTCAGACCCGGCTGGCTGCGGCCGGCGAGCTTCGCCGGCGTCGTCGTCGCTCATGCGGCGGTCGGCTGGCTGCTGCTGAAGCTGGCCGTGCCGAGCATCGCCAGCCTCGACTCGATCAGCATGGAGCTCGTCCCGCAGGGCGATTTCTTCGAAGCGCAAGAAGTGAGCGCCGCGGAGGAAGAGCCGCCGCCGCCCGAGGAGATCGAGCAGCCCGATCTCGCCATTCCGCCGCCGCAAGTGATGGCGCCCGATGCGCCGACGCTGCCGCAGCAGAAAGAGATCGTCGAGAAAAAGAAGAAGGTCGTCGAGAAAAAGAAAGACGTCGAGCGCGACAAGAAGCGCGAGGCCGTCACCCAGCGCCGGTTGGGCGCGCCGGAAGGGCAGTCGCAGAGCAATGGCATGTCGCAGAGCGCCTATAAGGCGCTGCTCGCGGCGGCGATCCGCAGCCACACGCCGGGAAGCTCCGCGCTGGGCGAGGGCACGGCGCATTGCACCTTCAATGTGACCGCCGGCGGCGGCATCGCCAGCATTTCCGCTTCCGGCTCCTCGCCGGCTCATGCTGCGCTGGCGAGGCGTATTTTGGCCTCGGTCCATGCGCCGCCGCCGCCGGGCGGATCGTTCATCGCAACTCAGAGCTTCCACTTCCACTGATGCGACGAAAAGATCGAGAGACGCGAAATGAGATTGTCGTCATCGACGATCGCCGGTCTGATTTCCGTCTTTGCTCTCGCAGCCGCGGACGCCGCGACTGCGAAGGATATCGCCCCGGCGTCGTCGGTCTTCGCCGATCCGGCGGCCATTCACCGATATAAGACAATCATGGCGGAAGTAATCCGCCGCCACACGCCGAACCGCGCAACGATCGGCCAGGGGCGGGCGACCTGCTTTTTCCATGTCGGGAAGGACGGCGCCATCAGCGTCGTCGAGGCGACGGGCTCGTCTCCGGCTCATGCGGCGTTGGCGCGGCGGATCATCGAATCGCTGCGGGCTCCGCCGCCGCCGGGCGGCCCGTTCGACGCCGAACAGAGTTTTCACTTCAACTGAGCGCAAAAAAAGATCGAGGAACGTCCCAATGAAAAGAATCGCGATATTGATGATCGCCGGGCTCGTCTCCGGCTCCGCCCTCGCGGTCGAGGGCGAAACGGCGGCCCCTGCCGCAGCCGAATCCGCCGCCGCGCCCGCTCCCGCCGCGACCGAGCACAAGGCCACGGAAGCCAAGCCCAAGGCCAAGCCTGAAAAGGCCGCCGATAAGGAAAAGAGCAAGGACGCGGACAAGAGCAAGGACAAGAAGCAGGCCGAGAAGGCGAAGCCCGCTCTCTCCAAGCAGGCCTATGTCAAGCTGCTCGCCGCCGAGATCAAGCGCCACACGCCCAAGGCCTCTGACGCGCAGACCGGCTCCATCCATGTCGCCTTCACGATCGGCGCCGGCGGCCGCGTCGTGTCGCACAAGGTTCAGAGCGCCTCCAATCCGGCGCTCGAACCCGTCGTCAATCAAATCCTCGCCGCGGTTCACACCGTGTCGCCGCCCGGCGGCTCCTTCTCCGCGGTGCAGGAATTCAACTTCCACTGATCGGCGGGAAGCTCATGAAATCCTCGGCCCTCGCGATAGCGCTCTTCCTCTGCGCGGGGGCCGCCCTCGGCGGCGAGTCGAGGCATCCGAATGTCTATGTCGCGCTCGTGAATGCGACTTTGGCGAGACAGAGCTTTCCGGCGCCGCATCCCGCAGGACGGGTCGACGCGGAGATCGAGATAGGCGCGGACGGATATGTCGTCTCCTCCCGCCTGCGGGGTTCCGATGCGCGCCTCGTGGCGTTGACGCGCGACAGGCTGGCGCGGGTCAGCCTGCCGCCGCCGCCCCGAGGACAATACCACCTGCGCTATCGTTTCGTTTTCGTGCGTGAAGGACAGGCCAGATGAGACGCTCGATCTTAATTCTCGCTTTCACCATGCTCGCCGGCGCGGCCCAGGCCGCGGGCGACGCCAATGGCGCGACGACGGCCCCCTCCGGCCTCTCGCAGAGCAAGTTCCTCGGCCTGCTCTATAGCGAGATCGCCAAGCGCACGCCGACGACGAGCCCCGCCGGTCCCGGCTCGGCGACGGCCAGCTTCCACATCGACGCCGCCGGCAAGGTGGATCAGGTGACGATCGCCCAGTCGAGCAGCCCGAAACATGCGGAGATCGTCCGCAAGATTCTCTCCGGCCTGATCGCCCCGCCGCCGCCCGGCGGCTCCTTCGAGGGCTCGCAGAGATTCAACTTCCACTGACGCGGGGTCGGCGGGCTTTTCGTCCCTTCGAGCCGACATCTTCAGCCGCTGAGAAAGGCACCGCCATGAAACGCGCCGCGCTCGCTCTGCTGTCCCTTCTCGTCGCTTCCGGCGCGCTCGCGCAAGAGAAAGCGCGAGAGGAAAAAATGGGCCAGATGGCCCATGCCGCGCCGCCCGCCTGCGCCGATCCGCTGCCCAAATGCGCCGTCAGCGCGACGCCCTCCTTCGGCGCCGATGGGCGGCTGTGGCTGACCTATTCGGTCGCCGGCAAGGTCTATGGCGCGGTTTCCAGCGACAATGGCAAGAGCTTCGCGCCGCCCTTCGTCATCGCCGCGCCGGCGGGAACGCTGGACGACAATGGCGAGGCGCGGCCCAAGATCGTCGCGCTCGCGGACGGGACTCTGGTGGCGAGCTTCACCACGCGGCCCGAGAAGAGCTATGAGGGCACGGTCTTCGTCACGCGCTCGACCGACGAGGGCAAGAGCTTCGCGCCGCCGCAGCCGCTCGTCGACGACAAGGGCCAGCGCTTCGAGACCTTCATCGTCGACCCCAAAGGGCGACTCTACGCCGCTTGGCTCGACAAGCGCGACGCCGCCAAAGCGAAGGCCGCCGGCGAGAGCTTCGAGGGCAGCGGCATAGCGGTCGCCTGGTCCGACGACGCCGGCAAGAGCTTTTCCGGCAAGAGCATTCTGCTCGATCACAGCTGCGAATGCTGCCGCATCGGCGCGGCGCTGGATCGCGACGGCCAGCCCGTCTTCATGTGGCGCCATGTGTTCGAGAATAATCGCCGCGACCATATGGCCGCCAAGCTCTCCGCCGACGGCAAGACGCTCATCGGCTCGCGCGTCAGCCTCGACGATTGGGCGACCGCCTGCCCGCATCAGGGACCGGCCATGGCGATCGACGCCGCCGGACGCTGGCACATCGCATGGTTCACGCGCGGCAAGACGCGCCAGGGCCTGTTCTATGCGCGCAGCGAGGATGGTGGAAAGAGCTTCTCCGAGCCCCAGCGCATCGGCGACGCCGAGCGCGCGCCGCAGCGTCCGCAGCTGCTCGTCAGCGGCGGCAAGCTGTACCGCGCCTGGAAGGAGTTCGACGGAACGCTGACCACCGTCCTCGCGCAGAGCTCGCGCGACGGCGGCAAGAGCTTCGACGCGCCGCGCGCGCTGGCGCAAACGGCGGAAGCCTCCGACCATCCGCTGCTCGTCGAGAGCAAGGGCGTCGCCTATCTCTCCTGGCTGACGCAGCAGGAGGGCTACCGGCTCATTCCGCTGGAACGCGGCCATGCGGAGACGCAGACGCGCAAGACCACAGCCGGACTCGCGACGAAGCGCTGAAGCGACGCTCTCAGGGCGCCTCTGAGGACGGGCGGGTGAAGCGCCTCACCCGCCGATCTCCTCCCGCTTGATCTCCAATTCCAGCCAGCTCTCCTCGGCGGCGGCGAGCTCTTCCTCCACTTTCGCGAGGAGCTTGCCGGCTTCGGCGAATTTCGCCGGATCGCGCGCATAGAGGCCGGGATCGTCGAGAAATTTCTGCAGCTTCTCCCTCTTGCCGCGCAACTCCTCCATTTTCGCCGGCAGCGTCGTCAGCGCATGCTGCTCGGCGAAGGAGAGGCGCGGCTTGGCCGCGGATTTCGGCCGCGGCGCGCTCGCCGCTTTCGCCTTCTCCTCACGCGGGGCGGCGGCGGCGCTTCGCGCCTGCACGCCTTCGCCGCGCTGCGCCACCATGTCGGAATAACCGCCGGCATATTCGAGCCAGCGGCCATTGCCTTCCGACATCAGCACGGAAGTGGCGACGCGATCGAGAAAATCGCGATCATGGCTGACGACGATCAGCGTGCCGGGATAATCGGCGAGCATCTCCTCCAAGAGATCCAGCGTCTCGAGATCGAGATCATTGGTCGGCTCGTCCAGCACCAGAAGATTGGACGGCAGCGCCAGCGCGCGGGCCAGCAGCAGGCGCCCGCGCTCGCCGCCGGAGAGCCGGCCGATGGGCGTGCGCGCCTGCTCGGTCCCGAACAGGAAGTCCTTCATATAGCCGATGACATGCTTGCGCTGGCCGTTGATCTCGACGAAATCCGAGCCGCCGCCGGTCAGCGCGTCCTTCAATGTCGTCTGCGGATCGAGGCTGGCGCGGCTCTGATCCAGCGTCGCCATCTCGACCGAAGCGCCGAGCCGCACATGGCCGCCGTCCGGCGCCAGCGTCCCCGTCAGCATTTTGATGAGCGTCGTCTTGCCCGCGCCATTGGCGCCGACAATGCCCAGCCGATCGCCGCGCATCACCCGCGTCGAGAAAGTATCGACGATGGTCCGATCGCCGAAAGCCTTGGAAATTCCCCGCGCCTCGACCACCAGCGCGCCGGAGGTCTGCGCCTCGGCGACCTCGAGCTTTATGTCGCCCGTCGGCCCGACATGCCGGCGCCGACGCGCGCGCATCTCGTGAAGATCGGAGAGGCGCTTCTGATTGCGCTTGCGGCGGCCGGTGACGCCATGCTGCAGCCAATGCTCTTCCGCGACGATCTTGCGGTCGATCTTGTGCTGCTGCTTTTCCTCTTCCTCGAACTCGCGGTCGCGCCAGGCCTCGAAATCCTTGAAGCCGCGTGACAAATAGCGCGTCCGCCCGCGATCGAGCCAGACCGTCGAGCGCGTCAAATCCTGCAGGAAGCGGCGATCATGGCTGATGATCACCATCGCCGAGCGCAGGCCGGCGAGCCGCTCCTCGAGCCAGAGAATCGCCGGCAGATCGAGATGGTTTGTCGGCTCGTCCAGCAGCAGCACGTCCGGCTCCGGCGCGAGGATGCGCGCGAGCGCGGCGCGGCGGCCCTCGCCGCCGGAGAGGCTGCGCGTATTTTCCTCGCCCGTGAGGCCGAGCTCGAGCAGCAGCGCCTTGGCGATATAGGGATCGTCGGTCGGGCCGAGGCCGTCGACCACATAATCCAGCGTGGTCGCGAATTTGGAGAGATCCGGCTCCTGCGGCAGATAGCGCAGGCTCGCGCCCGGCTGCAGGAAGCGCATCCCCGAATCGGCCTCCACCTCGCCGGCGGCGATTCGCAGCAGGGTCGATTTGCCCGAGCCGTTGCGGCCGACGAGGCACAGCCGCTCGCCGGGCGAGACGGAGAGGTCCGCCGATTCGAAAAGCGGCTTGCCGCCGAGCGTCAGCCCGACATTCTGGAGCGTCAAAAGGGGTGGCGGGGCCATGGGGTCCGATATGTCCGCGCCGGCGGGACGAGGCCGGCCCCGCGTCTTTTATCGCACTCGCCCCATAACGCCAGCCCGGCTCAACGACTCTCGGCCAGCGTCGAGGCCGCGCGCAGGAAGCGCGAGGGGTCGACCGGCTCGCCATCCACCCGCACCTCATAGTGCAGATGCGGCCCGGTGGAGCGGCCCGTGGAGCCGAGCCGCCCGACCGTCTCGCCCGGCGCCACCTCCTGGCCGACGGAAACGGCAATCGCCGAGAGATGCGCATAGCGCGTGGCGAGGCCGGAGCCATGGTCGATCTCGACCATCTGCCCATAGCCGCCGCTCGGCCCGGCGTTGACGACCACGCCGCCCGCCGTCGCGCGCACGGGCGAGCCGTAATCGTCGCGCAGATCGACGCCCGTATGCAGCGCGGCGCGTCCGAAGAAGGGATCGGTGCGATAGCCGAAGCCGGAGGTGGTCTCCGGCGCGCCGGCGAGCGGCTTGCGCAGCGGCACGCTGGGCAGCGCGCTGCGCAGGCCCTCGAGCGTGGTGGCGGCGGTCTCGGCGGCGCTGAGCTCGCGCTCGAAAAGATCATTGCGCTCGGCCGGCACGAAAGGCCCGCCGGCGAAGCTCTCGGGAGCAGCGCCGGCCTTGGCGCGGCCCTTGGGAAGAAAGCGCTCGACCGGCAGGCCGGCGACATCGAAAGCGCGCCGCAGCTTGGCGGTCGCCGCCCGAATCGGCTCGACCAGCCGGCCGAGCCGCTGGGTCTGCTCGCGCTCGGCGTGATCGAGCGAGGCCTCCAAATGCTCGAGGCGCGACTGCATCGGCAGGCCGGCCTCGGCCGCGAGGCGGGGCGATTCGGTCTGCGGCGCGAGCTCCGCCGAGGCGCCGCGGCGTTCGGCCGCCGGCTTGCCCGAAGAGTTGGCGGGCGCATCGTCCTCGCGTCGCAGCCGTAGCTCGAGGCCCTCCGGCTGCGGCTTGTCGAAGCCGGCGAAAGGCTCCGGCCGCTCCTCTTGCGCCGGCGCATAGGCGCTGACGCCGGAAGGCAACCCCACAGCCGGCCCGCCGACAGCCGCCGCGCCCACAGCCGGCGCGCGCCTCTGCGCGGTCACGCCGGCGGGAGCGGCATCCTTGGAGGCGACGCCTTCGACGAGCCGCGCCACCAGCGCCGCCCGCGTCTCCAGCTTGGCCTGACGGGCGACCAAGGTCTGCACCTTGCTCTCGACGTCGCCCTGGGCGAGAAACTGCCGGCTCGTCGCCTGATCGAGCCGCAGCCGCATGGCGGCCAGCCGATCCTCATAGGCGTAGCGCATCTGCGTCTGGCGATCGACCAGCTCGGCGAGCATGTCGTCGCGAAACGCGAGATAGGCGGCCGCGCAAGGCGCGAGCAGCCCCGCCCCGAGCAGAACGAGACCCGCCACGGCGAGCGTCGGGGGCGACAGCTCCAGCCGCCGACGGCGCGAGGCGAGCGTGAATTCGACGACGAAAGGAAGCCGCTTTTGTCGCGGTCTGAGATCGTTGGCTTTCGGCATGCGCATGTTCCAGAGGACCGCCCGTCGCGCGAGCCGCGAGCGCGCGAGGGGAGGTCGGCGGCCTGTTACACCTCATTAAGGTTAACGATCGGCAAATCTGCCGCGGGAGCCTCGAGCGAGGCTGGGCGAAAGGATCGCGTTTCGAGCCTTGATCGCCGAGGCGAACGCGTGCTATTGGGCGCTTCGCCGCGAGCGGGGCAAGTCCTCGCTTTCGCCCCTGGAGAGGTGGCTGAGTGGTTGAAAGCACCGCACTCGAAATGCGGCATACGGGCAACCGTATCGGGGGTTCAAATCCCTCCCTCTCCGCCATCTGCTCCCAAATCTACTGCTCCACCTCAGCCTAGGCCGTGACCGTCGAGCCGCCTCGCTCGAATTCGGCGCTGTCCGCTTGCCATGCGGCGACCTGCGACTAGCTTGTCTTTCTGTATCCATGTGGATACGGTCGGGCATGTTCACGCTCGTTCGATCTTCGTCGTTCGACGAATGGCTCTCCGGTCTCGTCGATCGAAAGGGCAAGGCCCGCATATTGGCGCGGCTGACGAGCGCCGCGCATGGCAATTTCGGCGATTGCGAGCCTGTCGGGGAAGGCGTGTCGGAGATGCGAATTCACTATGGGCCGGGCTATCGCGTCTATTTCGTCAGGAACGGCGCGACCGTCTATGTGCTGCTCTGCGGCGGCGACAAGGGCTCGCAGCGACGCGACATCGAGCGCGCGAAGGAATTGGCGCGGGAGCTGAAGGAGTGACGCAATGACCAAGAATTTCGCTGCCTTCAACGTGTCCGATTATCTCGATAACGAGGAAACGATCGCCGAATATCTGACGGCCGCGGCAGAGGACGAAAACTCCGACGTTCTGCTCGCCGCGCTTTCGGAAGTGGCGAAGGCGCGCGGCATGGCGCAGGTCGCGGCCGCCGCCGGGCTCGGACGCGAAAGTCTCTATAAAGCCCTCGCCCCCGGCTCCCATCCGCGGTTCGAGACGATCAGCGCGGTCTTGCGCGCGCTGAACGTAAAGATCGCGTTGATTCCGACCTCTTCGACGACGCCGTGACCAGCGCTTTCATTTTTTCATAAGACGCGAGGCCGACGGCCCGGCCTCTGAGATTGGAACGCCCATGCTTCATTCGCCGCTCCGCGCGCTCGTCGCCGCCCTTCTCTTCTGCCTCTCTTGCGGCGTCGCCGCGGCGCGCGCGCCGCTGGTGCTGTTCACGGATTTCGGAACGGCGGACGGCGCCGTCGCCGCGATGAAAGGCGTCGCCTATTCCATCTCGCAGGATCTCTTGGTCGCCGATCTCAGCCATGAGGATCCGGGCAGTATTTTCGCCGGCGCCTATCGCCTCTATCAGGCGGAGCCCTATTGGCCGAAAGGCACGGTGTTCGTCGCCGTCGTCGATCCCGGCGTCGGAACGGGGCGGCTGGCCATTGCGCTGGAGACGCTGAGCGGCCGCTTTTTCCTCGCGCCCAACAATGGGCTGCTGACATTGGTCGCCGAGCGCGAGGGCGTGAAGGAAGTGCGCGAGATCGACGAGAGCGTGAACCGAAGGCCCGGCTCCGAGCAATCCCACACATTTCACGGCCGCGATATTTTCGTCTATGCCGGCGCGCGTCTGGCGGCGGGCGCGCAGAGCTTCGAGCAGATCGGCCGCAAGCTGCCGCCGGAAGCGCTGGTCACGATTCCCTATCGCGCGGCGGAGCGCAAAGGCGATGCGGTCAGTGGAATCATTCCCGTGCTCGACGCGCATTTCGGCAATGTGTGGTCGAACATTCCGAAAACCCTGTTCGACGAATTGAAAATCTCGCTGGGCAAGCCGGTGCGTCTGCGCATTCGCCATGGCGATCGGCTCGTCGCCGATCTCGCCGCGCCCTATGAGCGCACATTCGGCGACGTTCCGCAGGGGCGCCCGCTCGTCTACGTCAACAGCCTCTTCGACATGGCCGTCGCGCTCAATCTCGGCGATTTCGCCAAGAGCTATGGCGTCGACTCCGGCCCCGACTGGACGATCGAGCTTTCGCGCGCCGATCTTGCGCACGCGCCTTGAGGTTAATGCATCGACTCTAACATTTGAGGCCCATCTTCAGCCGACGCTTGGTAAGAATGGCGAAGAACCCCTCGCCAGCGTTGAGCCAGGAGGTCAATGTCGATCCGCTGAATTCAAGCTTATAATGATCCCATTACACAATCTCTCAGCCGAGCTGAAAATCGCATGAATTACATTTGCATCCGGTGGATCCACGAAAATTCTAATGACCCGGTGTTGCTCATCAGTGAACTCGATGACCATCGTTGGGAAACCCGCAAGGTAGAAATCTTCGCGGACGGCGCCAAAGGATATGCGACCAAAAACGACGAGACGGGCGGGACGGCCCTCAGTCTGGAGCAAGTCCCATCCATCGACGAAATCGCCGCCGATCCGCAGTTTATCCCGAAGGAGATTACCAAAGAAGAATTCGAGGAGTTTTGGAAAGCACGCCGTTTGCCCAGTGCGCCGGGACTCATGCGTTAGATTTTATCCAATAGATCCTCGTCAGCAGGCGCAGCCCGCATCGCCGCCAGTGCATGATTGCGCGCCTTCGGTGGCGTAGCCGTCGCGCTTCCACCAGTCGAGGCCGCCGATCAGCTCTTTGACGCGAAACCCCAATCGGGCGAGGTTCAAAGCGCCTTTGGTGGAGGCGTTGCAGCCGACGCCGTCGCAATAGGTCACATAGAGCGCATCGCGACGAAGATGCGTCGTCGTCTCCGCGGTCATCGTCCGATGCGGAAAGCCGATGGCGCCGGGAATATGCTCTTTTTCATAGGCCTCGGGCGAACGCGCGTCGATGATGACGACCTCCTCCTCGCACGCGCGAAGGTCCCAGGAGTCGATCTCATATTCGAGCTTCGACGAATAATGCGCGATGCGCGCCGCGTCGATTTTCGGTTCCTCGCCCATTCGTCTCGCCTCGCTGCTTTGGTGACGGCAATTCATTTTCGATAACGAGAATTTCATATCCCCGAAGGGGCGGGGCTCTCACCCCGCCCGCTCGATCGCCTCCTCCAGCGAGTCGCCGGCGCCGACCTGCGTGTCGAACAGGCGTCGATAGACGCCGCCCGAAAGGCGCAGCAGCTCCTCATGCGAGCCGTCCTCGACGATGCGGCCATGGTCGAACACCAATATGCGGTCGAGCCGCTGCACCGTCGATAGGCGATGCGCGACGACGATCGTCGTGCGTCCCGCCGACAATTGCTCGATCGCCGCGCGAATATGGAATTCGGACACGGAATCGAGCGAGGAGGTCGCCTCGTCCAGCACCAATATCGGCGTCGCCGCGAGAATGGCGCGCGCGATCGCCACGCGCTGGCGCTCGCCGCCCGAGAGCTTCACGCCGCGCTCGCCCACCAGAGTCTCATAAGCGTCGGGCAGACGCTCGATGAACATATTCGCATGGGCGAGACGCGCCGCTTCCGCGACCTCATATTGCGCGGCGTCCGGCCGGCCATAGGCGATATTCTCGCCGAGCGGCCGGTGGAACAAGATCGGCTCCTGCGCGACGATGCCGATCGCCTCTCGCAGCGAGGCCTGAGTCGCGAAGGCGATGTCCTGGCCGTCGATGAGAATGCGTCCGGCGTCGAGATCGAACTGGCGCTGCAGCAGCTTGACGAAGGTCGTCTTGCCGGCGCCAGAGGCGCCGACGAGGCCGACCCGCTGGCCCGGACGGATCGTCAGCGAGAAATTCTCATAGAGCTTCCTGCGCGCATTCGGATAGCCGAAGGTCACATTGTCGAAGACGATCTCGCCGCGCGTCACCACGAGCGGCGTCGCGCCCGGCGCATCGACCACATCGGGCTCCTGCGCGTCGAACTCGACGACATCCTCCATCTCGTTGACGGCGCGCTGCAGATTGCGCACATGCTCGCCAATGTCGCGCAAATAGCCGTTGATGAGCCCCTGTATGCCGATGAGGCTCACCACATCGCCCGTCGACATGCCGCCCTGCGACCACAGCATCAGCCCGCAGCCGAGCAGAGTCGCCTGCATGGCGATCATTACCACGGCCTGCAGCAGGCCGACCGTCGTGCCGCGATACCAGGAGATCAGCGTGCGCTTGCGCCATTCGGTCACGAGCGCGGTGAAGCTCGCATCCTCGCGCTTCTCGGCGGCGAAGCCTTTGACGATCTGATTGCCGGTGATCGAATCGGCGAGCCGCGCGCTCACGGCGGAATCGAGCGCCTGCGACACTTGCGCCGCAGGGCTGATCCAGCCGAGCGAGAGGCCGATTCCCATCGCCAGAAACAGCGAAATGCCGATCGCCACGACGAGGCCGAGCAGCGGCCAGCGCCAGGACAGGAGGCAGGTGATCGCCACGATCACCGTCGCCGCCGGCAACATGCCGAAGATCAGCGTGTCGCTGAGCGAATCGAAGGCCCAGACGCCGCGCGTGATCTTGCGCACCGTCGCGCCGGCGAAGGCGTTGGCGTGCCAATCGGCCGAGAAGCGCTGCACGCGCGCAAAGGCGTCGCGCACCAACGCCGCCATGGCGTGAGCGGCGACATGGCAGACGGAGAAGGCGACGAAATTGCGCAGGCAATGAAACAGCAGCACCGTGCCGAGAAACACGGCGAGCGCCGAAAGCGCCGGCGCGAGCTCGCGGCTCTCGCCGGCGACGACATCGGCGAGATGGCCGGAGGCCACTGGAACGAAGACGTCGACGACATTGGAGACGAGACGAGCGACGAGCATCGCCGCGAGCAGACGCGGCGAGAGAAGCCAATAGCGGAGCGCGAAGCGCAGCGTGGTCAAATAGGCGGACATGAATCCTGCGGGACGCGAGACGTCCCGATCCCTTTTTTCGTGAATGGGCGCGAGGCGACGCGAGACGAAGCTGCGTCGCGGCTGTTTCCGGGAATGTCTTTCGTGAGAAGATCGTCAGAGCCGACAGGATCGACAGAGCGACATGCGCGAGAGAGCAGCCCGGTATTTTCGAACCGGGCTCACTGCCTGAACTCTCTAGGCGCGGCCCGGGGAACGATGAGACATGACGAATTTCATCATGGCGACTCCCCGATAGAGATGACGAGCGTCGCCGATGCGACGCGCCATATTGCAGTGCAATATGGCGAGATTCATGCGCCCAAAGCGCCGCTCTGTCAACCGCGCCGCCGCCGCTCGGCGCGTCAGAGGGTAGGACGATAATCCTCCGCGCCCCAATGCAGCAAATGGCGCGCGCGCTCCGGCCCCTGCGCCTCGCTGGCCAATCCATAATGCAGGGCGAGCCGCTCGAGCGCGATTTTCAGCACCACTTTGGCGGAGCGCTGCGGCCAGCCGCGCTCGCTCTCGACGAGCTCGAGGCCTTTCAAATAGCCGCAGACATCGGTGAGCAATCCGCCGAGCTCCGGCCCCACCGCATCGAAGGCGAGAGAGAGTCGCCGGCGCGCGTCGATCGCCACATCGGCGATAGCGGCGCCCGCGCCGCCGCCGCGCGCGGAGCCGATCGCCGCCTCCCAATCGGCGGTGACGCGCTGGAGAATGGCGGCCTGCGTCACATCGCGGCGGAAGCGCTCGCCGGCCTCGATCTGCTCCGGCGCGAGAAAGGGGCGGCCGTCGCGATCCTTGCGGCGCGCGAGCCAGGCGAGCGGGCTCTCGCCCTCATTGACCAGCGTCGGGCGCGCGCCCTGCTCCACGACTCGCGGCGCGAGCGCGCTGTGCTGCGCGAAAAAGGGATTGGCCTCGGCCGGCGCCGCGAGCCGCCTCAGATGAGCGCGCCCCTCATCTGTCAGACGCAGACGGCGCGCCTCGCCGGCGCCGTCCCAACGCGCCAAGCCGCGCGCGGCCGCGCTATCGGCGACGCTCGCGGGAAGGCGCGCCCGCGCGACCGTGACGCCCTTGCGCGGCGCTGCGACGATGATCGACCGCACGCCGAGCGGATCGGCCATCGCCTGCGCGCCGGGCTCATTCATCGCCTCCAGCAGACGGCGCAGCGCGCGCGCCTCGGTCTCGTCTCTCTGTCGTTGAACGCCACTCATGAATCGTCTCCGGTTGGATGTGAGCGGAAGGAAAAGGCGATCGTCTCGACGAGCCGCCGCTGCGCGCGCAGCGCCTGTTCCAGCGCGGCCACGGCGCGATCGAAATTCTCTTCGTCGCGGCGGTCCTCCACCCGCGCGCAGGCGTGGCGAATGCTGGCGCGATCCCGCGCGAAAGCGCGCGCGCAGGCCGAAAGGCTCGCGCCGAAAGCGACATGATCGAGATAGACCGCGAGATGACGCGCGTCGGCGACATTGGCGCGCCCGCGGCGCGCGCTGCGCAGAGCGTCGGGCGGGACGCCACAGACGGCCGCGGCGGCGGCGGCGCAGAGCGCCGATGACGGAAAATGATCGCTTCGTCGCGGAGCCATTCGTCTCGCCTGTGCAGACGCCGCGGCCCCTCGGCCGGCGACGTCTTCGACGCTATCATGAATTTAATCCTATACAACGGATAAAAAACTTATCCCCATCCTCCTCTCCTCGCCCATGCTCCGGCGCGGGAGGACTCCTCATGCGCAATCCATCGTCACCCGATCGCCTGCGCGCCGCCGCGCGAAAAAGCCTGCAGAGCGCGCTGCGCGCAAAAGCCGACGCCTATCGCCGGGAAGAATTCCTGCGCTCGTTTCATCGCCTGCCGCGCAGCGTCATCGCCGCCGAGACGCCGCAGGCCGCCGCCGCCGTGCTGAAGGAGCTGGAGCGCGCGCTACGGGCCGAGCGCGCCCGCGCCGGACATTGGACCTATGATCTCTCGCGCCATATCGCGCTTCTCGTGGCGCATCGCGCCGAGCGGGCGCGCGCGCTGCGGCTCGCCCGCGCAGCGCCGGGAGACGCGCGCGCGGTCGTGAAGGCCGGCGCGCCCGGCCCGCTCTTTGTCGGCCGCCGGGATTGAGCTAGAAAGCCTTTCCATTGGTGTTTGCGTTCGAATCTCCATTCCCCGAGCGGGCATATCGAAAGACCGACCATGTTCTTGGAAAGGCTGCTCGCTCTGGCGACGGGCGCGATCGTCGCGCTCTGTCTCGGCCTCGGGCTGGTGATGATGGCGCTCGGCCCCGGCCGCAAGACCGCCGAGCCGGCCCATATCGCCGAGCCGGCGCGTCTCGCCGAGCCCACTCTCGCCGAGGCCGATCCGGCGCCGCTCGCCGAAGCCGCGACGGAGCCCGCGCCCGCGCCGGCGGACCCACGTCCTTCCGCCCGCGCCCGCATAGAGCAGGCGATCGCCGCCACGGAGGAATACCGATCGTTCTTCCAGCGCATGCGCCAGGCTTTTCCGACCGATTACGCCGCCGCCATCGAGACATTCGCGCAGGAGCCCGGCGTCGGCGCCGAGACGGCGAGCGTCGATTTCTATCTCGCCGAATCGGTGCGCCGGCTACGCCAGGCGCGCGGCGTGCTCGCCGCCAAGGCGGAGCCGCTGGTGCTCGCCCGCGTCTTCGATCTTCAGCTCGATGTGCTGCGCGCCATCTCCGCCGAGAACAAGAAGCTCTGCGCGGCCTTTCTCTACGGCGGCGTCGATCAGGATTTCCACAGCTT
Source organism: Methylosinus sp. LW4 (assembly GCF_000379125.1). Classification (NCBI taxonomy): domain Bacteria; kingdom Pseudomonadati; phylum Pseudomonadota; class Alphaproteobacteria; order Hyphomicrobiales; family Methylocystaceae; genus Methylosinus; species Methylosinus sp. LW4. The sequence goes on along the minus strand of NZ_KB900626.1, from coordinate 3,563,668 downwards.
CGCGGCGCGGCGGCGCGCGCTGGTCGCGGAAATGGCGGTGGTCGGCCTCGAGGCCATCGCCAGCGGCCAGGCCAAGCAGCTGGAGCGCTCGGCGCCGAGCGAGGAGGATTTCCGCGCTCTGGAAAAGGCGCTGGCCGCGCGCGGCCTGCGCAAGCCAGAGATCGACTCGCTGCTGGACGGCAAGACGCCCGATCCGCCCTTCGACGACAAGAAGACCTGCGCCCTCGGCCAGACCTATCTCGAGGCGCTGCGCGCTCTGCCCGAGCCGATCCGTCTACGCATCTACGGCCTCGCCGTGGAGCTGATGGCGCGCTCCTGACCGTCGCCGCTGCGCTCGACGGCCTCGCACACCGCCGGACGCCGCCACGCCCCATAGCGCCAGGGCGCGAGCGAATGCGCCGCCGCCGGCGCCGCCAGCGGAACCGGATCATAGCCATCGCCCCCGCCCGGTCGGCAACGGCACAGACGCGCAAAGCCCATCCAGCCGCCGGCCCACAGGCCATGGCGACGGATCGCCTCATCCGCATATTCCGAACAACTCGGCAAATAGCGGCACTCGCGCCCGATGAAGGCCGAGAGGCTGAGCCGATAGACGAGGATGAGCGCGCGAGCGGCCCGCGCCGGCAGCGATCCGAGCATGGGCCACCCTAGCACGGCATGGGTCGCGGGGCAGAATCGACGCGAGCGACAATTCCCCGGACGACGGCTTGACACTTTTGACGAGCGTCGACTATATCCGCCGACGCTCGTCCGAAAGGACGCGGGGCGGAGTAGCTCAGTCGGCTAGAGCAGAGGAATCATAATCCTTGTGTCGGGGGTTCGAATCCCTCCTCCGCTACCATTTCTCCGCCGAACGGAATTCCTGAGCCGAAATCAATAGCTTGTGTCGGGGTAGCGAGTCTGAGCCTTGACTCGTGACCGGGGCCCGTCTCTCATCGACGGGAGACCGGATTTTGGCGCGAATCAGCTTCCTCCATCGCCGCGACGGGCGCTACTACCTTCAGGTGCGCATGCCCGTCCACGACGGCGAGACCGCGCGCACGCGCGTCTTCCGATCCGCTCTCGGAACTTCGGCCTTCGTCGTCGCTCGTCGGCGGCTGTCTCTATGCATGGCGTGGATCGTGGCTCTCAAGGACAATCCCGAACTCCCCCGCCGCGGCGCGTTACTGCTGGCGCAGATGCGGGGATATCTCGACCGCGGCGCGCCTGTCGACGCCGATGCTCTCGCCGCACGCGGCGCCATGGAGCACTATGTGCAGATATGGCTCACCGAGTGCCGCGTGTTCGATTGCAACCCGGGCGAGATCTGTCCCGGCTTCACTGATACGTGGAAGGAGTTCGTCGCCCAGAATGTCGACGGCGAGACCGGGCATCGCGCCAAGGCCGAGGACGACAGCTTCCGCCGAGGTTTTGCGGTCGGCCGACAGACCGCGCTCGGGGATGTCGAAGCGCGCACGACCGCGGCCGCGGTCGGAGCGGATCACGCCGCCGTCGGCCGCGAGGCACGCGACGATTTCCTGCGCCGCGACGTCAATCTGACGCCAGGCCACGAATTCCCGCTGGGCGCGATCCGGCGGTCCGTTGCGGCCGAGCCGAATGACGCGATATCATCTCCCTTCGGCGTCGAGGAATTCATCGCGCCGGTCGAGCAGAAGGAGGTCGCTGTCCCTCCGAATTGCAGTGGAGCCGGGCTTGCCGCGCACGCAGCGCGGGCGGATAGATTCTCCGAGGCTCCCGGACGGGCCGAAGTCGAGACGACCTCGAATGCGACGATCGACGTCGGCGACCTCGCCGTGCTGGACGAGTTCCTGCCCGAGCCGACCGATCCGCTCTCGGTTGCGCTCGAAAAATTCCTCGGCCGCGAGAAGAAGCGCCATGGCGACGATCGCGCGCGCGAGCGGGTCGGGCTCGTCGTCCCTTTCGTCATCGCCGTCATCGGCGACAAACCCGTTTCCGCCGTCACGAGGCGCGAGCTCGGCAAGGTCGACCTCGCTCTGCCGGATATCCCCACGCGGACGAATATCCCGAAGGAGTACTGCGTCTCCCTGGCCGCTCGTTATCTCTATGCCCAGAAGAACGGGTGGGAAGGGCTCCAGCGCCTCGCGGAAAACACGCTCAGCAACCGTTACCACACGACCCTCAACACTTTTTTCGAGTGGCTTTATCAGAGGGAAGCCCTGCACGAGCAGCCCTATCGGTTCGAATTTGTTCAAAAGGACAATCCCGAGCAAGTCGATCGTGACGTCTTCTCACCGGAGGAGGCGATCAAGCTCGTCAACTTGCCGCTCTTCACCGGATGCGAGTCGTTGTCGCGCGTCTGGAACCCTGGCGAGTTGTTCGTTCAGGACGCCCGCTATTGGGGCTATGTCCTCGCCCTCGTGACCGGCATGCGTCCGGCCGAGATCGCGCAGATCCGCTGCCGAGATCTGATCGCGATCGAGGACGAAGGCGAGCTCGTATGGTTCGTCGATTTCACCGATCGAATGATGAACGTGAAGTCGAAGAGCGCGCGCCGGATGATTCCTCTCGTCCCATTGGTGATCGAGCTCGGCCTCGTGAAACGCCGCGATCTGTTGATGGAAGCCGGTCACGAGCGGTTGTTTCCCGAGTGGCCTTTCATGACGAAAACGACCGGCGAGGTCAAATATGGCCACTATCTTTCCAAGAGCTGGCAGTACATCAAGCGCAAGTTCAAGTTTTCAAGGGACGGCGTCACGCTCTATTCGGCGCGACATACATTCGCGCAACGGTTGGACGAAGTCGGCCAGATTGCCGAACGTTCCCGTCATCTGGTGATGGGCCACTCCACGAGCGGCAGTGCGCGCCTGACCTACGGCGCCAGACATCTCGCGCTCGGCATCGCGAAGCTGATCAACTCCATCAAGGACCCGACCCTCGAGCGCGTCTCGGAAATCCTCTTGGACGCAAAAAGGCGCGCCGACAGCGGGGAATTGAAACGCGTCGACATCATGGAGATCGTGCGCAAGGTGGGCGATGATTGACGACGGGTGGCTGGAGACGATTGGAATTCTGCGTGTCGGACAGGAGCCGCCCCATTCCCATTAGGTCGAACGCTCATCGAACGATATATCGTGGGGCATGCCACCGGAATGCCCCACGCCGACATTGAAAAGGCCGACGTGATCAAGTCGACGATGTATACCTCGAGCGTTTCGACGCAACCGAAGAGCACGTCGCCATCTCCCGTGGCCAGCACGGCAGCCGGAGTCCCAATCGGCTTGGGATAGCAACGGCGCGGCGCCACGGCTGCGACGCGCGGATAGGCATGGCGGGAATAATACCTCGGGCGCTTACGTTGGCGCCAGAGTTGTTCGATGAGTGACTGCAAAAGGCAGGAATCCCTGTATAGTGACAGCGGGCTTGCGCAGATTTCGTCCGTAAAATGATGTTCTTTTGAGAGGAAGAGCTTCATCCTCACTCAGCCCACGGAAACAGGGCGACCATGTCCGGCGTCCCGCGCCCATACACGGCGCGGTATTTTGAAATTGCCCGGTTCAGCCAGAACGTCACTTCCCACTCTTCGATTTCAGTCTCCTGCACACCCCACCCGTGCTTCATCCAATTCGCCGCGTAATTGAAGTCCTCCTTCGGTCCGTCGGGAGGGGGATTTTCGGCACTGGCCTTTTTGAGGATTGCAAAAAAATGCGTTGGCTCTTCTGGCTCGGGCATTTGCCCTTCAGCCGCGCTGCACAGCGATATCGCACATTCAAACTCGCCATTTTGAAAATGCGCGATGGCGGCGTGTATCTGTCGTTCGGCGGCGAGCTGTTTGCTTGTCCGGACTATACGCTTGCTCATGTCGCCTCCCCTCGTCGGAGGGGATTTCTACCGCTCGAATAGCAGAGTGTCATTCTCTCGCGCCATTCTCTCGAAAACGGTCGTTTTTGAGAGAGGGTTCCACCTCCTATTCTTTGCCAGCTTGGCTGACGCACTCCGCTCTGGGTTATGGCTCCTCGTTCGTCATTCCGAATGGCCAAGTGGCGCCAGAAGCGGTCATTGCGCTTCTGACATGTCGATTGACCAACCATCGCAATCTTGGCATTGTTCCGGCTATGGGCGAGAAACTCTTCTTCGTGAAATATTATCCGCTGCTCACATAGCGGCGCCCTGACTCATGTCTGTGCAGCAGCCGCCAAGGTTCGGCTGCTTGCCATTGAGTGCCCGAGCGCGGCGGCTCCAAAAACGGAGCCTTACGATGCCCCTTTCTTTTTCGATACGCCCGGCGAGCCCCGAAGATCAGGGCGCGTTGCTCCCGTTGTTCGAAGAGCTCGACGAATTCCATCGACGCATCAGGCCAGACCTGTTCCGTAAACCTGTTGGTGACCGCCGGGAAAGCGCCGCGCTTCGAGACCTTATCGCCGGACCGAAAAGTGCTCTCTTGGTGGCCGATAGCGGGAATCACGATCTGCTCGGCCTAGCGGTTTTCGTCGAAAAAACACGACCGGCAACCAACGTCGGTCGCGAGAGGCGGTTCGTCGAATTGGATCAGTTGATTGTCCGATCCGATGTGCGCCTGCACGGAATTGGCAGATCCCTGTTCGTCGCGGGAAGGCTGTGGGCAAAAAACCGAGGCGTTTCCGACATAGAGGTTGTTGTATGGTCTTTCAACCAACAGGCCGCGAACTTTTACCGCCGGCTGTCCTTCAAGCCCATGGTCGAGCGCCTAACGATGCCGCTATGAATTTTTGAACTTGCTCTTGCCGCGCATGCTCCCGACCGTTGCCGCCCCGATGGGGAACGGTGCGCCATGAGCGGGCATTCCAGACGGACAGACAGGACGGTTCTCGTGTCTCTCACCTGTCGTCAATCGACATGGAGCCCGACTCAGATCGCCTTCATGGCTGAGCCGAATGTAAAATTCGAGTAATGGCGGAGCGGGGAAGGAGAGCGAATTGTCCGCCGATCCCCGCCGCACGGCTTTCACTGAATGTTTCGTCTGGGTCGCAGAGATCTCGTAGGTGGCCAGCTAGGCGGTGAATCGCTTCATTCGATTGACGTAGATGGCTGACGGAATCGTCACCATCATAGTGCGTGCGAGCAAAAATGGTCATTTCCGTGATCGCCGTCGCAAGGAGCGTCAACAGCTCCTGGCGGTTCGCCGCGCGCATCCTATCGATCGTCTGCATCACTGTAATTTCCATCACTTTTCATCCATAGTGTCCGGCATTGGGTTGTGCTTGGCGGTTCCCGCGTCGCGCCAGGAGGGGACGTTCGCGCGATACCTCGAAGGCTACTTTCAGCTCAGCTCGCACGGCGCCGACTGTTGCGAAAATCAAAAATTAGGCAACATAAACAAAGGTCTATCATCGCTTCTCAGGCGCGAGCGCCAATCTGGAGGCAACTGCATTTCTATCCACGCCTGCTGAAAAACACGCCGATTGGATTCAAGCGCACCCGGAGGAATGTGTGGCGTGTTTGCATCGAACACGATAACGTCCCATGGTTCCGGGTTTACGGCGCATCCATTCTTCTGCGATAGACCCAGCAACTCGGTCTTATAAATGCGACCGTTGTCGATTCTGTATGAATCGAGAATGGATTCCATATTTTCTTTATCTGTCAAATCGATAAAAGTTGCTGCTGCACTGGAAACGCAGAGCAATCGCAAACAAATAATTCGCTCTTCTCTAAGCCACTCTGATGCACCCCCCATATCCGAGTGCAGTTATGTGTCGAGGCCGCCAAAGGTTGATTGACCAAATCCGACCTGCGATGAAATGATACCGATTCTGTTATTGTTGAGGATGGTCGCCCCCCAACGTATAAAACTGCTTGCTGCGCCGCTGACAAAATTTGCAAATGGGCGGATTGGTTCTGCGACGCCGCTTTGCCACCAATCATCGTAAGATTCGCGCCGGTCGCTGGAAGCGTAAGAAGCCACGGCTTTCCGTTGTTCTTCAGTCAACGAGCCGAGAATACGGGGCGGGATGCCATTTAACGTCAGTAGTGCAATCATATTCCATCATAACATGAATTTATGGGGTCGTGCCCCCTCGATGGTGTAGCAATTCGGAAGTCTGGGCGTCCGGCTCGATCGGAGCCGTGACAATGACCGCTTGGGGTCAATTGGAGCCCCGGGCGCAACTGCCCCCAAGCGCCACGAGCTGCCGCCGGCAAATTTCCGGCGATCGGCGCGGCTCGTTTGGGGATTTCGGGTGAGCGTGGGGCGAGCGCCTGATATTCCCGTTGGCCGAAGGGCAAATCACCCGCTGAACAATGGAGCGCGCAAATGTCGGGGCCATTCCCCCACATCGAACCCTATGGGAGTGGCATGCTCGATGGAGGCGATGGGCATCAGGTCTACTGGGAGTGCTGCGGCAATCCGGCTGGGCGCGGCGTCGGGCTCGCCGCCGTCACGCCATTGGAAGTGGATCGCCTGACCACGCGTTTCGCGGCGCTCAGTGAACGGCTCCACGCGCTCGCGGCATCGCAGGTCGACCTCGCATCGATTCTCGAACGCGCGCCGGCGACGACGCTCGACGAGCTTTCCCCGGTCATCGCGCTCGCTCGACGCATCGCCGCCGCGCCTGACCTTTCCGGCGCGGCGCTCGGCGCGACCGCCTGGGGGGACGATCGCGAGGCGATCCAAACGCTGCTGGTGAATGGCGCTCGTTATGCGAGCCTCCGAACCGATTTGGCGAGCGTCTTCCATGACGAGGCGTGGGAAACGGAGACCGCGCCGCTTCGCGAGACTCTGGCGCTGCTGCCGCCGTCCTTTTCCGCGGAGGCTTTCACGCGCCTAGGGGCATTGGTCGCCGTTCTCCCGCGCCTCGCCATAGAGGCGAAGGGGCTGGCCGACACAATGGCCCTTGCGACGCCGCTCACGCTCGCCGATGTCCGGCGTCTCATGCAGATCGGCGAGCGCGTCGTAGCGGCGCCGGTCGCGAGCGCCGAAGCCTTTGCGAATGATCTTTGGGACGATAACGTCGAGCGCGCGGCCGATCTCGCCGACGCCATTCGCTCGCTCGAGCAGGCGCGAGCGGAGATCGGCGCCAGCCTGTCGGATGCGGCTTGGACGATGGATTTGTCGGGCGCGCGGACGACGCTCGCTTATCACGGCGACGGATTCTTCAAGATTCTGAGCGGCGAGTGGCGACACGCCAACGCCTTGGCTCGTTCCGTCCTCCGTAGCCCGGATCAGCCATTGGCGGATACGCTCGCGCAGCTCGATGCGCTCATCAGGGGGCAAGCCGCCAAGCGGCTGATCGAGAGCGACGACGATTTCGGACGAAAAGTCTTCGCCTCGGACTGGAGGAGCGATCGTTCTGCTTCGGCGCCATTGTCGGCGCTCGTCGAATGGATGCGGTCACTGAAGGGGTTGGGCGATGAGCCGCGACGTGTCGCGGCGAATAATCCAGACCGCGAGATGATCGCATCCTGCATGGAGCGGACCGCGATGCTTCTCGTCGAGGCGGCGCCGGTCGTCAAAGCGCTCTGGAACGAGCTGCCAGAGCGCGCCCTATTGTTCGGCGCGGCGCCGACGCCGGACAGGGCCGAGCTCGCTCCCATGCTCGATGCGGCGAGAGGATTCCACGCCGCCGACCGAGCCGTGGCGGCGCTCGAGAAGGCCTCGTTCACCATTCTTGCTGTTCGGCTGGATATGCTGGCTCTCATCGCAGAAGGGCGCACATGCGCCGAGGCGCTGGCGTCGGGTGAGACGCTCGGCTGCTCCGCCTTCGGCGTGGCTTGGCGCGGCAACACATCCGAGTGGAACACTCTGAAGAGCGCCGCCGACTGGATCGATGGCAACGGCGACATTCGGCTCTTGGCGAGTCGGATCGAGGATCGGCGAGCGCTCGCCGATCGGGCCGATGCGATCGAAGGAGACCAGTCGTCGCTCGTCGCCGATCTCGACGCCGCATTCACGGCAATGTCCTTCGACCTCCCAAGAGGTTTCGGGTCGGCGACCATCGGCCTCGTGTCGCTCGAAAGTCTGCGACAGCGGCTCGGCGATTGGGCTGCCGGCGGCGAGCAATTGTCCAAATGGGTCGCCTATCGAGATCGCGCGGAGCGAGGCCGAGCGCTCGGCTGCGCAGAGGTCGTCGGCCGTCTGGAGGATGGCAGGTTGAAGGCCGGCGAGGTCATCCCAGCGTTCGAGATGGCCTATTACGAAGCCGTCCACGCGGATCAGGTGCGTCTGGCGCCGGAACTCGGTCGGTTCGACGGAACTCTGCATGGCCGCAAGGTGCGCGAGTTCGTCGATCTCGACCGTCAGCGGATGGCGATGGCCGGCCTCGAGGTCGTGCGCGCGCATCACAAGCAGATTCCCCCTCGGGACGGCGGCTCCGTCGGTCCTTTGGGCGCGCTTCGCGCTGAAATTCAGAAGAAGCGCGGTCATATGCCGATCCGCAAGCTCATGGAGAAGGCCGGGCCGGCGGTGCAGGCGCTCAAGCCGGTCTTCATGATGAGTCCCCTCTCCGTGGCCCAGTTTCTCGTTCCGGGCGTGTTCGACTTCGACCTATTGGTGATGGACGAGGCGAGCCAGATCCAACCTGTCGACGCGCTCGGCGCCATCGCACGCGCGAAGCAAGTCGTCGTGGTCGGCGATCCGAAACAGCTGCCCCCGACAGCCTTTTTCTCGAAAATGACCGGCGCCGTCGACGATGACGATGAGGATAACGGCGCCCGGGTCGCGGACATAGAGAGCATCCTCGGTCTATTCACGGCCCGTGGCCTGCCGACGCGGATGCTCCGATGGCATTATCGCAGCCGGCATCAGTCACTGATCGCGGTCAGCAACCGCCAGTTCTATGAGGGCAAGCTCTTCATCGTTCCGAGCCCCTATACATCCGAAGCCGGCATGGGGTTGCGCTTCCATCACATTGAGCAAGGATTGTTCGAGGCCGGCGCCTCCCGCACCAATCAGATCGAAGCCAAGATCGTCGCGCAGGCGATAGCCGCTCACGCGCGCGAGCATTCGAATCTATCACTCGGCGTCGTCGCGTTTTCGGTCGCTCAGCGACGCGCGATCCTCGACCAGTTGGAGCTCATCCGCCGCACATTGCCGCCGGAGACGGAGGCATTTTTTCAGGCGCATCATGCGGAACCGTTTTTCGTCAAGAACCTGGAAAACGTGCAAGGCGACGAGCGCGACGTGATCTTCATCTCGGTCGGATACGGGCCCACGACGCCAGGAGGTCGTGTTCCGATGCGCTTTGGACCGCTCGGTGCGGAAGGCGGCGAACGGCGCCTGAATGTGCTGATTTCTCGCGCCAAGCAGCGCTGCGAAGTCTTCGCCTCGTTGACCGACGAGGATATCGAGCCGGATTTCGCGTCGACCCGCAAGGGCGTCTTCGCCTTTCGCCTGTTCCTGCATTATGCGCGGACAGGGAGGCTGACCTTGGCGGAGAGCACCGGTCGCGACCATGACAGCGTGTTCGAGGAGCAGGTCGCCAAGGCTCTCCAGGCTCGCGGCTATCAGGTTCACCGTCAGGTCGGACTCGCAGGCTTCTTCATCGATCTCGCCGTCGCCGATGAGGATCGGCCTGGCCGTTATCTGCTAGGGATCGAGTGCGATGGCGTCGCTTATCACGATTCCCGCTCGGCGCGCGACCGCGACCGGCTGCGGCAATCGGTGCTCGAAAGTCATGGCTGGACCATTCATCGAGTCTGGAGCTCAGATTGGTTCCACCGTCCGGCCGAGCAGCTCGACCTCATCATCGCCAAAATACAAACGGCCAAGGAGGAGCACGACGCTACGACCACGAGAGCGACTCGCGCGGCGCCGGTCGACATCGTCACGATCGAGCGGGAGGACTTCACAGAGATCGGCCTCGTTCCCGTTGGCGAAGAGTCTCAGAGTTCGAGCGACGCCTATATCGAAGCGGTGTTGAGCCGGCCCTCGGCTTGGGCCGGTGAATTGCACGAAGCGCCGATCGGTATCCTGATCGCGCTCGTCGAAGAGGCGGTGCGGATCGAAGGTCCCGTTCATTCTGACGAAGTCGTCAGTCGTATTCGCGACGCTTTCGGTCTCAAAAGAGCGGGAAATCGTATTCAGCAAGCAGTCGAAGCGGCGATTGGCGTCGCCGTTACGACCGGTCGGATCGAAAGCGTGGTCGATTTCCTGTCGATTCCCAATTCGCCTGTCCGCATTCGAGACCGAAGCTCCGCAACCTCGCAGACGCTGCGACGAGCAGAAATGCTACCGCCATCGGAAATCCGCTCAGCCGTAGTCGATGTCGTGCGCCGCAATTTCGGTGCGACCGCCGATCAGGTCATGCAAACGGTTTCCAGGATGTTCGGCATCAGATCGACCGGCGCGAACGTGCGAGACGTCATCCAAAAGCAGATCGACGATGCGCTCGAAGGAGGAGCGCTGACGATGCAGGCCGGCGTTCTCATGTGTGTCGTGGGCGATGAAACGTCGAATGAGGAATTGGTTCGAGAAGCATAGTGCATATCGGGCTTCACGCCTCCTGTATGCTTCCAACGAGAAAGCGACCGCTCCTGGTTGCAATGTGGAGACGCCAACAATACGGCCTAGAGTCTAGGTGACTAGGTTGCTGGCGACACCCGTGGGACGCATTCGACCGTGTTGTCTATTTCATTGTTTTGTCGGGCTCGACGATCGGCCTCGTCGAGGACAGCGCTCTCGATCGCACGGACCGGCGAACTCGGCGGCGCGGTAGACGTGGACGCCGAGCCGCTCGCGCACCGTTCATAGGCACGCGGCGACGTCGTCGCGGAGGTGAGCGTCCCATGAGGCCCGAGGCGTCGCCAGCGTCGAACACATTGATCACTCGGCATCGGCGATCGAGGCAGCGATCGACGCGGTCGGAGACCGTCCGCGCGGATGCGCCAGGAGAGGTAGGCAGCGTCGAAGCGCTTCCATCAGTCGGTGAGCATCGGCGGCGCGCGTCCGATCGACATCGCGAGAATTCATGTGTCGAATAATCTCGGTCATGTCGAAATCCGCTTCTGTGAAATATCACCATGGGCGTTTCAGCGAATGCGCCCACGGCCTCGAGCGAACGGTTTCGAATAGTATCCGCTACTCGGCAGGCGTCGCCTCCAGCGGCGGGACAGAAACGCCCTGCTTCTTGCGGAAGCGGCGCGCCCGTCTCTTCTTCCACCAGATGTAGACGCCGGTCGCCGACAGCATGGCGACGACGAGGCCGAGGATGCAGACGAAGATTTTGTAGGGCAGGCCGAACACGCCCGCCACATGCAGCGCGACGAGCCAGCGGTCGACGATGTCCTGCTTCTCCGTCAGGCGGAGAAAAGGAACATCGGCCGGCGCTCCGGTGTCGCCGTCGATCGTGACGAGAGTCGGGCGCCCTTCCAGAAAGCCCTCCTGGGGAGCCGCGCCGCGCGCGCCGTATACATAGACGCCCATCTTGTCCATATAGGCGAACATCGAGGGCTCCGGCGCCTCGAAGCCCCCTGCCCTCGCTTGCTCGGCGGCGAGGCGCCGGGCGGCCTCGAAGGCGGCGCGCGCTCCGATCACGGGGACAGGCTTTGCCGCCGGCTGGGGCAAATCCTTCAGCTTCATGGCCTCCTCGAGAAGCGAGGAATGCGCCATGAATTTCGACATCGTCCAATCATAGACCGGCCGCAGATTGAACATCACGCTCGACCAGGCGAAGACGAGCAGCATGGGCCAGAGCCACAGACCACTCGCCCGATGCAGATCGAGATTGAGCCGATAAAAGCCGGCGCCGCGCTTGACGACCCACGCCGTCTTCCATTTCCGCCAGAAAGCGGAAAGGGAGACGGGAAGGGTGAGATAAAATCCATTGAAGCAGTCGAGCGTCCACAGCACGGCGACGATGCCGAGAATGAGAGTGCCCGGACCTGAAACGAGCAGCGCGACATGCAGCTTGTAAATGAAGCGCATGACATTGCTGCTTTTGGAATAATCGCCGATCGTGCGCCTTCCGAGCTCAGCGCCGGTCCAGGGGTCGACATAGAATTGGGTGAACCCCAGATCATAGGGCCTGTCCGTGGCCGGATCTTTCTCGGGCAGGTAATTGATCTGGGCTTGATCGACTCCGTTCCATTGCGCGCCGACGATCCGCGCATGGGAAATGAGCGGAGCGCGCTCCATCAGCGTCGCGAGATCGAGCGGCGGAACGCCGGGCCGCGGCGTGACGTAAAATTGGCGGGCGAAGACATGATCCAGCTCTTGATGAAAGGCGAGCAGGCTGCCGGTGAGACCGACGATGACGAGGAAGACCGCCATCGCCAAGCCGATCCAACGATGCAGGACGACGAAGATATTGCGGATCATGACAATGGCCTCCAGCTTCTCAAATCGTCGTTCAGGCGGCCTCGAGCGGTCTCGGCCTCGTGGCGCCGGTCCGCGCGCGCAGCATTTGCGCGATGCGGGCGTTGCGCTTTTTCCACCAGATGTAGACGCCCGTCGCCGACAGAATGGTGATGACGAGGCCGAGCGCGCAGACCAGTATGCGGAAGGGCATGCCGAAGACATGCGCCATATGCAGCGCGAAAAGCCAGCTTCTGATCTCATTGCCCAAAGGCGCGGCCGCCGCGGGCGATCTGACGTTCAGGAGCTCGCCTGTGTCGGCGTCGAAATCGACTGACGCCGCGCTATGCGGCGAGAAGAAGGCGTCGCCGCTGTGGACCATGTAATGGTAGGAGCCGCCTTTGTCCAAATAGCTCAGCCCCCACGCTTCGCCGACTATGAAGCCTTGCGTGGCGCCCTGTTGCTCGATCAGCTTCGCGCCGACGGCCTGCGCCGCACGCCAGTCGAGAGCGGGGCGTTCCTTGACCGGCAGCTTCATGTGTTCCGTCATCTTCACACCGGCGTGGGAGCCATGCTCGAACAGCGGCGTCATCACCATTCGATAGACGGAACTCATGTTGAACCCGACGCTCGACCAAGCGAAGATGAACAGGATAGGCCACAGCCATAGTCCGCTGGCGCGGTGCAGATCGAAATTGAGCCGATAGAATCCGCCTTTGCGCTTGATGAGCCAAGCCGGCTTCCACTTGCGCCAGAAGCCGGCGGGCGAGACGGGCAGCGTGAGATAGAACCCGACGAAGCAATCGATCGTCCAGGCGACCGCGACGACGCCGAGGATCGTCGCGCCGGTGGATCCCAAGGCGAGGGCATCGTGCAGACGGTAGATGAATGGCATGAGGTTGATCAATCCCTCGGAGAGATCTGAGCTCATGGGCCGCGCTAGCGCGGCGCCGGTCCAGGGATCGACATAGAACTGTCCCCAGCCGTTCTCGTAGGGCTGGCTCAGCTCGTAAGGCTTACCCGTCTCCGGGTTCGTTTCCGCACGGTAGCGGATCGTCGCCTGATCTAGAGGCTGTCTTCCGTGGGCGGCGCGAGCGCCCAGATCCACGGATATGACGCGCGCGTGAGGCGGGACGAGCGTCGCCGCCCGCTCGGCGAGCGTCGCCATATCGAGCTGCGCTTCGCCCGGACGCGGTTTGGCGAAGAGCTGCGGCGCGAAAACATGCTCCAGATCGTCATAGAAGGCGAGCAGGCTGCCAGTCAGACCAACGATGACGAGGAACACGGTCATCAGCAGTCCGACCCATCGATGCAGGAAGACCAAAACGCCTCGGATCATGATCGTGGGTCCTTTTTCACTTCGACAGGAACGTCATTGTCATGATCGTAGCGACAAAGCAGGCCGGCTCCGGCCGGATCGGGCCGCTTCGCGCGCAATGGCGGGACGGCGCCCGTCAGAAATCGAATCTCAGAGAGCCTGTGATGTTGAAGGGCGAGCCGGGGTCGATAAAGGCGAGGGCCGGGCTGTACACCGGGCTCGGCTTCGCGATCACGGAGCCGGCTGTATAATAGTTGCGATCGAAGATGTTCTTGGCGTTGATCTGCGCCGTCGTCCTCACTCCGTCGAGATCGAATGTGTAGGACGCCATCAGATCGACGAGTCCATAGGATGAAAGTTGAGGGTGAAAAGCGCCATAGAGCCCCCTGTCATTGAGCCACATCGAGCCGCGATAGGTGTAGCCGACGCCGAGCTTCAGCCCCGTCAGCCGCTCGTCCTGAAATTCATAGGTGGTCCACAATCTCGCGAGATTGCGCGGCACATTGCGATAACGGTCGCCGACCCTCAAGCCTGTGAATGCCCCGGATGATTCGCCGAAGCCGGCGCTGGTGGAGATTGCGGGGAGACTGGTGACGTGAACTTCCTGATTGGTATAGGAGACGATCACGTCCCACCCCGGCGCGAGCCGGCCCTGCATGTCCACCTCGACGCCCTTGCTGCGCGCCGCGCCGATGAGAAGCGAGCAGCCGCCGGTGGTCGACTGGCCGCAAATATGGGTCGGATCGGGATCGGCGATCGGAAGATTGGTCTTGATCAGATAGAAATAATCGGCAGTGGCGCGGAGCTGTCCGTCGAACAGCTCGAACTTCGCGCCTGTCTCCCAGCTCATCGCGTTCTGCGCCGGCGCCGCCTGGTTCGGATAGATCAGGGCGTTATTGACGTCGAATCCTTCAGTGTAATTGCCGTAGAGGCTCACCCATTCGCGCGGACGCCAGAGCAGACCGAAGCGCGGCGTGACGCGGGCCTGATGGGTGGGCACGCCGCTGTCCTGCGCCGGCCCCGTCAAATAGCCATACTGTCCTGAAAGCACCCGGTTGATGTTGAAATTGGTCGTGTTCCAGTTAAAAATATACTGATACCGGGCCCCCGCCATGACGTGGATATTGTAGGGCAGTTCGATCTGCTCCTGCAGATAGAGACCTGCTGTATCCTGGCGATTATATATGTTGAGCTTATAATAGATTCCCGGCGTAAAGGTCGGTATGCCAGGATAGGTTGGATAGATCGTGTTGACGGTTTGCGTGCCGTAGCGATTCAGCATCGTGCCGAACTGGTTGGTGTTCCGATAGTAGTCGCCGCCGGCCAGCACGGTGCTTTTCGTTCCAAAGAAATCGAAATGGCCGACGAGATCTTGGTTCGTTTGCCACGCCGACACCAACGATGTCCCGAGGATGTCGGGGGTCGTGGCGATCAGCAGTGGGTTGGCAGGGTTTCCTGGCGTGGCGGAGGGAACGTTGGCGCCACTCTGCGAGCCGTCTATCGCCGAGAAGTTGACGCGTGATCTGAGCTTCCAGTCGTCGTCGAACTTGTGCTCGCCAGTCAGCGTCAGATTGGTCTCCCCGAAGAGAACCGGCCGCCAATCATTGAAATTTATGCTGCGCGAGAGATAGACGAAATTGCCGTTGATCATCGGCATGAAATTCTGCGTCGAGCCGGTCAAATTATTGTTGTAACTCGCCTCGAGCTTCAGCCAGTTGTTGTCGTCGATCTGCCATTTGACCTGTGGCGCTATGAGAAAATCGCGGGCGTGCACTCGGTCCATGAAAAAGCCTCGCGGCGCGCCATCCTGATTATAGGACAGGTCGACACGGTAGAGCACGGACTTGTCGGCGGTGACCGGCCCGGAGGCGGCGACGCTGGTGATATAACGCGCCAGCGATCCGACCGACTGTTGAACCGTATAATGCGGCGCGTCCGTCGGCCCTTTGGTCGTGATGTTGATGAGGCCGCCGGGCTGGGACAGACCGTACATCGCCGCCCCCGGCCCCTTTAGCAACTCGATGCTGCTGACATTGCCGAGCTGTTGGGCGGCGACGAGATCCTGAGACGTTCCGGCCGATGTGTTGGCCGCCTGGGATCCGCTGACGCGAAAGCCGTCCTGATAGAATTCGCGAGTCTGGAAACCGCGCACATAAATGCCCGACGTCACCGTGAAACTGCCCGCCGCGGAGCTGCCGGGAACATTGACGCCGCTGACGTTCGTCAAGGCGTCCGCCAATGTCGTCGTCCCCTGATCCTCGATCGCCTTTTGCGTGATCGCCTGCACATTGACCGGCGTGTTCATCACCGGCGTGTCGGTCTTTGTTCCGGTTGAAACCACCGGCGTGACATAGCTGTTCTGCGGCGTGAGGCTTGGCTTGCCGCTGCTCGGCCCGACGCGCCTCTCTGACCGCTCCGCGCCGATGTCGATCGTCGGCAGCGCCTCCGCTCCGGCGTCGCTGCGTGTCGTATCGTTCTGCGCCAGCGTGATCAGCACCGTGCGGCGATTGTCCGTGAGCGCGTAGGTGAGGCGCGTGCCGGCGAGCAGACGGTCGAGCGCCTCCCTCAGCGAATGGGCGCCCGAGAGACCCGGCGTCCTCAGCCCCTGCGTCAGGCCTGCTGGGAAAGCCACATGCAGCCCGCTCTCGTCGGCGAGATCGTTGAGCGCGGCGGCCACCGAGCCCCCGGGAATGCGATAGCTCCGCACGACGCCGAGCGCGTCCTCGGGCGCGATCGCCGCCTGGGCCGGCGAGCCGGAGACGCCCGCCCCCGTGGCGAAGGCGCTCATCGCGAGGGACGCCAGCGCGGACCCCATGACCTCACTCCCTTTCGCGCGGTCCCAACTCTTCGCGCCCCGCCGGCGAACGATCTTCCGCATCATGGCCATAGCCCCCTCGCTTCTCGGGGCTTCGAGCGGCCCCTCGATTCATCGACGCGGGACTTTTGAAAATGGGACAAAATTCGAAGGCCGAAATCGACAAAATTCGAGCTGTGGCATTTTTGCGCCAGTCGCGGAGGACGCGCCTCATTCGTAAAAGACCGCGACAAAGCGGCTGAAGACGGCGAGGCGCAGGCCGAGCGCCGTCTCCAGCGCCTCGAGCGATTGCATCGGGTCCTGCGTGCCGAAGACGCCGGTGACGGCCCGCGCGCAGATCGCCGCGCTCGCACAGGCGACGACGCCGTGGTGATGGCGGCCGAGCGCGGCGATGACGTCGCGCAGCGGCGCGTTCTCGACGATCAGCTTGCCCCGCCGCCAAGCGCCGACCCAGGCGCTTTTCGCCGGCTCGGGACGGGAGGGCCCGGCGTCTGCGCGATAGGCGCTGCGCTCGCCTTGCGCGACCACCACATCCGTTCCGCCACTGGTCACGCGCACGCTGTGCTCGGCGACGGCGACGCGCGCGCCGGAAGCGTCGAGCGCGACGTCGAAGGCGGTGCCGAGCGCCCTGATCTCGCCGCCCGCCGCCGTGACGACGAAGGGGCGCGTCGCGTCTGGCGCGACCTCGAACCAGGCTTCGCCCGCGATGAGCTCGATACGCCGTTCCGTTGCGCCATAGCGCAGGGCGATGGCCGAGCGAGCGTCGAGCTGGACGCGCGAGCCGTCCTCGAGCGCGACGATCCGGGTCTCGCCAGTGCCGGCGTAATGATCGGAGCGCAGGAAAGTGACGAGATCGCCCCAGCCGGCCAGAATGGCGAGGCAGGCGGCAGCCAGCGGCGCGGCGGCCAGGAGCCATACACGCGGACGCGCATAGAGCGGCGGCGCCTCGACGGGCGGCGGCAGCGTGGCGAGATGGACGCAGAGCCCTTCGATATTGGCATAGGCGGCGGCGTTGGCCGGATCGGCGCGCCAGACATCGAAGGCGTCCTGCTCGGCGACGCCGAGCGGGCCGGCGCGCCGGCGCATCCACCAGTCGACGGCGACCTCCCGCCGACGCTCGTGGCTTCTGTCGTTTCTCCGTTTGGTCATTTCGACAGTTCACTCCAGAGGGGCTCGACAGATTCGACGCGCGACCCTCGATTTCGGGACATTTTCCGCAACCAGAATCAATCGACGACGGCTCGGCAGCGCAGGATGGCCCGGCGGAGCTGCTTGCGAACGGCGTTTTCGGAAATTCCGAGGCGGCGGGCGATCTCATCGTGCGAAAGATTCTGGTGCAGCGCCAGGATCAGCACTTGCCGGCTCCGGCGCGGGAGCTTCGCGATCGCCGCCTCGAATTGCCGTGATTGCCGTTCGAAGTCGATGCGCTCTTCCGGTCGGGTCTCGTCGGCCGGCGCGTCGGCCGCGTCGGCGCCGGCCTCGATCACCGCCTGCTCGCTCTTTCGGCGGCGACTGAGATCGAGCACGAGATTTGATGCGATCCTTTGCAGGAAGGCCGGCGGATCGGCGACCTTGTGGAAAGCCTCGTAGCGGAGCGCGCGCACAAAAGTCTCTTGTAGCAGATCGGAGGCGTCCTCGCGGCCGACCCGACTCCGCAGAAATTGAAAGAGCACGCGCCTGTTGTGCAGGAAGAGGTCGCGGAACGAAGCTGATTTCTTGTCCGGCATGCAGATTCCAACGGCTTCCCGAATTCCGACGCGGGATCGCGGATTCGGGGCGTTGCGCCAATCTCTCGACGAGACGAGAGGCGGACTGTTGGACAGAAGACGCGGCCGGTCCGCGAAAAAAGACGCGGCGCGGGGTCGCTAGGGATCAGGCGATCGGCGGGGCGCGCTGCGACCAGGAGCTGGTCCAGCCCGTCGGCGAAGATGTCTCCACGATCGGAGAAACCCCGACCGGAATGATCGCGGGGGCCGGGAATGAAAGATCTGCGCCCGTCGGAATGAGCGAGAGAACTCCGGTCGGACCGTCGATCTGACCGGCCCGGCACGGAATGCAGCAGGAACAAGAAAAATGTGGCCCGGGGGAGCGGCGATGGTCGCCGGCGCCGCCGGGCGCCGCGCAATGGCGAAAGTCCGCGGAGCCGACCCCGAGGTCGACCGCAGGGGACGATGTGGCGGCGCCCCCTTGCAGGACAAGAGTCCAAGCCAAGAGGCCCACGATCAATACGCGAGCGACTCCCCTTGGCCAGAGCGCGAACTTATCCATTTGTCACATGGAATCCCCGGACGCTACGCAGAGTCAAGGTCGGTGGGAGGGGGCGGCGGCAGCTTGTCCGCGCGAGATGATCGGTTTCGCCGCGGGGCGCTCCTCGGAACGTCCGCGCGCGCAGCGCTGACCGGCGCTTGCCAATCGCGCCATGTGACGGCAATTTCGGCTCCTCGACGAGGGGACGCCGGAACGGTCTCTGGCCGGACGACAGGACACGGGAAAATCCGAGATCATGACGATGGACGATGGGATCGCCGACGCCGGCAAAAGATATGAGGATTCTCTGCTCGGGCTCGGGGCGGCGCGCCTCGACCGCCGATCGTTTCTATTCGGCTCCGCCATCGGTCTCGGCGCGCTGGGGCTCGCCGGCTGCGCGACCTCCGACCGTGTGATCCCCGCCGAGGTGGCGAGAATGTACGGGCCGCTGCCCAATGAGAAGTTCCCGATTCCGGCGGTCGATCTCGGCAAGGTCGATCCCAAATATTATCGCCAGACGGTTCGCTACGACAGCAAGGAAGCGCCCGGTACGATCATCGTCGATCCCGGCAATTACTTCGTCTATCGCATCGAAGGCGAAGGGCTCGCCACCCGCTATGGCGCCAATGTCGGCCGCTCCGGCTTTTTGTGGAGCGGCGAAACCTATGTCGGCCGCAAGGCCGAATGGCCCGTCTGGACGCCGCCCAAGGAGATGATCCAGCGCCAGCCGGAGGCGGGCAAATACGCCCGCGGCATGCCGGGAGGCCTGGGCAATCCGCTCGGCGCCCGCGCGCTCTATCTCTACAAGAACGGCGTCTATACGGTCTACACCATCTACAGCACCAGCGACCCGGAGACGATCGGGACCGGCGTCACCAGCGGCTGCACCGGCCTCCTCAGCCAGGATATGATCGATCTCTATTCACGAACGCCGATCAAGACGAAAGTGGTGATCCTGCCGGCATAGCGCCCGATCGCTCAGTCCAACGGCGGCGCGGCGATCTGGCGAGCCTCGCCGTGATTTCTCTGGGTTTCCGACATTTCGGCGCAGAGGCCCGCGCCCGCCGCATAATAATCATCCGCTCGGCTCATTTGTTTCTATTATTTCTAATATATTTCTACTTGAGCCGTTTTATTTCCAATCCTTGTGGGACTCGCGTGCGTCTCGCCGCCTCGCCGCAAGGCCGCGCTCTGTGGAGCGCCGCCTTAAATACTAGCAATAACAAAATGATCCGATAGCATCGGCGCGCCCGCATATCGCACGCGACGGCACGCCGCCGCTGTCGCGGCGCGATCGAAGAAGTCTCGGGCAACTATGGCAAATTTGTCGCACCCGAAGTGATTTCGACCGAATTCAAAGAATTGTTGCAAGACTGTCACGTCCGCTCCTTAACGGCTCCTTCCCAGCCAGAAGCGAAAGCGCAGGCGAAAGCGTTTCCAGCCGAATGTGGAGGCCGGCTCGGCGTTGGAAACGCGTCGAAACAACGACTTGGAATTTCAGCATCGCCGCGGGCGGCGAGACGAGTCCAAGAGTCGAGAGCTGGGGTTGTGGGATGTCCAAATATACGCTGAATGCGCAGGCTTCCGCCTTCGCGCTCGGATTCGTCGTGGCGGCGGTTCCGCCGCTCGAGGCCGTGGCGCAGACCGATATCGGCGCTTTGACGGTGGTGTCGCGACAGGCGAAGCCGAAAAAGGCGAAAGCCGCCGCCAAGGCGCATGCGCGCCATGTTCCGGCCGTCGCGCGGACGGGCGGAAGCGCGGGCGCCGCGCGCGGCGCGGCGCAAGTCGCCGCCGCGGAGCCGGTAGCCGCCGCTGGCGCTTCGAAGCTTCCCGTATTCGCGTCCAGCGCCGTCGGCTCCAAGGCGCCTCCCGGCTCGGCTCCCGCGCTCGCGCCCTCGCAGGCGCCGCTCGACTCCATCGAGCCGACCTCGATCGTCAGCGACAAAGTCATCCGCGACATGGTTCAGCCGAGCGCGGACTTCAATCAGATCATCAAATATACGCCCGGCGCGGTCTCCACGGCGAGCAACGGCCTCATCGGCGACAGCAACAAGGGCGGCTGGCGCGGCTTCTCCGACGGCCAGTACAACGTCACTTTCGACGGCATTCCCTTCGGCGACGAGAATAATCCGTCGCACCATTCCGCCTCTTATTTCCCCAGCGGATTCATCGGCGGCGCGACGATCGATCGAGGCCCCGGCCCCGCCTCGCAGGCCGGCTATGCGACCTTCGGCGGCACGCTGGCGCTACGCTCGCTGGAGCTCTCCGACAAATTCGGCGGCAGCATCGAAAACTCCTACGGCAGCTACAGCACCTTCGTCACCACGGAGACTTTGCAGTCCGGTCTCGACAAGACGACCGGCGTGCGCGCGCTCGTGCAATATTCGCACTCCGACACGGCCGGCGCGCAGCAATATGGACTGGTCGAGCAGAACGGCTGGCTGATGAAGGCCGACCGCGACTTCGGCCTCTTCAACGTGACCGTGTTCGGCAATTACAGCCGCGAGCATTACAACAACACTTCCAACATCACCTATCCGCAATATTACTCCGCCGGCTCCCATTACGGCGCTGTCGGCTCTGACCCGACGACGCAACAATATGTGGGCAACAACGTGTCCGAGAAGCAGACGGACATGGAGTATATCAATCTGAAGTGGGATTATTCCGGCATCCGCTTCAACGATAAGGTCTACACCTATTCCTATTGGTATCCCTGGTATCAGCGCAACTCCGCCGATCAGACCGTCGAAGGCTCGGCGCTTTTCGGCGTGCAGCCCAAGGCCTCGGGCCTCAGCGTCCCCTCACAGCATGTCGTGGGCTTCCTCCAGATCAACAATTATCGCGCCTGGGGCAATCTCTTCGACGCGAAATACGATCTCTCCGCGGGCTATGCGAGCGGCGAGCTGCGCACGGGCGTCTGGTGGGAGCGCGGCGACAATTGGCGCCGCCAGTTCTACACGGACTATACGAATGGCGTCGACTTCACGCTGAAGGCCACCAGCGTCGCTTCATATCAGGCCGCCTATAAGCTCGATCTCGGCTCGCATTATCAGAATGTGCAGCCTTTCGTCGAATATGAGTGGAAGCCGATAGAAGGCCTGTCGATCACGCCCGGCTACAAGTTCATCGCCTTCACCCGCGACCAGAACGCGCGCCTCAACCAGACGACTCTCACCCCGCTCTATTACGAGCACACCTACCGCTCCGGCCTGCCCTTCCTCTCGGCGCGCTACAAGGTGCTGCCGGAGCTCTCTGTCTATGGACAGGCGTCGCGCGGCTATCTGGTGCCGACCGTGTCGGCCTATTACGTCGCCAATCCCGACTTCAACAATATCCAGCCGCAGTCGACGACCAATTTCCAGATCGGCGCCGTCTACAAGACCGAGAAGCTCGCCGCGGACGTCGCGCTCTATCAGATCACCGCGAACAACTTCCCGATCACCACGACAAATCCAGACAAGACGGTGAATTATCAGAACGGCGGAACCGCGCGCTATCGCGGCGTCGAGATGGAGCTCACCTATCAGCTCATGCCCGGCCTCGCGCTCACCGCCAATGGCTCGATCTCCGACGCGCGCTTCCTCGAAGGCCAATACGCCGGACTCTATGTCGGCGCCGCGCCGCGCTACACGGCCATGGGCGGCGTCGTCTATGACGACGGCCAATTCTTCGGCTCGCTGCTGCACAAGCAGGTCGGCGACCAATGGGGCAGCGCCGGCCAGCGCTCCTTCGCCTCTATCTATGTCGCGGGCCTCACCAATCCGACGCTCAACTACATCCCCTCCTACGCTTCGACCGATTTCGTCATCGGCGCGCGCGGCGAGTGGCTGAAGGAATGGGGCCACAACAATAAGATCGAGGTGAAGTTCGGCGTCAACAATATCGCCGACAACCGCTCGGTCACCGGCATTTCCGGCGAGCCCGCCGGCCTGCTCTCGGTCGCCAACACCAAGCTGACCTACTCCTTCATGGCGGGTCGGCTGTTCTACGGCGGCGTGAAGGTCGATTTCTGATCGTCATGCACAGATTTCCGCCCGGCTGCGCCAGCGGCCGGGCGTTTCGTAATCGAAATGTCGCGTAGAGGCGCCATGCGGGTTCTTCCAGAAAGGGAGCCTCGGGGCGCCCACTGGAGATGAATTCAGATGGAAGCCATATCGATTTCGCCGCTCTCGCTGTTCATGCAGGCGGGAGTCGTCGGCAAGATCGTCATGATCGCGCTCGGCGTCGCCTCGCTCTGGGGCTGGGCGGTCATCATCGAGGTCGCCGTGCTGACGGCGCGTCTGCGCAAGGCGATCCGCGAGGCGCAAAACGGCGGCAATCCGCCGCTGCTGGCGCCGGTGATGGCGGAGGCGGCGCGCGCCGCCCGCGTCATGGTGCCGGGAGAAAGTGTCGGCGAGCGCCGCGCGCGCATCGTCGAGACCACCGGCCGCGCGGCGCGCAAGCTGCTCGTCGCCACGGAAGCGGGCCTGCCCAATCTCGCGGTCATCTCTTCCGTCGCGCCCTTCGTCGGCCTGTTCGGCACGGTTTGGGGCATTATGACGAGCTTCGTCGGCATCGCCGACTCGCAGGACACGAGCCTCGCCGTCGTCGCGCCGGGCATAGCCGAGGCGCTCGCCGCCACCGCCTATGGCCTCGCCGCCGCCATTCCCGCGGCCATCGGCTTCAACCGCCTCGGCGGCACGCTGGCCCATACGGGCGAGGCGCTCAGCGATCATGTGGAGGAGCACGCCATCACGCTCGTCGGCGGCGTCGAGAACGATGGCGCGCGCCGCATCGCGGAGGCCGCTTAAATGGCTTTTTCCGCCAAGCGCGGCTCCGGCGGCTTCCAGCCCCTCGCCGACATAAATGTGACGCCGCTCGTCGATGTGATGCTGGTGCTGCTCGTCATCTTCATGATCACCGCGCCGATGATGGCGCAGGGCATGAAGGTCGACCTTCCGCAGGCGCGCGCCGCCAAGCCCGTCAATCCCAAGGAGCCCGTGGTCATCACCGTCGCCAAGGATGGGCGGCTGATGCTGGGGCCGGACGAGATTCCGCTCGACCGCATCGTCGAGGCAGTGCGCGCCAAGATCAATGGCGATCTCTCCCATGTCATCCATCTGCGCGGCGACAAGGAATCCTCGCTCGGCGATCTGGTGACGCTGATGGACGCTCTCTCGTCCAATGGCATGACGCATATCGCCATTCTTTCGATGCAGGCGAAGCACGCGAAAGCCGAAGCGAAAGGCGCCGCGAAATGACCTATGTCGCCGAGCCCGAGCAGTTTCCGCAATTGCGTCCGCGCTGGCTGCGGCCGGTCGCGGGCGCCGCGCCGCCGCTCGTCTATCTCGCCATCTTCGGCCTGCTCGCCATGACGACGGTGGAGCCGCCGAGCGCGGCGTCGGACAGCTTCGATCTCGCCTATGTGCAGGACGGCGACGCCGCGCAGCAGGCCAGCGCCGACACCGCGCCCGACGAGCTGGCCCACAACATGGACAGCACGATCGCCCAGGAGGCCGCCGAAGCGCAAATGGCGGAAGCGCCGAAGGCTTCGGCGACCGACGCGCCGACCGCGCTCGCGATGGCCGCGCCGAAAATTCGCGCACCCGACGCGCTGGATCTGCCCGAGGATGAGCCGCGCGAGGAAGAGCGCAAGCCGACGCTCGAGCAGCGTCGCGAGCATTCCAGCGAGCAGACGCCCGTTCCGACGGCGGACGGCAAGGCGCTGCGCGAGGCGACCGCGGCCGCGCAAGCTTCGGACGCCTCCTCCTCCTCGGCCGATCGCGCCGGCGCGCTGGACGGGCGCAAGACGCCGAGCGGCGCGACGCGCGCCCGCTATGGCGCACGCGTCCTCGCGGAAATTCAAAAGCACATGTTCTATCCGCCGCAGGCGCGTCGCAGCGGCGTCAAGGGCGACGCCGTCGTCACTTTCACCGTGGGCGCCGACGGCCATATGATCGAGCGCAAAATCGTCAAATCCGCCGGCGACGAGGCGCTCGACCACGCCGCTCTCGCCATGGTCGAGGCGACCGTCGCGCCGCCGCCGCCGGCAGGCCGTTTCCAGGGCAAGACGACGATCCGTTTCGATATTCGGCGCGACCGTTAGAGTTTCGAGCGAGGCGGAAACCGGCTCGCGTGAAGAAAGCACGATCGAGCGAGCATCGGCCGCCTTTCCGGGGCATCCGAACGAATTGCCCCGAGACGTCGACGGAGCGCGAACGAAAACGATCTATTTCAATGACATAGGCGCGTCTCGCCGAAACCCGTGATCGGGTCCGGCGCGGCGTCGCGCCCATTCTCGCCGCTCGAGGACGCCATGGCCGGCGCGGGCGCTTGCCTTGCGGCCCGGTACCGAGGAAGACTCGGCTCTCTCTCGCTTTGCGGGAGAATATCCGGTCGAAACGCAGGGAGCGGCGCCCATGCGAATTCTCTTGGTGGAAGATCAGAACGAGCTCGCGGGAGAAATCCGGCGACGAATGCGGCGCGACGGCTTCGCGGTGGATCATGTCGGCTCGGTGAGCGATGCTCTGGAGGCGCTGCGGGCGCACTCCTATGCGATCGCCATGCTGGACCGGCGATTGCCGGATGGGGACGGTCTCGCCATCGTCCCGGAAATCAGACGGCGCCAGCCCGGCAGCCGCGTGCTGGTCCTCTCCGCGCTGGATGCGGTGGACGAGCGCATCAACGGCCTCGACGCCGGCGCCGACGACTATCTCACCAAGCCCTTCGATCTCGACGAGATGATGGCCCGCATACGCGCGGCCTTGCGCCGCCCGGGCGCCGACTCCGCGCCGCCGATCCGCGTCGGCGCGCTGGAGTTCGACCCTGGAACGCGCGCCGTCGCCATCGACGGCCGGCCCGCCGTGTTCCATCATCGCGAGCTGGCGCTGCTCGAGGGGCTCGTGCGCCGCGCCGGCCGTGTCGCGGAGCGCGAGGCTCTGGCCTCGGAGATTTGGGGCTTCGACGAGCCCGTGCAATCGCATGCGCTGACGATCATCGTCTCGCGCGTGCGCGCGCGCCTGCAGAAGCTCGAGGCGCGCGTCGACATTCATATGGTGCGCGGCGTCGGCTATTTTCTCTGCGAGACGGAGGAATGAGGCCGCCGCCCTCGCTCACGCGCCGATTGATCGTCGATCTGTCCTATACGCAGCTCATCGCCATCGTCGTCGCATGGCTCGGAACCACGGCGCTCGGCGGGCTCGGCATCGTCGGCGCCAATGATTATTGGATCGATGAATTCTACAGCTATTACTATATTCGCGACCTGGTCCTGCAATCGATCGTGCGGGACGCGGACGGAACGCGCCACATAGAGCCCAATGCGGCGCTCCGCGAGGAGATGCGACGAACCCCGACTTTGCGCTACGCCGCTCTGGAGTCGATCCGCGGACCGGCGCTCCCCGGCTCCTCCGAGGATATTTCCGCGGCGCTCATCGGGATTACTTCGGTGGAGACGCGCGGGCTCGACTTCTTCTTCACATCCGACGCGGGCCGACGCACAGCCGCGTCCGTCTGGCGCTGGAAGAGTCCGACAGGGAATGTGTTCGTCGCCTCCGGCGGCATGACCTTCGGCTGGAAGGACGTCTTCTACGCTTTTCGAAACGAGCTCGTCTCTCAGAGCCTCTATCTGATGGCCGTCTTCTCCGTTTCGGCTGCGGTCGCCCGGCTCGCCGTGCGGCGCGGCCTCGCGCCCTTGCGGCGCGCGGCGGAAGCGGCGGAGCGCATCGATCTCGAATCGCTCGGCCAGGGCCTATGCGTCGACGATGCGCCGAGCGAGATTCGCCCGCTCGTCGAAGCGGTGAATCGAACGCTGAAGCGCCTCGACGCCAGCGTCGCGCGCATGCGGCGCTACACCGCCAACGCCGCGCATGAATTGCGCACGCCGGTCGCGATTCTGCGCGCGCGTCTCGAGAATCCAGAGGAGCGCAGCTTTCGCGTCGATCTCCAGCGCGACACGCGCCGCATTCAATTGATCGTCGAGCAGATGCTCGTCGCCGCGCGCCTGACCGAGGGGCAAGCGCCGCCGGATGGAGATCTCGATCTCGGCGCCGTCACGCGCGGCATCGTCGCCGATTATTCGCCGCTGATCTTCAAGGCCCGGCGTCGCATCGCCTTCGAGGCGCCCGCGGCGCCCGTCGCTCTGCGCAGCAATCGCGTCGCGATCGAATGCGCGCTCGCCAATCTCATCGACAATGCGTTGCGCGCCGAGCCGGAGGGCGGGACCGTGGTCGTGCGGGTCGACGCCGATCGCACGATTCGCGTGATCGATCATGGAGAGGGCGTCGACCAAAAAGACAGGGAGCTCGTCTTCGAGCCCTTCTGGCGGCGCAGCGACGAAGCGCCGGGAAATGGCCTCGGCCTCGCCATCGTCGCGGAGCTGATGGAAAAGCTCGGCGGCCGCATCGGCGTCGAGACCACGCCGGGAGGCGGGGCGACATTCGCGCTGTCCTTCCCGGCGCGCCGACGCGAAGCGCGAGACGAGGAAGGCGATCACGCGCGATCCTGACGGCGACCGCGACGCCCGCGTGAAAAGAAAGCGGGGCGCAGGGCGTTTTCCGCCGCCGGCCCCGCCCTTCGTCTCACGGCTCAGGCTTGCTTCACATCCGGCGGCGTCGCCTCGGCGGCGAGCGCGGCCAGCGCGTCGGAAAGGCTCGCAGAGCTCTGCGCCTGCGAGCCGAGACGGCGGATGGAGACGGTGCGCTCGGCCGCCTCCTTCTTGCCGACGACCAGCAGCGCGGGAACCTTGGCCAGCGAATGCTCGCGCACCTTATAGGTGATCTTCTCATTGCGCAGATCGAGATCGACCGAAAGGCCGAGCTTACGCGCTTCCGCCGCGACCTCGAGCGCATAGTCGTCGGCGTCCTGCGTGATGGTGCACACGACGATCTGCAGCGGCGAGAGCCACAGCGGCAGATGACCCGCGTAGTGCTCGATCAATATGCCGGTGAAGCGCTCCAGCGAGCCGAACATGGCGCGGTGGATCATCACCGGCGTTTTCTTCTCGCTGTCGGCGCCGATGTAGAAGGCGCCGAAACGGCCCGGCAGATTGAAATCCACCTGCGTCGTGCCGCATTGCCATTCGCGGCCGATGGCGTCGCGCAGCGTATATTCGAGCTTCGGCCCATAGAAGGCGCCCTCGCCCGGATTGACGCCGGTCTCGAGGCCGCGCGCCTTCAGCTCGTCGAGCACCTTGTAGAGCGCCGCCTCCGCCTTGGCCCAGGCTTCATCGGAGCCGACATGCTTCTCCGGCCGGGTGGAGAGCTTCACCACCACATGGTCGAAGCCGAAGTCTTTGTAGATCGTCAGGATGAGGTCGTTGATCTTCAACGCCTCCTCCATGATCTGATCCTCATTGCAGAAGATATGCGCATCGTCCTGCGTGAAGGCGCGCACGCGCATCATGCCATGCAGCGCGCCCGAGGGCTCGTAGCGATGCACAATGCCGAATTCGGCGATCTTCACCGGCAGGTCGCGATAGGACTTCAGCCCGTTTTTGAAGATTTGCACATGGCCGGGGCAGTTCATCGGCTTCAACGCGAAAATGCGCTCGTCCTCGGTCTTGGTGAGGAACATGTTCTCGCGATAGGTCTGCCAATGGCCCGACGTTTCCCACAAAGCGCGGTCGAGCACCTGCGGCGTGTTCACCTCGCGATAGCCCGCGGCCTTCTGGCGCCGGCGCATATAGGAGACGAGGCTCTGGAACAGCGCCCAGCCCTTCTCGTGCCAGAAGATCGTGCCCGGCCCCTCCTCCTGGAAATGGAAGAGGTCCATCTCGCGGCCGAGGCGCCGATGATCGCGGCGCTCGGCCTCCTCGAGGCGATGCAGATAGGCGTCGAGGTCTTCCTGTTTCGCGAAGGCGGTTCCATAGATGCGCGAGAGCATCGGGTTGTTGTGATCGCCGCGCCAATAGGCGCCGGCCACCTTCATCAGCTTGAAGGCGGTTCCGACCTTGCCGATCGACGGCAGATGCGGGCCACGGCAGAGATCGAGCCAATGGCCCTGACGATAGATTTTCAGATCCTCGCCGCCGGGAATGCTCTCGATCAGCTCGCGCTTGAAGGCCTCGCCCTTCGCCGTGAAGTAGGTCTTGGCCTGATCGCGGCTCCAGACTTCCTTGGTGATGGCGGCGTCACGCGCAACGATCTCGCGCATCTTTTTCTCTATGGCGGGAAGATCGTCCGGCGTGAACGGCTCGGAGCGATAGAAGTCGTAATAGAAGCCGTTCTCGATCACCGGGCCGATTGTGACCTGCGTGCCGGGAAACAGCTCCTGCACGGCTTCCGCCAGCAGATGCGCGCAATCGTGACGGATCAGCTCCAGCGCGCGCGGATCCTCGCGGCCGACGAACTCGATTTTGGCGTCGCGGTCGATCGTGTCGACGAGGTCGCGCAGCTCTCCATCGAGAGCCATGGCGACGGT
Organism: Methylosinus sp. LW4; assembly: GCF_000379125.1. Taxonomy (NCBI): domain Bacteria; kingdom Pseudomonadati; phylum Pseudomonadota; class Alphaproteobacteria; order Hyphomicrobiales; family Methylocystaceae; genus Methylosinus; species Methylosinus sp. LW4. Next base: position 3,534,661 of record NZ_KB900626.1, on the reverse strand, counting down.
TCGCTTGGCGAGGGAAGGGGAAATGCTCTTGGCGATATCGAGGCCGGAGACGCCGGGCTCGAATTGACGGGACGCCCCGTCGGGGAAGGTAACGGCGATCATATGCTCTCCTCATGCGCCCACTCGCCGATACAAGTCGGCGTAAGTCGCGTGTCGCCCGAATTTGGGCAGGAGCACTGATAAGGCAAGCATGTCGCGGTTGGCAATGATCGGCGCGGGGGGGACTCCCCACCGTTTGTAAAGCCCGATCATGGGCGGGGATTGGCGATTTTCTCGGGGAGACTTGGATTGAAGAGAGTCCGGGTCTGGAGCATGGCGCAGGCGACGGCGAGCAGGCGGTCGGCGACCGAGCGAAGGGCTCGTCCGTGACCATGGCCTCTGGCGCGCAGGGCGGCGTATTTGGCCCGGCTTCGTGGGTCGTGTTGCACGGCTGTGCGCGCCCAGTGATAGACGGCGTTGCGCAGTCGAACGTGCGCGGCTTGGCGCATCAGCACGATCTTGCTCTTCCCCGATCGTTTCGTGATCGGCGCGACGCCCGACAGGCAGCGCAGCGCATGGTAGTCTCGGCGTTGCAGAGCGTGCTGAGCTTCTGTGAGCAGCGTGGCGAGGACGATCCTTCCGACGCCGGGCAAGGATCGNAGGATCGTCACGTCGCGCGGCTCTTGTGTCTGCCCCTCGGCTGTGTCCTCGCCGCCGGCGAGCTTTTCGGTCAGGCGATCGAGGCGCTTGTCGGCCTCGCGGATCTGGCGATTGACGAGCGCGAGGCGCTGGGCGGCTCCTTCGATATGCCCGGTCACGGCGCTGACCGTGCCGGCCGCGACGGAGATGGCGGGCGCCCTCAGCCGCTCCAACGCCGCGGCGGCGGTAAGGCGACGGATACGGTGACGTTTGAGCAGACGCTCGACCGTCGCCTCGCGCACGCGCCTGGCCTTGTCGGGCGTCGGAACGAGACGCCACAGCTCGAGAACCCAATCGGCGGCGACGTCGTCGCAGAGTTCGAGAAGCTGCGGATAATAACGCCAGAGCAGCTCGCGGACTTGATTGGACAGACGGGTGCGTTCGACACGCAGCTCGTCGGCGATGCGCGACCATTCCCGCAGCTCGACGACCGTTGGATCGAGCGGCGCCAACAACCGGAAGCAGCGCCGATCGGTGCGCAACGCATCGGCGAGCGCCTCGGCGTCACGGCTGTCGTCCTTGGCGCCGGCGGGCGAGAAGCGGTCGCGGAAGCGATCGAGCTGCTTGGGATTGATGGCGTGAACGCGGAGGCCTCGTTCCATCAAGCTTTCCACGACGGGGCCATGCGGAACCTCGATGGCGATCATCACGGCCTCGGGCGGCGCGCCGGTGGACTCGAGAATCCAGTCGGCCATCTCCTTCAACCCTTCGCCGCCATGCTCGAAGGCGCGCTCGCCGATTTTGGCGCCTCTGGCGTCCGACAGGCGCACGTGGTGCGTTTGCGAAGCCCAGTCCACGCCGACGAACCAGTTATTCTCATCCTCCATGTCGAAGCCCCCCGTTGCCACGGAGCCGCCGCGATGTCAGCCGTTCCCTGTACTGGCGCTCGAAGGCGCGGACTCCCCACGGGGCATCCATCGCGGCCGCCCGCCGGGGCACAGGTCCCCCCCAGGTGTTCAGGACACAGGGGGCGATTGGTCGCTCCCGGCGGGTCGGCTCGATCCAGGAGAGTAGCTCGAACTCGGTCTTTCGGGCGCGCGCGGTCGGAAGCGCTTTGCTGCGCTACGCTCCGCGTCGCGCTCCCGACCGCGCGCTATTCGTCATGAACCTTGGAAACGGTACAGGGGGGTGATCGGCCGAACGCCGGAAGAGGCGTTTCCACCTCCCCCTCGAGGGGGGAGGTCGAGCGCCGAAGGCGCTCGGGAGGGGGTGACGCCCCGACTCTCGGGGAGCTCCCCACCCCGTCCGGCTGACGCCGGCCGACCCTCCCCCTGAAGGGGAGGGTAGAGCGCCTTTTCGGCGAAGTTCCGTTACTTCAACGCGAATCCCAGCGCCCGCAGCGCCTCCTTCAGCCGGTCGCGGCCGCTGAGGCTCTCGGGGCCGCGAATGCGGGAGAGCGCCTGGCGAATCCAGCCTTGCTCCGGCAGGCCCGCATCCTTCTGGAAGTCGCGGAACTTCTCGTCATAGGTCGCCACCGCCTCGCGCTGCGCCTCATTCCACGCATATTGCTCGCGATGCAGCACGGCCCCCTGCCCCAGCCGCGGGCGCACGCCGCCGGCCTTGGCCGGATCGGGACGGCCGACCGCCATGCCGAAGACGGCGAAAACGCCGGGCGGCAGGTCCAGCTCCTTCGCCACTTCCTCCGGCTTGTTGCGGATGCCGCCGATATAGACGCCGCCATAGCCGAGCGATTCCAGCGCGACCAGCGCATTTTGCGCGGCGAGGCCGGCGTCGATCGCGGCGGTGAGGAACATTTCGAGATAGGGCAGCGCCGCCCCGTCGCGGCCCTGCGCCTTGCCGATATTCTCGAGCCGCGAGAGATCGGCGAGCCACAGAAGAAACAAAGGCGCGTCGCGAATATGCTGCTGATTGCCGGCGAGATCGGCGAGGCGGCTCTTGCGCGCCTCATCCTCTACGGCGACAAGGCTCCACACCTGGAGATTGGAAGAGGTGGAGGCCGATTGCGCGGCGGCGACGACGGTCGCCAGAGTCTCGGCGGGAATTTTTTCCGGCAGATAGGCGCGAATGGACCGATGCGCGAGCAAAAGCTCGAGCGTCTCGTTCCAGACGGGCGGGGTCGGCGAATCGTCGCGCCGATAGCGGGCGCGGATCGCCTCCGCGCCATCGGCCGCGCTCAATTCCCCTTTGCTGATCGGCTTGTTCATATCGTCTCCAGAAAACGCCGCGTGACGCGCGCACTTACGCGCGCTTTGCGGCATGGTGGCGAAAGCGGCCGCAAAAATCCACCCTGCGCCGTCGGAAAAGGGGAAGCGGACGGCGCGGGAGCCGACCCCTCGGCTTGTACGGATAGCGGCGGCGTCCGAGCCGCTGCTTGTGGACAACGCCGGGCAGTTCTGTTAATTCCCCGCGCACGGGTCAGGCGCTCCGTCAGCGCCCGACCGACTATTCTCACCCGCAGCAACGTCTCCAACCGGGGCGCGCGCCGCCTCTAGAAACAGGATCGCTTCGTGCAAGTTCTCGTCCGCGACAATAATGTCGACCAGGCTCTCAAGGCGCTGAAGAAGAAGATGCAGCGCGAAGGCATTTTCCGTGAGATGAAGCTCCGCGGCCATTATGAGAAGCCCTCGGAGAAGCGCGCCCGCGAGAAGGCCGAGGCCGTGCGCCGCGCCCGCAAGCTCGCCCGCAAGAAGCTGCAGCGCGAAGGCCTGCTGCCCGTGAAGGCGAAGCCCGCCGTCGGCGGCCGCTGATCGAAAAGAAGCGGGCGCGTCGAAATCTCGCCGAATTGCCCGCTATCATTCGTCTTCGTCGCGCATTCGAAGCGCTTTCAGGACTTGTCTGAGGAGGTCGGACGGAATGGAATTGCCGCTCGGATCGGCGGTTCGCCGGACGTCCCCCATCTTTTGTCGCTGCGCGCCTCTGCGCGCGGGCGTCGCAATGCTGACTCTGCTCGCCCTCGCCGGCTGCGAGACCGCCGGCGTGCTGCGGCCGCCGGGACGCGGCTTCGCCGAGACCGACGCCGCCGATCCGCGAGCCGCCAACGCCAATATAGAGTCGCTGTCCGAGGTCGTGCGCCGCAATCCGACGCCCGAGGCCTATAACACGCGCGGCGTGGCGCTGGCCAAGATCGGCCAGTTCCAGGAGGCGATCGCCGATTTCTCCCAGGCGATCAGGATCGAGCCCAACAGCGCCGCCGCCTTCACCAATCGCGCTCTCGCCTTCCGCCAGATCGGCCGCAACGATCAGGCGCGGCTCGACTTCGACCGCGCCATAGACGTGAACGCCAATCACGCCCCGGCCTATATCGGCCGCGCCAATCTGTTGCGCGCGCAGGGCAATCTGGATCAGGCGCTCGCCGATCTCGACGCCGCGATCCGGCTCAATCCCGAGAGCGCCCAGGCCTTTCACGCGCGCGGGCTGATCCATCAGAAGCGCGGCGACAATCAGCGCGCCGTCACCGATTTCGACAACGCCATCGACCGCGATCCTTTCGCCGCGGCGCCCTATCAGGCGCGCGGCGAGAGCCTCGTGACGCTCGGCAATTACGACAAGGCGATCGAGGATTTCAACGCGGCGCTCAATGTCGACAATAAGAGCGCGCCGGCCTGGGCCTGGCTCGGCCTCGCCTATGAGCGCAAGGGCAATCGCCAGAAGGCTGCGGAATCCTATCAGCGCGCTCTGGCGCTCGATCCGCAGCAGCCGATCGCCAAGCAGGGCTCCTCGCGCGGCTGAACCGGCGCGGCGCGCATCCTCTGGCAATTGCGCTCCCCTCATCCTTCGAGACGCGACCTTCGGCCGCTCCTCAGGATGAAGGGGCTGGTTTTTCGACACGACCTTTCATCAATCGCTCGCCTCGAGACGCCGCGGCGTCGCCAGCGCGCCGTCCACCCAGCGGGCGAGGCGCGGGAAGACGTCCGGCAATCCGAGCACCAGATGCTGCCCGCCGGGCACGAGCATGAATCGCTTCGGCTCATTGGCGAGATCGAAGAGCTTGCGGCCGAGCGCGATCGGCACCACGCCATCCTTGTCGCCATGCGCGATCAGCACGGGAACATGCACGTCGCGAATGGCGAGATCGGAGCGGAACTGATCCAGCATCAGCCAGCGCACCGGCAGAAAGCCATAGCGCGTCTCGGCGACATCGGCCGCTGAGGAGAAGGGCGAGTCGAGCGCCAGCGCCGCCGCCTCCCGCCGCGCCGCGAGTTGCGTGGCGACGCCCGAGCCCAATGATTCGCCGACGATGACGATCTGCTCCGGCCCATAGCCACGCGCGCGGGCCTCCGCATAGGCGGCCTCGGCGTCGCGCATCAGCCCTTCTTGCGTCGGCGTTCCACTGGAGCCGGCATAGCCGCGATAGGCGATGGCGAGAAAGCCATAGCCCTCGCCCATAAAAAAGCGAAAACGCGCCACGCGATCGACGAGCCCGCCGGCGTTGCCGTGGAAATAGAGCAGCGCCGGCCGCCCCTCGCGCGGCGGCGCATGCCAGGCGACGATCGTCTCTCCGTCCGAGGTCGCGAGCTTCAGCTCCTCGACGCCGGCGAGCCCTGCCTGCTGCGGCGAGATTTGGCGCGTGTCCGGCAGATATTGCAGCCGCCGCTGAAACAGGCCGAGTCCCGCCGCCGCCAGCACATAGGCTCCGACGACGACGAGCAGCGCCCATTTCAGCAGCGCGAGCGCCATTGCGATCAGCCTCCGCCCTGCGTCTTGCGCCGCGCCTCGGCGCGTTCCTCGAGCTTGGAGGCGATGAAGCCGGCGACCAGCACCAGAATGGCGCCGGCGATAGAGGCGCCGAGCTCGAAATGCTCCGGCGCCGTCCAGCCGAATTTCTCCCAGATCGGATCGCCGGCGATGAGTTCGCCCGAAATCCAGCCGAGCAGGCCCGCGCCCGCCCAGACCAGAATGGGAAAGCGCGACAGCGCCTGCATCAGCAGGCCGGCGCCGAAGACCACGATCGGCACCGACACGCCGAGGCCGAAGATGATGAGCGGCATGGAGCCCTCCGCCGCGCCGGCGATGGCGATGACATTGTCGAGCGACATCACCGCATCGGCCATTATGATGGCCGCCACCGCGCCCCAGAGGTCCTCTTTCGCCTCCATATGATGCTCGGTCTCGTCGACGAGCAGCTTGGTGGCGACGCCGAGCAGCATCAGTCCGCCGAGCGCCTTGAGCGCCGGAATCGCCATGAGCTGAATGACCACGAAGGCGAAGGCGATGCGCAGCAGCACGCCGCCGCCCGCGCCCAGCAAAATGCCCCATCGCCGCTGCTGTTTCGGGAGCTTGTGACAGGCGAGCGCGATGAGAATCGCATTGTCGCCCGAAAGAAGCAGATCGATCCAGATGATTTCTAAGACTTGGAAGCCGACGGAAAGCTCGTCGCCGCTCATTGACTTGGGTGTCCGACCCTGCCCGAGGGCAGTATGCGCGCGATCATATCGCGGCAAAGGGGACCAACGCCAGCGAGAACGGACAGACTTGGCGCTATCGCCGCGTCTTGGCTGCGACATTGGCCGGCGCCGGCGCGCAGGGCGGCATGAAATCGGCGAGCTTCTTCTCGTCCGCGCCGGACGGATGCGCGTCATGGCCGATCAGCAACGGGAGCCAGCCGAGCGCGTCGTCGGCATGGACATAAACGTCGAAAACCACCGCTCCGGCAGGGATTTCCGCGCGGCGGCAGTAGAGCCCGCCCTCGAGATCGAGCGAGCCATGGCCTTTCGCGCCGCTCTCGCGCCAGCGCTTTCCCTCCTCCTGCGCGGCGCGAATAGCGGCGAGATCGCGCCGGTCGGCCTCGAAGACCATCAGCCCGCCGCTCGTCGCCGATTCGAGCCCGGCGAGAATGGGCCGGTCTTCCGCATGGGCGGCGGGAACGAGACGAATCGTCAGAACGCGCTTCGCCGCCTCCTCTCCCTCGCGCCAATAGGTGGCGACGACCCGCGCGCTCGTCGGCGTCGGCTCGAGCCAATCGGGCGCGCGCAGGGCGAGGCGGAGCGGCGCGACATCGGCGGTCGAGAGATCGAAGGAGCGCAGCTTCCACTGCGTCGAGAGCGGAACGCCATTGCAGGCCGAGAGAGAAAGAGCAGAGGCGAGCGCGAGAAACGGGAGGCCGCGGGTCATGGATCGCTTCCTGTTGTTCAATGATATTTTCATGTTTGACATTAAAAATAATATGCGTCAAATTGTTTCCATCGCGCCGGACGGCCATTTTGCCGCGCCGCCGAAAGGATGGAATCCCATGATCGACGCCATTGCTCTCCAAGACCCGCGTCTTTCCGCGCTGCGGGCGCGCATCGGATGGATCTGCCAAACAATTCGGGCGCTCGTCGTTTTCTTCGCGGCGGCCGATCTCCTCGCGATACTGACCTTCTGGGCCGACGCCGGAAAGGTCGAGCGCCACTTTCGCGAGCTGTTGCAGATCGACGTTTCGGGCGCCTCGCAAGGCCAATATGCAGCGGCGACGGCGCTGAGCCTCTTCGTCTGGGTCTTTGTCGCGGTCATCTGCTTTTGCCTGTGGCGCGTGTTCAGCCTCTATCTCGAGGGCGGCGTCTTCTCCGCGGAGGCGGCGCTATGGCTACGGCGCGCAGGCGTCATCGGGCTGTTCACCGTGCTTCTGGACGTGGCGATGCGCTCGGCGATCATTCTGGCCATCGCCTCGCATCTTCCCTATGAGCAGAGCCATCACGGCTACATAAAGCTCGAGGATCTGCTGAACATCATCTTCCTGCTGATGCTGATCGCCATAGCGCATATCTTCAAGACCGCCGCCGACATCGCCGGCGAAAACGCGCAATTCGTGTGAGCGCCATGGCGATCGTGGTCAATCTCGACGTGATGCTCGCGCGGCGCAAGATGCGCTCGCGCGATCTCGCGCAACGTATCGGCATCGCCGAGCAGAATGTGAGCCTCTTGAAATCCGGCAAGGTGAAAGGAATTCGCTTCGATACGCTGGAGAAAATCTGCGAGGTCTTGGACTGCCAGCCGGGCGACATTCTGGAATATCGGCCGGACGCGAAAGAAAGCTGAGCCGCTCCAACCGCGCTTCGAGTGCAGATCGGGAATATCGTCGCTGCGAAGCCCGTTGAAGATTGTGTGACGAGGGACGTCTCCATGCGGCCAGGCTCTTAAGCCAGGTTTCATTAGAGACGATCTCTGCGATCGCGAGAGAGGCGAGACGAACCGGACCTGTCTTGACCCCTCATGCGCGCATGGTCGCAACGACGGCCCTCACGCTGAGGTGCCCGCGAAGCGGGCGTCTCGAAGCGTCGAAACGCGCACTGGAACATCCTTCGAGGCTTTTTGCGTTCCGCAAAAAGCGCCTCAGGATGAGGGGATTGTATTTGACGGGACGAAGCCAGCGCCCGGAAGCTCTCACTTCAAGAACACATAAATATCCACCTGGAGCCCATCATCGTCGCTGGTCTTCAGATCGTTGAGATATTCCTCGACGAACAGGTTTTTCGTGTCGAGGCCCTTCTCGTCCAGAAAGGCGGTGATCGCCTCATAGGTCGAGTCGATCTCCTCATAAGGCCCGCGATGCTGGAACTTCAGCGCCTTGCCGGCGGGCGAGGCGCCGGCCTCGACGCCATGCTCGAATTTGGCCTTGGCCTCGGGCGGGCGCGTCAGCGGCAGCATGGCCTCGAAATGAAAGCCATTGTCATCCGTCTCGGTAAAGGCGACCAGCGGGCGGCCGTCCACGGTGAGCCCGGCCTTGGAGGCGGCGACGCGCAGGCTGGCGATGGCCTCGGAGAGCGTCTTGAGCCCGTCCGCCCATGTGCCCTGCCCGCGCAATTTGAGGACGGGCCGGGCGATGATATCGATTGCCTGACCAGCGATGGCGTCGGCTTGCGCCTGCGCCTCCGCCTCGGCCTGAGAGGGCTCGTTGAGGTCGAGCGTCGGCTTCGGCGCGACGGGGCTGTCCGGCGCGGAGGGCGCGGGCTTTTGCGGCGTCTCCGCCGCGACCTGAGCGCCCGGCGCCGTCACGACGGCGGTGGAGGTCGGCGGAGTGGATGTCGCGCCGAAAAAGGCTCCCGCGACGACGGCGAGAACGGCCAGACCCGCGACAAAGGGCCAAGCGCGCTTCAATCTCTGCGTGAAGCCCTCATCGCTCGAATTGCTCATGGGTCTCGTCCTCTTTGAAAGCGCGGGCGCCGGCCATAGCGTCGCGATTCGATTCTCTATATACGCCTGTAACAGGAAATGAACGGCATGATGACCAGCCCGCTCGCCGGACTCCCTATCTTTCGTATGAACGGGATCGGCAATGAAATTCTCGTTCTCGACTTGCGCCGCGCCGGCCTCGAGGTCGCGCCCGCCGAGGCGCGCGCCATCGCCCGCGCCCCCGGCCTGCGCTTCGACCAGCTGATGGTCCTGCATGCGCCGCGCCATGCGGGCGCGAACGCCTATATGCGCATCTACAATACCGACGGCTCGCTCTCCGCCGCCTGCGGCAATGGCACGCGCTGCGTCGCCTATGTGCTCGGCCGCGCCGGGGAAGGCGAGGCGCTGACGCTGGAAACCGACGCCGGCCCGGTGCGCACATGGCGCGCGGGCGAGACGCGCTTTACCGTCGATATGGGCGCGCCTCGGCTGAGCTGGCGGGACGTACCGCTCGCCGCCGAAGCCCCCGATACGAGAAATGTGCCGCTCGCGCCTGAAGTCCAGGGGGCGCCCGCCGCCTTTTCGGCAGTCAATATGGGCAATCCTCATGCGGTCTTCTTCGTCGAGGACCCGCTCGCTCTCGATCTCGCCACGCTCGGGCCGCAGCTCGAGCATCACCGGCTCTTCCCCGAGCGCGCCAATATCTCCTTCGCCAAGATCGTCGCGCCGGATGAGATTTTGCTGCGCGTCTGGGAGCGCGGCACGGGCGAGACGCGCGCCTGCGGCTCGGCCGCCTGCGCGACGCTGGTGGCGGCCGCCCGCGCCGGCCTCTCGGCGCGTGAGGCGCGCATTCGCCTCCCCGGCGGCGAGCTCGTCATCGCCTGGGGGCCGGACGATCATGTCATGATGACCGGCGACGTCGAGCTCGAATTCGAGACGGAGCTGGAAGCCGGCTACTTCGCCGAGCTGGACGCGTGAGCGCCGCGGTCGACATCGTCACCTTCGGCTGCCGCCTCAATTACGTCGATTCCGAGCGGCTGCTGCGCGAGGCGCGCGCCGGCGCGCAAAGCGAGCGCGTCATCGTCAATACCTGCGCCGTGACGGCCGAGGCGACGCGCCAGGCGCGGCAAGCGATCCGCCGCCTTCATCGCGAGCGGCCGGCGGCCGAGATCATCGTCGCCGGCTGCGCGGCGCGCATCGATCCCGCGAGCTTCGCCGCAATGGACGGCGTCGCGCGCGTGCTCGCCGAGCCGGGCGCGCCGCGCGCCGACAGCGCCGCCGAAGGGCAAACGCGCGCCTTTCTCGCCGTGCAGAACGGCTGCGACCATAGCTGCACTTTCTGCATCATTCCCCTCGGCCGCGGCCCCTCGCGCTCCATCGCGCCGGCCGAGGTCGTCGCCGAGGCGCGGCGGCTGGTCGAGAGCGGCAAGCGCGAGATCGTGCTGACCGGCGTCGATCTGACGAGCTACGCCGCCGAAGGCGTTTCGCTCGGCGGCCTCACGCGCGCGCTGCTGCGGGAAGTGCCGCGGCTCGAGCGGCTGCGGCTCTCCTCCATCGACTGCATAGAGGCGGACGCCGAGCTGTTGGACTGCATGCGCAGCGAGCCGCGGCTCATGCCGCATCTGCATCTCTCGCTGCAAGCGGGCGACGACCTCATTCTGAAACGCATGAAGCGCCGCCATTCGCGCGCCGACGCCATTCGCTTTTGCGCCGAGCTGCGCGAGGCGCGGCCGGATATCGTCTTCGGCGCCGATTTCATCGTGGGCTTTCCCACCGAGACGGAAGACATGTTCGCGCGCACGCTCGCTCTCGTCGAGCAATGCGGGCTGACGCATCTGCATGTCTTCCCCTATTCGCCGCGTCCCGGAACGCCGGCGGCGCTGATGCCGCAGGTCAATGGCTCATTGGTGAAAGAACGCGCCGCCCGCCTGCGCGCGGCCGGTGACGCCGCGCTCATCCGCCATCTCGACGCGCAGATCGGCAAGACATTGCGCGTGCTGACGGAAAAAGGCGGCATGGCCCGCGCCGAAGATTTCACTCCCATCCGCACGCCCGGCGCGGAAGCGGGACGCATGCTGGATATGCGCGTGATGGGGCATGACGGGAAGGCGTTGAGCGGGCAAATGCTCTGAAGGACGTATTCACCCAAAAATTTCAGTAAACCGTCTCTCGTCTATGAAAGCTCTGCTCCGATGCAGGGTCGGAATGGTCACGCATAGGCAAGCGTCAGCGCAATCAACAGTCCTTCGCCACAAAGCAAAAAAGCCTCTAAAGAAAACTGCTTTGTTGCAAAGCCTCCCATTAACATAGAGACAGGAACAAACTGCGCAACAAAAATGAAAATACCACATATTATAGATAGCCATAGCATAATATTAAAAGCCTGACCCGAACCTGGATTAGGCATATTCTGGCGTCGTTGCGCTTCTATCGCCAATTGTTTTAAATATGAACGAAAATATATGCATCCACAGATCGCGATCGCCCAAAATGGTACGAGCATGTTTCCAAATAGACAGACCTGAGTAGATCCAACCAAGCCAGATCGCACAAGCTGCTCGAAATGAGGCAGTCGCTCTAGTAGACCAATATTCAAAGGACAGAAATCGATTTTGGTGGATGCTGCCGGGACTACAAATAACATCAGTGATACGGCACCCATAAACATAGAAAACGATTGCGCATCGGATGTCGGCTGTTCTTCATTGGCCATGACGGTCTTCTTTTAGCGCGGTTGCTCGAAGGATTGCGTTCCTCGTATTTGAATTTCATATGAGCACGTGGAGGAGTGACAATGTCAATGCGCAATGGGAAGCCTCACGGCGCCTTATAAACAATCCGATACACCGCCCCATTCTGGTCGTCCGTCACCAGCAGCGAGCCGTCCGGCAGTTCCGCCACATCCACGGGCCGGCCGAGATATTGCGGATCGCCATTGTTCCAGCCTTCCGCGAAAGGCTCGCTGACGCCGCGCTTTCCCTCCGGGCCGACGCGGGTGAACATCACGCGCGCGCCGACCGGCATCGTGCGGTCCCAGGAGCCGTGCTGCGCAGAGAAAATCCCGCCGCGATAATAGGGCGGGAAGGCCGAGCCGCGATAGAAGGTCATGCCGAGATCGGCGGCGTGCGGCGCCTCCTCCACTTGCGGAAAGACGACGCCCTCCGGCGGCGCATCGCGCGAATATTCGTAAGTTCGCACATGGCCGCCGCCATACCAGGGAAAGCCGAAATGCAGTCCCGCCCGCGGCGCGCGATTGAGCTCGCCGGGCGGCGTGTCGTCGCCCATGCGATCCACCTGATTGTCGGTGAACCAGAGCGTTCCGTCCGCAGGATCGAAATCCATGCCGACGGAGTTGCGAACGCCGCGCGCAAAAACCTCGCGGCCGGAGCCGTCGCGATTCATGCGGATGATTCCGCCCATGCCGATGCGCTCATAGAGCTCGAGCTTGTCGTGCGGCGTGACATTATAGGGCTGGCCCAGCGAGACATAGAGCTTGCCGTCCGGCCCGATGCGACAGATGCGCGTCGTGTGATTGGCGCTCTGCTCGGCGACGGGGATGAGCCCGCCTTGTGGCGCGAGGCTGCGCGCATCCTTCCAGGCGAGCCGGCGCCAGTCCTTCTCGGCTGAAGCAAAGCTCGAAATGCGATTCTGCTCGACGACGAACAATGTTCCCTCCGCGTCGAAGCAGAGTCCATGCGGAATGACGAAAGGCGCATCGGCGGCGAAAGTCTCGACAGAGGCGGCGCGCTCGCCGCCCGGAATCAGCACATGTATGCGGCTCGCATCCGTGCCGACGAAAATCGCCTCGCCGCGCCCGCCGATAGCGAGCGTGCGCGCATGTGGAACCAGCGCGTAGAGCGAGATGGAAAACCCCTCCGGCAGCTGAATGCGGCGCAGGTCCTTCTCAATCTGCTTCGCCTCGTCCTGCGCCGAAGGCGCCGCATGGGCGTCCAGCGAGGCCGTCGCGCATAGGAAAAGGCAAAGGAGGCATCGGGCGATCATCGGGGAGTCTCCGGGGCGGCTCTCGGAGAGATAGGGGCGCCGGCCGCCGCGGCGCGAGAAATATTTATTCCGGGTATTATTGACTCTGATAATTTAACCTGGGTATAAATTGCGTATGGAAAAAGACGCTCTCTCCCGCCTGTCGCGGCCCTGCGCCGCTTTCGCCGATGGCCGCATCCTCGCCTCCGGTCCGCTGGTCGAGGTCGCCTTGGCGGTGAAGAACGCCGATGCGGCCGATGGCTATGTCCTCACTTTCGACGACGCCACCGGCGAGGTGGTCGATCTCGATCTGCGTGGCGCCAAGCCGGAGATCATCGCGCGGCTCGCCGCCGCTCCTCCCGGCAGAGAGCGCAGCGACGCCGCTCCGACGGAGGGCGCGGAGGAAGCCGCGCGTGGTCGTGGACGGCCCAAGCTCGGCGTTGTCGCGCGCGAGGTCACGCTGCTGCCGCGGCATTGGGACTGGCTCGCCGCGCAGCCGGGCGGCGCTTCGGCGACGCTGCGCCGTCTGGTCGAGACCGCGCGACGTGAGGGCGGAGCGGAGAGCCATAAGCGCGAGGCGCGCGAGGCCGCCTATCGCTTTCTCTCCGCCATAGCGGGAAATCTTCCCGGCTATGAGGAGGCGTTGCGCGCGCTCTTCGCCGGCGATGCGGCGCGATTCGAATCGATCATGGCCGATTGGCCGAAGGATGTGCGCGCCTATGCGCTGCGCCTCGCCGAAGCGGGCGGCGCGTGAGCGGGACTCCCGGCTTGCAATGGCCTGATCGGGAGCGCATGTAACGCGCGACATCCGCTTCCGGCGACGAGGATTTCAATGCCGCTCTACGCCTATAGCTGCAATTCCTGCGACAAAGAATTCGAGACATTGGTGCGCTCGGACGAAATTCCCGCCTGTCCGGCCTGCGGCGGCGTCGAATTGACGCGCCAGCTCTCGCTGATCGCCAAGCCGGCGAGCGGCGGTGAGACCGAAGCCTCCTGCGCCTCCATGGGCGGAGCGGGCGGCTGCGGCGCCTCCTGCCCCGCCTTCGCCGATTGCGGTTGAGCACGAATTTCGCGCGGCTCGCCGCGAATAGTTCTATATCGACGGTTGACTTCGCGGAGGAGAGTGAGATTCTTTCCGCGTCGGCCCTCCGCCGGGTAGCCCCGGGGGAAATGACGGCTCATGCCGCTTTCTCTCGCGCAACGGATCGGATCGGAAGACGATCTATTTCATCCTGAAGGGAGAACATCCATTCGCCGTCCAATGAAGAGCACCGCGGCCCCACAGAAGGAGGGTCCGCGCATCAACCGGGAGATTCGCGCGCGCGAGGTGCAACTGATCGACTCGGAAGGCAAGAACCACGGCGTGGTTCCGTTTCTCGACGCCCTCTCTCTGGCGGAGACGGCAGCGCTCGATCTCGTCGAGATCGCGCCCAATTCCGAGCCGCCGGTCTGCAAAATTCTCGATTACGGCAGATTTCGATTTCTCGAGCAGAAAAAGGCCGCCGAGGCCCGCAAGAAGCAGAAGATCGTCGAGGTCAAGGAGATCAAGCTCCGCCCCGGCATCGACGAGCACGACTATGATGTGAAGATGAAAGCCGTGCAGCGCTTCTTCGAGGAGGGCGACAAGGTCAAGGTCACATTGCGTTTTCGTGGTCGCGAGATCGCGCATCAGGATATCGGCTACCGTCTGATGACGCGCGTCAAGGCGGAGACGGCGACTATCGCCAAGGTCGAGCTCGAGCCCTCCATGGAAGGCCGGCAGATGATCATGGTGCTGGCGCCGCGCTGACGCGGCTTCGGGCGGGGCCTCGATCCGCACTTGCCGAGGCCGCGTCTTTCAGTCTTTGTTGTCTTTCATGTCCATCGTCTCTCTCCGCGCGATTCTCTCCAGCGCGGCGCTTCTTTCGGCGCTCCCCGCCACGACCGGCGCCATCGCTCAGATGGCGCTGCCGGGCGCGGTCGCGCCGGCGCCGGCGGGTTCTGTCGCGGCCCCCGTCGAGCCGGGCGCCAAGCCCAAGCCGCGCGCCGCCGTGACGCCTGTCGCGCCCAAGCCGCCGAGCGAGGAGACGATTGTCGGCCGCGTCCTCTATCAGGATGGCGAGGCGCGCGGCTCGATCGAGCTGCAGAGGCGTGGCGGCGCGCTCGAGGTGGCGCGGCTGTCGCTCGTGGGCGATCGGCTGACGCGCTCTGGCGAGACCTGCCGGATCGAGGTGTCCGAGCCATTGCGCCTGGCGCTGCGTCAAACGAGCAGCGGGCTTCGTCGCTTCGAGGTGGAATTTCCGGCCTGCCCCTTCAGCTTCGACGCGCTGGACGGCGCGATTCTGGCGAGCTCCGACGGCAGGGCGTGCGAGCTGAAGCAGGCCGATTGTCGCGCCGACCCCAATGGCCTGTGGGGCATGGGCGCCGGCGAGCTCGACCCCAAGCGCGCCGAAGAGATGCTGACCATGCGCGCCCGCATCGAGCAGACGGTGCGCAACGACTACAAAGCGCTCTACGACAAGATGAAATCCGAGAAGGCCCAGCGCAAGGAGCTCGTCCGCGAGCAGGCCGGCTTTTCCGCGCGCCGCGAGGAGATTTGCCGCTCATACGCCCAGGAGGCGGATTTCGGCTATTGCGCATTGCGCGTGACGGAAGCGCGCGCGCTCACGCTCGGCACAGAGCTGGCGAACGGCTTCAAGAAGACAGCGGAAGCCGGCGGCAAAAAGAAGCGCTGAGCTTGCGTGGTTCGAATCCTGTCGAAAAGCCCCTGATACGACTTCCGATCGATCCATTCGGATGAACCATCCATCCCTCGCCCTGAGGAGCCCGCATCGATCTCGGGTTTACCAAGTCGGGCTTGCCCGACTTGGGTGCCGGGGTCTCGACGGGTCGCCGCTGTGTGGGCTGGATCGTCCTTCGAGGCTTTTTGCGTGCCGCAAAAAGCGCCTCAGGACGAAGGGATTGTGTTCGCCGCGCCGAAGCAATCGGTCGGAAGCAGTATGATACGGAATGAAAAAGGCCGCCATCGCTGGCGGCCTTTTTCATTTTGCTCGGGCCTCTCCCTCTCCTCTTTGGAGGAGAGGGACAAGACCCCTCGCCTCACTCCGCCGCGGCGGGCGGCAGGCGCGGCGTCGTCGGGCGCGTCTCGGCTTCCGCGGCGCGCTGCGTGATGATGAGATCGTCGCGCCCCGTCGCAATGCCACGGAACTTCGCCATGGCCGCGCCCGTGCCCGCAGGAATCAGCCGGCCGACGATGACATTCTCCTTGAGGCCGATGAGCGGATCGACCTTGCCATTGACCGCCGCCTCGGTGAGCACGCGCGTGGTCTCCTGGAAGGAGGCCGCCGAGAAGAAGGAGCGCGTCTGCAGCGAGGCCTTGGTGATGCCGAGCAGAACCGGCGTGCCGTGAGCCGGCTTGCCGCCCTCCTCCAGCGCCTTGGCGTTGGCCTCCTCGAGCTCGGTGAGATCGACCTGCTCGCCATCGAGGAAGCCGGTGTCGCCAGCGTCGACGATATCGACCTTCTGCAACATCTGACGCACGATCACTTCGATGTGCTTGTCGTTGATGTTGACGCCCTGCAGCCGGTAGACCTCCTGGATTTCATTGACGAGGTAAGCGGCCAGCTCCTCCACGCCCTTGATCGCCAGAATGTCGTGCGGCGCCGGATTGCCGTCGACGATATAGTCGCCCTTCTCCACGACGTCGCCGTCCTGAAGATGGATGTGCTTGCCCTTGGGGATCAGATATTCGACCGGATCAGCGCCTTCCTCATGCGGGACGATGGAGAGGCGCTGCTTGTTCTTATAGTCGCGGCCGAATTGCACCGTGCCGGAGATTTCCGCGATGATCGCGTGATCCTTGGGACGGCGCGCCTCGAACAGCTCGGCGACGCGCGGCAGACCGCCGGTGATGTCGCGGGTCTTGGCGCTCTCGAGCGAGATACGCGCGACAATGTCGCCGGCCTTGATCTGCCCGCCCGGCTCGACCGCGATGATCGACTCGACCGGCAGCGTGTAGCGAGCGTCGCCGCCGCGCTGCAGCTTGATGACCTTACCGTCGGCGCCCTTGATGACGATCGCCGGCTTGAGGCTCGCCGAGCGCGTGTTGAGACGCCAATCCATGACGACGCGCTTGGTGATGCCGGTCGACTCGTCCGCCGTCTCCGTCACCGATTGGCCTTCGACCAGATCCTCGAAGCCGATGGCGCCGTCCACCTCGCTGACGATGGGACGCGTATAGGGGTCCCATTCCGCGATGCGGTCGCCGCGCTTGATCTTGTCGCCTTCGTCCACCTTCAGCCGCGCGCCATATTGGATGCGGTTGACGGCGCGCTCGACGCCGTCCGGCCCGACGATCACCGCCGCGACGTTGCGCGCCATGACGATGAGATCGCCATCCGAGTTGCGCGCCACATGGCGGTTGCGGATATGCACCGTGCCTTCGAAGTTGGACTCGATGAAGGACTGGTCCGCCAGCTGCGCCGCGCCGCCGATGTGGAAGGTGCGCATGGTGAGCTGCGTGCCCGGCTCGCCGATCGACTGCGCCGCGATGACGCCGACCGCCTCGCCCATATTGACGGGCGTGCCGCGGGCGAGATCGCGCCCGTAACATTTGCCGCAGACGCCGTTCTTCGACTCGCAGGTCAGCACCGAGCGGATCTTCACCTCCTGAATGCCGGCGGCGTTGATCGGCTCGATATGCCACTCCTGGATCATCTCGCCATTGGGGACGATGATCTTGCCCTGCTGATCGCGCAGATCCTCCGCCGCGGTGCGGCCGAGAATGCGCGAGGTGAGCGAGGCGACGACCTGACCGGCGTCGATGATCGCCCGCATGCGAATGCCCTTCTCGGTGCCGCAATCGACCGTGGTGATGATCGAATCCTGCGCCACGTCGACGAGACGACGCGTGAGATAGCCAGAGTTCGCGGTCTTCAACGCCGTGTCCGACAGGCCCTTGCGGGAGCCGTGGGTGGAGTTGAAGTATTCGAGAACGGTGAGGCCCTCTTTGAAGTTCGAGATGATGGGGGTCTCGATGATCTCGCCCGAGGGCTTGGTCATGAGGCCGCGCATCGCTGCGAGCTGCTTCATCTGCGCGGGCGAGCCGCGCGCGCCCGAGTGGGACATCATATAGATGGAGTTGATCGGCAGATCGCGGCCATGCTCGTCCTTGCGGACGGTGGAGATGCGGATCATCATCTCCTCGGCGAGCTTCTCCGAGCACTTCATCCAGGCGTCGACGACCTTATTGTATTTCTCGCCCTGGGTGATGAGGCCGTCGTTGTACTGCTGCTCATATTCCTTGGTGGCGCTGCGCGTCTCGGTGATGATGCGCTCCTTCGTCTCCGGGATGACCATGTCATCCTTGCCGAAGGAGATGCCCGCCTTGAACGCCTCGCGGAAGCCGAGGGCCATGATGCGATCGCAGAAGATGACCGTCTCCTTCTGACCGCAATTGCGGTAGACGGTGTCGATCATGTTGGAGATTTCCTTCTTCGTCATCAGCTTGTTGGCTGCGTCGAAGGGAATCTTGGGATTGCGCGGCAGCAGCTGGCCGAGGATCAGACGACCGGGCGTCGTGTCGAAGATTTTCGACACGCGCTCGCCCTTCTCGTTATAGGTCCAGGCGCGGCCCTTGATCTTGGTCTGCAGCGTGATCGACTTGGCGGCGAGCGCATGCTCGATCTCGCCCTGGTCGGCGAAGGCCATGCCCTGGCCGGGCTCGCCGTCACGCTCCAGCGACAGATAATAAAGGCCGAGAACGATATCCTGCGACGGCACGATGATCGGCTGACCATTGGCCGGATGCAGAATATTGTTCGTCGACATCATCAGCACGCGCGCCTCGAGCTGCGCTTCCAGCGACAGCGGGACGTGCACGGCCATCTGATCGCCGTCGAAATCGGCGTTGAAGGCGGCGCAGACGAGCGGATGCAGCTGGATCGCCTTGCCCTCGATCAGCACCGGCTCGAAGGCCTGAATGCCGAGGCGATGGAGCGTCGGCGCGCGATTGAGCAGCACCGGATGCTCGCGGATCACCTCGTCGAGGATGTCCCACACCTCCGGCTTCTCTTTCTCGACCAGCTTCTTGGCCTGCTTCACCGTGGCCGAATGGCCCTTCGCGTCGAGGCGCGAATAGATGAAGGGCTTGAACAGCTCGAGCGCCATCTTCTTCGGCAGGCCGCATTGATGGAGCTTGAGCTCCGGGCCGACGACGATGACCGAGCGGCCGGAATAGTCGACGCGCTTGCCGAGCAGATTCTGGCGGAAGCGGCCCTGCTTGCCCTTCAGCATGTCGGCCAGCGACTTCAGCGGACGCTTATTGGCGCCGGTGATGACGCGGCCACGGCGGCCATTGTCGAACAGAGCGTCGACGGCCTCCTGCAGCATGCGCTTCTCATTGCGAATGATGATATCCGGCGCGCGCAGCTCGATCAGCCGCTTCAGACGATTGTTGCGGTTGATGACGCGGCGATAGAGATCATTGAGATCGGAGGTCGCGAAGCGGCCGCCGTCGAGCGGCACCAGCGGGCGCAGGTCCGGCGGGATGACCGGGACCTCCTTCAGGATCATCCACTCCGGCTTATTGCCGGACTGAATGAAGGCCTCGATGATCTTCAGGCGCTTGGCGAGCTTCTTGGGCTTGAGCTCGGTGGTCGCCTCGGCGATCTCCTGGCGCAGGCGCGCGGCGATGCCCTCGAGATCCATCGACTCGAGGATCTTGCGGATCGCCTCGGCGCCGATCATCGCCGTGAAATGGTCCTGCCCATATTCGTCTTGGGCGCGCAGATATTCGTCCTCGGTGAGGAGCTGACGCTCCTTCAAGGGCGTGAGGCCCGGATCGATGACGATGTAGGACTCGAAATAGAGGATGCGCTCGAGGTCCTTCAGCGTCATGTCGAGCAGAAGGCCGATGCGCGAGGGCAGCGACTTCAGGAACCAGATATGCGCGACCGGCGCCGCGAGCGAGATATGGCCCATGCGGTCGCGGCGCACGCGCGCCAGCGTGACCTCGACGCCGCACTTCTCGCAGATGACGCCCTTGTATTTCATGCGCTTGTACTTGCCGCACAAGCACTCGTAATCCTTGATCGGGCCGAAGATGCGGGCGCAGAACAGGCCGTCGCGCTCCGGCTTGAAGGTCCGGTAGTTGATCGTTTCCGGCTTCTTGATCTCGCCGAACGACCAGGAGAGGATTTTCTCCGGGCTCGCGATCGAAATCTGAATCTGATCGAACGCCTGCGGCTGGACGACCGGATTGAAGAGATTCATGACCTCTTGCTGATTCATGGTCTTCTCCTAGAGACGCAGGACGGATGAAGCGGCTGGGCTCGCCATCTTTGTCCGTCGCGCCCATAAACCTCGGTGCGCGCCCCTCTCCCGCTTGCGGGAGAGGGTGGCCCGGCGACGCCGGGTCGGGTGAGGGTCCTTCAAGGCTCGCGCGAGCGGCGCCGGCCCTCATCCGACCCTCGCTGACGCGAGGGCCGCCTTCTCCCGCCCTGCGGGAGAAGGAAGAATGGCGGCTTTATTCGGCCGCCTCGGCCGTCGTCTCGGGCGGCGGCTCGTCGCCCTCCTCGGGCTCGGCCGAGGTGAGCTCGACATTGAGCGCCAGCGAGCGCATTTCCTTGATGAGCACGTTGAAGCTCTCGGGAATGCCCGACTCGAAAGTGTCGTCGCCGCGCACGATGGACTCATAGACCTTGGTGCGGCCGGCGACGTCGTCGGATTTCACCGTCAGCATCTCCTGCAGCGTGTAGGCCGCGCCATAGGCCTCGAGCGCCCACACCTCCATCTCGCCGAAACGCTGTCCGCCGAACTGGGCCTTGCCGCCCAGCGGCTGCTGCGTGACCAGCGAATAGGGGCCGATCGAGCGCGCATGGATCTTGTCGTCGACGAGATGATGCAGCTTCAGCATATAGATGTAGCCGACCGTCACCTTACGATCGAAGGGCTCGCCCGTGCGCCCGTCGAAGAGCGTGACCTGACCCGAGGAGGAGAGCCCCGCCCGCGTCAGCATCTCGACAATGTCCTTCTCGCGCGCGCCGTCGAAGACCGGCGTCGCGATCGGCACGCCGCGGCGCAGATTCTTCGCGACTTCCACCAAGGTCGGCTCATCGAGGCTCTTCAGCGACTCGTTGGGGCCGTAGATGTCGACGAGCTTCTCCTTGAGCGGCGCCACATCCTTGCTGCGCAAATAGGCGTCGACGGCGGCGCCCACCTGCTTGCCGAGACCGGCGCAGGCCCAGCCCAGATGCGTCTCGAGAATCTGCCCGACATTCATGCGGCTCGGCACGCCGAGCGGATTCAGCACGATATCGACCGGCTGGCCGTCCTCGAGGAAGGGCATGTCCTCCTGCGGCACGATGCGCGACACCACGCCCTTATTGCCGTGGCGTCCGGCCATCTTGTCGCCGGGCTGGATCTTGCGCTTCACCGCGACGAAGACCTTGACCATCTTCATCACGCCGGGCGGCAGCTCGTCGCCGCGCTGAAGCTTCTCGACCTTGTCGAGGAAGCGGTTCTCGAGACCCTTCTTCGACTCGTCATATTGCTTGCGCACGGCCTCTACGCCGGCCATCAGATTGTCGTCCTCGACGACGAAGGTCCACCACTGCGAGCGGGGATATTCGTCGAGGATCGCCTGGCTGAGCGGCTGGTCCTTCTTGAAGGTCTTCGGCCCGGCGATCGCCATCTTGCCGACCAGCATCTCGAAGAGACGGGCGTAGGTGTTGCGGTCGAGAATGGCGAGCTCGTCGTCGCGGTCCTTGGCGAGACGCTCGATCTCCTCGCGCTCGATCGCCTGGGCGCGCTCGTCCTTCTCGACGCCATGGCGGTTGAACACGCGCACCTCGACGATCGTGCCCTGCACGCCCGGCGGCACGCGCAGAGACGTGTCGCGAACGTCGGAGGCCTTTTCGCCGAAGATGGCGCGGAGCAGCTTCTCCTCCGGCGTCATCGGGCTCTCGCCCTTGGGCGTGATCTTGCCGACGAGAATATCGCCCGCCTGCACTTCCGCGCCGATATAGACGATGCCGGCCTCGTCGAGATTCTTCAGCGTCTCTTCCGAGACGTTGGGAATGTCGCGGGTGATCTCCTCCGGGCCGAGCTTGGTGTCGCGCGCCATCACCTCGAATTCGTCGATATGGATCGAGGTGAAGACGTCGTCCTTGACGATGCGCTCGTTGAGAAGGATCGAGTCCTCGAAGTTGTAGCCGTTCCACGGCATGAAGGCGACGAGCACATTGCGGCCGAGCGCCAGATCGCCGAGATCGGTCGAGGGACCGTCGGCGATGATGTCGCCCTTCTTCACATAGTCGCCGACCTTCACCAGCGGCTTCTGATTGATGCAGGTCGACTGGTTCGAGCGCTGGAACTTCATCAGACGATAGATGTCGACGCCCGGCTTGGTCGGGTCCTGCTCTTCCGTCGCGCGAATGACGATGCGGGTCGCGTCGATCTGATCGACGACGCCGGCGCGGCGCGAGGCGATAGCGGCGCCGGAGTCGGCGGCGACCACCGGCTCCATGCCGGTGCCGACCAGCGGCGCGTCGGCCTTCACCAGCGGCACGGCCTGGCGCTGCATGTTGGAGCCCATCAGCGCGCGGTTGGCGTCGTCATTCTCCAAGAAGGGAATGAGCGCCGCAGCGACCGAGACGAGCTGCTTGGGCGACACGTCCATGGCGTCGACGCGCTCGCGCGGGACGAGCACGACATCGCCGGCGTGACGGCACAGCACCAGATCCTCGAGCAGATTGCCCTCCGCGTCGACCGGGGCGTTGGCCTGGGCGACGTGATATTTCTGCTCTTCCATGGCGGAGAGATAGGCGACCTCATCCGTCACCTTGCCGTCGCGCACGCGGCGATAAGGACCTTCGATGAAGCCGTATTTGTTCACGCGCGCGAAGGTGGCGAGCGAGTTGATGAGACCGATGTTCGGACCTTCCGGCGTCTCGATCGGGCAGATGCGGCCGTAATGCGTCGGATGCACGTCGCGCACCTCGAAGCCGGCGCGCTCGCGCGTCAGACCGCCCGGACCCAGCGCCGAGAGGCGGCGCTTATGGGTGATCTCCGACAGCGGATTGGTCTGGTCCATGAATTGCGAGAGCTGCGACGAGCCGAAGAACTCGCGCACCGCCGCCGCCGCCGGCTTGGCGTTGATGAGGTCCTGCGGCATCACCGTGTCGATGTCGACCGAGGACATGCGCTCCTTGATCGCGCGCTCCATTCGCAGGAGGCCGAGACGATACTGGTTCTCCATCAGCTCGCCGACGCTGCGCACGCGGCGATTGCCGAGATGGTCGATATCGTCGATCTCGCCGCGTCCGTCGCGCAGATCGACGAGCGCGCGCACGACGGCGACGATGTCCTCCTTGCGGAGGACGCGCATCGTGTCCGGCGCGTCGAGGTCGAGACGCATGTTCATCTTCACGCGGCCGACGGCCGAGAGGTCGTAGCGCTCGGGATCGAAGAACAGCGAATAGAACATCGCCTCCGCCGTATCCATCGTCGGCGGCTCGCCCGGACGCATGACGCGGTAGATGTCGAACAGCGCTTCCTCGCGCGAGGAGTTCTTGTCGACCGCGAGCGTGTTGCGGATGTAGGGACCGATGTTGATATGGTCGATGTCGAGCACCGGCAGCTCGTCAAAGCCCTTCTCGACCAGCAGCGGCAGCGACTTCACCGTGATCTCGTCGCCGGCCTCGGCGAAAATCTCGCCCGTCGAGGGATCATAGAGATCCTGCGCGAGGAACTGGCCGTAGAGATCCTCGGACTGGATCTTGATCGCCTTCACGCCCTTCTCGGCGAGCTGACGAGCGGCGCGCGCGGTGAGCTTCTTGCCCGCCTCGACGATCACCTCGCCGGTGTCGGCGTCGACGATGTCGTTGACGGCCTTCAGCCCCTTCAGCCGCTCCGGGTCGAAGGGCTGGCGCCAGCTGTCGCCGGAGGCCTTGAAGGTGATGGTGTTGTAGAAGGTGGAGAGAATCTCCTCGCCATCCATGCCGAGCGCGAACAGCAGCGACGACGCCGGAATTTTTCGCCGACGGTCGATGCGCGCATAGACGATGTCCTTGGCGTCGAACTCTATGTCGAGCCAGGAGCCGCGATAGGGAATGATGCGCGCCGCGAACAGCAGCTTGCCGGAGGAATGGCTCTTGCCCTTGTCATGGTCGAAGAAGACGCCCGGCGAGCGGTGCATCTGCGAGACGATGACGCGCTCCGTGCCATTGACGATGAAGGTGCCGTTCGCCGTCATGAAGGGCATATCGCCCATATAGACGTCCTGCTCCTTGATGTCCTTGACGGATTTCGCCTGCGTGTCGGGATCGACATCGAACACGATGAGGCGCAGCGTGACCTTCAGCGGCGCGGCGAAGGTCATGCCGCGCTGGCGACACTCGTCGACGTCGTATTTCGGCGGCTCGAACTCGTAGCGCACGAATTCGAGCAGAGCGACCTGCGAGAAATCGGAAATCGGGAAAACGGATTTGAAGACCGACTGCAGACCCTCGTCGGGACGCCCGCCCGCAGGCTCGTCGACGAGCAGGAACTGGTCGTAGGAAGCTTTCTGAACTTCGATCAGATTGGGCATTTCCGCGGCTTCGCGGATATGGCCGAAGAATTTGCGGACACGCTTGCGACCGGAGAAAGTCTGCGCCGAAGTCTGAGCCATGTCGCCTCTCGATCCTCTTATTGAAAGCGAATAGCGAGTTGCGAATAGCGAAAGGACCAATGTCTTTTCGCTATTCGCTATTCGCCATTCGCTCCTGGTCACACGTGCCGAAAACCCTCTCCCGCCATGGGGCGGGAGAGGGGAATTTTCGTCTTACTTGAGCTCGACCTTGGCGCCGACCTTCTCGAGGGCGGCCTTGATCTTCTCGGCCTCGTCCTTGGAAGCGCCTTCCTTGACCGGCTTGGGAGCGCCCTCGACCAGATCCTTGGCCTCCTTGAGGCCGAGGCCGGTGATCGCGCGGACCTCCTTGATGACCTCGATCTTCTTGTCGCCGGCGGCGGCCAGAATGACGTTGAACTCGGTCTTCTCCTCGACCGGGGCCGCGGCGGCGGCGGCGCCCGGAGCGGCGGCCACCGCGACGGCGGCGGCGGCCGAAACGCCCCACTTCTCCTCGAGGAGCTTCGCCAGCTCGGCGGCCTCGAGCACGGTCAGGCTCGACAGGTCTTCGACGATCTTTTCGAGATTAGCCATGTTGCTTCAGTCCTTCGAATTTGGTTCTGCTTGGTTGGATTTGCGCCGCCTGTCAGGCCGCGTTCGCGTCTTTGTCGGCATAGGCCTGGACCACGCGCGCCAGCTTCGAGGCCGGAGCGGTCGTGAGCTGCGCCAGCTTGGTCGCGGGAGCCTGGATGAGGCCCACGAGCTTTGCGCGCAGTTCGTCGAGCGACGGGAGAGTCGCGAGCGACTTCACACCGTCGGGGTCGAGGGCTTGGGCGCCGAGCGCGCCGCCGAGGATGACGAATTTGTCGTGATCCTTGGCGAAGGCTGCGGCCACCTTGGGCGCCGCCACCGGATCGTCCGAATAGGCGATCAGGGTCGGCCCCTTGAGAAGGGGGCCGATGGAGGCGACGCTCGTGCCGTCGAGAGCGATTTTGGCGAGGCGGTTCTTGGCGACCTGCACGGACGCGCCAGATTCACGAGCCTGCTTGCGCAGCTTCTGCATCTGGGCGACGGTCAGGCCGGAGTAATGCGCCACGACGACGACCGGGGTCTTCGCAAAGACCTCGTTCAGCGCCGCGACGGCTTGCTTTTTCTCCGCTCTGTCCACGGTTGCTCTCTCCTCGAGCGGGGACGAGCCCCGCCGTTGCGATGAGCCGTCGCATCGCCGCGGGAGCGGCGGGAACGACGGCGCCGTAGATCCTGTCCCCTCGGCTGAGGCCGAAACGGCCTCGCCTCGGATCAGAGGGGCGCCAACCAAATTCGAAAGACCGCGCGCGAGCTTTGAAAAGCGCCGCGCCGGCCCTACAATTCCGGTCTTCCCCGTCTATGCAGGCCGCTCGTCGGGGGCGGAGGGCTCCGCCGTCCAGCGAGCCGATTGAGCCGTCCTCGGGGTGAGCCTCGGACAGGCGCCGGCAGTCTCGGACAGGACATGGCCGGACGGGACGCGAGGAATCTCCCCCGGGTCCGCCGGCCTATCCACCGTCTCGCCTTCTCCCGCATCTGGGGACTCGGTTCGACGGAAGCTGATATCTGAAAACGGGGTCGCGAACGCTGGCCGACCCCGGAAAGGCCTTATTAAAGGCGGCCACGACGTTTGCCAAGCAAAAATTTTGCCCCGGCCCGCCTGCGCGCCCTGCGTCAAAGCTAGGGTCCAGCCCTGAAAAAGCCGCGACTCTCCAGGAGGATCGCTCGAGCTTCGACATAGGCGATCTTCGCAAAGCCGAATGCGATGACGAAACCGATGATCGAGTGACCGAGAGCCCGGCGCAGCGCCTCGTTGAGGTTCTCGAGACCGCTGCTACGCGCCGCGAGGAGTCCTCGATCGACAATGCCGCCTCGCGCGCAGGGCTTTTCGAACATTTTGAGTCTCGCAATTCAGACAATAGCGATGCTTTCGCATCATAGCGAAAAAAAGACGTTCTGTTCACCTCGAATCTTTCCCGCGGATCATTTGGCGAAAATGCTTGTTCGAACACATGAATTGTCGAAACTCGCGCTCCGGCGCGGCGCGCGGCTTCGCGCGGCGCGCTCGAGAGCGCGCGGCGGTTTCGATCATTTCAGGCGTTGCGCCGCGGTTTTGCCGCAGACCGCCAGGCCCGTCGACCCGAAGACATAGCCGCGCACGGACACCCGAGGGGCGGGGGGATTCGTTCGATGGGCGGGAGGCGGCATGAGATATCCAGCCAACAGAATTTTATACGAATATTGGAGGGGGCTCAGAGGCGAGCGCGCCGCCCCCGACTGCCACACGATGGATTTGGCGAAAGCCTTCGTCACGCTTTCGGACGCCTTCGTCATCGAGACGGAGCTGAGCTATTTCGTTCCGGCCGGACTCTGCGGCGCGCGCGTCGGCGCCTTTTGGCCGCCCGAGCGGAGGAGCCGTTCTTTTCTCGGAATATGGAGCGAGTCCGGGCGCGAGGATGTGAAAACGATCCTGCGCATCGTCACGGACGACACGACCCCTGTCATCGCCGGAGCCAAGGGTTTTCTGGTCGGAGGGATCGAAATCGTCGATTTCGAGCTCTTGCTCCTGCCGATCCGCTACTTCGGAAAAACACATGCGCGCGTTCTCGGCTCCCTCGCGCCCGGCGAGCGGCCGCTATGGCTCGGGCGCACGCCGGTCGAGGCGCTGAATATCGTGTCGCTGCGCGTGCTCGGCGAGGAAACGGCGCTGGTTTTGCCTCTCGCGCCCGGAACGCCGACGCGCGATCTGCAGAGACGGCCGCGCTTCACCGTCTATGAAGGGGGAGCGGAAGGCTCGACGCGAGAGGATGATCCCTCGCGTCGATAATCTCGTAGCGTCGACGGCTCGATCGCGAGCCGCCGCGCATCACGCCTGCGTCGCGCCGAGCGTCGCCACATCCACCTTGACGCCGGGCCCCTGGGTGGAGCTGAGCGCCACGCGCTGGATATAGGTGCCCTTGGAGCCGGCGGGCTTGGCCTTGGCGACCGCATCCACGAAGGCGCGGATATTCTCGGCGAGCTTGCCCTCCTCGAAGGAGGTCTTGCCCACCGTGCCCTGCACAATGCCGGCCTTCTCGACGCGGAACTCGACGGCGCCGCCCTTGGAGGCCTTCACCGCGCCGGCGACGTCCATCGTCACCGTGCCGACCTTGGGGTTGGGCATCAGGCCGCGCGGGCCGAGCACCTTGCCGAGGCGGCCGACCAGCGGCATCAGCTCCGGGGTGGCGATGCAGCGATCGAACTCGATCGTGCCGCCCTGGACGATGGTGACGAGATCCTCGGCGCCGACGATATCGGCGCCGGCGGCCTTGGCCTCATCGGCCTTGGGACCGCGGGCGAAGACGGCGACGCGCAGCGTGCGGCCGGTGCCGTTCGGCAGATTGACCACACCGCGCACCATCTGGTCCGCATGCTTGGGGTCGACGCCGAGATTCATCGCGATCTCGATCGACTCGTCGAATTTCGCGGTGGCGTTGGCGCGAACCAGCTTGATCGCTTCCTCGACCGGGTAGAGCTTGGTGCGCTCGACGGCCTGACGCGCCTTGGCGATGCGTTTTCCGATATGGGCCATGATCTCACCCCACCACTTCGAGGCCGATGGAACGGGCGGAGCCCTCGATCATCGACGCGGCCGACTCGATCGACGTCGTGTTGAGGTCCTGCAGCTTCTTCGCGGCGATCTCGCGAATCTGCGCCCGGGTGACTTGGCCGACGAAGCCGCGTCCGGTCGTCTTCGAGCCCGATTTGACGCCCGCCGCCTGCTTCAGGAAGTAGGAGACCGGCGGCTGCTTCAGCTCGAAGGTGAAGGAGCGGTCCTGAAAGGCCGTGATGATGACGGGGATGGGCGTCCCCTTCTCCATCTGCGCCGTCTTGGCGTTGAAGGCCTTGCAGAATTCCATGATGTTGAGGCCGCGCTGACCGAGCGCGGGACCGATCGGCGGCGACGGATTGGCCGCGCCCGCCGGCACTTGCAGCTTGATGTAGCCGGCGATTTTCTTCGCCATGTCTCATCTCCAACATTGAGCGGCCCCGGCGCGCTTCCGCGCCCCGAGCCGCCGGTTGCAGTTCGTGGTCCGACGCGTGATCCCCCTGGCGACAGGGGCGCGCCCGCCACGGCTTTTTCCTTCCCCCGCTGGGGGAAGGATTCTCCGAATTTGATCGCGAGCCTTCCGGCTCCTCAGCGATCCGTCAAACCTTCTCCACCTGCGCGAATTCCAGCTCCACAGGCGTCGGCCGTCCGAAGATGGACACCGCCACCTTGAGCCGCGAGCGGGCGTCGTCGACCTCTTCCACCACGCCGTTGAAGGAGGCGAAGGGACCGTCGGCGACGCGGACCGTCTCGCCGATCTCGAAAGAGATGGAAGGCTTGGGGCGCTCGACGCCATCGGCCACCTGGCCTTTGATGCGCATCGCCTCCGCCTCGCTGATCGGCATGGGCTTATTGTCGGCGCCGAGGAAGCCGGTGACTTTCGGCGTGTTCTTGATGAGCGAGAAGACCTGGTCGGAGAGGTCGCATTTCACCAGCACATAGCCGGGGAAGAATTTGCGCTCCGAGCTGACCTTACGGCCGCGGCGCACCTCGACGACCTGCTCGGTCGGCACGAGAATCTCCTCGAACTGATCGGTGAGATTGCGCTGCGCGGCGCCCTCGCGAATGGAGTCGGCGACCTTCTTCTCGAAGTTCGAATAGGCGTGGACGATATACCAGCGCATGCTCACGGCGCGACAAGCTCCAAAATTTTCGCTCTCGACGATCGGCGCGCCGGCGGGTTCCCGGCCTTACTGGCCGATCCGCAGCAGCAGGCCGACGGCGACGCGAAGCCCCTGATCGACGACGACGAAGAAAATGCTCGCGGCCAGCACCATGAGGACCACCAGGCCAGAGGTGATCAAGGTCTCGCGGCGGGTCGGCCACACGACCTTGCTCGCCTCCGAGCGCACTTCTTGCAGGAACTGAAACGGATTGGCCATGCTTCACCGAGCCGTGATGTTTCACCGAGCCGAGGACCGCAGCCCCAGAACTCGTCGAGGCGCGCCACAAAACAGTCGCGGCGCGAGACCCCAGGCCGCGCGCCACGCATCTGGTGCTTATAATCGAGTAAGGCGGGGCCGCCAAGCGGAAATTCAGGCCCCGGGAAAACGCGCCCTCACCCGTCCGCCGACGCGCCATTATGCTTGGCGAACCAGGCGCGCGCCTCGTCGCGCGTGCGCTCCAGCTCGCGCAAGGCGCTGTTCAGCTTCGCCTCGTAATCGGCAAAGCTCTCGCTCGGGTCGAAGACATCCGCCGCCAGCGAATATGGAGTTGCGATCTTGAGCTCGGCGCGCAGGCCTTCTTCGGTCTCCACCGCCGCAAAATAGAATTTCGCCATTGCTGCCGCTCCTCGAAAACAGGCGCCGCAGAGTCAAAATAGGACAGCCAGAGCCTCCGCCAATGCGACGAATCCGCCGATGTCGATCTCCTCGGCGCGGCGCGTCTCCTCTATGCCCGCCCGCGCCAGCAGAACGGCGACGTCGAGGCCCGGCTTCGGCAGCGACTTCAGGCTCTGACGCAGCATTTTGCGCCTCTGGCCGAAGGCGGCGCGCGTCACCTGCGACAAGAGCCTCGGATCGCAGGAGAGCGGCGAGGCGTTGGGAATGAGCTCCACCACGGAGGACGTCACCTTGGGCGGCGGCGTGAAGGCCGAGGGCGAGAGGTCGAACAAAATGCGCGCGCGCGTCCGCCATCCGCAGAGCACGGCGAGGCGGCCATAATCGGCGCGCTGCGCCGGCGTCGCGACGATGCGCTCGGCGACCTCGCGCTGGAACATCAGCACATAGCGGTCGAAGACCGAAGGCCAAGGCTCCGCCTCGATCCAACGCGCCAGCAGCTCGGTGGCGATATTATAGGGAAGATTCGCGCAGATGCGCGCCGGCCCGCCGAGCCCGTGCAGCCGCGCCAGCTCCGCCGGATCGAGCGCCAGCGCGTCGCCCTCAATGAGGACGAGGCGGCCGGGATAACGCGCCTCTATCTCGCGCAGCGCCGGAATGCAGCGCGCGTCGCGCTCCACGGCGATGACGCGCCCGGCCCCTTCGGCCAGCAGCGCGCGAGTGAGGCCGCCCGGCCCCGGTCCGATCTCGATGATCGTCGCGCCTTCGAGCGGCCCGGCGGCCCGGGCGATGCGGGCGGTGAGATTGAGATCGAAGAGGAAATTCTGGCCGAGCGCCTTGCTGGCCATGAGCCCATGGCGCGCGACCACCTCGCGCAATGGCGGCAGATCGTCGATCATCGCGCCGTCATTCGGTCGGCGAGGCGGATCGCCTCGATGAGGCTCGTCGCCTCGGCGACGCCCTTGCCGGCGATGTCGAAAGCCGTGCCATGGTCCGGCGATGTGCGCACAAAGGGCAGGCCCAGAGTGACATTGACGCCGCGATCGAAGGCCAGCGTCTTTATGGGGATCAGCGCCTGGTCATGCGTCGGACAGATGGCGACGTCATAGCGCGCGCGGGCGGCGGCGTGGAACATGGTGTCGGCCGGATGCGGGCCGGTGGCGTCTATCCCACGCGCGCGCAGCTCGGCGATGGCGGGGGCGATCACATCTATCTCCTCGCGGCCCATGGCGCCGCTCTCGCCGGCGTGCGGATTGAGGCCGGCGAAAGCGAGGCGCGGCGAAGCGAGGCCGAAGCGGGCGGAAAGATCAGCGGCGACGATCACGCCCGTTTCCACCAGCAGCTCGCGGGTCAGCAGGCGCGGAACCTCGGCGAGCGCCACATGGATCGTCGCCGGAACGACGGCGAGCTCTTCCGAATAGAGCATCATCACCGGGCGGAAGGGGCGACCGTAGCGCCGCTCCGCCAGCGCGGCGAGAAATTCCGTATGGCCCGGATGCGCGAAGCCGGCGGCGTAGAGCACATTTTTGGCGATCGGATTGGTGACGAGCGCGCGCGCTTTCCCCTCCGCGACCAGCTCGACGGCTCGCTCTATGGAGAGGATCGTCGCCGCGGCGTCGGCAGGCTCGGGCGCGCCCGGAGCGCCACGAACCGAGAGCCCGAGCGGGACGACTGGCAGAGCCGAGTCGAAAACCGCCGCCGCCCCCTCCGGCGCGACCTCGCGCAGCGCGATCTCGAGCCCGAGCGCCGCCGCCGTCCGCGCCAGCTGCGCCGGATCGGCGAGCACGAAAAAGGGCGGCAGCGCCCGCGCCGCGCGCGCGGCATAGGCCTTCAACGTCAGCTCCGGGCCGATGCCGGAAGGGTCGCCCTGGGTGAGCGCGAGGGGAAGCGTGGTCAATCTGTCGTCCCGAGTCTTGCGCGGGCGAAACCTTCCCGCGGTCACGAAGTCCTGGCCTTCGAGATACCGATAGATCACGACGAAAGGCGAAACCACCCCAATCCGCTCAATGCGGTTCTGCGTCGCGGGATGGTCGCCGATCCGCCGGTAGAGGGTTCAAAGAGGCCGCGGTGTTTGCCGACAGTCGGAGGTCCGGCGACGCCGTCGAGATAGGCGAGAACCCTCGCCAGATCGACATTGGCCTTTCGCGCAACCCGAGCCTTTCACGCGACAAAGAGACGCGCCTTCAGCGCGCCTCGGCGCGAACCAAAGCGTCGAGTTGCGAGAGATGCCCGTCCAGCGTCGTTGCTCCGCCGGCCGCGGCCTCCTCCACCGCCACATCGACGAGAGGTTTCGCCCAAGCCAGACGAGCGACAACGAGATCCACGAGGGCAGAACGACCATCTCACAATCAAAATTGACTCGGAAAAGGACCTGTTACTGGCCACGCACCAAATACGGATCGGTCGTCGAGGCAGACACCCGAATCGTCATGCCAGGTTTAAAATTCGGCGACAGTCGTTCCGCTGGAATCTGAATGCGCTGCGAATAGTTTTTTCCGTCGGCGGGCGACACGTACTCGACGAACATTACAAAATATCTCTTGACCGGAAATTCGGATGTTCGATCAAGTTCGCGCTCACTGGCCGAGTCGCAGGGGATCGAGCCCGGCGGCACGGGTTTGTGATCCCGCTCTTCTGGCCAGCCATTCTTAATTTTTGGGCGGTAGTAGTCGCACAGCTGTTCCGCTTTCGTGATGCGAGCGTCAATGGTTCGAAATGGATCGAACAGACCGATAAGCGCGTTGAAGACGACCAAGCCCACGGCGCCGAACACGAATCTGACAACGCCGCGCACATGATCGTCGTGCGTTAGAGACTCTAAGAAGCGTCTGGCCTTCTGTCCTGCTGGATCGCCGTCCATTATCTACCCGGAACTGACACACGTCGGCGCGCGCTGCGCCAAGTTTAGAGTTCTCGAGTTTCGTACCAGCCAGCGCCGTCGGCGCTTGGCAAGATAGCTATTGAGCGGCGCTGTTGAAAGCGCTGCTTCTGACGCATTGGCGAAATTCAAATCGACCCGCTTTCCGTCCTCGGCATGCTGATGTCCCGTTCAGAAAAATCCTGCGCCGATCGTCTCACTCGCTCCCCGGCGGGCGATAGGTCAATATATCGTCCGCCTTCAGCCAGCCTTGCGTGCCTTCCTTGAACTGCGCCTGGGCGCGCGTCGCTTGCGTGCGCGCCTCCACATATTTGCCGGCGACGAAGAGGCCCTCGGCGGCTGCGAGCTGCGCCTTGGCGTTCTCGCCTTTGCGGAAATAGGCCATGGACAGAAACTCCCAGGCGTCGGCGCTGTCCTCGTCGCGCTGCGTGGCGTTGGCGAGCACGCTCACCGCCTCGTTCAGCAGCTTGGGATCGTCGGCCGAGACCAGCGCATGGCCGAGCAGCACGCGGATCGGCGTCGCCGCCGGCCCGGCGATGGCGGCGGCCTTGCGCAAAGGCGCGATGGCCTGGTTGGCGCGGCCGGCCTCCAGCAAAATCTGCCCTTTCAGCTCCCAGAAGTAAGGGTTCTTCGGATCGGCCGCGACGAGCGCGTCGGCGCCGCGCAGCGCCTCCTCCAGCCGGCCGAAGCGATTGTCGGCGATGACGCGGGCGTAGCGCGCCGGCAGCGAAAGATCGGAGATCGGATAGCGCCGCGCCGCCTCGCCGGAATTGCCCATGAAGCCGACGAGCTTGGCGCGCATCAGATCGTGACGCGCCTGCAGCGCCGGCGAATCCGGGACATCGAAATAGGGCGACTGCTTGGCCGCCTGATCGAGATTGGAGATTCGCTCATTGGGCAGCGGATGCGATTGCAGATACGGGTCGATCGCCGTGGTCTTGAACAAGGATTCGCTGGCGAAGCGGTTGAACACTTCCAGCATGCCCTTGGCGGATTGATGCGTCGCAGTGAGGAAGCGCACCGCCATGCGGTCGGCGGCCTGCTCCTCGCCGCGCTGATAGGCGAGCAGCGAGCGCTTCACCGCCTCCTGCGGGCCGAGCAAAATTCCGGCGGCGCCGGCCGAATCCATGCCCACCTGCCCGTCGCGACGATTGAAGGCGCCGCGCGCGGCGACCATGGCGCCGGCGCTGGCCAGCATTCCGGCGACGGAGAGGATGGTCGCCTTGGCGAGCTCTTGCCGCCCGCGCGCCAAATGGCCGCCGGCGATATGGCCGGTCTCATGCGCGAGGACGCCGATGATCTCATTGGGCGTCTTCGCCTCCATCAGCGCGCCCGTGTTGATGAAGATCTTCTGTCCGTCGGCGACGAAGGCGTTGAAGGAGCGGTCGCCGACCAGAATGATCTTGGCCGCCTCGCTGTGAATCCCCGCCGCCTTCAGCACGGGGGCGGTGTAGTCCCGCAATAATTGCTCGATCTCGGCGTCGCGGATGATCGACACATGCGGACCGTCATCCTCCGCGCGCGCGGACGCGCAGAGCGCGAAGATCAGGAGACCGGTGAGAAGCGTCCGCCGCTTGCCGCTGCTTTTGCGATCCATGGGCAAAGAGTGGCGTAAGCGCGGACGGAAAGCAAACCGCCCGGTCACAGCCGAGCTGTCGCAAGAAAAGCGTCACGCGGCGGAAGGCCGTCCTTCCGCCGCGCGCGAGAAACGGCGCGGCCGTTCAGAAGCGGTAGGACACGCCGCCATTGAGCGCCGCGCCGGTCAGCTTCTCGCCGGTGCGATAATCGCCGCGCAGGAAGCCGACCCAGCCCGTGTCGATGATCTGCGCCGAGACGCCGAGACCGAATTGCGCGAAAGCGCCGGAGCGCGACACCGCGATCGGCACATAGGTGACGTTCTGCTGGAACGTCTCCTTCAGGCTGGTCTCGAACTCGTTCCAGCCGCTGACCGAGGCGAAGGGCTGGAAGGCGTATTTATTGTCGATGACGAAGGAGGTTCCCGCGCGCAGGCCGACGCGGCCGAGAGTCGAGCGCACCGTGTCGAGCGCGAGATAGGCCGGCGTCGTGCCCGCCGCCACCTGCAGCCGATCGAAATCGACGCTGGTGACATTGATCGCGGCCGAGGGCTCGATGAACCAATCATTGGGCAGATCCCAATGATAGCCGAGCGAGGCGGAGCCCGCCCAGCCGCGGCCCTGCAGCGGCGTCTCGTTGAGGCCGGCGCGATAATTGGTGATGTCCGCGTTCCAGAAATCATGACGGAACTGCACATCGGCGAAGAAGCCGAAGCCGGTCGCCACCGCATAGACGCCCACGAAAGGCACGTCGAACCGCGTCCTCGTGCCGGAGCCGAGGAGATCGTAGGAATTGGAGAGATATTGGCCCGCCATCACGCCGGTGTGGAGGTTGATCTGCGTGTTCTCGATATTGGAGAGCGAGGCGTCGAGGCCGACCTGATAGCCGCTGTAGAGCGTGCGCGTCTTCTCATTGGTGATGGCCGTCCCGCCCGCGGCCGTCGGCGCGCTGGAGGAGCTCGCGAGATCGGACCGGCCGACCGCGGCGCGCGTCCAAATTCCGAAATCGACGGCGTTGGGCTTGGCGTCCGGCCGCGACTGCACGAAGGCCGAAGCGCTCTGGAAAAAGCCCGTCGTCGCCGAGCTGATCGCGGAGGCGACGCTGCCGCCGATCGCCGACAGCGCTCCGGTGTCGAGATTGGGGACGAGATACCATTGGCCGGGGCTGAGCTGCTGCAGGTTGAAGCTCACCAGACCCGTGTTGAGCGCCTGCGCGGCGCCGATCGCTGTGGCGGCGTTGCCGAGCTGGAAGGTCGATGTCGAGCCCGGATTGGTCTTGGCGATCAAAATCGGGCTGGCGAAGAAGCCGGTGCTGTTCAGGAACGGATTGACGATCACCGTCGTCACATTGCCGGAGCCCGCGCCATTGACGAGCAGCTCGCCGGCCCGCTGTCCGCCGAGATCGTTGAAGCGCGCCGCCACATTCAGCACGCCGCCGCCGACATAACCGCCGTTGACGGTGAGGCTGTTGGCGAGCGCGGCCGCCGTCGCGCCATTGGCGACCACCTGATTGGCGGCGGCGAGATCGAGCGTCCCATTATTGGTGAGATTGCCGGCGATGACGGAATTGACCGTCGTATTGGTCGTGCGGTCGCCGAGCGCGATGGTCGCATTATTGACGACGCTGGTCGCGCCGAGCGTGCGGCCATGGCCGAGCGACACGCCAATGCCCTGGAATTGCGCGCCGGCCGTGGCGTCGCCGGCCGAGCTGTTGGTCAGCGTTCCGATATTCGTGTAATCGCCCGCTCCGACGATCAACGCGCCATTGCCATTGTTGTCGAACTTGCCGCCATTATTGGCGAGCGCAGCGGCGACATTGAATGTCCCCGTATTGGTCACGCCGCCGCCGATGGCTCCGGCGGCGTTGACCTTGCCCTTATTGACGAAGCCATTGGTCGTCAGCAGCGCGCCGCCGTTGATGGCGATGGTCGAGCCGGCGCTGTTCGTCGCGCTGGTAGCCGAGAGCGTGCGGCCAGAGGCGATCGTCACGCCGGTCGCGGCGGTGGAGCTGTTCGTCAACGCGCCGACGGCGGTGTAATCGCCGCCGGACACGGCGAGCGTCCCCGCGCCTTTATTTACGAAATCGTCGCCGCCATTGGCGAGCGCGCCGGTCACGGTGAATGTTCCCGTATTGGCGACGCCGCCGGCGATCGAGCCCGCCGCATTGGCGATATTGTTGTTGTTGAGCCCGCCGGTGATTGCGCCCGTCGAGGTCAGCGTTCCGACGTTCTGGATCGGCGCGTCGGTCACGGCCAGCGTGCCAGCGTTGACGATCGTTGCGCCGACGTTGTTGGACAGAACGCTCGCGCGTAGCGTGCGGCCCGCGGAGATCGAGACGCTGGTCGCCGCCGTCGAGCGATTATCGAGGAAGCCGATATTCGTATAGTCGCCGCCGGCGACGGCGACCGTCCCCGCGCCAATATTGATGAAATTGCCGCCGCCGTTGACGAGCGCGCCGGTCACGGTGAAGGAGCCCGTATTGGTCACGAAGTCGAGCGAGCCGGACACATTAGCCGTTCCGGTGTTGGCCAATCCGCCCAAAGAGCCGGCGAGCTGATTGAAGGCGCCGGCGTTGAGGAGGCCGCCCGCGACCGCGCCGGAATTGATGAAGGTTCCAGAGTTCACTATCGTCGCGTGAGAGACGAGGGTCCCGAAATTGGCGATGGTCGCACCACTGGCATTGGTCACGCTGGACGCCGAGAGCGTGCGTCCCGCGGTGACCGACACGCCGGTCGCGGCAGTCGAGCTGTTCGTCAGCTGGTCGATCGTGGTGTAATCGCCGCCGGAGACAACGAGCGTTCCCGCGCCATTATTGGCGAAATTGCCGCCGCCATTGACGAGCGCGCCGGTGACGGTGAAGGAGCCCGCATTGGTCACGCCGCCGGCGATGGAGCCGGCCGCTTTCGTCACGCCCGCCGCGGCGTTGGTCAGCCCGCCAGTGACGGCGCCCGTCGTGGTGAAGGAGCCGCTATTGGCGACGCCGCCATTGACGGTCCCGCCATTGGTCGCCGTCGCGCTATTGGTCAGCCCGCCATTGAGGATGGCGCCGGCGTTATTGTTGAGCGTCCCCGTATTGACGAGGCCGCCGTTCAGCGTTCCGCCATTGTTGTTGTTGACGAGGCCGGCGTTCTGGATCACGGCGGCCGAGGTGATCGTCGCATTATTGTTGATCGTTCCGCCGGCGCCCAGGGTGAGCGCAGCGGCCGTCACCACGCCGCCGGCGTTATTGGTCAGCACGCCGCCATTGACCGCGAAATTCGTCGTCGCGCCGATGGTCCCGCTATTGGCGATGAGGCCGCCGGTCTCGGTGACCGCATTGGCGGCGATCGCGCCGCCGGCGTTCTGAATCGAGCCCGCGACCTGCGTGAGCGTTCCATTCACCGCGAGACTGCCGCCGGCGATGGTGATCGCGCCATTATTGTTCAGCGCGCCTATGTTGGTGAAGCTGCGCGTATTGACGTCGAGCGTCGCGCCGGCATTGTTGTTGACGGTCGAGCCATTATTGGCGAGCGCGCCCGTCAGCGTGAATTTGCCGCTATTATCGATCTGTCCATTGATCGCGCCCGCGGCGAACACCGTGCCGGCGACGCCATTGACGAGGCCGCCATTGACGGTTCCGCTCGTCGTCAGCGTTCCGCCCGTGACGGTCGCGCCATTATTGATCGTTCCCGTCGAATTCAGCGTTCCGGCGAGAACCAGCGCGCCGCCATTGAGCGCGCCGGCGTTGGTCGCCGTCCCCGATGTGGTCAGCAGGCCGCTGAGCTTGGAAGCCGCGGTGGAATTTTTGAAGGTTCCGCCGGCGCCATTGGTGACGGCGCCGGTCCATGTCGCCTGATTGTCGATCGTCCCGCTGGCGTTGGCGGCGTCGCCGACCCAGGAGCCTTGATTGACGATCTGCGCGCCGGTCGTGTTGGACAGGACATTGCCGGTCCAAACGCCCGTGGACTTGTTGGTCACGACCGCCGCGGCGCCGGAGTTGATGAGATCGCCATTATAGGCGCCGGAATTGTTGACGACGCCCGTATTGGTGAGCGCGTCATTGACCTTGCCGCCCTGATCGACCGTGAGCGCGCCGGAATTGGTCACGCCGCCCAGCGCCGTGAGCGTCGCGCCATTGCGCACGAAGAGATTGCCGGCGTTATTGACCGACAAGACGCCCGCGGCGCCGCTCGTCGTTCCCGCCTTTATATCGACCGTCGCGCCGGCCGAATTCTGCACCGAGTCGGTCTTGAGATCGCCGGTGACATTGAACGCTCCAGCGAGATTGTTGACGATTCCATTGATCGTCCCCTGCGCATTGGTCGTTCCCGAATTGGTCAGCCCGCCATTGACGACGCCTTGCGTCGCGAATGTTCCGCCCGTCACATTGACGCCGCCGCTGATCGTCGCGCCGGCGGCGTTGGTCGCCGTTCCCGAAGTCTTCAGCCCGCCCGTGACATTGCCGCCGGCGTAGTTGTTGAAGGTCGCGGAATTATCGACGGCGCCGGAGATCGTCGCATTATTGTCGAGCTGGCCGCCGGTGACGGCGACAGCGCCGACGATCTGATTATTATTGGTCAGCAGGCCGCCCGTGACCCCGGCGCCGCCATTGAGATTACCGGCGTTCGTCGTCGTTCCCGCCGACTGGGTCAGCTGGCCCGCGACGACGCCGCCGGCGAGATTGGA
The DNA here is from genome assembly GCF_000379125.1 of Methylosinus sp. LW4. Lineage (NCBI taxonomy): Bacteria > Pseudomonadati > Pseudomonadota > Alphaproteobacteria > Hyphomicrobiales > Methylocystaceae > Methylosinus > Methylosinus sp. LW4. The sequence continues at coordinate 3,495,855 of NZ_KB900626.1, read as the reverse complement.
GAAGGTCCCGGAATTCGCGACCGTCCCGCTGATCGTTCCGCTATTCGTCAGCTGGCCGAGATTATTGCCGACATTGCCGGTCCAGACGCCGCGATTGTCGATGGCGCCCGTATTGGCGCCGGCGTTGACATTGCCGATCCAATTGGCGCCCGCCTCATTGACGATCGCGCCGCTATTGGCGACGACATTGCCCTGCCAAACGCCGGTCGGGGCCTTGTTGGTCACGACGCCGGTCGCATTGTTCTGGAGATTGGCCGTCGTCAGGCCCGAATTATTGACGACGCCGCTATTGACGAGATCATCGGTGAGGCGGCCGCCCGCCTCTATGGTGACGGTCCCCTGATTGGTGAGATTATTGGCTCCCGTATCGACCGCCCCGCCGGTCTTGATCAGCAGCGTTCCATCGACATTGATCGCGCCCGCATGATTGGCGGCCGTGCCGATGGCGCCGCCCGCCGCGACCGTGAGGCCGGAGCCGCCGTCGATCTGAGTCGTTCCCGAATAGATATTCTGCCCCGTGACCGTCAGCGTCTTGCCGCCGGAGACCTGCGTCGACAACTGACCGGCTCCGTCGCGCAACTGGCCCGCGAAAGTCGAATCCGCGCCGAGGCCGAAGGTCAGCTTCGAGGCGCCGCCATTGGTGGTGACGGTCCCCTGCCCGCCGACGCCGGAAACAGTGGCGTTGAATCCGTTGAGATCAAAGGTCCCGCCCCAATTGACGGTGAGCGCGCTATTGGCGCTGAGGCCCTTCGCGCTGTTCAACCGCAATGTGGCGCCGTCGACCAATGTGGCGCCGGAGTAAGTATTGGCGCCCTCGAGATTGGTCGTGCCCGCGGTCAGCCTCAAGCCCGTGGAGCCAGAGATGCTTTCGACTGCGCCGCCCGTCGAGATAATTCCACCGGAAGGTGAGGCAACTATATCGGTGCTGGTCAGCGTCCCATTGCGAATGCGGCCGCCGCTGAGATAGACGGTGTCGATCGTCTGGTTGAAGCCGTTGAGGTCGAGTTTTCCGAGAACACTGGTCCTACTTTTTTGGCTAAGGGCGTTGACGGCGCCGGCCTTCAATGTCCCTGCGGAGTCGATAGACGTTGGGCCGCCGTAGGTATTCGCACCCGCCAGCGTCAGCACGCCGCTCTTAACATTTACCCCGACCTGTCCGCCGGCTCCGTCACGGATCACGCCGGAATAAGTGGTGTCGACGGAATTGTTGGTCGTGACCGTGGCGAGGCCGCCGAAATTGTTGGTGATGACGCCCTTGGACGACCCGGTGAGATTATTGGCGGTGAAGCTGAAGCCGGTGTCGAGGGTCGCCGCGGTCGTTGCGTCCTTGCCGACATTGAGGCCGCCCGTCAGGCCCGAGATGGCCGCCGCGCTCTGCGTGTTGCCGAGCCGCAACGTCCCACCGTCCACGGAAACGGCGCCCGCGCTGGCGACCGTTGCGAGCGTGGGCACGAGAAACAGGGTTCCGGTGCTGGTCGCCGAGCCGAAATGAACTGTCGTCCCGGCCCCGCCGAGCAGGCTCAGCATCTTCCCGACGCCGGGCGCGATCATCAGCGTCGCGCCGGCGCCGGCGCCGATCGTTCCAGAGACGCCGGAATCGATCGTGACGTTCTGGGTCAGAGACTGCGCGCCTGCGCCAGCGGCGAGTTGGAAGGCCGGCGCCGTCGATCCGCCCGCGACGAGCGAGAGATCGCCACCGCCGAGAGCCCCCGTATTTGTGACGGAGAGCGTCCCGCTCTTCACCTGCGTCTGGAATTGATTATTTGAGGCGTTGCTCAGCGTGACCGCATTCGCGCCCGCGTCGACGACGACATTGAGATTGCCCGCCGTATCGACGATCCTGTTCGCATAAGCGGCGTTGCCGGCGGCCGCGACCGTCTGATCGAGCGTCAGCGCTCCGCCATTGGCTCGAATGTCGCCCGAGAGCGCGCCAGCGCCCAGAGTGGTGAGCCGATTGGTCCCGGACAGATCGAGCGCGACGCCGGCCGAGCCGCCCGCGCCACCGGCTGCGCCGCCGGCGATCGCGCCGGAATTGGTGATTATGAGACCGGAGCCGACGATCGCCGCGCCCCCATTGCCCGAGGCCGCGCCGCTGCCGCCGAGCCCGCCCGCGCCGCCCTTTATGGCTCCCGAGTTGACGATCGTCCCGCCGGCGATCGCCGAAAGGCCCGCTCCTCCGGCCCCGCCCGTCCCGCCTACGCCGGTGGCGGTCGCCCCGCCGACGCCGCCGGCGCCGCCCACGATCGAGCCGACATTGGTCACGGTTCCGAGCGTCCCGACGGCGGAAATAGCCGCGCCGCCAGCGCCGCCGGCGCCGCCATTGCCGAAGAGAGAGCCGCTCTTTCCGCCGGCGCCGCCGGCCCCGCCGACAGCCGCGCCATTGATATTCACATCAGACCCGGAGCCGGTGAACAGAAAGGCCGAGCCGCCGCCGCCGCCCGCGCCGCCATTGCCGGCGATTCCTGTCGCCGAGCCGCCGTTGCCGCCGGCCCCGCCGGTCGTCGTCGCGCCGACGGCGACGCCGCTGAACACGCCTGCGCCGCCGGTCATCACGGCGAGATTGCCGCCCGCGCCGCCGCCGCCGCCGGAGCCCGTTCCCGAGCCGCCGGCCCCGCCCGCGCCGCCGGGGTTGCCCACGAGGTTGGCGACGGCTGTCGCGCCGACAAAGGTAAAGGCGGTCGCGGCGCCCGCGCCGCCGCCGCCGCCTTGATTGGCAGGGCCATTCGCCCCAGCGCCGCCCGGGGCCACGCCGCCGGGCGCGCCGCCGCCAGCGCCGCCTTTGGCGTTGACGCCGCCGCCACCGCCGCCGCCCGCGACGTTGGTCGCATTGCCGCCCGCTGTCCCGACGCCCGCGGCGTTGGTCGTTCCCGCCGTTCCGCCGCCCGGATTGCCGCCCGCGCCGCCCGCCTGCTGAGCTTGCGCCGGCGACAGGCCCATGGAAAGCGCGATGCTGAGCGCCGACACGCCGAGCAGAAGCCCGCCCCTGTGAGAATTGCCGATCGAAAGGCTCGAAAAAGAGGAGCGCACGGCATCGCCGCGACGGTCGGACGAACGGGTCATTCGCTAGTCTCCAAAACTCGTCGAAATTCAAACGACAAAATCACGTCGAGCGAGGCCGACGCGGGCCGACTCGCGCATTTCCAGTTCTGCGATTTCTATTTTCGATCGGCGAGAGCGGCAAGGCCACAGCTGCGCGTCTAGCGCGCGGCGCGGCTGCGCAGCGGGCGGAAACGCCCACTAAGTGAATTACTTAAGTGTTTCTATGAATTTCTGTTTTTTGTCTGGCGTTCGGCGAATTTCAACGGCTGTGGCAATTCTGCCACAGATCGTCAACGCTCCCGCGCCAGCGCATCCAGCGCCTGCGCGAGCCCGCGAAACGAAATGGGCAAAGCCGCATCCTGCCCAGCGGCGCTCTTGAAGGCGATGCGCCCCATTCCGTCATAGGCCCGCCAGCGGGCGAGGATCGACTCTCCGAGCGGGACGCTGGCGAAACACCCCGCCGCGGCGCAGCGCCGCCAGACGAGATCGAGCGGCTGCGGATCGGCGTCGCTCACCGTCACGCGGGGCGCCGCGTGAAAGGCGACGTCGACCGGCACGACGATCGTCATAGCGAGGGCCTGCGCCGTATCCGGCTTGCCGAAGGCGATCTCTGCGATGGTCGCGCTCTTGTCCTTGACCAGCACGGATTGCAAAATCTCGCAGCTGCGATGCGCCGCCTGCCCGCCGCCGGCCGCGAGGCAACGCAGCTGCCAATCGCCGAACACGCGCGGCGCCTCTCCCGCCGGAGCCGCCGCGGGCGCCTTCGCCGGAGCCGCCGCACGCGCGGGCGCACTCGGCCGGTCCAGCGCATGAGCGACGGAAATCTGCAGAAGCAGGACGAGAGCCGATGCGATAGGACGAGCCATGACGAGCCTCGACGCGCGAAGACGATCGGATAGGCGACGGCGTCCTTGGTAGCTCAGGCGAAGCTATGGCTCAAGGTGCGCGCGGAGCGCGAGCTTCTCGACATGGGGCGTCGGCGCCAGTAGTTGACTAGGAAATCTCCTCCAGATAGTTTCCAAGGAAATCAACCGGGCCGTCCCGTCATGCCCTCCCGCATTCCTGATCTGACCGATCATCTCGGCTACTGGCTACGCCAACTGTCCAATCACGTAACGCTCGGCTTCGCCCGAAAGCTCGCCGACAAGGATGTGACGGTCGCCGAATGGGGACTGATGCGAAGTCTCTACGGCAGGGAGCCGACCTCGCCCAGCCGGCTCGCGAGCGAGATGAGCCTGACGCGGGGAGCCGTCACCAAGCTGGCCGACCGCCTCATCGCCAAGGCCCTCGTCATGCGCGAAGCGAGCGAGGCGGACGGACGCGCGCAAACGCTGCGTCTCACCCGCAAAGGCGCCGGCTTCGTGCCCGAGCTAGCGGCATTGGCCGACCAGAATGAGATCGCGTGCTTCGGGAGCCTCTCCGACGAAGATCGAAGCGCCCTCGAGCGGATTTTGCGTGAGACCGTCGCGCGACTGGGCCTGACGAAGATGCCGCTCGATTGAACGCGCGCCCCGACAGCCGAAGGAGCAACCATGGACGCTGCAATATCCGAAGTCGCCGAATTCTGTCTGCGGGCGGCCGAGAGCAATAGTCTGAGCTTTCCAGAAGTCGTCGGGAAGCTGATGCAGGCGGGATTCGAGAGCTATTCGATCGATTTCCGCCGCGCGACGGCGACCTATTATCTGCCTGACGGCGAAAGCGTCGTCCTCGCCACGCATCGCCATCACGCGCCGATCGCCGCCGAGCTGAATGTCGCGGCTCTGCGCGCGGCGATCGCGGAAGCGCAGCATGCGGCTCCGAGCTACACATATTCTGGTTTCTGCGAGAAGATCATGACCGGCGGTTGCGCCGGCTATCTCGTGTCGTTCTTCGGGCGCCGCGCCGTCTATTTCGGCCGCGCCGCAGAAACGCATGTCGAGCCATTCCCTCAACGCTGACGCGATTTGGGAGCAGGCCTTTCGGTTCCCGCGCCTCTCGCGAAAGCGCGTTCGAATTCACGAAACGAAAGACGCGGCGCGCCTCTCCTCAGAACCCATCGCCGCCGGCGCTGGCCACAGGCGCGATCGAGGTGAGCGCGGCGAGCGCGATGGCGACGACGAGCAGCAGGGTCGCCGCCAGCGGCAGGCGGGAGCTGGCGATCTCGTCCTTCGGATGCACGGTTTCGGCGCGCTTATAGCCCGTGACCATTGCGCGCACGAGATTCTCGCGCTTCACCAACACATAGGCGATGACCGCCGCGACATGAATGAAGACGGCCGCCGCCAGCACATAGAATCCCTTCCTGTGCAGCGAGGTGAGCAGCAGGCTCGTCTCCTTGCTCACCGCGCCGGCGAAGGGGCCGACATTGAAAATCTCGTCATTGGCGAAAAGGCCCATGGTCGCTTGCGCCAATAGGCCGAGCAGCAGCGCGACAACCATCAGCGCGCCGAGCGGATTATGCCCGGCGTAGAGCGGCGCGCGGCCGCGCAGCAGGCCTCGCCCATAGAGCCACGCCTCCCGCGGATGCCGCAGGAAGCTGGCGAAGCGCGCGTGCTTGGCGCCGAAAAGGCCCCAGAGCACGCGAAACGCGACGAGCGTGAGAACGGCGTAGCCGAAGCGGACATGCCAGTCGAACCAGGCGACGCCGAGCCTGTTGGTCACATAGGCGCCGATGAAAGAGACGACGAGCGACCAGTGGAACAGCCGCACCGGCAAGTCCCACACCAGACGCTCTTCTTTCGATTGCGCGTCCGCCGCCTTTGTTTCGGGCGGCCTGTCGATCACCGTCATCTTACGTCTCGTCGCGCTCGTTGGGCCTGACTATTTCGCCTTGTAGGAGTCGTGGCAGCCCTTGCAGTCCTGGCCGAGATTAGCGACCGCGGTCTTGAAGGCTTCCGTCGCGCCCTTCTCCTTGCCGATCGCATCGGCGAAGACATGGGCGTCCTCCTTGAACTTGGCGAGCTTCTTGTCGAACTCCGCCTTCTCTTTCCAGATTTCGGCTTTCGCCTTGCTGTCCGGCTCGCCGACATTGGAGACGTCGGGGAAGGATTCGTCGAGCAAGCCGGCGATATAGGCGATGCGCTCGGAGCGCTTCTTGGCCTCCGCCTCGTCATAGGGGGCGTTGCCTCTGGCGACGGCGCCGAACCACCGGAAGAAATTGCCGATCAGCACGAATTCCGCCTTGCGATTCTCCACCGCGATTTTCGCCGGCGTGGGGCCGGGCGCCTGTGCGGAGGCGGAATTCAGCGCGACGCAACCGGCGATGAGCGCGCCGCCGAGGAGAGCGAGCGAGCGCTTCGAATACAGACTCATGATCGTCCCTTTTTATTCCGAGGTTGAATGCTCAAATCTTGCCGGCTTTATGGCTCTCTTGCCATTGCCGCACGAATTGAAGCGTCTCCGAGACATGCTTGATCGGGTCCGAGCTGACAAAGGTCAAGCCGATTTTGCCGTCCGGCGTCACGACATAGGAGATGCGGTCGGAAACCGTGTCGCCATTCTGCGTCGGGCGGTCGCGCTTTGCGTCATAGGCGTTGATTACGGTAAAATTCGCATCCGCCGCGACGGGGAATTTGTCGCGGCATTCCTTGGTCGAGAAATCGCGCTGCGTCTCGATCGTGTCGGCGGAGACGCCGATCAGCGAGGCGCCGGCGGCGGCGAAATTGTCGTAATTCTCGGCGAACTCATGCGCCTCGATCGTGCAGCCGCGCGTGAAGGATTTGGGATAGAAGTAGAGGACCACCGGGCCTTTCTTCAGCGCTTCGGCGAGAGAGAAGACGAAGTCCTTGCCGCCAATGGCGGCTTGGGCGCTGAAATCGGGCGCCGAGGCGCCCGTCTTCAATGCAGCGGAGGCCGGGACGGCCGCGAGAGCGACCGAAAGAGCTGTGAAAATCGCGAGCTTACGCATTTTGGCCTCACTTGGCGGCGGTGGCGGGAGCCGCGGCAGGGGCGGCGGCGGGAGCGGCGACCGCGGCCGTCGCGGCGGGGGCCGGCGGCGCGATCTTGGTCAGAGTTCCGCCCTCGTCCTGATAATCGAGCACGCCGATCGCGCCGACGACATGATAGCCGAGGCCGGCGAGAATATCGCCGACGGCGCCGGCGCGATGCGCGCGATTGGAAACAGTGACGATGAGACGGTCACGCGGAATATAGGAGAGATATTTCTGAACTTCCTTGGTCTGGATGCTCAGATAGACCGGGAAGCCGCCGACCTTGGTCAGCTCGTCGGGCCGGCGAATGTCGAGAACCAGAAGATCCTCGGGCTTCGCCAGCAGAGCGTCGAAGGCGGCGCGATTGAGGCGAAGCGTCTTGTAGGTGTAGGCGGGATCATTCTGCGGCGTGACGGGCGCCGCGGCGGCGGGAGCGGCGGGCGCAGGCGCCTGCTGCGCGCCGGCGCCGGTCGAAAGAAGCGCGGTGGAGGCGACGCCGAGCGCCAGGCCGAAAAAGAGCGTCGAGGCTCTCATGGCTGTTTCCTTTTCTCTGTCAGGCGCGCAGATGCGCATTGAAGAAATCGACGGTGCGCTTCCAGGCGAGCTCGGCCGCCGCGGCATCGTAGCGCGGAGTCGTGTCATTATTGAAACCATGCTGCACGCCCGGATAGACGAAAGCCTGATAATCGACATGCGCGGCTTTCAGCGCCGTCTCATAGGCCGGCCAGCCCGCGTTGATGCGATCGTCGACGCCCGCATATTGGATGAGCAGCGGCGATTTGATCTTGGCGACCTCCTCGGCCGGCGGCTGCGCGCCGTAGAAGGGAACGCCGGCGGCGAGGTCGGGCAGCTTGGTGGCGAGGAAATTGACCACGCCGCCGCCGTAGCAGAAGCCGACCGCGCCGACCTTGCCATTGCCGATCGGGCAGGTCTTCAGCGCGCCATAGGCGGCGATGAAATCATTGCGCGTCTTGGCCTGATCGAGCTTGGTGAAGAGCTCGCGAGCCTTGTCCTCGTCGCCCGGATAGCCGCCGAGCGGCGCCAGCGCATCCGGCGCGAAGACGACGAAATTCGCCAGAGCGAGGCGGCGGGCGATGTCCTCGATATGGGGATTGAGGCCGCGATTCTCGTGGATGACGAGCACGGTCGGCAGCTTGCCTTCCACTTTGGCGGGCTGCACGAAATAGCCCTTCACCGTTCCATTGCCGTCCGGCGAAGGAACCTCGAGCGTCTTGCCGACGATGCGCGGATCGTCCTTCTTGACCACCTCCGCCTCGGCGAAGCGCGGCAGCAGCTCGTCGAGGAAGGCGGTCGCAGCGGCGGCGCCGATGGCGAATTTCTTCGCGCCCTCGACGAAGCCGCGACGATCGATGTCGCCATGCACGAAGAGATCGAAGAGCTTCAATATTCCGGGCGGGAACTCGTTTGCGGTCTTACGCGTCATGGTTCTTTTCCTCGGGTCTCTCAACGTGCGAGTCGGGGCTTGTAGATTTCGTGGCAGGTTTTGCAGACTTGCGTCGCCTCCCGCGCGGAGGCGGCGGCGGCGTCGAACTCGCCTTTGTCGACCTTGGCGACGACATCGGCGATGAGGCGCGATCCATCGCGGGAGATCGCCACGGCGTCGTCCTTGCCGCGCTTGGCGAAATAGTCTTCCGTATAGCGGAAGCCGTCGAGCAGCACTTCCGCATCCTCTTTCGCGGCCTGCGAATTTTGCGCGGTGATGTCCGGCTCGAAATATTTGATCGTCTTTTCGAGATCGCGCATCAGATCGTCGTCGTAATCGCGCAGGTCCAAGGCGGCCAGCGCCGGCGTGGCGATCAGCATCGCGCAGAGGGCGAGACGCGCGTAAGAATTTCGATAGGCTGAGATGCGGCTCATGGCGCTTTTTGCGATCCTGCCTCGAGGTTTCTGCTGTGCCGAGGACACGCCTGTTCGTTCTCGCGGCGCGCGCCGCCGCGCCGCGAGCAAGATCGGCATGTCGCGCCGGAGCCGCGAGGGCTCCGGCCGAGTCTGATCGTCAGGCGAGAATGTCGTTCACGACCTTGCCGTAGACGACGGTGGGGCGCTCGGCGCGGCCGGCGCGCAGATAGATCGTCTTGAGGTGATCGAGGCCCAGGAGCTGCAGCACGGTGGCGTGCAGATCATAGGTGTCGACCGGATTCTCGACGGTCTTGAGGCCGAGGTCGTCGGTGCGGCCATAGGTGATGCCGTGCTTCAGGCCGCCGCCGGCCAGCCACTGGGTGTAGCCCCAGGGATTATGGTCGCGACCGTCGCCGCTCTGGCCGTAAGGCGTGCGGCCGAACTCCGAGGTCCACACGATGAGCGTGTCGTCGAGCAGGCCGCGCGACTGCAGATCGGCGAGCAGGCCGGCGACCGGCTTGTCGATGGCGCGCGCATGAGCGCCGTGATTGCGCTCGAGCTGACGATGCGCGTCCCAATTGGCGTCGTCGCCCTGGCCGAGTCCGGCGATCGGACCGGACACGACATGCACGAAGCGCACATTGCGCTCGACGAGACGACGGGCGCGCAGCAGCACCGTGCCCATGTCGCGCGTCGCCTCGTCGTCGAGGCCGTAGAGCGCCTTGGTCGCCTCGGTCTCCTTGGAGAGATCGACCGCCTCCGGCGCCGTCGCCTCCATGCGATAGGCGAGGTCATATGAGTTGGTGCGCGCAGCGAGCTCGCTGTCCTGCGGACGCGAGGCGGAGCGAATGTCGTTCAGCTGATGCAGCAGATCGAGGCTCTCGCGCTGCTGCTGCAGGCCGATCAGCTCCGGCGGCGCCTGATGCAGGATCGGCTGCGCGCCGGGACGGAAGGCCGTGCCCTGATAGACCGCCGGCAGGAAGCCCGAGCTCCAATTGACCGAGCCCGCGCGCGGCTCGCGCTGGCCGCCATAGAGCACGACATAGGGCGGCAGATCGGGATTGGCCGAGCCGAGCGCATAGGCGACCCAGGCGCCGAGCGAAGGACGGCCGGGGGAGAGATCGCCGGTGTTGAGCTTCAGGATCGAGATGTCGTGCGTGGCGCCGACCGTGACGCTGGACTTGACGAAGGTCAGCTTGTCGGCCTGCTGCGCGAGATTGGGCAGCAGATCCGAGAACCAGGCGCCGCTCTGGCCATATTGCTTCCAGCTGCGCTTCGAGGCGAAGAGCTTGCCGACGCCGCCCTGCGTCGAGGTCTTGATGCCCTCGAGGAAGGAGGCCGGAATGTCCTGGCCGGCGAGGCGCTCGAGCTCGGGCTTATAGTCATAGAGATCGATGGTGCTGGGCGCGCCGTCCAGATGCACCCAGATGACCGATTTCACCTTGGCCGGAAAATGCGGCTGCTTGGGCGCCAGCGGATCGACGAAAGTGGCCGCCGCATTGGCGTCGGGAACCCCGAACCAGCCGCCGCCGGGCATCATGCCGGAAACAGCGAAACCACCCACTCCATAGGCCGCGCTACGCAGCCATTCGCGACGCGATGTCTTGATGAGCATGAGATGCTCCCCTCGGTTCAGATTGCTGTGGTGTCTTTTAGAAGCGGTAGACGAAATCGTTGCTGTTCACGACCGTGTGCACGAGATCGACGAAGGCGGAGGCGCGAAGCGGATCGACGAAATGCGCCTTCGTCGTCACCGGCACCGCGATCGAGAGCTTGCCGTTCTCGGCCTTCTCGGCGATCGTCTTCTGATGCTGGTCGAGGAAGGCGTGCAGCGCCTTTACCTCCGGCTCGCTCGGCTTGCGGCCGAACAGCACGAGATAGAGGCGATCGAGCTGCGCGGCCTCATTGTCGCCGGCCTCCTCGATCACGCGGCCCGCCAGCGCCTGCGACCATTGGAAGACGAGCTCGCTGTTGTAGAGCGTCAGCGCCTGTAGCGGCGTCGTCGTCACATCGCGCTTGCTGTGAATCTGCTGCGCATTCGCCATGTCGAATGTCTCGAGCAGAGGATAGGGTAGGCTGCGGCGCGTGAAGATGTAGAGGCTGCGGCGGGTGTAATCGTTCGGATCCTTGGAGACGGTCCAGGCGGGATCCTGATTGAAATTGCCGCCGCCGGCGAAATTCGTCGGAACGGGCGGGAACACGCTCGGGCCGCCGATCTTCTCATTGAGCTTGCCGGACGCGACGAGGATCGAGTCACGGATTTCCTCCGCCTCGAGACGCTTGCGCGGGAAGACGGCGAGCAGCTTGTTCTCGGGATCGGCCTTGGCCACATCCTCGCGATAATCGGAGGACTGGCGATAGGTCGCCGAGAGCAGGATGGAGCGATGCAGCTTCTTCACGCTCCAGCCGTCCTTCACGAAGGTGAAGGCGAGATGGTCGAGCAGCTCCTGATTGGTGGGCTTGTCGCCGGCCTTGCCGAAGTCGCTGACCGTGCCGACGATGCCCTTGCCGAAATACTGGTTCCACACGCGATTGACGAAAACGCGCGCGGTGAGCGGATTCTTCTCGCTCACCAGCCAGTCGGCGAGCGCCGTGCGGCGGCCGGAGGAGGTCGCCGTCGGCTTGATGTCGGGAGCCTCGGTCGTCATGCCCTCGGGGAAGGCCGGCTGCACCTCGTCGAGCGGCTTCTCATGATTGCCGACGAAGAGAATATGCGTGGGCGGCGCGTCGCTATGGCCGAGCTCGGTGGCGGCGGTGTAGTTCAGCGAGCCCTTGTTGGAGCGCAGAGTCTGGAACTTGCGCAGCTCCTGCGTCAGCTTCTGATATTCCTCGGCCTTCTTGACGATCTCCTCGCTGTGCTCCGGCGCGGTCTTGTCGTCGGCGGCGTAGCGCAGGAAGCCGGCGAGCGCCGTATCGTCCGTCACCGCGACGAGACGGTGATTGACCCAGCGGTCCATCGCGTTCCACTGATCCTTCGGCTTGAAGATCGAGTCGCGGCTGTCGGTGAGATAGCGCTCTTTATGATATTTCAGCGCCGCCTCGCGAACGGAGTCGATGATCTCCTTCTGCCGCGCGCGAATGGCCTTGGTCGCCTCGTTGTAGACGGCCTGCTCCTTCTGGAACTCGGCCTCCACCTCGCCCTTCCTGGCCGGAACCTTCTCGTCGAAGGCGGTGTTGGCGAAGAAGGCCTGCAGAGAATAATAGTCCTTCTGCGTGAACTTGTCGGTCTTGTGATTGTGGCAGCGCGCGCAGCCGACCGTCGTGCCGAGGATCGCTTGGCCGACCGTGTCGACCATATCGGTCGTGATCTGATATTTGCGCTGCACCAGATCGCGCGAGTTGCTGTTGTCCGGGTAGCCGGCGAGGAAGCCGGTCGCGACCAGCACATCCTGATCGCCGGGCGCGATCTCGTCGCCGGCGATCTGCTCGCGAATGAACTGGGCGTAGGACTTGTCGTCGTTGAACGCCTTGATCACGTAATCGCGATACCGGAACATGTTCGGCCGCGTATTGTCGTTCTGGAAGCCGGTGCTGTCGGCGTAGCGCGCGAGATCGAGCCAGAAGCGCGCCTGACGCTCGCCGTAGCGCGGCGAGGCGAGCAGACGGTCGATCAGCTTCTCATAGGCGTCCGGGCTCTTGTCGTTCTCGAATGCGGCGACCTCCTCCGGCGTCGGGATGAGGCCCCAGGCGTCCAGAGTGGCGCGGCGAATGAAGATGGCGCGATCGGCGTCCGGCGAAGGCGTCAGGCCGCGCGCCTCGATCTTGGACAGCACGAAAGCGTCGAAGGAGGACCGGGACCAGTCCTTGTTCTGCACATTCGGCGCGAAGGGCTGGTAGGCCGGCTGCCACGCCCAATGCGGCTTGCTGACGCGCGCCGATTCAGAAGCCGCGCCCGCCGGCGCCTTCTGCTCTTCGGCGATCGCGAGGGCCGCCGCCGATGCGCTCAGCATCATTGCGATCACGGATCGTTTCAAGGTCTTCGTCATGTGCCCGCAACCTCGTTTTTCTCTATTGCCTATAGGCGTCATATGCTTGCGAGAAGCGTCCGCGTTCCGTCGGCGCGCATTGCGCGCTCGCATCTTCGTGGCTGGAGGGGGACTTTAGGCGACTATATCCATTAAGTCTACAAAGAAGATCAACTTCTCATCGAAAAAAGCAGGGCGATCCGCACGTCGTCGCACGTGCGCGCCGGCGCTCGGCCGCCCGCACGGCGCCATGCGCGCCGCAGGCGCTATGCAATGCTGCGAAACGATTGAAAGATCAGATCTCGTAGCAGAGCGCGACCTCATCGGCGAGGTCGCGAACATGGGCGAGCGAGCAATTGTCGAGCACGCCGGACAGAGCGCGCTGAGCGTCCTGCATCACCAGCCGGACGGCGCATTTTTCGACATCGACGCAATCGTCGCAGGGCTGGTAGCGCGTCTTGCTGGCGCAGGGGAGCGGCGCCAGCGGACCGTCGAGCGCGCGAATGATGTTGCCGACGGTGATGGTCTCGGCCGGGCGGGCCAGCGTGTAGCCGCCGCCCTTGCCCATTTTGGAGCTGACATAGCCGAGATTGCGCAGCTCGCAGAGGATGGCGTCGAGAAATTTTTTAGGGATGCGCTGCGTCGTCGCGATCTCCTGCACCGGCACCGTCCGCCCAGGCTCGAATCGCGCGAGATAGCTCATGGCTTTGATGCCGTATTTGCCTTTTTTCGTCAGCATCTGGCCACCTCGTCTATAAAAACTGTAGACTATTAGTGGCGAGTCTGGAAGTCAATAAAGACGATAGAGCTTTCGTTGAAACAACGGATGGAAGATGGGGAGGATGCGCCCCTGCCGGCGCGAAAGAAGATTTTCCTCGAGCGCCCGAGAGGCCCGTTCACGAGCCCTCGAGCGACGAGCGGCATCCCTTCAGAAAAAGCCGGCGCGGCCGCTCTGCAGGCGCAAAAGCGCGGCGACCAGCGCATCGACATCCGCGCATGTATTATAGAAGGCCAGCGACGGCCGCACGGTCGCCTCGAGGCCGAAGCGGCGCAGAATCGGCTGCGCGCAATGATGGCCGGCGCGCACCGCTATGCCCTCGCGGTCCAGCGCCTTGCCGACCTCCTCGGTGCGATGGCCGTCGAGCACGAAGGAGAGCACGCTCGCCTTCTCCGCCGCCGTGCCGATGAAGGTGAGGCCCGGCACCATGCGCATCTTCTCCGTCGCATAGACGAGGAGATCATGCTCATAGCGGGCGATCACCTCCATGCCGATCGATTCGACATAATCGAGCGCCGCGCCGAGGCCCACGGCGTCGGCGATATTGCCGGTGCCGGCCTCGAAACGCTCCGGCGGCCCTTGATAAATGGTCTTCTCGAAGGTGACGTCGGCGATCATATTGCCGCCGCCCTGCCAGGGCGGCATGTCGGCGAGAACGTCGTCCCTGCCGTAGACGACGCCGATTCCCGTCGGGCCGAACACCTTATGGCCGGAGAAGACGAAGAAGTCGCAGCCGATCGACTGCACGTCCACCGGCATATGCGAGACGGACTGCGCGCCGTCGATGAGCACGCGCGCGCCATGGCGATGGGCCATGGCCGTGATCTCATGCACCGGCGTCACCGTGCCGAGCGCGTTGGAGACCTGCGTCACCGAGACGATCCGCGTCTTGGGGTTCAGCAGCTTCTCATATTCCTCGAGGATGATCTGGCCGCGATCGTCCACCGGCGCGACGCGCAGACGCGCGCCTTTCTCGGCGCAGAGCTGCTGCCAGGGCACGATATTGGCGTGATGCTCGAGCCAGGAGACGACGATCTCGTCCCCCGCCTGCACATTGCGGCGACCCCAGGCCTGGGCGACGAGATTGATCGCCTCGGTGGCGCCGCGCACGAAGATGATGTCCTTGACCGAAGGCGCCTTCAGGAAGCGGCGCGCCTTCTCGCGCGCGGCCTCATAGGCGTCGGTCGAGCGCGCCGCCAGCGCATGGGCGGCGCGATGAATGTTGGAGTTCTCATATTCGTAGAAATGGGCGAGACGGTCGATGACCGCCTGCGGCTTTTGCGTCGTCGCGGCGTTGTCGAGCCAGATGAGCGGCTTGCCATGCACCTGCTGCTGCAGAATGGGGAAGTCGCGCTTCACAGCATAGGGGTCGAAGGCCGCCCGGCTCGCCGGCGCGCTGGCCGCGAGCTGCGGCGCATAGCCCTGCGACTCTTGCGGAGCCGTCTTCGGCGCGGCGGGAACGGCGCCGGCGCGATCGAGGAAATAGAGCGAATCGGTGGCCGCGGGACCGGCGGCGCCGGGCGCGAAGCTGCGCTCCTGCCCGGAGATTTCCGGCAGCGCGACATTGGGCGTCCCCAGCGCGAACGCATCCGAGACGCGATGCGGATCGGCCTCGGAGGGGCCGGAATAGGCGAAGCTCTCCGGCGCGGCGAGGGCGGGCGCTTCCGGCGCGCCATCGACATCGACGTCATAGCGATCGACGAGCGAGAGCGAGGGATCGGACGGCGCCGCGGCGGGCGTCGCGCGCTCGTGCAGGAAATAGAGATTGTCGGCCGGGGCGGCTTTCACGCCGCCGGGGACGGAGCTGGCGTCATAGGCGCCATAGGGCGCCGGCGCCTGCACGGGGGCGGCGCCGCCATATTGCGCCAGCGTGCTGGGAATGGCGGAATAATCGATCGCCGCCGCCGAAGGGCTCCCCGGCTCGAAGGCGCCGGCGGACGCGCCCGGCTGCGGAACATCCGAGAGCCCATAGGGCGGGACCGCCGGCTGCAGACCGACCGGCGCCGAGGGCGCGGAGAGATTGGGCGTCGGCGCGATGGAGGGAATCGTCGTCGGCGGAACGTCCGGCGGCCCCACGGGCGCACGCGCCGGCGCATAGGGCGCGACGCTGGTGACGATGGAGGGGGCCGGCGCCTCGGGAAGGGTCGGCGGCACGATCGGCGCGCCGGGAGAGAGCGTCGCCGGCGATTCGCTGGGCGAGGCCTGGAAAAAAGCATTGGCGAGGCGGGCGATCATGGCCGGATCGGGAAAGGACGGCGCGCCATGGCGCGTCAGCGTCTCCTCGGAGGGCGCGTCCGGCGCGCTGGCGCCGAAGGCCGCGGAATTGGACGGCGCAGAAGACATGATCATTCCTCGTCTCTGTCGAAAGCTCTTCCGTCGCAAGAAGCCGCAAGAGCGTCACCCGCGAGCGCCAGAAGATGGCGAACGAAGCATTCCTCGTCCTTCGAGACGGCGGCTACGCCGCCTCCTCAGGATGAGGAAAGCTTCAGCCGATCACTCGGGTTCCGCCGAAGCGGGACCCGATGCGCTCAGACGTATTTGTCGCCGTAATCGTGGAACTTGCCCACCTCGACGCCCTCGAGCACGCCGAGCGCGTCATGCGTCAGCACGGCGGCCGAGCAATAGAGCGAGATGAGATAGGAGGCGATGGCCTTGCGGTTGATGCCCATGAAGCGCACCGAGAGGCTCGGCGCCACCTCGCCGGGAATGCCCGGCTGGAACAGGCCGATCACGCCCTGCTTCTTCTCGCCCGTGCGCAGCAGCAGAATATTGGTCTTGCCGTTCTCGTCGATGAAGAGCTTGTCGCTCGGCACCAAGGGCAGGCCGCGCCAGGTGATGAAGGGCGAGCCGAACAAAGTGACGGTCGGCGGCGGCACGCCGCGACGAGTGCATTCGCGACCGAAGGCCGCAATGGCGCGCGGATGCGCGAGGAAGAAGGCCGGCTCCTTCCACACCTTGGTGATGAGCTCGTCGAGATCGTCCGGCGTCGGCGCGCCCGTCCGCGTCCTGATCTTCATGGACGGATGGGCGTTGGCGAGCAGGCCGTATTCGGCGTTGTTGATGAGCTCGCTCTCCTGCTTCTCCTTGACCTTCTCCGTCAGCAGGCGGACCTGCTCCTGGATCTGATCGTAAGGATGGCTGTAGAGATCGGAGACGCGGGTCTGCACGTCGAGCACGGTCGTGACCGCGTTCATCGAATATTCGCGCGGATGATCCTCGTAATCGACGAAGGTCTCCGGCAGATCGGCGTCGCGGTCGCGGGCCGGGCTGCAGGTCACGTCGGCGTCGGTGAGGGCGCCCTCTTCCTTGACGCGGTTCAGCCGGTAGATGCCGGCCTCGACGGGCGTCCAAGGCAGAAAGGACACGAGCCAGCGCGGGGTGATGCCCGACCACTGCGCTCTCGTCTTGGTCGCATTGGCGAGCTGGCGGGCCGCAGATTCGCTCAGCGTCCGCCGGACTTCTGGTTCCGTGGTCATGGGTTCATTCCTCGAACGATGCGCCCGGCGCCGACGCGAGCTTCAGCTCGCGCGGACGCCGATGAACGTCGGCCGTCATCGAAAAAGCGCGGCGGGACGAATCCGAACCGCGAGCGATAACTACAGTCGCGCCCCATGCAAATCAATAGTATTCGAAATAGAAAATTTTACTACTTTCAATTACTTATCTTTTTATATTCACTTACTATACGTCTACAAGAACCATATAGTGTGTCGAACAGCGCCGACCGCAGCGCTCACGTCTCGCTCGCCTCGGCCGCGGCATAGGACATTACGAGAAAGAAGCTCGCCGGCGTCTCGCCGAGATTGCGATAGCTGTGCGGCACGTCGGCGAGAAAATCGACGGCGTCGCCCGCGGCGAGCGTCACCGGCGGCTCGCGACCGGCGATGATCTCGATCTCGCCCTGCGCGACGACCAGCGTCTCCTTCGCGCCCGGGGCATGGGCCTCGGCGCGCTCCTGATGCAGCGGCGCGATCGTGACCTCATAGAATTCGACGGGCCGGGCGCTGTCATAAGGAAACAACGGGCGCGAGAGAAAATTGCCGTCCTGCGAGCCGATCAGCCGCGGGCTGGCCCTGCGCATGACGAGCACGCCGCTGCGCTCCTGTGAGGCGACGAGGCTGCCGAAGGGAACGCCGATCGCATTGGCGATGCGCCACAAATGGGCGATCGTCGGCGCCTTGGCCCCGGATTCGATCGACCGCAGCTCTTCCAGCTCGACGCCGCTCAGCTCGGCGAGCCGCTCGAGCGAGCGGCCCTTGCGGGCGATCAGCCGCTCGAGCCGCTGCGCCACCGTATCGGCGAGGCGCTCGGAGGCTTCGCTGCGGGGCGGCTCGGAGTCGGACGAACGCTGGAATCTACCCATCGACAACTCCTATTTTCTAAATATTTTTTAATCTGTCGCTTTGGCCGCGGTCAAGAATTATGACGGGCGCGCGGCTTTTCTTCGGCGAGCGCGACCTATTCGCCACACTGCGGATTTTTCGTTCTTTTATTTGCATTTATAGAGAAGGCCCGCTACGCGCGGCAGCGTATCGGCGACAAGGCTCGTCCATTCGGCGCGCTATAGCGCGGCCTTGACGGTTCATGAATTCTATAACATTGATCGGTTTACCATCCCCGTCGGGATGTGGAGCAAAATTTCCTCTTCCCCGGAGAGACCATGACGTCGAAACTCCTCGCCTCCTTCGCCGCTCTCGGCGCCTTCGCCGCGACGCTGGCGCCCGCCAACGCCGAGCTGCTCACGCAGAAGATCCTGCCCACGCCGGTCGCTCTCGCCATTGCGCAGACCGCCTATGACGTCTGCTATCAGCAGGGCTATCGCATCTCGGTGACGGTCGTCGGCGAGGAGGGCCAGATCCTCATCGCCATTCGCGGCGACGGCTCCTCGCCGCATACTTTCGAGAACAGCCATCGCAAGGCCTACACCTCGCGCACCTTCCGCACGCCCTCGGGTGAGTTCGCACAGCGCGTGAAGGACAATCCGACGCTGAGCGCTGTGCATCTCGCCAATGTGATCGCGGCGCAGGGTGCTCTGCCGATCAAGGCGGGCGAAGTGGTGATCGGCGCCGTCGGCGTCTCCGGCGCGCCGGGCGGCGACAAGGACGAGGCCTGCGCCAAGGCCGGCATCGACAAGGTCGCCGACCAGCTCAAGTAGAGCGACAGATCGGAGAGCCGCTCGGCCGAGCGGCTCTCTCGCGTCGAGAGCTCTGTCCGTTCGATCGGAATGCGCTCTCGATCAATCCACCGGCAGACGCAGACGAATCTCGTCGACGAAAGCCGCGAGACAGCGCTTCACCGTGTCGAATTGCGAGGTGGTGGGCGCCATCGCTATGCCATGCACGCCGAACTCCTCGTTCAGACTGTTCACCTGGTCCGCGACCTCCTTGAAGCTGCCGACCAGCGACATGGACAAAAGCGCCTGCGGATCGAGCGGCGCCTCGCCCTCGGCGCGCGCGGCGTTGGCCTTGGCGCAATAATCCTCGAGATAGGGGGTCGCGATCGACACCGCCTCGGCGCGTTCCTGTGTCGCAAAGCCGAAGCGCGCGAGCACCAGACGCGGGTCGCCGTCGGGCGCCTCGTCTTTGTAGACGCCGAGAATGCGATGCAGTTCGTCATTCGTGCAGGTCGCCGACGCCATGAGCCCATAGCCCTTGCGCGCAGCGAGGCGAATCGTGCTCTCCGCCGTCGTCGCGATCCAGGTCGGAACCTTCTGCTCCGGCCGCGGCGAGAGGCTCAGCTTCTCCACCTGGAAATATTTGCCCTTATGCGTGACCTCGCTCTCCAGCAGCAGGCGCTCGACGAGCTCCAACGCCTCCAGGCCGCGCTCGTTGGCGTCCTCCGGCGCGACGCCGAAATTGAGGGTCTGCTTGGGAAAATCGGCGCCGCTGGCGACGCCGAAGCTGAACCGGCCCTTGGTCAAGAGATCGATGCTGGCGACATCTTCGGCGAGCTGGATCGGATCGCGCAGCGCCGGCAGAAAAGACGCCGAGCCGATCCGCGCCCGCATGGTGACGCCCGCCGCATAGCCGAGCATCACAGAGTTGGCGCCGCTCGGGAAATGATCGTCGAAATGATGCTCGGCGAACCAAATGTCGTCGAAGCGCATGCGCTCCGCCTCACGCACCAATATGAGCTGGCGCGTCAAGGCGCGGCCGGCCTCGAGGGTCGGATTGTCGAACAGGCAGAGATAACCAAAACGCGGATTCATCGCGCCGCTCCAGCTGGCCCGGCCAGGCGCCGGGGAGATTGCGCGAAGACCTGCAACAACCGAGCCGCCCCCGCGCGCGGCCCGATTTTTCTGCGTCGAACAGCGAGATTCCGCCGCTCCGGCGCCCTCGGCCGCTTCCGCGACGAGCGGCCGACGTCGGAAATGCGACAAGGCCGCCCAAGGCGCGATCACCCTGCCGCTCACGCTTGCGCCTCTTGTAACCTTTTCACAGCGCAACCATAATCGCGGCCCGATCACGGCCTGCGCGCTTTCGCGCGAGCGCCGATTGCGGAAGAAGGGATCTCCTCGTGGTGCAAGACACGACGACCGGCGCGCGCGCGCCGACGCGCAATTTTTTCGCGCGCAAGAGCGTAGACGAAATTCTCGCTGAAAATCACATAGAGGAAGGCGGCAATTTCGCGCGCGCCCTCGGGCCGGTCTCGCTCACCGCGCTCGGCATAGGCGGCATCATCGGCGCCGGCATTTTCGTGCTCACCGGCACGGTCGCGGCGAAATTCGCCGGGCCGGGCGTCGTCATCTCCTTCGCGCTCGCCGGCCTCGCCTGCGCCTTCGTCGCGCTCTGCTATTCGGAGCTCGCCGCGCTCATCCCCGTCTCGGGCAGCGCCTACACCTACACATACGCCACGCTCGGCGAGGTTTTCGCCTGGATCATCGGCTGGGATCTCGTGCTCGAATATGGGCTCGGCGCGGCGACAGTGGCGGTCGGCTGGGCGGGCTATTTCAACCGCGTGCTGCATGGAATCGGCATAGATTTGCCGCCACAATGGACGACGGCCTATTTCTCGGAAGCCGGCCATGTCGGCGCCGCGGCCGGCCATGGATTCTTCAACCTGCCGGCGGCTCTGGTGATACTGGCGCTCTCGCTGCTCTTGGCGCGCGGCACGCACGAATCCTCCATGTTCAATAATTTCATCGTCTTCGTGAAGCTCGGCGTGGTGCTGATCGTTATTTTCTTCGGCGTCTCCCATATCGACACGGCGCATTGGACGCCTTTCGTGCCCGAGAACACCGGCGAATTCGGCCATTACGGCTGGAGCGGCGTGCTGCGCGGCGCCTCCGTCGTCTTCTTCTCCTATATCGGCTTCGACGCGGTCTCGACGGCGGCGCAGGAAGCCAAGCTGCCGCAGCGCGACGTGCCGATCGGCATCATCGGCTCGCTCGCCATCTGCACCGTGCTGTTCATCGGCGTCGCCGGCGTGGCGACGGGCGTCGTCTCCTACACGGCGCTCAATGTGCCGGACCCGATCGCCGTGGCGATGGACGCCACCGGCGCCTCCTGGATGGCGTGGACGGTCAAGATCGGCGCGCTGGCCGGCCTCACCACCGTCATTCTGGCGCTGCTCTTCGGCCAGACGCGAGTCTTCTACTCCATGGCGCATGACCGCATGCTGCCCTCCGTCTTCGCCAGGCTGCACCCGGTCTATAAGACCCCGGCGATCAGCCAGATCGTCGTCGGCGTGCTGGTGGCGATCGCCGCCGGCCTGTTCCCCATCGAGATCCTCGACGAAATGGTGTCGATCGGCACGCTCTCCGCTTTCGCGCTCGTCTGCGGCGCCGTGCTCTATTTGCGTCGCAAGAGCCCGGAGCTGCATCGCCCCTTCCGCGCGCCGGGCATTCCATGGGTGCCGATTTGCGGCATTTTCTCCTGTCTCGCGCTGATGGGCGCGCTGCCGATCGAAACCTGGATCCGCCTCTTCGTCTGGATGGCGGCCGGGCTCGCGCTCTATTATTTCTACGGCAGCCTGCGCACCCGCCGCAGGTGAGGCGTTGAGCGCGCCGGCCATCATCTGGTTTCGGCGCGACCTTCGGCTCACCGATAATCGCGCCCTGAGCGCCGCCGTCGCCTCCGGCGCGCCGCTGATCCCCGCCTTCATTCTCGATGAGGAAGAAGGCGGCGAATGGCGGCTCGGCGGCGCCTCCCGCTGGTGGCTGCACGAGAGCCTCGCCGCCCTCTCGCGCGATCTCGAGAAGCGCGGCGCGCCGCTGACATTGCGGCGCGGCGACGCGCAGGCGGAGCTCTCGCGCCTCGTCGCGGAGACCGGCGCCGCCGCCGTCTATTGCAACCGCATCTATGAGCCCTGGGCGACAGATCGCGACGCGGAGCTAGAGGCGAAGCTGCGCGAGCGCGGCGTCACGACGCGAAGCTTCGCCGGCGCTCTGCTCGCCGAGCCCGGCTCGGTCTGCAATGCGCAGGGGAAGCCCTTCCGCGTCTTCACGCCCTTCTGGCGCGCGCTCGCCGAGCGTCTGCAGCCGGCGCCGCCTCTGCCCGCGCCAAAGAAGCTCCAAGCCGCGCCCGCCCCCGCGAGCGATCGGCTCGCCGATTGGCGGCTGCAGCCGAAGGCGCCGGATTGGGCGGAGGGCCTGCGCGAGAGCTGGCGGCCGGGCGAGGCCGGCGCGCAGCGGCGCCTCGACGATTTTCTGCGCGACGGCATAGGCGCCTATGCTCTGCTGCGGGATTTTCCTGCGAAGGACGGCGCCTCGCGCCTCTCGCCGCATCTCCATTGGGGCGAGATTTCGCCGATGCAGATTTGGAGCGCGACCGCCGCCGCGCCCGAGGCGGGGCGCCTCGCCTTTCTGCGCGAGCTCGGCTGGCGGGAATTTTGTCACCATCTGCTCGCCGCCCATCCCGATATGCCGAAGGCGCCGCTCGATAAATCCTTCGCGCGCTTCCCCTGGGCGAATGACGCAGGCGCGCTCGAAGCCTGGAAGAAGGGCGAGACCGGCTATCCGCTGGTCGACGCCGCCATGCGCCAGCTGTGGCGGACCGGCTTCATGCACAATCGGCTGCGCATGGTGGCCGCCTCCTTTCTGGTGAAGCATCTCCTGCTGCCCTGGCGGGAGGGCGAACGCTGGTTCTGGGACACGCTGGTCGACGCCGATCTCGCCGATAATTCCGGCAATTGGCAATGGGTCGCCGGCTGCGGCGCCGACGCCGCGCCATATTTCCGCATCTTCAATCCCGTGCTGCAGGGCGAGAAATTCGATCCCGACGGCGCCTTTGTCCGCCGCTTCGTCCCCGAGCTGGCGCGGCTCGAGGCGAAATATATTCACAAGCCCTGGGCCGCGCCGGAGCGCGCGCTGCGCCAAGCGGGGATTGCTCTCGGCGAGACCTATCCGCGGCCCATCGTCGATCACGCCGCGGCGCGGAAAAGAGCGCTCGAAGCTTACGCTTCTCTACGCGCCGGGTGAGGCGGGAAATTCTATCTCCCTTCCCTCTCAGTCGGATTCCCTCTAAACAGCCGGGCCATGATCTGGCTTATCTTCGCTCTACTGACCGGCGCCGCAGTCATGAGCGTGCTGTGGCCGCTCGCCCGCAAAAGCGGCGTCGCCGACGCCGCCGCCACCGACATCGCCTTTTTCGAGGAGCAGATCGCCGAGATCGCGCGCGAGAGCGCCGAAGGGCGCCTGTCCGCCGCCGACGCCGAGACCGCGCGGACCGAGGCCGCCCGCCGCCTGCTGCGCGCCCGCGGCGCGAGCGCCGGCGCCGCCGCCACCTCCCGCCGCAACGCCATTGTCGCGGCGGCGAGCGCGATCATTCTGATCCCCGCTCTCGCGCTGCTGCTCTATGGCAAGCTCGGCCGCCCCGATCTGCCGGACGCGTCGCTCGAGGCGCGGCTCGAGGCCAAGCCCGGCCACACCGACATAGCGACCGCCGTGGCGCGCATAGAGGCGCATCTCGCCGAGCATCCCGAGGATGGCCGCGGCTATGAGGTGATCGCCCCCTTCTATCTGCGCAACGGCCGCGCGGCGGACGCCGCCGACGCCTATGAGAAGGCGCTGCGCCTGCTGGGGCCGACGCCGCATCGCCACAATGCGCTCGGCGAAGCCCGCGTGCTGGCCTCCGAAGGCCGCGTGACGCCGCAGGCCATGCGCGAGTTCGAGGCGGCGCTCGCGCTCGATCCGCAGTCCGCCATGGCGCGCTTCTACCTCGGCCTCGAGGCGGCGCAGACCGGCGCGCGCGAGAAGGCCGAAGACATTTGGACCAAGCTCGTCTCCGACGGCCCGGCCGACGCCCCCTGGCGTCCGCGCGTCGAGGCGCTGCTCGCGCAATTGCGCAGCGCGCCCGCGCCCGAATCCGCGCCGGCGAGCGAGGAAGGCGCGAAGATCGCCGCAATGCCCGAGGCGCAGCGAATGGACGCCATTCGCACGATGGTGGAGCGGCTGCGCGGCAAGCTCGAGCAGGACGGCGCCGATGTCGAGGGCTGGCTGCGGCTGATTCGCGCCTATAGCGTGCTGGCCGAGACGGAAAAGGCCAAGACCGCGCTCGACGGCGCCCACAAGGCGCTGGCGCAGGACAAGGATGGTCTCGCCCGCGTCGATGCGCTGGCGCGCGAATTGGGCGTTGGAGGTTGACGCAATGACGAATGACGCGCGCAATCGATGCGAGCCTGAAGGCTCGCGGTCCGAGGCGGTTGGACCGCGAGCCTTCAGGCTCGCTCTCGGCGCCAATCAGGTGGAAGACCAATGACTCGCAAGGGCAAGAGGCTCGCGCTCATCTCCGGCGCGCTCGCGGTTCTCGCCGTCGCCGTCGGGCTGGCGCTGTTCGCGCTGCGCGACAATATCGTGTTCTTCTATTCGCCTGCAGAGCTCGCGCAAAAGCATGTCGCGCCAGGGACGCGGCTGCGCATCGGCGGACTGGTGAAGGAAGGCTCTGTGCAGCGCGGCGACGACCGCAATGTCGCTTTCACCGTCACCGACAGAACCGCCGATCTCGGCGTCGCCTATAAGGGCCTGCTGCCGGACCTGTTCCGCGAGGGACAGGGCGTCGTCGTCGATGGAACGCTCGGCGCCGACGGCGCCTTTCGCGCCGATAGCGTGCTGGCCAAGCACGACGAGCGCTACATGCCGCGCGAGGTCGCCGACTCGCTGAAGAAGCAGGGCGTGTGGCAGGGCGAAGGGACGAAGAAATGACGCGGCTCGCCGACGATCGTCGCCGATGCGAGCCTGAAGGCTCGCGGTCCGAGGCCCGCACCGGACCGCGAGCCTTCAGGCTCGCTCTCCTTCACACCCACCGCGAGGAGGCGATATGATCGTCGAGACCGGCCATTTCGCGCTCGTTCTGGCGCTGGCTCTCGCGCTGGCGCAGGCCATTCTTCCCTTCGTCGGCGCGCGGCTGCGCGATGTCGCGCTGATGCGCGTCGCGCGCCCTGTGGCGGTGGCGCAATTTCTCCTCGTCGCCACGGCCTATGGC
The DNA here is from genome assembly GCF_000379125.1 of Methylosinus sp. LW4. Lineage (NCBI taxonomy): Bacteria > Pseudomonadati > Pseudomonadota > Alphaproteobacteria > Hyphomicrobiales > Methylocystaceae > Methylosinus > Methylosinus sp. LW4. The sequence continues at coordinate 3,470,885 of NZ_KB900626.1, read as the reverse complement.
GCGCTCACCTACGCGCATGTCGTCTCGGATTTCTCGCTCGTCAATGTGATCGAGAACTCCCACTCCTTGAAGCCGATGATCTATAAAATCTCCGGCGTGTGGGGAAATCACGAAGGCTCCATGCTGCTGTGGGTGCTGGTGCTCTCCTCCTGCGGCGCGGCCATCGCATTGCTCTCGCGCGCCATGCCGGATTTGCTGCGCGCCGACACGCTCGCCGTGCAGGGATTGATGGGCGCGGCCTTTCTCGCCTTCATTCTGCTGACCTCCAATCCTTTCGCGCGCGTCGCCGATCCGCCCTGGCAGGGGCGCGACCTCAACCCGATTCTGCAAGACCCCGGCCTCGCCATTCATCCGCCGCTGCTCTATCTCGGCTATGTCGGCTTCTCGATCGTCTTCTCCTTCGCCGCTGCGGCGCTGATCGGCGGACGCATAGACGCCGCCTGGGCGCGCTTCGTGCGGCCATGGACGCTCGCCGCCTGGATATTCCTGACGCTCGGCATCGCGATGGGCTCGTATTGGGCCTATTACACTTTGGGCTGGGGCGGCTTCTGGTTCTGGGATCCTGTCGAGAACGCCTCGCTCATGCCCTGGCTCGCCGGCACGGCGCTGCTGCATTGCGCGGCGGTGATGGAGAAGCGCGAGGCGCTGAAGGTCTGGACGATCTTCCTCTCCATTCTCGCCTTCTCGCTGTCGCTGCTCGGCACATTCCTGGTGCGCTCGGGCGTGCTCACCTCTGTGCACGCCTTCGCCAGCGATCCCGAGCGCGGCGTGTTCATTCTCGCCATACTCGTCGCCTTCATCGGCGGCGCGCTGGCGCTCTTCGCTTTTCGCGCCAGCGCTCTGCCGACGGGCGGTCTCTTCGCGCCGATCTCGCGCGAGGGCGCGCTGGTCGTCAATAATCTGCTGCTGACGGTCGCCTGCGCGACCGTCGTCATCGGCACGCTCTATCCGCTGGCGCTGGAGGCGCTGACCGGCGACAAAATCTCCGTCGGCGCGCCTTTCTTCAACACCGTCTTGATCCCGATCGCTCTGCCGCTCGTGCTGCTGATGCCGATCGGCCAAATGCTCGCCTGGAAGCGCGGCGATCTCGCCGCAGCGCTGCAGCGTCTGCGCGCGGCTTTTGCGGCGGGCGTCGTAGCGCTGGCGGCTTTCGGCGCGCTCTATGGCGCGCCGGTTCTCTCCATTGTCAGCGTCGGCCTCGCCGTCTATCTCGTCGTCGGCGCGTTTTCGGACATTGCGCAACGCGCCGCGCAAGGCAATGCGCTCGCGCGCTTGCGCGGCCTGCCGCTCTCGGCCTGGGGAACCTCGATCGCCCATGCGGGAATGGGGCTGTCGCTGCTCGGCCTCGCCGCGACCGGCTGGGGCGTCGAGCAGATCGTCGCCATGAAGCCGGGCGTCGCCCAAGAGGTCGGCCCCTATCAGATCGTGATCGAGGATATCGCCTCGCGCGCCGGCCCCAATTACGCGGAGACCTACGCCGTGATGGCGCTGCGCAAGGGCGGCGAGACGATCGCGCATATCGAGCCGGCGAAGCGCTTCTATCAGGCGCGCCGCATGGCGCGCACGGAGGCGGGCATCGTCACGCTCGGCCTCGGACAGGTCTATGCCGCGCTCGGCGAGCAGCATGAGGACGGAACGCTGGACGCGCGGCTCTATTACAAGCCGCTGGTGCTGCTGATCTGGCTCGGCGCCGTGGTGATGGCGCTCGGCGGCGGATTGTCGCTCGCCGATCGGCGCCTGCGCATCGGCGTCGCCAGCCGCGCCCGCACGGCTGCGCAGCCACAGGCGGCGGAGTGATGCGGATGTCGCGGAATCTCTCCGTTCTTCCTTCTCCCGCGCGCGGGAGAAGGTGGCCTCGCGAAGCGAGGTCGGATGAGGGTTTCGGCGCGGACCCTCACCCGACTCGACTTCGTCGAGCCACCCTCTCCCGCGAGCGGGAGAGGGGAACGCCCTTTCTTTTGTCACTCGCGCTCAGCGTCGCGCTTCTGTCTCCAGTTCTCGCCGTCGAGCCTTCCGAAAAGCTCGCCGATCCCAAGCTCGAGGCCCGCGCGCGCGCCATCGCCAGCGAATTGCGCTGCCTCGTCTGCCAGAATCAATCGATCGACGATTCCGACGCGCCGCTCGCCAAGGACCTGCGCGTCATCGTGCGCGAGCGGCTGAAGGACGGCGCGAGCGACGCCGAGGTGCGCGATTATGTGGTGGCGCGCTACGGCGATTTCGTGCTGCTGCGCCCGCCGGTGAAACGAGAGACGCTGCTGCTGTGGGCGGCCCCCGCGCTGGCGCTGATCGGCGGCGTCTGGGCGATCTTCGCGGCCACGCGCCGCAATCGCCGCGCCGCCCCCGCGCTCACAGCGGAAGAGCGCGCGCAATTGCAGGCGCTGGGCGTCGAGCCCCCTCCCTCACCCTCCCCCGCTCGCGCGGGAGAGGGAAGCGGCAGAGGCGACGCGCAACCTTCATGAAGCGCCGAGTCCGCCCCCTCTCTCGCGAAAGCAGGGGAGGGCCGGGGCGGAGGCATGTCGCCCAAGGTCGAATTGCGCTAGACTCGGCGCATGGAGAAGCCGAGCTATTACGAATTCTTCGCTGGTGGCGGCATGGCGCGCGCCGGGCTCGGCGAGGGCTGGCGATGCCTCTTCGCCAATGATTTCGACCTGAAGAAATGCGAGAGCTATCGCGCCAATTGGGGAGATAAGGAACTCTTCCCCGGCGATGTGCGCAAGGTGACGACCGCCGATCTGCCCGGCAGAGCCGATCTCGTCTGGGCCTCCTTCCCCTGTCAGGACCTCTCGCTCGCCGGCGCCGGCGCCGGGCTGAAGGGCGAGCGCTCCGGGACGTTCTGGCCGTTTTTCGAGATCGTCAAAGCGCTGCGCAAGGAAGGGCGCCATCCGCCGCTGCTGGTGCTGGAGAATGTCTGCGGCGCGCTGACCTCGCATGGCGGAAAGGATTTCGAGGCGCTCTGCTCCGCGCTCGCCGGCGAGAACTATCGCTTCGGCGCGCTGGTGATCGACGCCGCGATATTCGTGCCGCAATCGCGGCCGCGCTTGTTCATCGTCGCGCTGCATGATGATTTCGTCGCTCCCGCCGAGCTGACGACCGCGGAGCCCTCGCCCCTCTGGCATACGCGCGCGCTGCTCACGGCGCAGGAGCGCCTGCCGCGCGCGCTGCGTGAGAATTGGATCTGGTGGCGCCTCGCCGCGCCCGCCGCGCGCAACACGCGCCTCGCCGATCTCATCGACGACAGGCTGGAGGGCGTCGCCTGGCATGATCGCGAGGAGACGCAAGCGCTGCTCGCCAAGATGAGCGATCTCAATCGCGCCAAGGTGGAGGCGGCGAAATGCGCCGGGCGGCGCATGGTGGGAACGCTCTATCGCCGCACGCGCTATGGCGCCGATGGCGAGAAGATTCAGCGCGCCGAGGCGCGTTTCGACGATCTCGCCGGGTGCCTGCGCACGCCCGCCGGCGGCTCCAGCCGACAAATCGTGCTGATCGTCGAGAAGGGCCGCATGCGCTCGCGATTGATCTCGGCGCGCGAGACGGCGCGGCTGATGGGCCTGCCCGAGGATTACCAGCTGCCGCGCAATTACAACGAGGCCTACCACCTCACCGGCGACGGCGTCGTCGCGCCCGTGGCGCGCCATCTCGCCGCGCATATTCTCGAGCCGCTGCTCATCACGCTGCGCGGCCTCTCGAGAGCCGCCGCCTGACGGCCATGGCGGAAGACCACGCCAAACGCTCCGCCATCATGCGCGCGGTGAAATCGCGCGACACTTCTCCCGAGAAAGCCGTGCGCGCGCTGCTGCGCGGCTTTGCGCCGCATTACCGGCTGCATCGCGAGGATGTGCCGGGCAATCCCGATATCGCCTATGTGGGGAGAAAGCGCGCCATATTCGTGCATGGCTGCTTCTGGCACGGACATGATTGCGCGCGCGGCGCGCGAACGCCAAAGACCAACGCCGATTATTGGCGCGGCAAGATCGCGCGCAATCGCGCGCGCGACATTGCGCATCAGGAAAAGCTCGCCAGCATCGGCTGGCGCGCGCTCATCGTGTGGGAATGCGAGCTGAAGGACCGCGCGGCGCTGGAAGCGAAGCTTCGAGAGTTTTTGGCGTGAGCCGTCATCGCGAGCGGAGCGAAGCGATCCAGGGGCCGCCTCACGGCTCTGGATTGCTTCGCCTTCGGCTCGCAATGACGAAGGTCAATCCTTCGCGCGCTCGACGTAGGAGCCGTCTTCCGTCTGGATGACGATGCGCGTGCCGGCCTGGATGTGCGGCGGCACCATCACGCGGGCGCCGTTGGAGGCGATGGCGGGCTTGTAGGAAGAGGAGGCCGTCTGGCCCTTCATCGCCGGCTCGGTCTCGGTGATCTCGAGGGTCACGCGGGCCGGGAGCTGGATCGCCACGGCGGTTCCGTTGAACAGCGACAGAATGCAGACCATGCCCTCCTGCAGCCATTGCGCCTGATCGCCGATGACGTCCTTGGGCACGATGACCTGGTCATAGGTGGCGGTGTTCATGAAAGTGTAGCCGTCGTCATCGCCGAAGAGATAGCTGAAGTCCTGATCCTCGACGAAGGCGCGCTCGACCTGCTCGGTGGTCTTGTAGCGGTCGGCGACCTTCACCCCGTCGGCGAGGCGGCGCATGTCGATCTGCGTCGTGGGCGTGCCCTTGCCGGGGAAGAAGCTCTCGGCCTTCAGAACGACATAGAGATGGCCGTCCTCCTTCTCGATGATATTGCCCTTGCGGATCGAGCTGGCGATGACTTTCACGTTGTTTATCCTCGATTGCTGGCCGCGTTCGGCCGGTCTATGAACGGCTCGGACCCTTTTCTGATCCGGTCGGATCAAAAAAGGGTCCGATTCGCATTGGAGCGATCAGATCGCTCGAAAAAGGCTCGTCCGCGCCTCTCGCGCGGGACTCGGCCGCCGCCCTCGAACCCATGGATGGCTCGACGAATGACGCGAGTGTCGCCCTGGTGGGCCAGGGATGTTTACGCCGATCGCAAGCCATTTCTCAAGGCTCGCGCGCGGATCGCCGTCGCCCTGAGGCAGTTTTTCTCCGCCCAAGGCTTCGCCGAGGTGGAGACGGCGGCCCTTCAGCTCTCGCCGGGCAATGAGACGCATATATCGGCTTTCGGCGTCGATCTCGTCTCCGACGCGGGTGAGGCGAGCCGGCTCTATCTCCATACGTCGCCGGAGTTTTCCTGCAAAAAGCTGCTGGCGGCGGGGGAGGAGCGCATCTTCACCTTCGCCCGCGTGTTCCGCAACCGCGAGCGCAGCGCCCTCCACCATCCCGAGTTCACCATGCTGGAATGGTATAGGGCGCATGAACCGCCGGAGCGGCTGATGGAGGATTGCGCCGGCCTGCTCGCCGCGACGGCCGAGGCGCTCGGCGTCGAGCGATTCGCCTATAGGGGCGCGAGCGTCGATCCTTATGAGGAGCCGGAGGCGATCTCCTGCCGCGAGGCCTTCGACCGCTACGCCGGCATGGACCTCGCCGCCCTGCTCGGCGACCGCGACGGCCTCGCCCGCGCCGCCGCGCTGGACGGGATACGCGTCGCCGAGGACGATGATTGGTCCGACCTCTTCAGCAAGATTCTCTCCGAGAAAGTGGAGCCGCAGCTCGGCCGGGCGCGCGCGACGCTGCTCTGCGACTATCCGGCGAGCGAGGCGGCGCTGGCCCGGCCCAAGGCCGACGACCCGCGTTTCGCCGAGCGTTTCGAGCTCTTCGCCTGCGGGGTGGAGCTCGCCAATGGCTTCGGCGAGCTGACCGACCCGGCCGAGCAGCGCCGCCGTTTCGAGGAGCAGATGGAGAAGCGCGCCCGCATCTATGGCGACCGCTATCCGGTCGATGAGGATTTCCTCGAAGCGCTCGCCCATATGCCGCCGGCCAGCGGAATAGCGCTCGGCTTCGATCGGCTGGCGATGCTGGCCAGCGGGGCGGAGCGCATCGAGCAGGTCTTGTGGACGCCGGTGGCGGAAAAGGGGGACGTAGCCGCCGCGCCTTTCTCGACGCCGATCGATGGCGTGGAATGCGAGCAGCGCCGTCGCCAGCGCGAGGACCAGCAGCGCCTCCGGCGCGCGCAGGCCGAAGATCGCATAGCCCATGATCATCGCCGGAAAATGGAAGAGATAGAGCGGGTAAGAGAAGGCCCCGAGATAGGCCGCCACGCCGCGCAGCCGCTGCGGAAAGGCGATCCTGCCGCGAAGGAGAAGCGCGGCGAGCGGCGCGAGAAAGGTGACGACGGCCAAGGGCTCAGGCGTCATCGGCCCGAAGCGCACCGCCGCCGCGCCGAGGACGGCGAAGCCCAGCGTCGCGACGGACCGCTCCCGCCACAAAAGAAAGCCGAGCAGCCAGCACCAGAGATAATCCAGCGCATTGGCTTTGAGCAGCGCCCGATAGGCGAGGCCGAAATCGGCGTCACGCGGCAATAGAAAGCAGAAGAGGGACAGAGCCATCAGCGCGAGCAGGCGCTTTTGCTCGAGGCGCCGGAAGAAGGGCGCGAGCAGATAATAGAAGACCTCGATCGCCAGCGACCACAGCGGCCCGTCGAATTGCAGAGGCCGCACGAAAAAAGCCTGCAGGAAAAACAGATTGCCGAGCGCGGCCGAATATTTCTCGCCCTCGATCGAGAAGCCGCCGATCTGGACATGGCCGTGGGTCGCCGCCTCGACCAGCAGCGACAGCGCCACCGCGCCGAGATAGAGCGGATAGATGCGCAGCAAGCGCCTCAGATAGAAGCCTTTTTCCTCGCGCTCCAGCGAGGCGGCGATGGAAAAGCCGGACATCAGCAGAAAGCCGAGCACCGCGGCCTTGCCGCCGAAATCGTCGAATGTCTCGACAAAGCCGCCAGAGGCCGCCGGATACCAGCTCAAATGCCCGGAGAGGACCACGAAGGCGAGGAAGAAGCGCAGCAGCGCCAGAATCTCCCATGGCGTGCTTTGGGTGGTGACGGGCATAGGGGCTCGAGAGCGAGGGGACGTGCTGCGGCACTATAGGCAGGGAGATCGACGAAAACAGCGCCATGTGAGTCGACGACGCTTGCCATTGGCGAACCTGGTAGACTAAACTAATTAAACTAAGTCCAGAGGACGGGCCATGCGCACGATCAATATTCACGAAGCGAAGACGCAACTGTCGCGCCTCGTCGATGAAGCAGCCAAGGGCGAGTCCTTCATCATCGCGAAGGCCGGCAAGCCCCTCGTCCAGGTCACGGCGCTCTCGGCGCCCACTGCGGGAGAGGCCAAGCGGCTCGGCTTCATGGCAGGCTGCTTTCATACTCCCGATGATTTCGACTGCATGGGACAAGAAGAGATCGAGCGCTTGTTCGGCGTCGACGAATGAAGCTGCTGCTCGACACTCATCTATTGTTGTGGGCGGCGTCAGAGCCGCAGAAATTGCCGCATCAGTGTCGCATCTTGCTCGAAGAGGCGACCAGCGAGCCGATCTTCAGCGTCGCGAGCATTTGGGAGATCGCCGTTAAAAACGGCTTGAAACGTGACGACTTCCGCGTCGACACAGCCGTATTCCGACGATGCCTCCTGGAAAACGGTTATAGCGAGTTGCCGATCTCGGGCCGACATGCCGCCGCGGTGGAAGCGCTTCCGCCCCTCCACAAGGACCCATTCGATCGAATGCTCGTCGCCCAGGCGATAGTCGAAGGCGTCGAGCTGCTCACCGCGGATCGGATCGTCGCGCTCTATCCTGGGCCGATCCGAAAATGTTGAGTCGCTCGGCGACGCCGAAAGTCCCGTTGCCACGCGTGAATTCGGCCGTATAAGCGGCCCGATGACCGAGGACAGCGCCCGTTATCGCCTGGAGCGGAGCGACGACACGATTCTGGAGCCCCAGGGCTCCGGCGCGCCGCGCGCCGCGACCGCGACCTCCGTGGCCGATCTCGCCGCCGCCGGGCTGGTGGAGCCGGCGCGAGCGGCGGCGCTGGCGGCCGTCGAGGCGCGCTATAGCGTCGCCGTGACGCCGGAAATCGCCGCGCTGATCGACAGCGCCGACCCCGCCGACCCGATCGCGAGGCAATTTCTGCCCGACCTGCGCGAGCTGGAGACGCGCCCGGAGGAGCGCGCCGATCCGATCGGCGACGACGCCTTCAGCCCGGTGGAAGGGCTGGTGCATCGCTATCCCGATCGCGTGCTGCTGAAGCTGCTCTCGGTCTGCCCGGTCTATTGCCGCTTCTGTTTTCGCCGCGAGACGGTGGGTCTCGGCAAGGGCGCCATGCTCTCCGACGAGGCGGTGGACAAAGCGCTCGCCTATGTCGCGGAGCGGCCGCAGATTTTCGAGGTCATTCTGACCGGCGGCGATCCGCTGGCGCTCTCCGCGCGGCGGCTGCGCATGGTCGCCGAAAAGCTCGCCGCCATTCCGCATGTCGCCGTGCTGCGCATCCACACGCGCGCGCCGACCGCCGCGCCGCGCCTCGTCACGCAGGAGCGGCTGGCGGCGCTGAAGGCGAGCGGCAAGGCGGTCTATATGGTGCTGCACGTCAATCACGCCCGCGAGCTGTCCGCCGCGGCGCGGGAGGCCGTGGCCAGCATTCAACGGGCGGGCGTTTCGACGCTGGCGCAGACCGTGCTGCTCGCCGGCGTCAACGATTTCGCCGACACGCTCGAGCAGCTGATGCGCGCTTTGGTGACGGCGCAGATCAAGCCCTACTACCTGCACCATCCCGATCTCGCGCCGGGCACCGGTCATTTCCGCCTCCCGCTGGAGCGCGGGCAGGCGCTCTATGCGGAGCTGGCGCGCCGGGTCTCCGGCGTCGCGCTTCCTTCTTACGTTCTCGACATTCCGGGCGGCTACGGTAAGGTTCCGCTTCAGCGATCCCACATCGAGCGCGACGCGGACGGCGGCTGGCTCGTCCGCGACCGCGCCGGAGAGCGAAGGCCCTATCCGGCGCGAGATCGCGACCGATAGCCGCCGCCTCGCCGTCGGCGTCGCCGCAAGATTGGCAAATTGTTCGTCTCATTGCGCGTATATGGCTCGTCTCACCAACGAAAGCTTCGCCTTGCGCCGTTTTCTCGCCCTCTGCCTCGTCCTCTTCTTCGCCGGCGCCGCGGTCGCCGCGGAGCCCTCTTCCACGCTCGATCAGTTCAATGCGCGGCTCGACGCCGCCCGCGCGACGCTCGAGGAAGTGGAGACCGCCCTCGCCGATCCCTCGCTCAATGACGCCACGCTCAAGAGCCTGCGCGATCGCGTCGATACGCTGCCGGCCGAGCTTCAGGATGTGATCGACAGGCTGACGCCGCGCCTCGCCGCCTTGCAGGCGCGGCTCGACGAGCTGTCCGGCCCGGCCAAGCCCGCCGGCGAGACGAAGGAGGCGCCCGCCGCAGCGCCGCCTCCGGCGCCGGCCGAGGCGCCGCCCAAGAAGGAGGAGCCCGCCCCCGGCAAAGGCGCGCGCGCGCCCGCCAATGGCAGAGCCGTCATCGCCAGAGCCTCGGCCGAAACGCGCTCCCTGCCCACGGCCGTCCCCGCGCCCGCGCCTGCTCCATCCCCTGCCCCCGCTCCGTCAGTGGATAGCGGCTCGCTGGCGACGGCGAGCGTCAACGCCGAATTCGCCGAGCAGAAAAAGCTCTATGAGGAGGTGGACGCGACGCTGAAGCGCGCGCGGGCGCTGTCGATCGAGACGCGGCAGACCGCTCTGGTGATCCGCGCGCGGCAACGGGCGCTCTTCGCCAAGACCTTGTTCCTGCGCACCAGCGGTCTGTTCTCTCCAGCGCTGTGGAGCGCCGCTCTGCAAGAGCTGCCCTATGACGCCAAGATCTTCGGCCTGCTGCTGGAGCAGCGCGCCGAGGCCGTCTCGGCGCGGCTGCGCAATGGGCAGCTCGAAAGCTTTCTGGCGACGATATTTTTCGTGCTGCTGCTCGCCGTCCCGGCGACCTTGTTCGCCCGCCGTTTCGCGAAGCGCGAGGCCACGATCGAGGCGCCGGACCAATTCCACAAGGCCACGGCGGCGGTGACGACGACCATTGTGACCGCGGCGCTGCCGATCGCCATCGTCGCGGCCATCGCTCTGGCGCTCGACGCTTTTCAGCTCGAGGACGCCGTTCTTGCCCCGCTCGGCCGGCGTCTATCCGAATCGGTGACTTTCGTCGCAGTCTCCCTGGGGCTGGCGCGTGGGCTGCTGGCGCCGGGCCTGCCGCAATGGCGGCTCGTCGGCTTGGGCAACCGGCTCTCGCTGCGGCTGCTCTATCTCGCGGTTCTCGTCGGCTTCGTCGCCGCGGCGACGCGCGTTCTCGAGCAGATCGCCGAATTCGTGCAGGCGAGCCTTCCGGTCATCGTATTGACGCGCGGCGGCGGCGCCTTGTTCATCGCCATCGTCTTTCTCATCGTCACCGTGGCGACGCGCCATGAGACATGCGACGACGACCCCGGCGCCGATCTCGACGGACGCGACCGCATCTATGCGCTGCGCCTGCTCGCCTGGGTGGAGATCGTCGTCATCACGGGCGCGCTGGCGGCCGGCTATGTGGCTTTCGCCAATTTCCTGGTGCTGCAGCTCGCCTGGCTCGCGGCCGTCGGCTCGGCGCTCTATCTTCTGCTCGCCTTTGTCGAGACCGGCCTCAAACATCTCTTCCAGCCGGAGACGGCGCTCGGACGCACGCTCGTTTCCGGCTTCGGCGTGCGCAGCGAATCGCTCTGCCAGCTCGCCGTGCTCTCGACCGGCGTCGCGACGCTCGCTCTCTACGGCTTCGCGCTCTTCGTCGCGCTGGTCCCCTATGGCTTTCAGTCCGGCGATTTCCTGGGCAATCTCCAAACCGCCTTCGCCGGCTTCAAGATCGGCGAGGTCACGATCTCGCCGGCCGGCATGGCGACGGCGCTCGCCCTCTTCGCGCTCACCTATGGGGCGACCAAGGCGCTGCGCCGCTGGCTCGACCAGCGCCTGCTGCCGCTGACGCGGCTCGACATGGGCCTTCGCCACTCCATCGGCGCCAGCCTCGGCTACGCCGGATTCATCCTGGCCGTCTCCGTGGCGCTGGCCGAGCTCGGCCTCAGCCTCGAGCGCCTCGCCATCGTCGCCGGCGCGCTGTCGGTCGGCATCGGCTTCGGCCTGCAATCGATCGTCAATAATTTCGTCTCCGGCCTCATACTGCTGTGGGAGCGGGCGATCCGCGTCGGCGATTGGGTCGTGCTCGGCGACGAGCAAGGCTATGTGAAGCGCATCAATGTGCGCTCCACCGAGATCGAGACCTTCGATCGCGCGACAATGATCGTGCCCAATTCCAATCTCGTTTCCGGCGTGGTTAAGAATTGGTTGCGCAACGACCGCATCGGCCGCATCAAGATCGCCATCGCTCCGCATTCGGGCGTCGATCCCGAGCAGATTCGCGAGCTGCTGCTCGCCGCCGCCAAGGCGCAGGACGGGCTGCTGCGCATTCCGGCGCCGCAAGTGATGTTCCTCGCCATGGAGCAGAGCGCCTTCCGCTTCGAGCTCTGGTGCTATGTCGAGGATGTCGAGCAGGCGACGCGGGTGAAGAGCGATCTGCTCTTCGACATCTACCGCCGCTTCGCCGAGGCGGGCGTGAAGATTTCCGCGCCGGCACCGGCGCCGGCGGTGGTGCAGGTGATGGGGCTGGAGCCTTTCGCGCCCGCGCCGCTTTCGCGGCAAGACGAGCGCGATTATGCGATAGCCGGACACCGCTGACCCGAGGCAAGGTCGGCGCTGTCGTTCATTGCTCGGCGCCGATCGATTCTTTCTGGATTTGTTCACGAATGAGTATTTCAGCAAAGCGCAAGCGGATATTGCTCGCCACCTTCGGGACTCTCGGCGACATTTATCCATTCATCGCCATTGCGCATGCGTTGCGTCGGCGGGCGCTCGATGTCGTGATCGCCGCGCCCGAGATGCACCGGGGGACGATCGAGCGCGAAGGTCTCGGATACACGCGCTTGCGTCCGCACGAGGACGACATCATCGGCGCGCTCGGCGTGGATCTGCCGGGCGCTTTTCGGATCATGCTCCAAAATCCCTATTTCATTTTGGACGAGATTTATCTCCGATTCCTCTCGGAGACCTACCACGACGTTTTGGCGGCGGCTGAAGGCGCGAGCGCGATCATGACGCACAGCCTGCTCGTCGGCGCAAATCTGGCGGCGGAAAAAGCCGGCGTTCCCTCCGCCCGAGTCGCGCTAGCGCCAATGTATGTCCAGTCAGCCGCCGCACCATCGCTCACCCCTCCGGCGCCGTATATTTTACGGCCCAAAACGGGTTTGACCCTCGGATATAACGAGCTGGTGCGGTGGGTCATACGCACCGGCGTAAATCTGCGAATGAAGCGTCTACATGTCTTTCGGAGAAAGGTCGGATTGCCATACAGCCGGGAGGATTTGTTTCTCGATTTCGGTCGGAAGAACGCGGCGTCGAAATTCTATGGTCTCTATTCGCCGGGCTTCGCGGCGCCTCCGCCAGACGGGCCGGACAATATGGAGGTTCCGGGCTTTCCCTTCTATTCGCCCCGAGACGAGCGCAGGCGCGAGCTCGGCGAGCCATTGCGGGCATTCCTGGCGTCTGGCGAAGCGCCGATCGTCTTCACTTTGGGCTCGTTCGCGCCACAAGTGTCGGGCAGCTTCTACGATGTCAGCATCGGCGCGGCCCGCGCCTCGGCACGGCGAGCCGTTCTGCTTGCCGGTCCGGCGGACGCCGCTCGGCTGGCCTCGTCGATCGGCGAGAACGAATTCGTTTGCCATGAGGCGCCGCATGAGGAGCTGTTTCCCTTCGCCTCCGGCGTCGTCCATCACGGCGGGATCGGAACGACCGCCCAGGCCTTGCGCGCGGGAAAACCGCAGCTGATCGTGCCTTTTTTCGGCGACCAGCCGGACCACGGCAAAAGGATCGAAAGGCTGGGAGTCGGCTTCGCTCTGCGGCTCACGGATTATGATTTGAAAAACGCCACGAGGGCGCTCATAGCGCTCGACGATCCAGGCTATTTGCGCGCGGCGCGAGATTTCGCCATATCGATGCGCGCCGAGCGCGGAGTCGAAGTGATCGCCGATTGGGCGTCGAGGGTCGGCTAGCGCATGCCGGCGAAGCAGTTCGAAGGGTTCCCATGCTTCACTTTTTCTCAGCCCTCGCCGAGCGAGAAGGCGCCATATCCAACCTCGCACGCCTCTCCCCCGTTGCTATGGCGCTTCTCGCGCTCGCCGCCTGCACGAGCGAGAGCCGCCTGCCGAAAGAGCCGGAGCAGCCGAGCTTCTATCGCTCGCTCGCCGCGCCGAATGCGCGCGTCGATGCGCAGGCGGCGCGGGACATGATCTCGCTCTATCGCAGCAACAATGGGCTCTCGGCGCTGGCGCTGGACCCCGCGCTGCAAGAGGCCGCGCAGGCGCAGGCGAGCGCCATGGCCTCCGCCAATTCGCTGAGCCATGAGGTGCGCGGAACGCTGGACATGCGCCTCACCGCGCGCGGAATGCGCAGCGTCAGCGCCGCGGAGAATGTCTCGGCCGGCTATCACACGCTCGCCGAGGCGTTCTCGGGATGGCGGCAGTCGCCACCGCACAATAAGAATTTGCTGATGAAGAAAGCGACGCGCATGGGCATTGCGACCGCCTATGCGCCCAATGCGAAATACAAGGTCTATTGGGCTTTGATTCTCGCCGACTGACGGATCACGCCCGGCGCTTGCGCTTGCGGCCGCCGCTCGTCGCCTTGCCGCCGCCGCTCGGCGTTTTCGTCGCCGCATCGTCCGGCCGCACATAGCGCACGCCGAGAAAGAAAAGAATTTGCGCCTCGCCGACGGCTGGCGGCGCTTGCGGCGCCGGCCGCGCCTTCGAGGAGAAGGCTATGAGCTCGCCCATTTCATCGCCCCCCGCAATGAACCGCGCAAATCGCGCGATCGGTCGATAGGGCGATTAGGGGACGCCGAGGGTTAATGTTGCGTCAATGTCCACGCGCTAAATTCGCCGTTCGTGTATTAAGTTTGCGATTGGTGCGTATATGCCACGAGGCGAAAGCGAAAATCGGAAGGCCGAGGCGGCTCTGTTCCGCGAGATCGTCGACCAGTTCGTCGCGCGTCCGCTGCATCCGGCGGCCGATATCGACCAGTTCGAGACGCTCGTCGGAGGCTTCATCGATGTGCTCGACGCCGATGTGGTGGCCGAGCGGGCTTTGGAATTGTGCCGCCACCCGGACACGCCGCGCGGAATCGTCGCGCAGCTGCTGGACAAGGGCGGACGCGTCTCCCGCATCGCCGTAGAATATGCGCCGGTGATTCACGCCGGCCTCGTGCGCGCGCTGGCCGAGCATGGCTCGGCCGAGCTCGCCGTCGCCATCGCCCGCCGCTCCTCGCTGGAACGCAAGATCATCGCCGGCCTCGCCTCGCGCGGCGAGAGCGAGGTGCTCTGCGCCCTCGCCGCCAATCGGCGCCTGCATCTCGATCAGGCGGCGCGGCGCTCGCTGCTGCAGGCCGCGCGCGACGATCTGCGGCTCGCCCGCATATTGCTGGACCGCGCCGATCTCGCGCTCGACCCGGAAGCGCTGTTCCTCGCCGCCGATTCCGGCGAGCGCTCGCGCATATTGCTGGAGGCGGCGACGCAGGCTCTCGTCTCGAATGGGCCGGAATATGTCGCGCGCCCGGCGCCGGCGCTGGCCGAGGAGATCGACGCCTGCGCGGTCGCCCGCGATTTCGAGGGGCTGGCCGAGGCGCTGGCGGAAGCGCTCGACTGCCGCAAGTCGCGCGCGCGCGCCATTCTCATGGACAAAAGCGGGGAGGCGCTGGCGCTCGCCCTGCTCGCCCTCGGCGTCTGCGAGGACACGGCGATCCGCATCTTCCTCGGCGCCGAGCGCGCCGCGCCAGATGTGGAGCGCATCCGCTCGCTCGTCGCGCTGATGCGATCGACGCCGCCGCGCGCCGCGCAGAGGCTCGTCGCCGCCATGACCGGCTCGCTGCGCCAGGAGAAGGAGCGCGCCGCCGCCGCCTCCGCGCGCCCCGGCGTCCTGGAGCAGAAGCGCAGGCGCAAGCAGAGGAAAGACGCCGTCAAAGCGCAGGCGTGACAGCGCTGCGATGCGAGCCTGAAGGCTCGCGGTCCAAAAGCCGCCCCCTGGACCGCGAGCCTTCAGGCTCGCTCTGGTCGCGCCCCTAAGGCCTCATCATGCCGCAGCGGCAATTCGTCCTTTATTGACGCTCGTCAATGACGCGCGGCGACGCGCCCTTTACGCGATCACTCGTTCGGTCGCGGCGCGCCTCGATCGGACCAATCATTCGATGGAGGAAAAGGCATGTCGCTCATCACCTGGTCGTCCGAGCAATTCGCCACCCACGTCTCCAAGCATGACATAGAGCATCAGGAAATTTTCCGTCTGCTGAATGTTCTCGGCGATTCCGTCGCGAGCGGCGACCGCGACGCCGTCGGCCGCGATCTCGACGCGCTCATCGCCTATGTGGCCGAGCATTTCGCCTCGGAGGAGGCGAATTTCGAAGCCTATGGCTATCCCGCCTATCCCGGCCACAAGGCCGAGCACGACAAGCTCGTCGCCACCGCGCTCGATCTGCAGAAGAAGTTCCACGCCGGCGAGGCGGAAGTGACCGCCGACACGGCGGCCTTTCTCGTCGGCTGGCTGACCGATCATATTCCGAAAATCGACAAGCTCTACGGCTCCTTCCTCAATGAGAAGGGCGTGGCGTAAGCCGCGCGCGTTTTCCTCTCCCCGCGCCGGCGGGGAGAGGACGAGATCGCCCGAGACGGCCCGGTTTCGGGAATCCGCCTCGCTATGTCATAAGACCCGCGCAATTCACCGATAAGCGCGCGGACATGATACGCCTCGAGAACATCAGCAAGCAGAACGGCCAGCAGCTCCTCTTCATCGAAACGTCGGCGGCGCTGCTTCCCGGCGAGAAGGTCGGCCTCGTCGGCCCCAATGGCGCCGGCAAGACGACGCTCTTCCGCATGATCGCGGGCCAGGAACGGCCGGATGAAGGTCAGGTGTCGGTCGATCGCGGCGTCACCATCGGCTATTTCAACCAGGATGTCGGCGAGATGGCCGGCCGCAGCGCCGTCGCCGAGGTGATGGACGGCGCCGGCCCGGTGAGCGCCGTCGCCGCCGAGCTCGCCGAGCTGGAGGCCGCCATGGCCGACCCGGACGCGGCGGAGAATTTCGACGCGATCCTCGAGCGCTATGGCGAGGTCCAGGCGCGTTTCGAGGAGCTGGACGGCTATGCGCTGGATGGCCGCGCGCGCGAGGTGCTCGCCGGCCTCGGCTTCTCCCAGGAGATGATGGATGGCGATGTCGGCGCGCTCTCCGGCGGCTGGAAGATGCGCGTCGCACTGGCGCGCATTCTGCTGATGCGCCCGGACGCCATGCTGCTCGACGAGCCGAGCAACCATCTCGACATCGAAAGCCTGATCTGGCTGGAAGGATTCCTGAAAGGCTATCCCGGCGCGCTGCTGATGACCTCGCATGATCGCGAGTTCATGAATCGCATCGTCGGCAAGATCATCGAGATCGACGGCGGCTCGCTCAACTCCTATTCCGGCGATTATGAATTCTACGAGCGCCAGCGCGCGCAGAATGAATTGCAGCAGCAGGCGCAATTCGAGCGGCAGCAGGCCATGCTCGCCAAGGAGATCAAGTTCATCGAGCGCTTCAAGGCGCGCGCCTCGCACGCCGCGCAGGTGCAGAGCCGCGTGAAGAAGCTCGACAAGATCGAGCGCGTCGAGCCGCCGCGCCGGCGCCAATCGGTGACATTCGAATTCGCCCCGGCGCCGCGCTCCGGCGAGGAGGTGGCGACGCTCGCGCGCGTCTCCAAGCGCTATGGCTCGCGCAGCATTTACGAGGGACTGGATTTTCAGGTGCGGCGCAGGGAGCGCTGGTGCGTGATGGGCGTCAATGGCGCCGGCAAATCCACGCTGCTGAAGCTCATTGCCGGCGCGACGCAGCCGGACGAAGGCGCCGCGGCGCTCGGCGCCAATGTGAAGATGGGCTATTTCGCGCAGCACGCAATGGAGCTGCTGAACGGCGAGCGCAGCATCTTCGAATCCCTCGAGGACGCGTTTCCGCAGGCGGGGCAAGGCGCGCTGCGCACGCTCGCCGGCTGCTTCGGCTTTTCCGGCGACGATGTGGAGAAGAAATGCCGCGTGCTCTCCGGCGGCGAGAAGGCGCGGCTGGTGATGGCGAAAATGCTCTTTGATCCGCCGAATTTCCTGGTGCTGGACGAGCCGACCAACCATCTCGATCTCGGCACCAAGGAGATGCTGGTCGAGGCGCTCGCGGCCTATGAGGGCGCCATGCTGTTCGTCTCGCACGACCGGCGCTTTCTGGCGGCGCTCTCCAATCGCGTGCTGGAAGTGACGCCGGAGGGCGTGCAGCAGTTCGGCGGCGGCTATACGGAATATGTCGCGCGCACCGGGCGCGAGGCGCCGGGCGTGCACGGGTGAGCGAAGCCGCGCTCACCGCGAAAGATGCTGGTCGAAAAAGGCCTTCATCTTGGCGATGGCGAGGCGCGACTCCGGCGCGTTCGGAATCTGCCCCTGGAACACATGCGGCATTCCTTCATAGACGTCGAGCTTGGCGGTCCCGCCCGCCGCCTCGATCGCCTGATAGAGCCGCACCGAATCGCTGAGCAGAATTTCGCGCGTGCCCGCCTGAATCAAAGCCGGCGGAAAGCCTTTCTCGAAATCGCCATAGACCGGCGACACATGAGGATGCGCCCAATCCTTCGCATCCGCATAAGCGAGCATGGCGTTTTTGATCTGGCGCTCATAGGACATGATGGGATCGGCGTCGCGCAGCGTGACGCGAGTGTCGGCGGCGTTGCGGAAATCGGCCAGCAGCGACCATGTCGCCACAGCCGCCGGCAGGCCGAGGCCTTCGTCGCGCATTTTCAGCGTCGTCGCGACGGCGAGATTGCCGCCGGCGGAGTCGCCGAAAATGGCGATGCGCCGCATTTGCGCGCCGCCGGCGAGCAGGCGCTTGACGACGGCGACCACGTCTCCGGTGATCTGCGGCCATTTCGCCGCCGGCGCGAGTCGATAATCGACGACGACGATGCGACGGCGAAAGACGCGCGCGAGCTTGGCCATTCCCTCGAGCGCGCCGCGCGCGTCGAAATACACGAAGGCGCCGCCATGGAGATAGACGACGACCGATCCATCATCGACGAGCCCGTTCGGCGCAATGTCGAAATAGGAGGCGCCGTCCGTCTCGATCCGCGAGACGTTCACTCCTTGCGCCCGCACTGCGGCGAAGTCGACTTCGCGCGCCGCCGCCGCGGCGGCCTGCAGCCGCGCCCAGCCGTCATGATCGGCGGGCTCCGGCAGAGTGGGAATGATGGCGTGATCGCCGCCGATTTTCGCCAGCAGCCGCTTGCCGTCGGTCGACAATGTTTCGGGAACGTAAGCATAGGCGGAGGCGCTGGGCGGATCGGCGCCCGAGGTCGGCCGCAGCAGCGCGATCAGCAGCAAGCCCGCCGCTGTGCAATGCGCGAGCGATTCCTTCACCCTCTCACCCCGATCGGAAGACGGGCGACGCCACGCCTCGAGCGGACCAGAATGAGCGAGACGATTTTCTAATTCTTTGCTCGATCGCGACGACTGTTTCTATCCGATGGCCCGCCGGCGCCGACAGGGAGGCGCCCGCTCTCTCTGCGAGGAAACGCGCGGCGAGACGCCCTCGCCGCGCGCGGAATTGCGGAAAGATCACTTGCGCCGCAGCACTTCCGTCTCGAAGCTCTCGCGGATCGTCTCTTCCTTCAGCTTGCGGCCGATGAAGACGAGGCGCGCGCTGCGCTTCTCGTCGGGGCGCCAGTCGCGCTGCAGATCGCCGTCCAGGATCATATGCACGCCCTGGAAGACGAAGCGCTTCGGCTCGTCGGTGAAGGCGACGATGCCCTTGCAGCGCAAAATATCCGCGCCCTCGCGCTGAACGAACTCGTTGAGCCAGGGCACGAAGACATTGGGATCGAGCTCGCCCTCGTGGAGGATGGAGACCGAGCCCATCTCCTCATCGTGATAATGCTTCAGCCCATGGCCGTGATCGTCGTGATGCGCGTGCGCGTGATGCTCGTGCTCGTGCTCGTGATGATGATCGTGACCGCAATCCGGCCCGCACTCGTGGTCATGGTCATGGTGATGGTCATGCTCATGATGGCCGTGATCGTGATCCTCGGCCTCGAGGAAGCGCGGCTCTATCTCCAATATGCGATCGAGATCGAAAGCATTGCGCTCCAGCACCGCCGCAATCGGCACATCGGCCTTTACCGCATGATGCAGCGTCGCATAAGGGTTGATGGCGCGAATGCGGCCCTCCACCTCGGCGAGCTCCTCGCGCGTGACGAGATCGGTCTTGTTCAGCACGATGACGTCGGCGAAGGCGATCTGATTCTTCGCCTCCGGCGCATCGGCGAGACGCTGCGCCAGAAATTTGGCGTCGGCGAGCGTCACCACAGCGTCGAGCCGCGCCGCCTCCTTCACATCCTGATCGACGAAGAAAGTCTGCGCGACCGGCGCGGGATCGGCGACGCCGGTGGTCTCGACGATGATCGCGTCGAACTTGCCGCGGCGCTTCAGCAGACCTTCGATGATGCGGATGAGATCGCCGCGCACCGTGCAGCAGATGCAGCCATTGTTCATCTCGAAGATTTCTTCGTCGGCGCCGACGACGAGGTCATTGTCTATGCCGATCTCGCCGAACTCATTGACGATGACGGCGTAGCGCCGCCCGTGCTGCTCGGTGAGGATGCGGTTGAGAAGAGTCGTCTTGCCGGCGCCGAGATAGCCGGTGAGGACGGTGACGGGAATCTTGTCGGTCAAGGGGCTGCTCCTATTGCGCGCCTTTGCGGAGCTGATCGCGCATTTTCATGAGCTCCTGCATGTTCATCTGTCCGCCCGGACCGCCCAGCGCCTTGAGCGCCGGCGCGTCTATGTCGCCGGGCTTCTGCCCGGGCTGGCAGGGACCGAGCCATTTCGCCTCCATCACAATGTCGGAGGAGGCGCGCGTCGAAAGCGGCGGGTCGAAGGTCACATGCAGCTCGGCGCGATAGGCGGAGTCGAAGCTGCCGGTGAAGGTTCCCTCCGTCGTCGCCACGCGGTCGCCGATCTTGCAGACCGAGCTCACGCGATATTTATCGCCCTCGCGCCGGAAGCTCATCTTCTCGCATTGCTGCTCCTGCCCGCCGAAGCGCTGACGCATGAGATCGTCGGTCTTCTCGTCGACGCATGTCTCGATCGGACCGGCGATGCGCGCGGCGGAGCCCTGCGCATGCTCGATCCGCCACAGCCCGGCCTTGCGGCGCGGAATTTCATCCGCCGCGGCGGCGGCGATGGACAGAGCGAAGATGGGGAGAGCTGCGCCGAGAGGGAAGAAGCGACAACGCATGAGAGAAAGGCTCCGCGGCGCGCGCATGACGGCGCGTCTGGGCCAGTATAGACTAAAATCCGGCCGAAAGTCGTCGGCCGACCGCGAGCTTCAGGGCGCGAGAGCTGCAGTCAGCTGCTTCACATTGAAGCGCATCAGCCGGAGATAGCTCGGCGCCGGGCCCTCCGGCGGGGAGAGCGCGTCGGAATAGAGCGTGCCGCCGACCTTGGCCCCCGTCTCCGCGGCGATGCGCTGGGCGAAGCGCGGATCGACGATATTCTCGAGGAACACGGCCGCGACCTTATGCGCTTTCACCGCATCGACGATGCGGGCGAGGTCGCGCGCGCTCGCCTCGGCGTCGGTGGAGACGCCCTGCGGCGCGATGAACTCCACGCCATAGCGCGCCGCGAAATAGCCGAAAGCGTCATGGGTGGAGACGACGCGGCGGCGCGCGTGCGGAATGGCGTCGATCGCCGCGACGATCTCGGCGTCGAGCCCGCCGAGCGCATGAAGATATTCCGCCGCATTGGCCTTATAGTGCGAGGCGCCGTCTGGATCGGCGTCGACCAGCGCATCCCTTATGTTGGCGATATAGATTTTGACATTGGCGACATCCTGCCAGGCGTGCGGGTCGACGCCCTCCCCGTCCTTGCGCGGCGTGACGGCGCGGCTCGCGGCGACGATGCGCGCCTTGGTCCTGGAGGCGGCGACGAGCCGGTCGATCCAGCCCTCGAAGCCGAGACCATTGACGAAAACGAGCTTGGCCGCGGCGAGACGGCGGCCGTCCTGCGGGCTCGGCTGATAGACATGGGCGTCGCCGTTCGGCCCGACGATGGTCGCGACCTCTATGCGGTCGCCGCCGACGATGCGGACGAGATCGCCGAGAATGGAAAAGCTGGCGACGACCGGCAGCTTCGGCGGCGGAGGCGGCGCCGGCTGGGCGCGCAGCGGCGCGGCGAGGAGCGCGAGCGTCGCCAGCGCGGCGCGGCGCGACAAGAGGCGAAAATCCGAGGACGTCGCGCGCGATGATTTCATGCGTCACCCCTCCAAATGTCGCTTGGGTCTCCGCAAGCGAATCAGGCCGCCGGTCCTGCCGAAAACCAGAGAGAGGAAATAGGCGCCCCCCGCCATGAGGATGATCACGGGGCCGGCGGCGAGGCCCGTGCGGAAGGACAGGACGAGGCCGAAATAGGAGGAGGCCGCGCCGATCGCCGCCGCCAGCGGCAGCGCCCTGGTGAGGTCCTGCGTCCACAACCGCGCGGAGGCGGCCG
This sequence comes from Methylosinus sp. LW4, assembly GCF_000379125.1. Lineage (NCBI taxonomy): Bacteria > Pseudomonadati > Pseudomonadota > Alphaproteobacteria > Hyphomicrobiales > Methylocystaceae > Methylosinus > Methylosinus sp. LW4. The sequence continues at coordinate 3,449,328 of NZ_KB900626.1, read as the reverse complement.
GCAGCATGATGATTCCCACCGCCATCAGCGTGCCGAGCGCATGGAAGCCGGCCACCAGATTGAGCACCACCAGCGCCAGAAAGGCGAAGGGAATCCATTCGCCCAGCGGGCTGACGCGGCGGGCGAAGAGCGGATCGAAAGTGTCCAGCGCCAGCGCGCGATAGGCGAGCGCGAGCGCCGACAGAGTGAAGCTCGCAATGGCGGCGAGGAAGATCAGCGTGGCGTCGTCGAGCGCCAGCACCGAGCCGAACAGCACATGCAGCAGATCGACATTCGAGCCCTTGAGCGAGACGAGCGCGACGCCGAGCGCCAGCGAGACGAGATAGAAAGCCGCGAGCGAGGCGTCCTCGCGCAGGGCGGTCCAGCGCGCCGCCGCGCTCGACGCCACGGCGACGGCGAGGCCGGCGAGCAGGCCGCCGAAGGTCATGGCGGGCAGCGACAGGCCGCAGGCGAGATAGCCGAGCGCCGCGCCCGGCAGAATGGCGTGCGAGAGCGCGTCGCCGGCCAGCGACATGCGGCGCAGAATCAGAAAGACGCCGAGCGGGCAGCCGGAGATCGACAGAGCGATTGCGCCGACCAGCGCACGACGCATGAATTCATAATCGACGAAAGGCGCGATGAAGAGCTCATGCAGCATGGGGAGCCTCGTCGCGCCGGCAGTCCTCGGCGTCGCGATCGAAGGCCTCGACCATGCTGCTCGCCTGCGCGAGATGCGCCTCGGACAGCGCCTCTTGCGTCGCGCCCCAGAAGATCGGCTCGCGCGCCAGCAGCAGCGCCTGCGGAAAGGCGCGGCGGGCGAGGTCATGCTCGTGCAGAACCGCGACGACGGTGCGGCCCTCCTCCCGCCATCGGGCGATAATCTTCACCAGATCGTCGATGGTCCGGGCGTCTATGGCGCCGAAAGGCTCGTCGAGCAGAATGACCGGGCAATCCTCCACCAGCAGCCGCGCGAATAATACGCGCTGCATCTGGCCGCCGGAGAGCGTGCCGATCGCGCGCTCCTCGAAACCCTCGAGCCCGACAGCGGAGAGCGCCGCCGTTATGCGCTTGCGCTCTCCGGCGCCGACGCGGCCGAAAAGCCCGATGCGGCGCATCGCGCCCATGGAGACGAAATCCAGCACATCGATCGGAAAGGCGTGATCGATCTCCGCCGATTGCGGCAGATAGGCGATATCGCGCAGCGCGAGGTCGTCATAGACGATGCGGCCGCCGAGCGGCGGCAGCAGGCCGGCGAGCGCTTTGAGCAGAGTGGATTTGCCGGCGCCGTTCGGCCCGCAGACGGCGAGACCGGCCCCGGCCTCGACGACGCCGGAAAGATGGTGAACGGCCGGGCGGCGCTCATAGCCGAGCGTCACATTCTCCAGCCGGATCGCGCCAGCGCTCATCGATCGCGCCTTCAGCTCAGCGCCCAATAGACGGCGGCCCAGAGCAGCGCCAGCACGGCGACGGCGCCGAGTAGCCGCTCGCCCGCCGAAAGGCGCAGCAGGGAGACGCGATCGTCGGCGCGCTCGCCATGCGCATGAGCGGCGAGCGCGTCCTTTTGAAAAATAGCCGATTGCTGTCGGTTCATTTCCGAATGTTATATTATAACAGCAGCAGCCGGCAAGCGCGGAATGCCGTCAGCTCGCCCGGCCGGGCACGAGAATGACGCGGAAGTCGTTCACATTGGTGCGCGTCGGGCCGGTGACGAGGAGATCGCCGAGCTTCTCGAAGGCGGTATAGGCGTCGTTATTGGCGAAGAGCGCCTTGAGATCGACGCCCTGCGCCGCCGCCCGCGCGAAGCTGTCGGCGGTCATGATCGCGCCGGCGTTGTCCTCGCTGCCGTCGATTCCGTCCGTGTCGCAGGCGATGGCGGAGATTCCGCCGAAGCCCTCGAGCGCCAGCGTCAGCGCCAGCAGGAACTCGGCGTCGCGGCCGCCCTTGCCGTTGCCGCGCACGGTGACGGTGGTCTCGCCGCCGGAGATGATGGCGACGGGCGGCGCGATCGGCTGCGCATGGCGCGCGATCTGGCGCGCGACGCCCGCGTGGACCAGCGCGACGTCACGCGACTCGCCCTCGAGATCGCCGAGGATGAGCGGCGTGAAGCCGGCCTTGCTGGCCACTGCGGCGGCCGCGTCCAGCGAGCCTTGCGGCGTCGCGATGAGAATATTCTCGACGCGATCGAAAATCTTGTCGCCGGGCTTGGGCGTCTCGCAGGCGTCGGTCGCCAGATAGGCGAGCACGGCGGCGGGCGCGTCGATCTTATATTTGGCGATGACGGCGAGCGCGTCCTCGCGCGTCGTCGGGTCCGGCACTGTGGGGCCGGAGGCGATGACGGAGAGATCGTCGTTCGGCACGTCGGAGATCATCAGCGCGACGACCTTGGCCGGCGCCGCGGCGCGGGCGAGGCGTCCGCCCTTGATGGCCGAGAGATGCTTGCGGACGCAATTCATCTCGGAAATGGTCGCGCCGCTCTTCAGCAGCGCCTTGTTGACGGCCTGCTTTTCTTCCAGCGTCACGCCATCGGCCGGCAGCGCCATCAGCGCCGAGCCGCCGCCGGAAATCAGCGCGAGCACGAGATCGTCCTCGGTGAGGCCCTGCACCTTTTGCAATATGCGGCCGGCGGCGGCGCGGCCGGCGGCGTCCGGCACCGGATGCGAGGCCTCGATCACCTCGATCTTGGAGGTGGGAGCGCCATGCTCGTAACGGGTGACGACGAGGCCCTCGATCGGATGCGGCCAATGCGCTTCGACCGCCGCGGCCATGGAGGCCGCCGCCTTGCCCGCGCCGACGACAATGGTGCGGCCTTTGGGCGGCGCGATCTTCTCGAGGAAGGCCGGCAGGCAGACGGACGGATGCGCCGCGCCGACAGCGGCGTCGAACATGGCGCGGAGAAGCGTGCGATAGTCGTCAGACATTCCTAAGCCTCGGTGTTCTCCCTTCTCCCACTCGTGGGAGAAGGCGGCCCGACGAAGTCGGGTCGGATGAGGGTCCTCGCCGCTTCGCGATCGTTCTATCCGCCTCGCGAAGAGTTTCCAACGGAATCCGGTTCTCTTCGCTGGCCCTCATCCGACCCCGCTTCGCGGGGCCACCTTCTCCCGCCCTGCGGGAGAAGGAAGAGAGCGCTACGGTCTTCGTCTTCTCCCTTCTCCCACTCGTGGGAGAAGGTGGCCCGACGAAGTCGGGTCGGATGAGGGTCCGCGACGATTTGCGATCGTCCTGACAGCCTCCCGAATCCGCTCCAGCGGGATATTGCCACCGCCGATGACGAGGTCATTGTCTAGGCGAAGGACATGATAGCCATGCTCACGCAGCCAGCGATCCCGAATCGCGTCATGGCGGCGTTGATCTTCACTTTCATGCGGACGGCCATCCAGCTCCACGATGAGCCGGAGTTCGACGCAGAGAAAATCCGCGACGTAATTCCCGACCGGGACTTGCCGCCGGAATTTCAGACCGTCGAGCCCAGAATTGCGTAACGAACGCCAGAGGATTTCCTCCGCGTTCGTCATCTCGCGCCGCAAGCGTCGAGCGAATGCGGTTTTGGACTTCGAGACCCGCGTCGGCATGCGAGGACCCTCATCCGACCCCGCTTCGCGGGGCCACCTTCTCCCACGAGTGGGAGAAGGATGCGCGCCCAACGATTGCTGTTACGCAGCGCCGATCTGGTCCGCCTTGTCGATCAGCGCCTGGGCCATGCGGATGCTGGCGATGTCGATCAGGCGGCCGTCGAGGGACACCGCGCCGCGACCTTCCTTCGCCGCCTGCTCCATCGCCTCGAGAATGCGGCGGGCCTTCTTCACTTCCGCCTCGGAGGGGGTGAAGACCTGATTGGCCAGATCGATCTGCGAGGGATGGATCGCCCACTTGCCCTCGAAGCCGAGAACCGCGGCGCGCTTGGCGGCGGCGATATAGCCATCGGGATCGCCGAAGTCGCCGAAGGGACCGTCGATCGGACGCAGGCCATAGGCGCGCGCGGCGACGAGGAAGCGCGTCTGCGCCGCATGCCACTGGTCGGCCCAGAAATACTGGCGATTGCCCTCGGCGTCCTTGTCCGAGAGAACGCCGTAATCCGGGTTCACGCCGCCGATGACGGTGGTGCGGGCGCGGGTGGAGGCGGCGTAATCGGCGACGCCGAAGGAGAGCGCCTCATTGCGCTTCGAAGCCTGAGCGATCGCCTCGACATTGGCCATGCCGAGCGCGGTCTCGATCAGCAGCTCGAAGCCGATGCGCTTGGTGCGCTTCTTGTAGCTCTCGATCTGCGTGACCAGCATGTCGATGGCGTAGACGTCCTGCGGAACGCCGACCTTCGGAATGAGGATCACGTCGAGACGCGGGCAGTTCTCGACGACGTCGACCACATCGCGATAGGCGTAATGCGTGTCGAGGCCGTTGATGCGCAGCGTCATCGTCTTATTGCCCCAATCGATCTCATTGAGGCCCTGGATGATGTTCTTGCGCGCCTGCTCCTTGTCGTCCGGCGCCACGGCGTCCTCGAGGTCGAGGAAGACCTGGTCGGACTTGGAGGTCGCGGCCTTCTCGAACATGCCGGGGGCGGAGCCCGGAACGGCCAGCTCGGAGCGATGGAGACGCGGCGTCGCCTGCTCGATCAAAGTGAAACTCATGATGACTCCCTTTCCCTGTGTAAGAGCTTATCCGGTGGCGCCGAGGCCGGCGGCGATGCAGCTGATCGACAGCAGCAGAGCCGACTTGTATTCCTCCTTCAGCGCTTCCTCTTCGGTGGTGCGGAACAGGCGCAGCAATTCCACCTGCTCGCGGTTGACCTCATTGATGGTGGCGAGGCGATGCGCGAGCCGCGCCTGATAGTCGGTGAAGCGCGCGCCGATCTCGCCGCCGCCGGTGATGCGCAGCACGCTCTCGCAAGTGAGGTGATATTCGGCCTCGATCGCCGAGAAGATCTTCTTGCGCACGGCATCGTCGGCGACCAGCGAGGCGTATTGCCGCGCAATGGAGAGATCGACCATCGCCAGCGTCTTCTCCACCTCGTCGAGAATGAGGCGGAAGAGGCGCGAATCCTCGAACATGCGATGCAGCAGCTGCAGGCCGCGCTCGCCGCGCACCTCGATGAAGCTGGTGAGGCCGGAGCCGACGCCATACCAGCCGGTGATGGCGTGGCGATTCTGCGCCCAGGCGAAGACCCAAGGAATGGCGCGCAGATCGGCGAGGCTGCGCGCGCCGAAACGCCGCGCCGGCCGCGAGCCGATATTGAGCAGCGAAATTTCCTCGAGCGGGCTCGCCGCCTGGAAATAGGCCACGAGATCGGGATCGGCGATGAACTTGCCATAGGCCGCGAGCGAGGCGCCGGAGAGCGCCTCCAGCGCATCGTCGAACTCCGCGCGCGGAACCAGCGCATCCTCGCGCTCGGACTTCAGCGCATGAGCGAAGACGCTGCTCGCCAGCAGCTCCAGCTGATAGGAGGCCGTGCCGCGATTGGCGTATTTGAAGGAGACGACCTCGCCCTGCTCCGTCACGCGGAAGCGGCCGCGAATGGAGCCCGCCGGCTGCGCGGCGATGGCGTGTCCCGTCGGCGCGCCGCCGCGGCTGACCGAACCGCCGCGGCCGTGGAAAAAGGCGATGGCGACGCCCAGCTCCTCGCCGAGGCGGGTGAGCTTGAATTGCGCTTTCGCGAGCTCCCAGTTGGACGACATGAAGCCGCCGTCCTTGTTGGAGTCGGAATAGCCGATCATCACCTCTTGCACATTGCCCTGCCAGCGCGTGCTGCGACGCACGACCGGCACGCGCAGCAGCTCGCGCATGATGATGGGCGCGGCGCGCAGATCGGGAATCGTCTCGAACAGAGGCACGATGGGCAATGTGCACAGCTCGAGGCCGGCGTCGTCGAGATAGAGCCCGCCATGCTTGGCCAGTACATAGGCGCCGAGGACATCGGCGACCGAATGCGTCATGGAGAGGATGAAGCTGCCGAAGGCTTCGCGATCCAGCCGCGAGCGCATGTCCGCGACCAGCGCGAACATGTCGAGCGTGTCCTGCGATTCCGGCGCGAGGCCGGTGAACGGAACGCCATTGCGCGGCTGCGCCAGCTCGGCGATGAGCCAGGCCTGCCACTCGGGCGAGTCGACCTCCGGCGCGTCCTTGCCGGTCTTGATGCGATGGATGTCCCGCAGCGCATTATTCGTGCGAGTCGTGTTCTCGCGCAGATCGAGACGCACGGTGCTGAAGCGGAAAATCTCCACCGCGCGCCGCACCGGCCGCACCAGATCATTGGCGAGCGAGGGGCTGCGGCTCTCGGTCAGCGCCTGCTCGAGAATGCGCAGATCGCGGATCAGCTCGTCGGCGTTGCCGTAGCGCGCCTTGCCGCGGCCTTCGCCCTTGGTGGCGAGGATCGTCTCGTCGAGCTTGCGCAGCACGCAGGTGAGATATTGGCGGAAGGCCTCGCCGTGATTGCGCGTCTTGATCCGGTCGGCGTCCTCGACCTGCGCCAGCTCCGCCTCGAGCGCGGCGCGGAACTCCGCCGGGATCGTCACCGAGCCTTCGCTGATCGACAATACGCGGGCGAGATCCAGAATGCGCTGGCGATAATAATCGAGGCTGGCGAGCGCGTTGACGATCATCGTCTCGCGCGTCACCGCATTGGTGACGAAAGGATTGCCGTCGCGGTCGCCGCCGATCCAGGAACCGAATTGGAAGAAGGGCGTGATGTCGAAGCGCTCATTGGGATAATGAGCGGCGAGCGCGCTCTCGAAGGAGGCGAGCATCTCCGGGGCGAGATCGAAGAGATTCTCGGCGAAGAAATGCAGGCCCCAGGCGACCTCGTGCTCGACGGTCGGCTTCTCGAGATGCAATTCGCCGGTGAGCCACAAAAGCTCGATCTGATCGCCGACCGCGCCGATGCGGCTGGCGCGCTCGCGATCGGTCCAGCGCGAGGATTCGAGATCCTTCAGCAGCAGATAGATCTTGCGGTTCTTCTCGAGGACGGTGACGCGCTTGGCCTCGGTCGGATGGGCGGTGATGACCGGGCGAATGCGCAGCGATTTGAGCTGCGCGCGAATCTCGTCGGCGGTGACGCCGGCCTTTGCCGCATCCGCCAGAACATGCGCGAAGGAGCCGAGCAATTCGTCGCGGCCCTTGGCGCGCTCTATGGTGCGGCGCCGGCGCATGGCCGAGGCCTGCTCGGCGATGGAGAGCAGCTGAAACCATATGCCCTGCGCCTGCAGCGCGCGCGCCATCAGCGCCGGAGGCAGGCCGGAGGAAGAGCCGAAGCCGCTCAGAACCGGGGCGATCTCCGGCTGGTGGCGCTTCACCACGCCCACGAGCTGGTCGAGCAGAAAGGCCGCCGCCTCTTTGACCGATCGCGTCGCCAGCGCCGAAGGGGCGGCGGACGAGGTCGATTCGGACAAGACCTTCTGGTCGGCGGTCATGCAGTCTCCCTGGCTATGGTGAGGCGGATGGGCGCCTCCCCCCGCGACGCGGGGAGAGGCGAGTGTCGTGTCACGCGCGCTTCAGCACGGCGGCGACGGCGGAGCCGAACTCGGCCGGGCTCGGCGCCACGGCGAGGCCGTAGGACTTCATGATCTCGGTCTTCTCCGCGGCGCTGTCGCCGGTCGCCGAGATGATGGCGCCGGCATGGCCCATGCGGCGGCCCTTGGGCGCGGTGAGGCCGGCGACGAAGCCGACCACGGGCTTGGAGAAATTCTCCTTGATCCAGGCCGCGGCCTCGGCCTCCTGCGGACCGCCGATCTCGCCGATGATGAGCACGGCTTCCGTCTCCGGGTCCTGATCGAACAGCACGAGATGATCGAGGAAGGACGAGCCGTTGATCGGATCGCCGCCGATGCCGACCGAGGTCGAGATGCCGAGACCGAGCTCCTTCAGCTGTGAGGCCGCCTCATAGCCGAGCGTGCCGGAGCGCGAGATGAGGCCGACATTGCCCTGCTTGTAGATATGGCCGGGCATGATGCCGAGCATGGCCTTGCCGGGGCTGATGATGCCGGCGCAATTCGGCCCGACCATGGTCGGACGCTTCTCGCGCGGATAGCGCAGGAAATAGCGCTTCACGCGCATCATGTCCTGCGCAGGAATGCCGTCGGTGATGGAGCAGATGAGGCGAATGCCGGCGTCCGCAGCCTCCATGATCGCGTCCGCCGCATAAGGCGGCGCCACGAAGGTGATGCTGGTGGTCGCGCCGGTCTGCTTCACCGCCTCGCGCACCGTGTCGAAGATCGGCACGCCATGCACGGTCTTGCCGCCCTTGCCCGGAGTGACGCCGGCGACGACATTGGTGCCGTAGTCGATCATCTCCTTGGCGTGGAAGCTGCCCTTGTCGCCGGTGATGCCCTGGACGAGGATGGGCGTTTTTTCGTCGATGAGAATGCTCATGGTTTCCTCCCGGCCTCGCCGCTCACTTCACGGAGCGCCAAGCGGCGACGGCCTTTTGGGCGGCGTCGGCCAGCGAATCGGCGGTGATGACATTGATGCCGCTCTCGTCGAGCAGCTTGCGGCCGGCCTCGACATTGGTGCCGGCGAGACGCACGACCAGCGGCGCCGTGATGTTGGTCGCCTTCACCGCGTCGATGACGCCCTGCGCGACCCAGTCGCAGCGATTGATGCCGGCGAAGATGTTGACGAGCACCACCTTCACATTGGCGTCGGAGAGCACGAGACGGAAGGCCGTCGCGACGCGCTCGGCCGAGGCGCCGCCGCCGACATCGAGGAAGTTGGCCGGATTGCCGCCGGCGTGCTTGATCATGTCCATCGTCGCCATCGCGAGGCCAGCGCCATTGACGATGCAGCCGATCTCGCCATCGAGGCCGATGTAGTTGAGCGAATGCTCGAGCGCCTGCGCCTCGCGCGGGTCGGACTGCGAGGGATCGTTCATGTCGACGATGTTGCGGCGACGGAAGAGAGCGTTGTCGTCGAAGGACATTTTCGCGTCGAGCGCGAGAACCTTGTCGTCCTTGGTGACGACCAGCGGATTGATCTCCAGCATGGTCGCGTCATTGTCGCGGAAGGCGCGATAGGCGCCGAGGATCGACTGAACCGCGCGCGACACCTGCTTGAGATTGAGGCCGAGCTGAAAGGCCAGCTCGCGCGCCTGGAAGGGCAGCAGGCCGACGGCCGGCTCGACGATGACCTGGAGAATAGCGTCGGGATCGGTCTTGGCGATCTCCTCGATCTCCATGCCGCCATGCTTGGAGGCGATGACGCGCACGCGCTCGAGCTTGCGGTCGAGAACGAAGCCGAGATAGAGCTCGCGCTCATAGGGGTCGGCGAGCTCGACATAAACGCGCTGCACCGGCTTGCCTTCCGGCCCGGTCTGCTTGGTGACGAGACGCTTGCCGAGCAATTCGCGCGCGGCCTGCTGAACCTCGTGATAGGTGCGGCACAGCTTGATGCCGCCCGCCTTGCCGCGCGCGCCGGCGTGAATCTGCGCCTTCACCACCCAATGCGAGCCGCCGAGCTCGGTGGCGGCGTAAACGGCCTGGTCGGGGCTGAAAGCGACGGTGCCGGGGGGCACCGCGACGCCGCAGCTCGCCAATAATTCCTTGGCTTGATACTCATGGACGTCCATGTTTCCTCTCCCCTTGCAGTTTTTGTCGCCGCCGCGAGCGGCGAAATTTTACGAGCCGAAACTCACGAGCCGATCTTGCCTCTCACGACCTTGTAGACGGCTTCGGTCTTGTCGGCGGCCGCGGCCAGCAGGGCCTCGACCTCGGCGATCTGCTTCTCGGCGAATTCGCGATCCTTGATCGCCTTCGCATTGATGTAGACGTTGAGCGCGGCGCTCCGCAATCCGGCATTGGCCGCGAGAACGGCGACGCCGGCGTCGCTGATAACGTTGAGATTGCCCTTGTCGGCGGCGGCCTCGGACAGGACGATCACCTCGAAGCAGGCCTTCACGGCGCGCAGCGGCGCGAGCGTGGCGTCCTTCAACGCCGCCTGAATGGCGGCCGATCGCGCGGCTTTCTCGTCATCGGTGGCGCGCGGCAGGCCATAGGCGCCCATCACCGAATTGAAGGCAACGACATCCTCGTCGATCGCCGCGGTCAGCTCGGCGCGGACGCGCTCCGCCTCGGCCCGCGCGGCTTTGAGGTCTTCCTCGACGGCTTCGTAATTCTTCTTGCCGATGGTGAGATTGGCGACCATCGACACCAGCGCCGCGCCGATCGCGCCCATCACCGCGGCGGCGCCGCCGCCGCCCGGAGTCGGCCGCTCGCTGGCGAGATCGTCGAGAAATTTGCCGATCGTTTCGTCCTTGGTCATTCTCGTCGATCCTCGGGTCAGGCGTTGGCCTTGGCTTGCGCGTAGATTTCCTCGGCGTCGAGCACCTTGTCGGACGCCTCGAACAGCTGGCCGATGCAGGCGCGATGCAGCTTCAGCTTCAAGCCGCCGACGCCGAGCGCGCCGATGACGATCTTGCCGTGACGCTCCTTGGCCTTGTCGGTCGCCTCGACGCCGCCGATGCCGAGCGGCGGCTGCGCATTGACGTCCGCGAGCAGCTCGATCGTCGGATCGTTCTGCCAATCCTTCTCTTCCAGCAGCTGCACGCCGATGGCGCCGGCTGCGAAGACGATATTGGTTCCCTTCACCGCCGCGGCGCGGGCGGCGTTATCGACGGCCTCGATCGCCGTGGGCGTGAAGCCGAAACGCTCCTGCAGCGCGGCGGCCGCAGCGTCGGCGCGCGACTTCTGGCGCGAGGTGATGGCGACCTCGGCGCCCTCCGAATGCAGGAAGGCCGCGGCGCGCAGGCCCACCGGGCCGGTGCCGGCGAGCACGATGGCCTTTTTGCCGGCGAGCGGCTTGGCCTTGGCGAGCAGCGCCACGCCGGCGGCGGCCGTCGTGTTGGAGCCGTTGGAGTCGAGCATCACGGAGACGCGGAAATTGGAGAAGAAGCGCTTGCGCACGGCTTTGAACAGCGTCTCGCCCGCGACCATATCGCCGCCGCCCACGAAGAGCGCGGTGAACTGCTTCTCCTTCGGGCCGCGCGTGTAGATCGCGCCGTCGACCAGCGCGCCGACATTGGCGGGCGTCACATTGGCGTAGCCGATGACATGATCCGCGCCGCCGTCATAAGCGACGACCGTGTCGAACACGCTGGGGACCGGATCGGTGTCGAGAAGGAAGAGGAGCTTCTGAGTCATTCGTTGTCATCCATTGACTGCGCGAGCGTCATTGCGAGCGAAGCGAAGCAATCCAGCAACGCGCCGGCGGCCCTAGATTGCTTCGTCGCTCCGCTTCTCGCAATGACGGCTCGACATTGTCTTGGTCCGGCGAAACGCCGTCACGCGGTCACGATGTTGCGCGGCGCGCCGGCGACGAAAGCGTCGACATTGTCGATCAGCTGATCGGCCAGCACCTGCATCGCCTCCTTGGAGGCCCAGGCGACATGCGGCGTGACGATGAGATTGGGAATCGTCGGATCGAGCAGAATATTGCCCTGCTTGGGCGGCTCGACGGTCAGCACGTCGAAGCCGGCGCCGGCGATGACGCCATTGCGCAGCGCATCGGCGAGCGCCTGCTCGTCGACGATGCCGCCGCGCGCGGTGTTGATGATGATCGAGGTCTTCTTCATCGAGGCGAGCTCTTTCGCGCCGATGAGATTCTTCGTCTGCGGCGTCAGCGGCAGATTGAGCGTCACGACATCGGCCTCGCGCAGAATCGTCGGAATGTCGACGATGCCGGGGCCGGGAACGACGTCATTGATGAGCAGCTTCATGCCCAGCGCCTCGGCGCGCGTCGCGATCGACTTGCCGAGCGCGCCATAGCCGATGATGCCGAGCGTCGAGCCGGCGATGTCGTAGATCGGATAGTCGAAATAGCAGAACTGGTTCGACTCCTGCCAACGGCCGCGGCGCACCGAATCCACATAGTTCACGAGATTGCGGCGCAGCGCGAAGATCAGCGCGATCACATGCTCGGGAAGCGTGTTGTAGGCGTAATTGCGGATATTGGAGACGGTGATTCCATTGGCCGTCGTATAGGCCTTGTCGATCACGTCGGTGCCGGTGGCGGCGACGGCGATCAGCTTCAAATCTGGAAGCTGCTTCAGCGCTTCCTCGCGCAGCGGCACCTTATTGGTGATGGCGATGGTCGCGCCTTTGAGGCGCTCGACCACATCGGCCGGAGAGGTCTGCGCATATTCCGTATAATCATGCGGGAAATTCGGCTTGCGCAAATCGGCGTCGAGCGTCTCGCGATCGAGAAAGACGATTTTGTGCGACATGTTTGCTGCTTCCCCCGAAGTCGCTCGGCCGTTTCGGCTCGACATTTTGCGACGTAATTCGTCGCGTCTCGTTTTGAAGAAGCGGCCTCGCCCGCAATGGGACGAGGCCGCGAATCATCAGGCCTGGAGGATCGGATTGGCGCGATAGACGGCCTGGGCCGCCGCGACGCCGCTGCCGGCCGTGACCGGAATGCCGACGTCGAGCATCGCCATTTCCGCGCCCGCGATGGCGCCGAGCAGCATCAGCTCGTTGAGGTCGCCGAGATGGCCGATGCGGAACACCTTGCCGGCGACCTTGTTGAGGCCGGCGCCGAGCGCGAGATTGTAGCGCTTATAGGCGATCTCGATGACCTTGGCGGCGTCGAAGCCTTCCGGCACCACGATGGCGGTCACCGTGTCGGAGTTCCACTTGGCTTCCTTGGCGCAGGGCTTGAGGCCCCAGGCCGCGACCGCGGCGCGCACGCCCTCGGCGAGATGGTGATGACGCGCATAGACCTGATCGAGGCCTTCCTCGAACAGAACATTGAGCGACTCGCGCAGGCCGTAGAGCAGCGGCAGCGCCGGCGTGTAGGGGAAATAGCCGGTGGCGTTCGCCTTCACATGATCCTGGAAGTCGAAATAGGCGCGATGCAGCTTGGCGGTCTCGCCGGCCTTCAGCGCCTTCTGGCTGACGCTGAGGAGGGCGAGGCCCGCCGGCAGCATGAAGCCCTTCTGCGAGCCGGAGACCGCGACGTCGACGCCCCACTCGTCCTGCTTGAAGTCGAGCGAGCCGACCGAGGACACGCCGTCGACGAACAGCAGCGCCGGATGCTTGGCGTTGTCGATCGCCTTGCGCACCGCGCCGATGTCCGAGGTCACGCCCGTGGCGGTCTCGTTATGCGTGGCGAAGACGGCCTTGATCTCGTGATTCTTGTCGGCCTTCAGCGTCTCTTCGATGCGGTCGGGATTGTTGCCGACGCCCCACTCCTCGTCCTGCTCGATCACATCGAGGCCGATGCGCTTGGCGAGGTCGATCCACAGATGGGTGAACTGGCCGAAACGCTGCGCGATGACCTTGTCGCCGGGCGACAGAGTGTTGGTGATCGCCGCTTCCCAGCCGCCGGTGCCCGAAGCCGGGAAGATGAAGGCCTGGCCGCTCTCGGTCTTGAAGACCTTCTTGAGCTGGGTGAACAGCGGCAGCGTCAGCTCGGGGAACTTCGGCGAACGATGGTCCTCGGAGACGACGTTCATCGCGCGCAGAATACGATCGGGAATATTGGTCGGGCCCGGAACGAACAGAAAATTGCGGCCCGGAATTCTGGAATTCGACATGTCTTGGGCTCCCTTCGAGCTCATCGGTTCGAGTTTGTTGTCGTTGGACGCTGGCGACGAGGCCCGGCGTCCGTTGCTTCTTCCCGCGGCGGCCGCGCTCAGAGCCGGCTCGTATCGCCCGAGCGAGAACGCTCGGGCGAGGAGCGCCCTAGAACAGGCCGGCGATCCGCCCGTCCGCGCCGACCTCGATATTATTGGCGGCGGGAACCTTGGGCAGGCCCGGCATGGTCATGATGTCGCCGCAGACGACGACGACGAATTCCGCGCCCGCCGACAGCCGCAGCTCGCGCACCGGAATCACGTGACCCGAGGGCGCGCCCTTGGCGTTGGCGTCGGTCGAGAAGCTGTATTGCGTCTTGGCGATGCAGACCGGCAGATGGCCGAAGCCCTCTTTCTCCAGCTCCGCGAAGCGCGTCTTCACCGACGGATCGAGCGAGATGTCCGAAGCGCCATAGAGCTCGCGGGCGATGGTGCGCACCTTCTCGACGAGCGGCAGATCGTCCGCGTAGAGCGGCTTGAACTGCGACGGCTTGGCCTCGATCGTCGAGACGACCTTATGGGCGAGTTCCGCCGCGCCGGGACCGCCGGAACCCCAATGATCGGCGAGCACGCAATCGACGCCCTCGGCCTCGGACAGCTTCTGCAGCAGCTCGATCTCCGCCTGCGTGTCGGTGCTGAAGCGGTTGACGGAGACGATCACCGGCACGCCGAACTTCTGCACATTGGCGATATGGCGCTTCAGATTGGCGAAGCCCTTCTCCAGCGCCGCGACATTCTCGACCTTCAGATCGTCCTTGGCGACGCCGCCATGCATCTTCAGCGCGCGAATTGTCGCGACGATGACAGTGACGTCCGGCTTGATGCCCGCCTTGCGGCATTTGATGTCGAAGAACTTCTCCGCGCCGAGATCGGCGCCGAAGCCGGCTTCCGTCACCACATAATCGGCGAGCTTCAGCGCCGCCTTGGTGGCGATCACCGAATTGCAGCCATGGGCGATATTGGCGAAAGGCCCGCCATGGATGAAGGCCGGGTTGTTCTCGAGCGTCTGCACCAGATTGGGCGCGATGGCGTCCTTCAGCAGCGCGGCCATGGAGCCCTGCGCCTTCAGCTCGGAGGCGCGAATGTTCTTCTTGTCGCGCGTCTGCGCGACGATGATGTCGCCGAGCCGGCGCTGAAGGTCCTCTAGGCTGGTGGCGAGGCAGAAGATCGCCATCACCTCGGAGGCGACGGTGATGTCGAAGCCGTCCTCGCGCGGGAAGCCATTGGCCACGCCGCCGAGCGAGGAGACGATCGAGCGCAGCGAGCGGTCGTTCATGTCCACGGCGCGGCGCCAGGAGATGCGGCGCGGATCGACGCCGAGCGAATTGCCCCAATAGACATGATTGTCGATGAGCGCGGAGAGCAGATTATTGGCCGCGCCGATGGCGTGGAAGTCGCCGGTGAAATGGAGGTTGATGTCCTCCATAGGCACGACTTGTGCATATCCGCCGCCGGCGGCGCCGCCCTTCACGCCGAAGCAGGGGCCGAGGCTCGGCTCGCGAAGGCACATGATGGCCTTCTTGCCGATGTGATTGAGCGCGTCGCCGAGGCCGACCGTGGTGGTCGTCTTGCCTTCGCCGGCGGGCGTCGGCGTGATGGCGGTGACGAGGATCAGCTTGCCGTCCGGGCGGTCCTGCAGGGAATTGAGATAATCGAGGGAGATTTTCGCCTTGTAATGTCCGTAAGGCAACACATGTTCGGCGGGGATGCCGAGCTTCTCGCGGGCGACGTCGACGATCGGACGCATGGACGCCGCTTGAGAGATCTCGATATCGGATTTGGGAGAAAGATGCTGGTTGCCTTTCCCGCTGGCCGGGATGGACGTATCGGACATTACAATTTCTCTCCCCTCGCAGAAAGCGTTTCGTCCGCCCTCGAAGATTTATCCGGGCCGAATGGCCATGCCTCGCGCAGTGGAAATCCCTGCGCGCGCCGCCAACGGCCGTCGGGCCAAGACCGAGAACCCCGGTCTTCGCCGTCATTGTTCCGCGAAACTAGAACCTTCCGATAGTTTCATCAAGAACCACGGCTGGCGGACATTCGGCCCTGCGACATCGTCTCCTGCCTGCAAGACGCCGATCGATATCCGCGGCCCCGTGGCTATGGAGAGATCGAAATTCCTCGTCAAGCGAAATTATCAGGCGATATCGCCCAGAGTTTCCGCGGAAAACGCGCGATTGCGGCGCTCTCCTCTTCGTTCGGAGACGCGCCCGGCGCGCTTCGCATATTCGAATAGCCGGGACCGATCGCCCACCCTTTACCTATCCGATCGGAGCGGATGATATCGATCTTCACGACGCGCATGACGTCGGCGGCTCTTCATTTCTACGGTTAAAAAGCAAGGGCTCGAGCGTGAAATCGTGCCGACCGCGCCGGCGGCCCCGATCGAAAGGAGCGTGGGAGCCTGCATTGGAGCGTCGCCACGGCCCACCCGTACCCCTTCGAGCGGGGGAGGGGAGGGTCGCAAGACGAATGGGATAGCGCCTACCCGCCCGTCACTCGGGAAAAAAAGTCAGGGCGAGGCCATTGATGCAATAGCGCAGGCCGGTGGGCGGCGGGCCGTCGGGAAAGACATGGCCGAGATGCGAGCCGCAGCGGCTGCAATGCACCTCGGTGCGGGTCATGCCGTGAGAGTGATCCACCGAAGTGGCGATGGCGCCGTCGAGCGGATCGAAGAAGCTGGGCCAGCCCGAGCCGCTCGAGAATTTCTGCCGCGTGGCGAAGAGCGGCTGATCGCAGCCGGCGCAGGAGAACACGCCAGGGCGCTTCTCATGCTCGAGCGCGCAGCTGCCCGGCGGCTCCGTGCCATGACGGCGCATGATGACATATTGATCGGGAGTGAGGCGCGCGCGCCACTCCTCCTCGGTGCGGGTGACGGGGAATTGATCTCCGCTGGTCATGGCGTCCTCCTCGAGAGCGTTCGGTTCGCCGCCGGCGACATGACGAAGCTTATCGGGACCGGGCGTCACGGAGAAGATCGTTTGCGCGCCAGTGGGGCGATTCCATGCGGAAAAGCGCGGCGCCCCGCGTGGACGCCCCGCCTTCTGCGCGCGGCTCGATCTATGATGTTTCCGCGCGGGGCGAGACAGAGACGCGCACGCCGCGACGTCTATCCCGCTTCGGCTTTCGGCGGCGAACATCGCCTCGATAGCGCCATGCGCTCGGCCTTCGATCTCGTCGAGCGGCGCGCGTCTTCAGTAGAAGGGCGAGTAGATCGCCTTGCTGGCCTCGGCGACGACATCGCCATTGTAGAGCCGCACCGTCAGCGAGCCGCCGAGCTGCTGCGCCGCCTCGGCGAGATAGCCCGTGGCGTAGGCCTTGGCGTTCTCGAGCGAATCGAACTCGTAGAATCCGCCGATTGTGTTGGTGTTGATCCCGCTGAGCCAAGTCTTGCTTTTTATGCCGGGATTTTTCTTCATCGCGACATCGATCTCCTTCCATGGGATTTGCTCGAAAGGAATCGACACCTGAATTTCCGCGTAGAGAAATATCTTCTCGCCCATGCCGGCCTCCGGGAGCCTCTCGCGCTCACGCGCATTCGGCGGCAATTAAAATCATAATCCTACTAGTCTAACAATGCTAATTTTCGTCACAGCGTCAGCATAGCAATATGACAGTTTTGTTTTATATGCGACAATTCGCCTGCCCAATTTTTATATCTTGATCTTTTCGATATGTTTTAGCAGCCTCTGCGCGACCCGATGCGGAGGCAGGCGTGACCGAGGCTTACTACTCGCAGAAAATCCACGGCCCTTTCGAGAAACAGGCGCTCGGCGATTTCGATCTGGTGAGCGGAGAGAAAATTCGCGACCTCGAGATCGCCTACGCCACTTTCGGAACGCTCTCGCCGTCGCGCGACAACGCCGTGCTGTTTCCCAGCTGGTATTCCGGCTCGTCGAAAATTCTCGAGCTCGCCTATGTCGGCCCCGGCCGCGCGCTCGATCCAGAAAAATATTTCATCATCCTGGTCAATCAGATCGGCGCCGGCCTCTCCAGCTCGCCGAGCGGCACGCGCGCGCCCTTCGGCGCCGCGCGCTTTCCCCAGGCGGAGATCGCCGACGACGTGCGCGCGCAGCATCGTCTGGTGACGGAGATTTTCGGAATCGAGCGTCTCGCCCTCGTGCTCGGCGGCTCCATGGGCGCGCAGCAGACCTATGAATGGGCCGTGCGTTTTCCCGAGGCCGTGCGGCGCGCCGCGCCCATCGCCGGCCTCGCGCGCGGCACGCCGCACAATCGTCTGCTGGTGCAGACATTCATCGATGCGATCGTCTCCGATCCCGCCTTCGAGGAGGGCTGGTACGAGCGCGCCTCTCGCGTCCATCGCGGCTTGCGCCGACACGCCCGCCTCTTCGCGGCCTCCGGCTTCTCGCCGGCGCTCTACAACACGCGCGGCTTTGCAGAGCTGGGCTTCACGACGACCGATGATTTCGTCACCGGCTTCGTCGAAAATCACTTCCTGCCGCAGGACCCCAACAATCTTCTTCTGCTGCTCCGCAAGTGGCGCGACGCCGACGTCTCGCGAAACGCCGATGGCGATCTTTCGGCCGCGCTCGGCCGAATTCGCGCCGACACATCGGTCATCGCCATCGACGAAGACGGCTTCTTCCCGCTCGCCGACATAGAGGCCGAGCAGAAGCTCATTCCCAATAGCCGATTGCGCCGCGTGTCGTCGCCCTGGGGCCATCTCGCCCTCTTCGGAGCGGACGGCGCCTACAATGCGGCGATCGATCGTCATCTCGCCGAGCTGCTCGCCGCCTGACGGCGCGCGAATTCCCTGTGCGAGCTAATGGAGGAGCATGCAATGTCGAACGTCACCGCAGAGGCCGTCGTCGTTCCCGCCGACCGTCCGCCGATCGATCCCTATCCGCTCAGCCCCTATGTCGCCTGGGCGGGAAATCGCAATCGCGACCCGATCCTCGACGTGTTCAAGGAGATTTTTCCAAAGAGCGGCAATGTGCTCGAGCTGGCCAGCGGCGCGGGCAATCACATCAATTATTTCGCGCCGCACTTCAAGGAGCTGTTCCTGCAGCCCTCCGATTACGACTCGGATGTCTTCGAGACGATCAAGGCCAAGCGCGCGGAAGCGGGAAACGCAAATGTCGCCGATCCGCTGAAGATCGATCTCACCAAATCCGAGACCTGGCCCGATCCGAAAGATCGGCTCTATGACGTGATCTTCGTCGTCAATCTGTTCCAGGTCGCGCCCGTCTCCATAGCGGACGGCATTGCGCAGCTCGCGGCGAAGCTGCTGACCAAGGACGGATTCGTCGCCATTTATGGCCCGTTCAAGGTGGAGGGCGGATATACGACCGCCTCCAATGAAGCCTTCGACAAGGAAATCCTCGCCGCCCAGGTCTCCGAATGGGGGCTGAAGGACGTGCGGGACCTCGAGAAGGCGGCGGCGCCGCATGGAATCGCGCTGAAGAAGATCCTCGATCTTCCGGCCAATAATTTCATCCTGATCTTCGGCCGCGCCTGACGGTTTCGAGCCTTCTCCCCGCCGCAAAACGCGCGGGGAGAAGCGCCTGCCACTCAGCTGGAATAGGTCTCCACCCGCGCAAAGAAATCGCGGATGCGCGGAACGATCTCGCGGCGGAAACGCGAGCCGTTGAAGACGCCATAATGGCCGACGCCCTCCTGCAGATAATGCTGCTTGCGGACGTCTGGAATATTGGCGCACAGCTCTTGCGCGGCATAGGTCTGGCCGACGCCGGAGATGTCGTCCTTCTCGCCTTCGACCGTCAGCAGAGCGGTGCGCTGTATGGCCGAAAGATCGATGATCTCGCCGCGATGACGCAGCAGGCCCTGCGGAATCTCGTGGCGGATGAACACTTTCTCGACCGTCTCGAGATAGAACTCGGCGGCGAGATCCATGACTGCGAGATATTCGTCGTAGAAGTCGCGATGCTTCTCGGCGGAATCGCCGTCGCCCTCGACGAGATGGTTGAACATATCGAAATGCGCGGCGACATGGCGCTCGAGATTCATCGCCATGAAGCCCGAGAGCTGCAGAAAGCCCGGATAGACCTTGCGCCCGAGCCCGGCATGAGGAAAGGGCACGGTATGGATGCAATTGCGGTGGAACCAATCGACGCCGCGCTCCACGGCGAGACGATTGACCGCGGTAGGGCTGCGGCGCGGATCGATCGGCCCGCCCATCAGCACCATGGATTCGGGGGCGTCGACGCCGCCCTCGCCATCCAGCGCCGCAATGGCGCAGACGAGCGGCACGGACGCCTGGCAGACGCCGAGCGTATGCAAGGGAACGCCGTCGTCGCGCTTCGACAGGAAGCGCAGCGCGTCGATGAGATAATCGACATAATCGTCGAGGCCGAAGACGCCTTTCTCGGTCGGCACGGAACGCGCGTCGGACCAATCGGTGATGTAGACGTCATGGCTCGGCAGAAAGGCCTCCACCGTGCCGCGCAGCAGAGTGGCGTAATGGCCGGACATCGGCGCGACGATCAGCAGCTTGGATTGGCGCGGCGCCTCGCCCTGGAAGACGCGCTGGAAATGCAGCAGCCGACAGAAAGGCCGCTCCCACACCACCTCCTCGACGATGGGCGTCGCCACGCCGTCGATCAGCGTCTCGGGAAGGTCGAAGATCGGCTTGCCGTAGCGGCGCGTCATGCGCTCGAACAATTCGGCCGCCGCCGCGACGCTGCGCCCTACCGACGTATGCGAGAAGGGATTGAACGGATTTTTGAAGGTCGTGAGAGTAGCGTCCGACATCGCCCGCGCCGGGGCGAAAGCCAAGTGCATCATCTCATAGAACTGGTACGATATCCGGTCCATCTCTCCACGCTCCCTTCATGCGCGGCCGCCGCTCATTCGAGCTGTGCTGCGACGCACAAAAAAGAAATTATAGCATAGTCAATGTCTCCTGAAATGAAATCTGGTGATGTTTTGCGCTTGGCGCCAAAAATTTTTCACAGCGCCCGCCTAAGCATCAGCTAATCTGCTCAATTACTAAGCATCGTCAGAGCGGCGCCTGCAAAAGCGCAGATCGCTGTCGCCGCGGCGCAGCTGAAAATCCGCAAGGCGCGGCGAATATCCGCCGGCGTCGCCTCGCTGCGCCCGGAACCGAGCCAGGCGCCCTTCACCTCATGCGCGCCATAGGCGCGCGGGCCGCCGAGCCGCAAATCCAGCGCGCCGGCCATCGCCGCCTCCGGCCAGCCGGCGTTGGGCGAGGCGTGCGCGCCCGCGTCGCGCAGAGAGGTCGAAATCGCGGCCCGGAGAGAGCCTCCCGTCATTGCTGCGCCTGTGGCGATGAGCGCCGCCGAGAGGCGCGCGGCCGGGAGATTGAGGAGATCGTCCAATCGGGCGCTCGCCCAACCGAACGCTTCGTGTCGCATCGTCCTATGGCCTATCATGCTGTCGGCCGTATTGACGCTTTTGTATATGAGCGCGCCGGGCAGTCCGAACAAGACGGTGGCGAGCGCCGGGCCGATGACTCCGTCCGAGAAATTCTCGGCGAGGCTTTCGATCGCCGCCCGGCTCACGCCCGCCTCGTCCAGCCGCGAGACGTCGCGGCCGACGATTTTTCCGACGCTGGCGCGGCCGCGCTCGAGCGAATGATCGAGCTCCTCGGCCACATCCTTCACATGCGAATAGAGGCTGCGCTGGGCGTAGAGGCTCGAGGTCAGCACGGCGAGCGGGACAATCCCGAAAGGCAGAGCGAGGCAGGCCGCCTGCAGCAGAAGTCCGATCGCGAAAGCGATGGCGACGATGATGAGAATCGCGAGGACGCCGGCGAGACGGCGCAGCGGCGGCGGCGCGCCATCGCGATTGAGCGAGCGATCCAGCGTCGCGATCAGCGCGCCGATCCAAGTGACCGGATGGCCGATCGCCGCGAAGAGCCATTGCGGATAGCCGATCGCCGCCTCGATCGACAGACCGAGCGCGGCGAGCGCCAGATTATCCGCGAGAGCAGCGAGCAAGGCTCAGCGGCCGTAAAGGCCGGTGAGGCTCGCCTTGGCGAGGACGTTCTGATTGACGATGAAGCCGACGAGCGAGGCCGTCGCGCCCTCCGGCGCCTCCACTTTCTCGACACTCAGCGCATAGACAGTGAAGACATAGCGATGCGGCGGATCGCCGACCGGCGGGCAAGGACCGCCCCAATGCGAGAAGCCGTAATCATTGCGAATGGGCTTCGCGCCCGCGGGCAGGCCGGCGCCGCCCGCCGCTCCGGCGCCTTGCGCCAGCGCGCGCGCCGAGGCGGGAATATCGACGACGAGCCAATGCCAGAAGCCGGCGCCGCCGGTCGGCGCGTCCGGGTCGTGGCAGAAGAGCGCGAAGCTCTTGGTTCCGGCCGGCGGCTCGCTCCAATTCAGCTGCGGCGAGACATTGTCGCCTGTCCCGCCGAAATCGTCGAAAACGAATTTGCGATCGATGGTCGCGCCCTCGGCGATATCCGGGCTGGACAGCGAGAAGCCGCCGCCCGCGGCCTCCGCCGGCGCGAGGAGAATGTGGAAATCGAGGAGATTGCGCGTCATTTCGGCCCCCTGTCTCGCTGCTCGGTATGGGAGGCTTCTTCTAGTCCAAAGCGCGCGCAGTGTCGCGCGGAGAGAATGCGGTTTATGTGTCGCCCATGACAGACGCGGATTCGACGACCCCCCCGCTGCGCCGCGGCTGGACCACCGGCGCCTGCGCCACGGCGGCGGCGCGGGCGGCCTTTGCCGCGCTCGTCTCCGGGCGCGAGCCGCCAGATCCGGTGGAGATCGGCCTGCCGGGGGGAAGGCGCGTCGCCTTCGCGCTCGCGCAATTCATCCGCGGCGAGGACTATGCCGAGGCCGGCGTGGTGAAGGATGCGGGCGACGATCCCGACGTCACCCATGGCGCGCTGATCCGCGCAAAGGTCCGCCGCGCGCCGGCGGGCGCAGGGGTGAGCTTTGCCGCCGGCCCCGGCGTCGGCGTGGTGACGCGCCCCGGCCTGCCGCTGCCGCCGGGCGAGCCGGCCATAAACCCCGTTCCTCGCGCCATGATGCGGCAGGCGATAGCGGAAGCCGCCGCCGAGCTCGGCGCGGCGCCGGACGCCCAAATCGAGATTTCCGTCGAGAATGGCGAAGAGCTCGCGCGCTCGACGCTCAACGGACGGCTCGGCATTATCGGCGGGCTCTCCATTCTCGGCACCACGGGAATCGTCGTGCCCTATTCCTGCTCCGCCTGGATCGACAGCATCCACCGCGGCGTCGACGTCGCGCTCGCCTGCGGCCTCGACCATATCGCCGCGACTACCGGCTCCACCTCGGAGGACGCCGTGCGCGAGCTCTACGGCCTGCCGGAGGAGGCGCTGATCGAGATGGGCGACTTCGCCGGCGGCCTGCTGAAATATTTGCGCAAGCATACGGTCCCGCGCGTGACCATCGCCGGCGGCTTCGCCAAGCTGACCAAGCTGGCGCAGGGGCGACTCGACCTTCACTCCAGCCGCTCCTCGATCGATCTTCCCGATCTCGCGGCGACCGCCCGCGCGGCCGGCGCCGGCGAGGCGCTCTGCGCGGCGATCGAAAAAGCCAATAGCGCGCTGGAGGCGCAGGCGACCGCCCGCGCGGCGGGCGTGGACCTCGCCGCCCCGATCGCGCAACGGGCATGGGACACGGCCGCCGCCGCGCTCGCCAATCCGGCGACCGCGCTCGAGATCATCGTCGTCGGCCGCGACGGCGCCATACTCGCAAGCTCAGGCTTCCGCCCAGCGATTCGCAGAGAGGACCCTCAAAAGTGAACAAGCCCGCCGCCGGCTTCTCGCGCGCCGACCTGACCAGAGGCGAGATGCTGCAGATCATGATCGGGCTCGGCCTCGCCATGCTGCTCTCGGCGCTGGACCAGACCATCGTCGCCACCGCTCTGCCGACGATCGGCCAGGATCTCGGCGATTTCGAGCATCTGCCCTGGATCGTCACCGCCTATCTCGTCGCCGCCACCGCGCTGACGCCGCTCTACGGCAAGCTCGCCGACATCCATGGCGTGCGCGTGATGCTGCTGATCGGCATTTTCACCTTCGTGCTCGGCTCGGTCGCCTGCGCCGTCTCGCCCAATCTCACTTGGCTCGCCATTGCGCGCGCGGCGCAGGGCGCGGGCGGCGGCGCGCTCATCGCGCTGGCGCAGACGATCATCGCCGATCTCGTCAGCCTGCGCGAGCGCGGCCGGGCGCTCGCCTATTTCTCGATCGTCTTCGCCGGCGCCAGCGTCGGCGGCCCGATCCTCGGCGGCGTCTTCGCCGAATATCTGCATTGGTCGCTGATCTTCTGGATCAATCTGCCGCTCGGCCTCGCGGCTTTCTTCATGACCTATTTCAAGCTGGCGCGGCTGCCGCTGCGCCGCCATCCGCATCGCGTCGATATCGGCGGCGCGACGCTGCTCATCATCGCCTCCGTCGCCTCGCTGCTCGCGCTCTCCTGGGGCGGCGTGCGCTATCCCTGGGGCTCGCCCCCCATTCTCGCGCTGATCGCCACGGCGCTCGCCGGCTGGGCGATCTTCGCCTGGCGCACCAAGACGGCCGAGGAGCCTTTGATCCCGCTCGCCGTGCTGGCCGATGACGTCATTCGCAACGCCATTCTCGCGGGCGGCTTCGGCCTCGGAACCTTCGTCGCGCTGACGATGTACATGCCCCTATATTTCGAGGGCGCGCTGCGCCTCTCCGCCGACCAGTCCGGCCTCGCGCTGATCCCGCTCACCGTGGCGACAGTGACCGGCGCCGCCACCTCGGGACGGCTGCTCAGCCGTCTGCGCCATTACAAGGCGCCGCCGCTGGCGGCTCTCGCGCTCGCTTTCGTCGCCCTGCTCATTGCCCGGCAATTTCTCGCCGATCTGCCGCTCGCCGCGCTGGATGCGCTGCTGGCGATCGTCGGCTTCGGCGTCGGAGCCATGCTGCCGGTGACGACCGTCTGCGTGCAGAGCGCGGCGCCGGGGCATAATCTCGGCACGGCGACGGCGGTGATGCAATTCTCGCGTCAGCTGGGGTCGGCGCTGATCGTGGCGATGATCGGCGCCATCGTCATCGGCGCCGGCCATGGCGCGCTCATCGCCGAAGCCGGCGCCGGCGTGGAAGCGCTGCGCGAGACCTTCCGCACGGCGTTTCTGGTGGGCGCGATATTCATCGCTCTGTGCTTCTTCTTCCTGGCGCGAATGGAAGAGAGAGATTTGCACCGGGAGAGGTAGCGGAGCCCACCGGCCGAGGGGCGCCTTCCGCCCCTCGGCCGGCGATCGACGTCAGCTGTTCCGGCGCGCGGCCGTGTGGATGATCGTGCCCACATGTTCGCCGCGCAGAGCGGCGGTGAGGCGGCCGGGGACGAGGCCGTTGACGATCTGCACATGATCGATATGGCGCGCGGTCGCCATCACCTCGAGCATGGCGCGGTCGAAGGGCAGCGTGCCCTTGTGATCGGCGAGCTCGGAGAAGCTCGTCTCGCGGATGAGCTGCGCCTTCTCGCCGTCCGGTCCGTTGGGATCGCTCGTGTAGAGGCCGTCCACATCCTCGACGATGGTGAGGCCGGCGGCGCCATAGGCGTCGGCGAGCAGAAAGGCGCCGGTGTCGGCCCGATGCGGCGGAATGCGCGAGCCCGGGAACTCGTGATGGTGATAGGGCGGAAAGGCGCTGCCCACCACGGCGCGGGTCGCGCTCAGGTGAATCGCCAGCTGATTGGCGATGGTCGGATGCTCGATATAGGAGACGCCCTCCGGCGCGAGCAGCGAGGCGAGGATATGGCCGTTCTGCCCGGCCTCGCTCGCGGCGAGCGGGGCCAGCGAGCCGACCGGCAGGCCGAGATCGAGCCCGACGCCATAAAGGTGGCGCGCGCGCACGCCGGCGCCGGTGAGGAAGAGCAGCCGATGCTCGGGCATCAGCTTTCGGATCTCCTCCACCAGCGGCAGGATCGCCTCGGCGCCGCGATCCATGATGGCGCGGCCGCCGATCTTCACCACCTGCAGCCAGGGCAACACGCGGATCGGACGCTTGCCGGCGACGGGCCGCGTCAGCTCGGAGTCGAGAAGGGTCTGCCGCGCGAGCGGAGAGGCGACATGCTTGATGTTGTAGGTATGGGTCATGATCCGTCTCAGCTCGCGGTGATGATGGTGCCGACATGCTCTCCAGAAAGAGCGCGGGTCAGATTGCCGGGGACGAGGCCGTTGACGATCTGCACCTCGCGGATGTGACGCGCGGATTTCAGCAGATCGAGCAGCGGGAACTCGAGGATCGAATCCTGCAGGCCCTGATCCTTCATCTCGTCGACTGTGATCTTGGGGATGAATTTCGCATTCTTGTCGGTCTTGGGATTGGCGGTGAAGAGGCCCTGCTCGTCCTTGACGAAGATCATCGCCTTGCAGCCGAATTGCTCGGCGATGAGGAAGCAGCCCGCATCGGTGCGATAGGGCGGAATGACGCCTTCGGCCGCCGGACGCATCCACAGATTATAAGGCGGCATGCCGCTGAACACGACGGCGTTGACCTCCTGCAGATAGAGCGGCACTGCCGAGAGGCCGGCGCCGTCCACGGCGGAAATGCCGTGCTTGGCGAGCAGCTGTCCGAGCATCGCCGCATTCTGATCGGCGACAGAGGCGCCGAGCTGCGAGAGCACGCCCGCCGGCAGGCCGACGCCCGCCGCTATGGAATAGAGATGGCGCGCGCGCGTGCCGGCGCCCGTGCCGATCAGCATCTGATGCGCCTTGCGCGCGGTGACGATCTCATCGACCAGCGGATAAACCGCCGAGCGACCGCGATCGATGATGCTCTGGCCACCGATCTTGATCACCGACGCGTCCGGCAGGATGCGAAAATCCTCGGCCTTGTCCGCCGCCGCGAGAAGTTCCACGTCGGTGAGCGAGCGCTGCATGAGGATCGCCTCTAGCTCCGCTGTCGTATGTGCCATCAGTGACGCCTTTCGTCGTTGTTTCTGCTGTCGTCGACCACATGCGTGTAGGTAGAACGCGTCGAAGAGACCCGCAATATGTGAAAAACATGCGCTATTGCCGGGACAGCCGCAATTTTCGACGCTCTTCTGCTCTGCCGGAAAAAACGACGAAAAACGCATATTTCGAGACAGTCAGCTAGTCGCGGCGCAGAGCGCGTCAAGCATGCGGCAAAGTCGCACGGCGCGCCGCGGAGCTGGCCCGGCGCGAAAGCCGTGGCAGTCACGAGAGCTTCATTGCGCCGCCATCGCGCTGAGATCGGGCTTCGCTAGCTTTGCCTGCCGCGACGCTCACGGCGAGCGCCGGCCTCGAGATTGGAAAAGTGCTTTTTCTTGGGAAACGCGAGGGCCACATGAACATACGCCTGCTTTTGAAGAGCGCCTGTCTCGCGACGACAGCGCTCACCGCGACGTCGATCGTGATCGCCGCCAAGGCCGAGTCCACACGGACGCCGATCAAGCATGTCATCATCGTCGTCGGCGAGAACCGCACCTTCGACAATCTCTTCGGCGGCTATCGTCCCGCCGCCGGCCAGAGCGTCGACAATCTGCTGAGCAAGGGCATCATCAAGGCCGACGGAACGCCCGGTCCGAATTTCTCCAAGGCGGCGCAGAACATCGGCTCCGATCTCTATCATTATGAGGTCGTGACGCCGTCGACCGGCGCCTACGCCACCCTGCCGCAGCCCTACACCACTTACGCCGCCGGCGTTCCGCAGGGCGTGCCGGATGCGCGCTTCCCCGCCGATCTGCCCAATGGTCCTTATCAGATCAGCAAATATGTCTCTTACGCCTCCTATACTGGCGACCCCGTGCATCGCTTCTTCCAGATGTGGCAGGAGTGGGACGGCGGCAAGCTCGACAAATTCGTCTGGGTCGAGAAGACCATCGGCACCGGCTCCAACGGCAATTCGCCGGCCGGCTTCGATCCCAAGGAGGGCGCGATCTCCATGGGCTTCTTCAACATGAACGCCTATACGGATGCGAATGGCGCCGCGCAGACCGGCGACGCGCCCTATTTCAAATCGCTCGCCGATTCTTACGCGATCAGCGACAATTACCATCAGGCGGTGATGGGCGGCACGGGCGCCAATTTCCAGGCGATCGTCACCGGCCATGCGGCTTTCTACACCGATCCCGCGCGTCTCGACGGCTCGCCCGCGACGCCGCCCGTCAATCAGATCGAAAATCCCGATCCGGTCAGCGGCACGAATAATTACTACACGCAGGACGGCTACAGCGGCGGCTCCTATGTGAACTGCCATGATCTGTCGCAGCCGGGCGTCGCCGCCGTCGATCAGCAGCTGCGCAGCCACGGAACCTATGAGCGCAAATGCGCGCCGGGGCATTACTACCTCGTCAACAACTACAACATGTATTGGAACCAGACGCCTTCCGCGACGCGCACGCTCGGCGCGACGAACTTCACCCTGCCGCCGCAGAAGGCCTCGACCATCGTCGATGTGCTGAACGCGCATAATGTGTCGTGGAAATATTACAGCGCCGATCGCGGCGACGACGCCACCGTCTTCGCCAATTCGGTCGATGGCGTGAATTTCCCCGTCACTGGCGGCGCGCCCTTCCACTCCTATTGCGGCATTTGCGATCCGCTCACCGGCTATCTGCAGGTGATGACGACGAGCGAATACGCCAAGCTGCAGAACTATGGCGCCTTCCTGAAGGATTTGACCGACAGCACGCTGCCGGCCGTCTCCTTCGTGCGTCCCTTCGAGGCCTTCGCCGCGCATCCGGCCGATTCGACCAGCAATCTCTATGAGCAATTCCTGAAGACGCTGATCGCGCGCGTGCAGAACTCCTCCGCCTGGGATTCGACGGCGATCTTCATCACCACGGATGAAGGCGGCGGCTATTACGACTCGGGCTATATTCAGCCGGTGGACTTCTTCGGCGACGGCACGCGCATACCGCTCATCGTGGTCTCGCCCTACGCCAAGAAGGGCTATGTCGACCACACCTATTACGACCATGTCTCGCTGCTGAAATTCATCGAGCGGAACTGGAAGCTGCCGACGGTCTCGCATCTCAGCCGCGACAATCTGCCGAACCCGATTCCCTCGCGCGAGAATCCCTATATTCCCGCCAATCGGCCGGCGATCGGCGATCTCGTCGATCTCTTCGTCTTCGCCGATCGCGATCACGACGACGATCACGATCATGATCACGGCCATCACGGCCGCGATCGCTGAGCGTCGCGCCGAGGCCGCGTCCGATGCGACGCGGTCTTTTCAACTCCCGCCTCGGAACTGAAACGAAAAAGGCCGCGCCTATCCGGGCGCGGCCGCGTCATTCGGCGAGGTCGCTTCGCTTCAGAAGCCGACGCCGACGAGCACGAAGCGGGGGCAGGCGATGCTCTCGCAACGTCGCGGGGCGGGACGCAGCGCCTCCGCCACGGGCGTCGGAAGCAGCGGCGCGCGCGCCTCCATGCGGCGGCGCGGCGGCGCCGGACGATGCGCGAGCGCGCCGGGCCGCCGAGCGATATGATGCAGCTTGCGATGCGCCGCAGCGGGCGCCGGCTGCGCGACGCGCTCGATCACCGGCGGAAGAGGCGCGATCTCGGCGACAGGCGCCGTCTCGGGTCCGCGAACGTCGAGCTGAGCCACAGCGGCGGGGGCCGTATCCGCAGAGGATTCGACGGGCGTCTCCAGCGCCAGCGCGGAAAAAGATACGCAGGTGGCGAAGATCGCCGCAGCAAGCCGCATGGCCCCATCCTTTCGTCTATGAAACGTCGCCTCGGACGTTCCCCGCCCGGACCTTTGGAAATTACGTTGAACGGCGCACACGCTCGAAACCGCGTCGATATTACGACGCCGAGAACCCTTCAAAAGCGTTCACGCTCTCGTATGAGCGGCCACACTAGACGATTTCGTCCGCCTTGGCCAGCGATCGGGCGAGGGGCGGCGGGCATGTCGAATTTCGCCGATGCGGCGATGGGCGACGGTCTCGGTAACGGAAATCAGCGCCACCGTAGCTTGAAAATGATCACGCCGGAGGCGTAGAAATTTTCATAGTTCGCCGCGAACGATCTGGCGAGACTGCCGTAAGGGTTTTTCTTTTGACGCCTCATTTTTTGCGCGTTTCGTTCGTCGCGACAGAGCTGCTGATTTCAGGCGCGACAGCCCGAGCCATGGACTGCGCCAAGGCGACGACGCTCGTCGAAAAAACCATCTGCGCCGATCCGCCGATCAAATGGCAGGACGATGTCATCTCGCGCAACTACTTCGCCGCGCTGAAATCCCTGCGAGAAAAGGGCGACAAGCCTGTGCACGACCAGATGCAGGAGGCGCAGCGAAGATGGCTCGC
The DNA here is from genome assembly GCF_000379125.1 of Methylosinus sp. LW4. Lineage (NCBI taxonomy): Bacteria > Pseudomonadati > Pseudomonadota > Alphaproteobacteria > Hyphomicrobiales > Methylocystaceae > Methylosinus > Methylosinus sp. LW4. The sequence continues at coordinate 3,419,574 of NZ_KB900626.1, read as the reverse complement.
GGTACGTAATGCCTGCGGCTCGAAAGCGGCAGGAGGGCTCGACTACTGTATCGAGGAGACCACGAGTAAGCGACTGGGGCGTCTGCCGGCCCCGACCGCCGAAGCCGGAGCGGTTCCGCCGGCTGGCCTCAGAATCGGGACGGAAATCCTTGCCTGGGGCAAACCGAAAGACGGTCTGCGCACGCTCGACCATCGCGGACGTATCGTTCTGCAAGAGCCTCGCAACTCACTCGTCGACTCGCCATTCACAATTCACGACCGCTGGAAGGACGGCCAGACAGACGCAGTCTTGGTGGAGGAGGGCGCCGCCGATTACAATAATTGCTCGACATTCTATGTCGTTGAAAGCAGGAAGCCCGGCGCCGTCGCGCGTCACGAGCTTGGAAAGATCTGCGGCGAGCGTTCGAGCGACGACTACTCGGACAATGATCCAGACCCCTGGTCGACGCGCAATGCGGATGGTTTCGCCTTCATCTCGCCCGCGCGTCCATTCTCTAACGGCGAGGTCAGGCAGTGGCGCTCGAAAACGGGAGATTTGACCATGAGCGTCATCCAGTTTCTTCCGACGCCCGGCTCGACGATGCAGAGCCTTGCGGCGAGCCCGGAGCCGAAGGTCATAGAGCCGCTGCGTAACGCGGAATTTTTCGCCGCCGTGTCTCGCCTCGTGGCGCTCGACAGAAGACGCGTGGCCAACGCCTTGTGGGAACTGACAAACGGCGGTTATCGAAATCGGAGCCCCGATATGCCGCAACCGGAACTCTATGGTCTGGCGATGGACCAGAATACGGTCGCGTATTCGGGGTGCGGCGCGGTGTGGCGCGGAGGCGCCCACTTCGGTTGCGAGGAAGGCGACGCGCTCGCTGTGTGGGATCGCGCCGGAGGCGGATTCTACTTCGCGCTGAACAAGTTCGGCGATAACGGCCGCGACAGAGAAAGGGCGCAGGTCGAGCCCCCGCTCGCCTCTTGGCCGCCACCTGCCCGCGCCCGCTTCGAGAATTGGCGTAACGGCGGTCGCTGGACAGACGAGCGGCGGTGATCCTTATTGGGATTTCTTTTTCAGCTCCCGCCGCGCTCAACGCCCGCCGCGCGGCCGCGAATAGACGCCGGTGCGGCCGCCTTCGAAGCGTCGCGACAGGCCGCCGCGCGGCGTGACGGCGAGCTCGAGCCGATCGAATTTCATCGGATCGTCCATGCTCGCTTCGAACTTCGAGACGGCGAGCGTCACCACATCGCCCCGGCGCGACCAGCAGCCGGAGGCGATCTCGTCCAGCGCGCCATAGGCGAGCATATAGTCGAAGCGGCCGTCCGGGCGCAGCAGCAGCTCGGAGCCGGTCTCCATCACGCCGCTGAGATAATAATGGCCGACGAGCGACGGATCGCCGGCCTCGCAGCCCGCCGCCGCGGAGACAAACGGCGTCGCCGCGAGGGCGAGCCGAAGGGCCGCGCGCGCCGGGCGCAGGATCACTGCGCGTTCTTCATCGCGGAGGGCAGCATCGCCGGGTCTTCCTCGATCAGCTTCTCTATGCCGCGATCGTCGATCGGCTTGGCCGCCGCCGTGGCGACCGGCTGCGCCTTCAGCCCGGTCTGATCGGCGAGCCATTCCCGCCATTGCGCATGGCTGCCGTTGAACGTGTTCTGATCCACGGCGACGGAGATTCCGGGGACATGGCCGTCGGAGCGATATTGCCAGAAGGTCCATTTGCGGTCGCCGTAGCGCACGGCCGGATGATATTTGGTCGAGCGCACCCAGATCGGATATTCCGCCAGCGCGCCGGAATGCAGGATCGCCTGATAGAAATCCACCGAGCTGTAGATGATCGGCTTCTTGCCGTAGTGGCGCTCGAGATCTTCGAGCATGACGCGCATGTCGCGCAGCACTTCCTCGCGATAGAGCGTGCGCTTGCAAGTGCGGGAAGTGGGCGTCGCCTCCACGTCCAGCACGGGCGGCAGCGCGTCCGGCTCCGCCGGCACGACGGATTTGAAGAAGCCGGTCTCCTCATGCGGGGGGCGGCACCAATAGACGAAATGATAGGCGCCGCGCGGCACGCCGGCCGCCTTGGCCGCCGCCCAATTGCGCTGGAACTTGGAGTCGAGCGCGTCGCCGCCCTCGGTCGCCTTGATGAAAGCGAAGCCGACGCCGGATTCCTTCACCGCCTGCCAGTCGATATCGCCCTGATATTTGGAGACATCGACGCCATGCACGGAGAATTCGGCGCTGCGCGTCGCCGGATAGGCGTGCAGCTGCGACTCCGGCACCGCATAGGCGAGATAGGTCGGGTCCTTGCGCGTGTTGACCAGCGGCGCGCTGGTCGCAAAGCGCGGGCGCGCGCTATAGGACGGATCCACGGCGCTGCCGCAGCCGGAGAGGGCCGTGGAGAGGAGGACGGCGGCCGCGGCCGCGAAAATCTCGTTCGATCGCATTGCGCGAAAATATCCCGCAAGCCGGTAACGAAGCGTTAATTCCCCAAGGCCGGCGCGATTCGCCGCAGGCTCGGCCGCGCGACTCATCGAAGGCGGAACCATAACGTGGCTATGCTCAGAAAGGAACCATAGCCGACGACATCGGTGACGGTGGTGACGAAGGCGCTGGAGGCGACGGCCGGATCGACCTTCCAGCGCTCGAGCAGCATGGGCACCAGAATGCCGCCCAGCGCGCCGGCGGCGAGATTGGTGAACATGGCCAGCGCCATCACCGGGCCGAGGCCGATCGTCTGGAACCAATTGGCGGCGACGAGCCCGGTGATGAGGCCGAAAGCCGCGCCATTGAAGGCTCCTGTCGCGAGCTCGCGCATTATGATGCGCATGGCGTTGGAGCGCGAGAGCTCGCGCGTCGCCAGCGCGCGCACCGTCACCGTCATCGTCTGCGTCGCCGAATTGCCGCCCTGGCTGGCGACGATGGGCGCCAGCACGGCGAGCGCCACCATCTGCTGCAATTCCGTCTCGAAGGCCTTCAGAACGCTGGAGGCGATGAAGGCGGTGCAGAGATTGACGAGCAGCCAGACGAAGCGGCTCTTGACCACCCACCAGAAGCTGTCGGTCAGCTCCTCGTCGCGGCCGACGCCGCCGAGCGCCTTGATCTCGTCGGAGGCGGCCTCCTGAATGACGTCCACGACGTCGTCGATGGTGATGACGCCGACGAGCCGCTCCGCCTCGTCCACCACGGGAACCGACACGAGATTATAGCGCTCGAAGAGGCGCGCGACTTCCTCTGTGTCCTCGTCGAACTGCACGCGGCGGCGATCCGCCTGCATGATCTCCTCGACGCGCGTCTTGGGATGGGCGCGCACCAGCGCGTCGAGAAAAACCGTGCCGAGCAGCCGATAGGCGGGATCGACGACGAAGACCTCGAAGAAATTGTCCGGCAGCTCGTCCGGCTCGGTGGCGCGGAAGAAATCCAGCACCTCGCCCGCCGACCAGAAGGGCGGCACGGCGATCAGCGTCGTCTGCATCAGGCGCCCGGCCGTGCCCTCGGCGGCCTCCAGCGAGCGGCGCAGCACGATGCGCTCCTGCGCCGGCAACGCCTCGAGGACCTCCGCCTGCTCCTTGGGCTCCAGCGTTTCCAGAATGGCGACGGCGTCGTCGCTCTCGAGCTCGCGCATCGCCTCGGCGAGCGTCGCGACGGGCAGCTCCTCGAGGATGTCTTCTCTCGTCGACTCCCCGACCTCGGTCAGAGCGGCGAAATCGAACTCGTCGCCCATCAGCTCGACGAGGCGCGGGCGCTCCTCATGATCGAGCAATTCGATCAGCGCGCCGACATCCGCCTCATGGAGCGGGGAGACCAGCTCCTTCACATGGCCGGAATCGCCTTCGGCGATGGCTTCTTCCACCGCGGCGACGAAATCGGCGCGCGGCTCGCCGGTTTCCTCGTCGCGAAAATTTCCTTCCGCAGGCGCCGATTTTTCATGGTCTTGCGACATATGGGGGCCTGATCGATGCGCGAGGGAGGCGAGCGGCCGGCGAGACCGGGACAAGGGCTCCCATAACGCGCCACGCCGGGAAAGCAAACCGCCTATGCATGTACTTTCGACTCTTCGTCTCGCCGCGGCTCTGCTCGCGCTCACGCCCGCCGCCTTCTCGCCCGCAGCCGCCCAAGCGGCCGAATGCGGCGCGCAGGCGCTGGGCGTTTCGCGGACGATCGCGATCGACGGAAGCGAGGGATTGGCGCTCGGCCTGCAGACCTATCCGCGCACGCTGGCGCTGGCCGATCACGAGGTCGTCCTGACCTTCGACGACGGCCCCGCCCATGGCGCGACCGAGCGCGTGCTGGATGCGCTGAAAGAGGAATGTGCGCGGGCGACCTTCTTCCTCGTCGGCTCCCATGCGGCGGAATCGCCGGCGTTGGTCCGGCGCATCGTCGCCGAGGGCCACAACGCCGGACATCATTCCTACAGCCATCCCGCCCGCACGCTGCGGCTGATGAGCGAGGACGCCGCGCAGGCCGACATTGAAAAAGGCTTCCACGCCGTCGACGCCGCTGCGGGCTTTCCTGCCGGCGCGCCTTCGCCGCATTTCCCTTTCTTCCGCTTTCCCGGCTTCGCCGACACGCCGGAGCTGGTGCGCTGGCTCGGCGAGCGAAATATCACCGTCTTCGGCGCCGATCTCTGGGCCTCGGACTGGCAGGAGATGACCCCACGCGCCGAGCTGGATCTGGTGATGTCGCGGCTGCAGGCGGCCGGCAAGGGCGTCATCCTGTTCCACGATCCGCGGCCTTCCACCGCGGCGATGATGCCGGATTTTCTCCGCGAGCTGAAAGCGCGCGGCTTTCGCCTCGTTCACATCGTCCCCGGCGAAGGGCCGACGCCGATCGTCCACGCCAAGCCCGGCTGGACCTCGGCGACCGAAGGGATCATCGCCAAGACGCTCGGCCCCAAGGGCCTGCGCAGCGAGCCGCAGGAGGAAGGCCGGGGGGTGAAATCGCGGTAGCGATCAAATCCGCCCGCGGTCGCAGGCGTAGAAGCCCTTCGCGCCCCAGCAGGGGCCGGTCTGGTAGACGGCGCCGAGATCGCGATCCTTGAGCCGCGCGGTCCAGACGCGGCCCTGCCGCAGCTTGATCGTCAGCGGGCCTTCGTCGATCTCGAAGATGACCTCCTTCGGCTCACGCAGGATGCGGCACGATTTGGCGATCACGACGCGGCCCTGGAGCTTGACGAAGCAGCGCGCCTCATATTCCTCGAGCGCGCCCGTAGAAGGAGCGGAGCCCGTCTCGGAGGGCGGCGTCTCCGCCGGCTCCTCGGCCTCCGCGACCGGCGCCGGCGCTGCGGCCGGGCGCGGCGCGGGAGCTCGGACGGGAGCTCGGACAGGCGCTTGGGCAGGAACTTGGGCCGGCGCTTGGACAGGAGCCGGGACAGGAGCTTGGGCGGGAGCCGTGGTCCCCGTCTGCTCCGGGTCCGCGGACGGGACGAAAGGCGCGGCGAGCGGCGGCGCATTGTCGAAGGCGCTGCGCGGCTTGCCCGAAAATTCGCCGAGCGCGGAGGCCGGATAGCCGAGATCGCCCGCTACGCCCGGGGCGGCGGCGACGAGGCCAGCCGCCAGAAGGGCCCCGGGCAGCGCATGTCTCACGCTCATGCCCCTGTCTCCTCGCCTCATGTCCCACATTGCCGCGTCTCATTTTCTATCATGCTGGCGCCGAAGAGATTTTCTACGTGAGCGTGGCGGCGAAAAAGGGCGCGAGTTCGGCGCCGGAAGGGCCGCCCCGTGTCTGCGACGCGCAAGCTCGCGCGCGATGGAGCCCAAGACCGCCCGCAGACCGCCCGAGGACCGCATCCTCGCCGCATTGGCGAGAGAGGATGCGGCCGAACGGCGCCATGCGAGCCGGGCCCGCAGAAGCCGCGACGGATGAGCGGGTTCGATCATGGCCGACTGGAATGCGCTTCTCTATTCGACTTTCGAGACAGAACGCACGCGGCCCGCGCGCGAGCTGCTGGCTCGCATTCCGCTCGAGGCGCCGGGATTCATCATCGATCTCGGCTGCGGGCCGGGCAATAGCGCAGAACTGCTGGCCGGGCGTTTTCCCACAGCCCGTCTGCTCGGCGTCGATTCTTCGCCGGACATGATCGCCGCCGCCCGCGCGCGCCTCCCCGCCGCCGATTTCGCGCTGGCGGACATCGCCGATTTTCGTCCCGACGCGGCGCCCGATCTCCTCTTCGCCAACGCCTCGCTGCAATGGCTCCCCGATCATCGCGCGCTGCTTCCGCGCCTCGTCGCCACGCTCGCGCCCGGCGGCGTTCTCGCCATGCAAATGCCCGACAATCAGGACGAGCCGAGCCATCGGCTGATGCGGGAGGCCGCCGCCGCCGGCCCCTGGGCGCAGAAGATCGGCGACGCCTCGGCGGTTCGGACGAAAATCTTCTCCGCCGAGGCCTATTACGATCTTCTGCACGAAACCGGCTGCGAGACGGATGTTTGGCGCACGACCTACGCCCATCCGCTGGCGGGGGCGGACGCGATCGTGGAATGGGTGAGGGCGACGGGGCTGCGCCCATTTCTCGCGCCGCTGACGGAGGAGGAGGCGCGCGGCTTCGTCGCCGCCTATCGAGCGGCGCTCGCCGACGCCTATCCGCGCCGGGCGGATGGAAAGATTCTGCTGCTCTTTCCGCGGCTGTTCATCGTGGCGCGCCGCAAATGAGCCGCCGCGCGCGCGCCGCGGCTCAGGCGGAGGCTGCGGGCTTGGCCAGTTGCGCGGCGCGGGTCGCCTGCTCGCGGCTCGGCACCATGACCCAGGCCTCGCCGTCCAGCACCACCTTGCCGTCCACCAGGCACTCGCAGTGCAGGCGGGCGCGGCGGCCCTTCTCGATCAGCTCGACGATCTCGACGACGACGTGAATCACGTCGCCGATCTTGACCGGGGCGCGGAAATTCAGCGTCTGCGACAAATAGACCGCGCCCGGCCCCGGCAGATACATGCCGATGACGGTGGAGATCAGCGAGGCCGTGTAGAGCCCATGCACGATGCGCTCGCCGAAGCGCGTCTTGCTGGCGAAATGGTCCGACAAATGGATCGGATTGCGGTCGCCGGAGAGATCGGCGAAGGCGATCACGTCGTCGTCCATGACGGCCTTCATCAAGGTCTCGCGCATTCCGACGGCGAGGTCTTCGAAATAATAGGTCTTGAAGGGCGTCGACATGGATGCGGTCACCGGCCTTTGTCGCCCGGGCGGAAGAGGCCGCCGGGCCGTTTCTCCATCTACCACACCAGAAACGGCGCAAATGCAACCGGTTTGACTCCGGCCCCGGCCAGAAGCGCCCCCATTGCGGCCGCGTCCAGCCGGCGGTCCGGCGGCGGGTAGAGCTCGTCGCGATGCACGCCCTCGGTCAGGAACAGCGAGTCGAGGCCGGCGCGGGAAGCTCCCAGCAAATCCGTGGCCACGCCGTCGCCGATGGCGAGAACGCGGGCGGGAGCCTCGCCGGCGAGAGCGGCGATGCGGCCGATAGCGGCGGCGTAGATCGGCGGATAGGGCTTGCCGGCCATCACCACCTCGCCGCCGAGCGCGGCGTAGCGCTCGGCCAGAGCGCCGGCGCAATAGACCAGCTCGCCGGCGATGCCGACCACAATGTCGGGATTGGCGCAGAGCATGGGCAGGCCGCGCGCGCGCATGCGCTCCAGCGTTCCCGCATAATCGTCCGGCGTCTCGCGGCGCTCGTCGATGAGCCCGGTGCAGACGACATAATCGGCGGCCTCGAGCGGGACGCGGCGGAATTTTCCGCCGAGCAGCCGATCGGCGGCCTCGAAAAGCCCATTGTCGCGCGGCGGACCGAGGTGATGGCACGCCTCGCCGTCGCGCGCGACCATCTGCTCCAGCGTCAATTGCCCGGCGCTGACGAGATCGTCATAGGCGGCGCGCGGCAGGCCGAGGCCGTCGAGCTGCCGGCGGACCTCCTCGCTCGGCCGCGAGGCGTTGGTGACGAGCGCCACCTTGCCGCCGCGGGCGCGGAATTTTTCCAGCGCCTCGGCGGCGACGGGAAAATGCGAGCGCCCGTCGATGAGCACGCCCCAGACGTCGCAGAGGATCGCATCATAGCGATCGGCGAGCTGCGACAGGCCGGAAATCTGCGGAATCGTCATATCAGAACCGCGGCTGCGCGAAGGCGGCGGCATGGGCCTGCGGCGCGACCTGCGAGAACTGGCCCGTGGCCTCGTCCAACGCCAGCAGCCTGCCGTCCATCACGCCGAAATAGGCGCCGTGCAGCGAGAGATAATGGCGCTGCTCCAGCGTCGCGATCCAGGGGAAGCTGCGCAGATTGGCGACGCCCTGCTTGATCGATTCGAAGGCGAGCCGCTCGACATAATCCGGCGTGACGGGGTCTGGAATGGCGCCGGCGCGCTCGGCGGCCGGGGCCAGCAGCTTGATCCAGCTGCCGATGAAATCGCCGGCCGAGAGCGGCCGCGTATAGGGATCGGCCTGGCTCTCCGCATAGGCGCGCACGCCGCCGCATTGGGCGTGGCCGAGAATGACGAGATGCTGCACCTTCAGCGCCATCACCGCATATTCCAGCGCGGCGGAGGTGCCGTGATACTGATTGTCCGGCGCATAGGGCGGCACGAGATTGCCGACATTGCGAATGACGAACAGCTCGCCCGGCCCGGCGTCGAAGATCGCCTCCGGCGCGACGCGCGAATCGCAGCAGCCGATCACCATCGTCCGCGGCTTCTGGCCTTCCGCCGCCAGCTCGTGGAATCTCTGCTGCTCGCTGCGAAACCGCCCGGCGAGAAAGGTCTCGTAACCCTTCTCGAGATGGGCGGGGAGAATGTCGCCGGGCTGCTCTGTCGGGCCGGCTTCGGTCATATTCGCTCCCTGGACACGGCCGGGCGATGGCGCGCCGGCGGCGGCTCCTTTATTGTGGAGCGCGACCGACGAGGCAAGGGGAGAAAAAGAGAGCCATGATTTCGCGACCGCGACGCAGCGTGCTGGCCATGCCGGGCTCCAACGCCAGAGCGCTGGAGAAGGGCAAGACGCTCGCAGCCGATGTGCTGATGTTCGAGCTCGAGGATGGGGTCGCCGAGGCCGCCAAGGAGACGGCGCGCGAGCAGGTCGTCGCCGCGGTGAAGGGCGGCGGCTATGGCACCCGCGAGATCATCGTGCGCGTCAATGTCTTCGATTCGCCCTGGTACGCCGCCGATATCGCCGCCGTCGCCGCGGCGGGGCCCAACGCCATCGTCGTCCCCAAGGCCAATAGCCGCGAGGATATTCTGCGCGCCGCGCGCGATATGAAAGCCGCCGGCGCCCCCGCCCACACCACGCTCTGGGCGATGATCGAGACGCCGCGCGCGCTCTTCGACATTGAGAAAATCGCCAGCGCAGCCGAGGAGGCGCCGCTCTCGGCCATGATGCTGGGGCCGAACGACATCGCCAAATCGACGCGGGCGCGGCTGACGCCGGGCCGTCCGGCGCTGGTCGCCTGGCTCTCCGCCTCGGTGCTGGCGGCGCGTCTGCACAATGTCGATATCATCGACGGCATCTACAATGATTTCAATGATCTCGACGGGCTGCGCCGCGAGGCCGAGCAGGGCCGCGACCTCGGCATGGACGGCAAAATGCTGATCCATCCGGGCCAGATCGCCACGGTGAACGAGGTCTTCGCGCCCTCGCCGGCCGAGATCGAATTCGCGCGCAGAATCGTCGAGCTGTTCGACGCGCCGGAGAATGCGGCGATCGGCGTCGCCCATATCGACGGCCGCATGGTCGAGCGCCTGCATCTCGACGGCGCGCGGCGCACGCTGGCGCTCTACGCCGCGGCCTGAGCGGCGGCCTATCGGAGAGGCGGGGGCGACGCGCCCTCGCCTTCTCCTGTTTCGCTCGCCCGCGTTTTTCCGTCCAGCAGGCAGCTCACCGTCACATCGCCCATCACATTGATCGCCGTGCGGCAGCGATCCAAGAGCCAGTCGACCGTCAGCAGCAGCGCGATATAATCCGTCGGCAGCGCGACGGCGCGGAACACCATGGTCATGGTCACGAGACCGGCCTCTGGAATGCCGGCCGCGCCGACAGAGGCGACGATGGAGGTCAGCACCACCAGAAATTGCTGGCCGAGCGTCAAATGCAGCCCCAGCAATTGCGCGACGAAAAGCGCCGCCATCGCCTCATAGAGCGCCGTGCCGTCATTGTTGAAATTGGAGCCGACCAGCGCGCCCATGCTCGCCGATTGCTCGCGCAATCCGACGCGCTCGCGCAAGAGCTCATAGGTGAGCGGCATGGTCGCCGTGGAGCTGCCGGTCGAAAAAGCCATCAGCAGCGCATCGCGCATGCCGGCGACCACATGCAGCGGGCGCGCCCATGAGCCGAGCCTGATGCGCAGCAGATAATAGAGGAATTGCAGCGCCAGCGCGGTGACGACGGCGATGAAGAATCCGCCGAGCGCGAAAAAATCGCGAAAGCCCTTCACCCCGACGATGCTGGCGATGAGGCCGAAGACGGCGAGCGGCACGACATCGATGATCCAATGCAGAATGGCGATGAGGCTCGTCAGCGCCACATGCACCAGATCCTCCACCGTGCGTACCTCATGCGTGCGCAGCCCGCGCAGCGCGACGCCGAAAGCGACGGCGATGAAGATGACGCCCATCACCGCGCCATTGTCGCCGAAAGGTCCGAGAAGACTCTTGGGCACGCTGTCGAGAAATTGCGTCAGCGGATCGGCGCCGACAGCCGCGGCTTTCTCCGCGGGCGCGGCGGGCGCCGCCGTCGTCCAGGCGCCGGGCTGCAGCACATTCGCAACGGCGAGGCCGATGAGAATCGCGACGAGCGTATTGGTGAACAGCAGAGCGACGAGGCGCAGCGCCTGCCCGCCGCCGAGATGCGCGCGCATGAGCGCCTGCACGATGGCGAGCAGGATGAGCGGCGGCGCCAGCGCGCCGAGCAGACGCAGAACGAGCTTGGCCGGCGTCTCGAGAATATGCGCCGAATCGCCGAGCGCGAGGCCGGCGCCGACGCCGAGCGCCACCGCGACGATGATGCGAGAATAGAGCGGAATGGCGCGCCAATGCGCGATGAGGCCGGTCTCAATCGATCGCAATCTTTCGTCCTCCAATGATCGCCGACATGAAAATGACGCGAATTGTCAACCTTATAGGCCTAGTCCCGGCGTCTCGGGAGTCCCATGCTCGGCGCGTCCTACGCTCTCATCGTCAATGTCATGATCGCGGCGCTGTTCGCCGCGAGCTTTGTCTTCGTCGCGCTGGCCAATCCGGCCGACCGCCGGGCGCTGTGGTTCGCCGCGAGCTATATGCTCGGACTGTCGGCCCCGCTGAGCCTTTTCGTCATTCGTTTCGACGTCTGGCCCGATTTCTTCGGCGCGCTGAACTATGTGGGCTTTTGCGCGGGCCTATTCTTGATGGCGGCCTCGCTCGCCCGCTTCTACGGTCGCGGCCCGCGCTGGAGCGCCATCGCCATTCTCTATTGCGCCGCGCTGCTCAGCGGCGCGGCGATCGGCGAATGGCCGCAGGACAGTCTCGCCTTCAACCTCGTCTATCAGACGCCTTATGCTCTGGCGACCGCCTGCTGCGGCTGGATCATCCTGCTCGCGAGCCGACGCGGGGCGCTCGAAGTGGCGCTCGCCGGCCTCTATGGGCTGATCGCAGCGCATTTCATCGCAAAGCCATTTTTCGCGACCGCCTTCGGCGTCGGCCGCACGCCGAGCGAATATGTCGCCAGCTCCTATGCGATCGCCTCGCAATCGGCGACCGGCGTTCTGCTGATCGCAGCCGGGCTGCTCACCTTGCTCATTGTCGCGCAGGAGGCGATCGCCGAGGCGCGCCGGGCGGCGGAGACCGATCAGCTGACGGGGCTCCTGAACCGGCGCGGATTCGACCTCGCTTGCACGCCACGGCTCGCGAGCGCTCGAGCCAGGCGCGATCCGACGACCGTCGTTCTTCTCGACCTCGATCACTTCAAGCGGGTCAATGATCGATTCGGCCATGCGGTCGGCGACGAGGTCTTGCAATATTTCGCCGCCCTGCTGCGGCTGACGGCGCCGAAAGGCGCGCTCGCCGGCCGGATGGGAGGAGAGGAGTTCGTCGTTTTCCTGGCAGACGCGCCGCTCGCTCGAGGACGGCGCATCGCCGAGACGATCCGACAGGCGGCGGCGCTGAACGCCACGCCGCGCCTGCCACAGATCACCGTCAGCATAGGCGTCGCCGAAATCGCCGCGGACGAAACCTTCTCCCAAGCGATGAGCCGCGCGGATGAAGCGCTCTATCGCGCCAAGACGCTGGGCCGTGATCGCGTCTGTCTCGCCAGTCGGGCGGGCGTGACGGAGAGCCATAGCTAGACGAGAGCCGATCGTCGCGCCGCCCTTCGTCGCTCGCTATATTGTCGCCGCCCCATGTCGCATCGAAAGGCCGAGCCGGAATGATCCGCGAAATAGCCCTTTCCCTTCTCGCTCTCGCCGCTCTCGCCTCGCGCGTCTGCGCCGCCCCCGCCGCGGAGCCGAAGTCGCAATACAGCTCTCTCCAGAATTGCCCCGCGGTCGATCGGCTGAAGCTCGCGAGCCGCACGCTGGCGAGGGGCGACAGGACCGCGATTTTCCGCTGCGCCGGCGTCGGCGGCTTTTCCGTCTATGTCGTGGACGATGATCCGCGCAGCTTCCTCGTGCTCGAGCGCGGCAAGACGCTCTATTCGCTGGAGCGGCCCATGGCCTCGGCCTTCTCGCTCGGCAATTTTCCCAATGTCACGGGCGCGAAGCAGGCCGAGTGGCGGCTCGATCCCGCCGGCGCGCCAGCCGGGCTGATCGTGCGCGTCGCCTATCAGCGCGCCGACGGCGCCGCGGCCTCCACGCTCATGGTCTTCGATCTGCGCGGCGAGCCCGTTGTCATCGGCGCAGCGAAGACGAATGAGGAGGCGCGCGACCTGATCGACGGCATGCTCGTCGCCAGAACGCTGGAGGAAAAGCTGTCGCGCGAATGCACCGCCATCTATGTCTCGCTCTGCAAGGGATTTGCGCCCGGCCCGGAAATGCTCGGCGACTGCTTCGACGCGCGGCCCGAGATCGCCGACGAGATTCCGCAAAAATGCGTCGCCGACTTCCAGACCAATGTGGAGAATTATCACCAGGCCAAGGGCGGCCACTGACCGAGGCTGTCGGGCTCGTCGCGCATGAGCGCGACGAGATCACGCCGCCTTCTTCTTCTCCGCGATCGACACCAGCGTGCGCAATATGCGACGCGCGCCCTCGAGACGGCTCTTCATATCGGCGAAATCGCGGATGAAGACGATTCGCATGTCCGGCCGCACCTTGGCCTGCGTGCTCGGCTCCATCACATAGCGCGCGAGGCCGGCGGGATCGGCGAAATTGCCCTCGCGGAAGGCGACGATGACGCCCTTCGGCCCCGCCTCCAGCTTCTCCACATGCGCCCTGCGGCACAGCGCCTTGATGGCGACGATCTTGAGCAGCAGCTCCACTTCCGGCGGCGTCGGGCCGAAACGATCGATGAGCTCCGCCGCGAAGGATTCGATGTCCTGATCCGTCTCCAATGTCGAGAGACGCCGATAGAGCTGCAGGCGCAGAGTGAGGTCCTGAACGTAATCTTCCGGTATCGTCACCGGCGCGCCTATGGCGATGGTCGGCGACCACGCCTCCTCCTCCGGCTCCTCTATGCCGGCCTTCAGCAGAGTGATGGCGTCGCCCAACATCTGCTGATAGAGCTCATAGCCGACCTCCTTGATATGGCCGGACTGCTCCTCGCCCAAGAGATTGCCGGCGCCGCGAATGTCGAGATCGTGACTCGCGAGCTGGAAACCGGCGCCGAGCGTGTCGAGGCTCTGCAGCACTTCGAGACGCTTCTGCGCTTGCGGCGTGATGGTCTTATTGGCGGGCGTGGTGAACAGCGCATAGGCGCGCGTCTTGGAGCGGCCGACGCGACCGCGCAGCTGATAGAGCTGCGCGAGGCCGAACATATCGGCGCGCCAGACGATGAGCGTGTTGGCGGTCGGAATGTCGAGGCCGGATTCGACGATCGTTGTCGAAAGGAGAATATCGAATTTCCCCTCGTAGAAAGCTGTCATGCGCTCTTCGAGATCGCCGGCCGCCATTTGCCCATGCGCGGTGACGAATTTCGCCTCCGGCACGGCCTCGCGCAAAAAGGCGGCGGCGTCTTCCAGATCTTCGATGCGCGGGCAGACGAAAAAGGCCTGGCCGCCGCGATAGCGCTCGCGCAGCAGCGCCTCGCGCACGATCAGCGGATCGAAGGGAGAAACGAAGCTGCGCACGGCGAGGCGATCGACCGGCGCTGTGGCGATGAGCGACAATTCGCGCACGCCGGTCATGGCGAGCTGCAATGTGCGCGGAATGGGCGTCGCCGAGAGCGTCAGCACATGCACCTCGGCGCGCAGCTCCTTCAAGCGCTCCTTATGGCCGACGCCGAAATGCTGCTCCTCGTCGATGATGACGAGGCCCAAGTCTTTAAAGGAGATCGCCTTGCCGAGCACGGCATGGGTGCCGACGACGATATCGACCGTGCCATCCGCAATGCCCGCCTTCGCGAGGCGCGTGTCGGCGCTATTGGTCATGCGCGACAATTGCGCGATGCGAATCGGCAGGCCGGAGAAACGCGTCGAGAAGGTTCGGTAATGCTGGCGCGCGAGCAAGGTGGTCGGCACGACGACCGCCACTTGCCGGCCATTGATCGCCGCGCAAAAGGCGGCGCGCAGCGCCACTTCCGTCTTGCCGAAGCCGACGTCGCCGCAGACGAGGCGATCCATCGGCCGGCCCGAGGCGAGATCGTCCAGCACGGCCTCGATCGCCGCGGCCTGATCCTCCGTCTCGTCGTAAGGGAAGCGCGCGCAAAATTCGTCGTAGAGACCTTCCGGCGGGACGAGCTTATTCGCCTGCCGCAGGCTGCGCTGCGCCGCGATCGCGATGAGGCCCTTGGCCATCTCGCGAATGCGGTTCTTCATCCGCGCCTTGCGCGTCTGCCAGCCGACGCCGCCGAGCTTGTCGAGAACCGCCTCCGTATCCTCGGAGCCGTAGCGCGTCAAAAGCTCGATATTCTCGACCGGCAGATAGAGCTTGTCGCCGCCGGCATAGTGAATCTCGAGGCAGTCGTGCGGCGCGCCGGCGGCGGTGATCGTCTCGAGGCCGATGAAGCGGCCGATGCCGTGATCGACATGCACGACGAGATCGCCGGCCGAGAGCGCCGCGACTTCGCCGAGCAGATTTTCCGTATGCTTGGTCTTGCGCCGACGCCGCACGAGGCGGTCGCCGAGAATGTCCTGCTCGCCGAGAATGGCGAGGCCTTGCGTCTCGAAGCCATGCTCGACGCCGAGCACGGCCAGCGCCGCCGCGCCCTTGCCGAGCGCCAGAGCGGCGGGCAGAGAGGACACCGTCTTCAGATCGCGCAGCCCATGCTCGGCGAGCACGCTGCCGAGACGCTCGCAGGAGCCGTCGGACCAGCCGGCGACGACGACGGTTCTGCCGGCGCCGCGCAGCGATTTCACATGGGCGACGGCGGCCTCGAAGACATTGGCGTTCTCGTCATTGCGCTCGGGCGCGAAATCACGGCCGGCGCGCGCGGCGCAATCCACCGTCTCCTTGCCGGCGCCGTCCGGCGCGGCGAAGGGCGAGAAGGTCGCGAGGCTGCGCCCCTCGAGCTTGCCGCGCCATTCTTCTATGGTGAGATAGAGCTGGTCCGGCGGCAACGGCTTGTAATTGGAATCGGCCGGCGCGGCGTCATAGGCGAATTTGCGGGCGTCGTAATAATCGGCGATCTGCGTCAGCCGCTCGCCGGCGGCCTCCTCCACCAGCGGATCGAGCAGCAGCGGCGCCTCGCCCACATAATCGAAGACGCTGCCCATGCGCGCATAGAACAGCGGCAGCCAATGTTCTGCGCCCTGATGGCGGCGGCCCTCGCTGATCGCCTCATAGAGAGCGTCGCCGCGCGTCTGGCCGCCGAAGCGCGTCGTGTAGGCTTGGCGAAAGCGCCGCATCGTGTCGCTGGTGAGCCGCAATTCGCTCATCGGCACGAGATCGAGCGAGCGCAATTGCCCGGTGGTGCGCTGGCTCTCGGGATCGAAGCTGCGAATCGATTCGAGCGTGTCGCCGAAGAAATCGAGGCGGATCGGCCCCGGCATTCCCGGCGCGTAGAGATCGACGATGCCGCCGCGCTGGGCGTATTCGCCGGTCTCGCGCACGGTGGAGGAGCGCAGAAAGCCGTTGGTCTCCAGCCACAGCGCCAGCTCGTCGAGACGCACCACATTGCCGGGCGCGGCGGAAAAAGTGTCGGCGGCGACATTTTCCAGCGGCGGCACGCGCTGCAGCAGGCAATCCACCGTGGTCATGACGACGCGGGGCCGCTCTGCCGAGGATTTGGAGCGGGCGAGGCGCGCCAGCGCCGTCATGCGGCGGGCGGATATAGCGGCGTTGGGCGAGACGCGATCATAGGGCTGGCAATCCCAGCCGGGAAAATCCAGCGCCTCCACTTCCGGCGCGGCGAATCGGAGCGCCTCGCGAAAGGCCGCCGAGCGCTGCGCGTCGCGCGCCACATGGACGAAGACGGCCGGCCGCCCTTCCGCGACGCGGGCCAGCGCGCGGGTGAGATCGGCGGCGACGAAAGCGTCGAAACCGTCCGGGACATTCACGAAGCGGAGCTTGTCGCCTTTTTCCAGGCGGGCGACCGCGGATTTGAGATCGGTCATCGGAAGGTCGGACTTTTTATGTCTGTTCGAATTCGCATGTTCTCGCGGAGCATGCTCTCAAAGATCGATCGGCTTCTCATGCGTGTGGAAAGCCGCGATCCGGCGGAAGAGGGGCGTGTCATAGCGCGGGGGAACCGGCTCGGCGCGCGACAGCCAGCGGAAGACCACGTCATCCTCGGCGTCCAGCAGCGCTTCGAGATCGTCGAGCTCGGCCTCGGGCAGAGAATCGACCGTGGCGTCGACGAAACGGCCCATCAATATGTCCATCTCGCGCATGCCGCGGCGCCAGGCGCGAATTTTTATGCGCTTGCGGCGAATGTCGGGATCGTCTGGCGTCGAGTGGCTCAAGGGCGGAAATCCGCGGGCGGACAGGGGCTGAGTACAAGAATGCGCGCGCCGGGCCGCCATTTCGGGCGCCGGCGCGAGACCGCAGGAATTAGCGCAGCCGGCGCGGAAAAGATAGATCATCCACAGCCTGTGCGAAGCCGTGCGAGACTGTCGTCGAGACAGTTGCAATCACGCTTCGATTACGGCATAAGGACCCCCGTCGCGTCGCCGCGACACGGATGCGGGTGTAGCTCAGGGGTAGAGCACAACCTTGCCAAGGTTGGGGTCGAGGGTTCGAATCCCTTCGCCCGCTCCAAAAATCATCGCTTCAGATGATAGGCGAAGCCCTCTGGGGCCTTTCCCGCTGTCCGCCTCGAGGCCGACAGCGTCCTTCTCCCGACGTATCGAAACTTCCGCCTCTAGGCCGCCTTCTGCTGCGCGGAACGCTCGGCCGCGCGCGTCTCGAGGGGCGCGAGCCGGAAAGACCGGGGCCTCTCGAACAAAAAGCGGAATCGGCCCCGCTCGGTCACGCGATGCAGCAGCAGCGGGAAGACGACGCCGGCCATTGTGACGATGAGCGAGGCCAGGCCCACGCTGTCCACGAGATCATGATCGACGATGAGCTTGCGGGCAGCCGCCATCGGCAGGAAGAAGCCGAGATAAATGGCCAGCGAATTGGCGCCGCAATATCGCAGCCATTCCATCGAGGGAAGATCGGCGAGCAAAGCGGCGCCGGCGACGACCGCCGCCGCGCCGGCGAAGCCCGTGACGAGGCTCATCAGCGGCAGCGAGGCGAGCGTCTGATAATCGGCGAAGGGCGTGGACGAGAAAGCGAGAGCCGCATCGGCCATCGCCCAGCCGAGCAGCCAGCACAGCGCCGCGCGGGGATAACGCCGCGCCGATTCGGCCAGAGCGAAGACCCGCGGCGCGAAAAGATAGCCGGACAGAAAATAGACATAGCGCGCGGCGAATTCGTCGGGAACGGCCCAGCCGGTCTCGATCGGCGCCGCCTCCAGCGCAGCGGCCGCCAGCAGCATGAGCGGCGGCGGAACGAAGCGCAGGAGCTTGGTCGCGACGAAAAAGATCGGCAGCAGATAGATGAACCACAGGGTTCCGAAGGGCTCGACCAAAGCGAGCGCCAATTGTCCGAGCACGGTCAGCGGATCGGCGCCCGGCCGCAGCGCGCTCTTGAACAGCCATTGGATGAAAAGCCACAGACAATAGAAATAGGCGAAATGCGCGACCTTTTTGTCGAGATAGCTCCGCCAGTCCTGATCGATGGCGCGCGACAGAAACAGCCCGGCGATGAAGAAGAAGCCGGGAATGCGAAACGGCTTGGCGAAAGCCACCAGCCAATGCGGCAGCCCCTCGCCCCCCATGGCCTCCCCGACGCCGAGCGCGGAGTGCATCATGACGACGAGGATGACGCTGATCCCTTTCGCATTATCGATCCACGCGATCCGAGCTTCTCTCATCGGCGCCCACCTCCACGCCGCTGGCGGACGCAGCAGAAATGCGCGCGCTTCGCGGAGCGAATTCGCTGAATAGCCGAGGAAAGTTACGGAAGTCTCCGCATAAGATGCAGCTCGCCCGCGGGCGTCGCGCTCATTCGGCGAAGGGCGATCAGGGGCGGTGGGCGCTGGCGGAGGGGGCGGGATTCGAACCCGCGATACGGTTTCCCGTATACACACTTTCCAGGCGTGCGCCTTCAACCACTCGGCCACCCCTCCAACGACCCTGGCCGGCTCGGAATCGGCCCTGGATCGGCGCGCACTATATTCACAAGCCGCCAGAGTGCAAATCTTTCCGTAGGGAAATCCACGCCGAAGCGACATTCTCTCGCCTCGTGGCGGCCCGGCGTGGACAGACGGCCCGGCGCATTCTATTCAGAAGCCTTCCCTCGGGGCTCGAAAGCGCCATGCTGCGATTGATCGTCCGATTTCTCGGTCTCCTCCTTTTGGCCGGCGGATTCGCGGCCCTCATCGTCGACGGCACGCGCTCGCTGGCCGGGGACGGGCTGCATGTCACTCCGCTCAGCGAAGGCGCGGCCGATCTTTTTCCGGCGCAGATGAAGGCCTTTCGCATCGCGCTGGAGCAGAAAGCCCCGCAAATCTGGGGCTCCGTCGTCTTCGCTCTGCTGCTCGCGCCTTTGAGCCTCACGCTCACCGGCCTCGGCGGCCTGCTCATTGCATTGAGCCGCAAGCGCCGCCGGCCGATCGACTATCCGCTCCGCTGAACGCCCTTTCGCCGCCGGCGCCGCGGGGCCATATCGGGGTCTCGGCCCATCTCGAGCGAAAGGTCGACAAAAATGACCGATCACTTCGTCAATCATCATCCGATCGAAGGCCCGTTTCCGCCGGGATTGGAACAGGCCGTCTTCGGCCTCGGCTGTTTCTGGGGCGCGGAGCGTCGCTTCTGGAAGCTCGGCGAGAGCGTCTACACGACCGCGGTCGGCTACGCCGGCGGGACCACGGAGAACCCCACATATAAAGACGTGTGCACGGGCCGCACCTTCCATGCGGAAGTGGTGCTCGTCGTCTTCGACCCCGCGAGAATCTCCTATGAGGAGCTGCTGCGCGTCTTTTGGGAGAGCCACGACCCGACGCAGGGCAATCGGCAGGGCAATGACATAGGCACGCAATATCGCTCGGCGATCTTCTGCTATTCCGACGAGCAGCTGCGGATCGCCGAGGCGTCCAAGCGCGCCTATGGCGAGGCGCTGGCGGGCCGAGGCTTCGGGCCGATCACGACGCAGATCGCCCCGGCCCCGCACTTTTATTACGCCGAGGAGTATCACCAGCAATATTTGGCGAAGAACCCCGACGGCTATTGCGGCCTGGGCGGCACGGGCGTCGCCTGCCCCGTGGGGCTCGGCGTCGATCCGGGCTGAATTCAGCTCATCTATCGCGCCTTCAACACCTCACGGCATTCGCCGGGCAGCTTGGCCATGGTCATGGGCGGCCATGTCTTGGTGGATTTCTTGGGGTGCAGCGCCTCATCGGTGAACCACCAGGCCAGGGATGAATCGCAGCCGTCGCCCGCCGGCACGGGGTCCTGGTCCTTGCAGCTCTCGGCGTCCTTTGGGCAATAGAGCCTGATGTGGAAGTGGTAATTGTGCCCGAACATGGGGCGCACCTTGGCGAGCCAGGAGCGGTCGCCCGTCGCCTGCCGGCACAGCGCCCTTTTGATGGCGGCGTTGACGAAGATGCGCTGCACCTCCGGCGCGCGCGCCGCCGTGCGCAGAACGGCGAGATGGCCCTCGGTCCACACCTTGGAATCGATATCGAGCCGATCTTCGCGCACCATATCGGTGGCGGACAGCTCCTCCCGCTCGGCGCGGGACAATTCCCGCTGCGGCATGGGGGTGAGCCAAATATCGGCGTCGAGGCCGATCTGATGCGAGGCGTGGCCGGTGAGCATAGGCCCGCCGCGCGGCTGCGAAATATCGCCGATGAGCAGGCCCGGCCAGCCGGAGGCCTGCGACGCCGCCGGGGCGAGGCGCTGCAGAAAGCCGATGAGCGCCGGATGGCCCCAGAAGCGATTGCGCGACAGGCGCATGATCTGCCAATTCGGGCCGTTCACGGGCAGCGCCTCGGCGCCGGCGAGGCAGCCGTGCGAATAAAAGCCGATCGGATCGGGATCGAGCGGGGCGGGGCTGGTGGCGCGGCCGAAGAGCTCCTTGGCGGGCGTCGCGGGATCGTCTGGATGGGCGAGCGGCGGCAAGGGCTTCGGGTCCAGCGTGCCCTTGTCCTGCGCGAAGGCCGGCGCGATCGCGGCGAGCCAGAGAACCAATGCGGCCGATCTTTGCAGGATCATTTCTGCGGCTTTCATGGCGAAGTGAGGGACGGGAAGCGAGAATCGGACAGATTCTGGGCGCTTTTCGGTCTTTTCGCCAGTCCGCGCAGCATCGGAAAGAGAAGGCGAATCGATTCGCCTCGTTTTTTGGCTTTCGCGTCAACCTTACCGTCGGATATAGATTGCCCCTAGGTAGGAGGCGCCATTTTATGCCGCCCTAACTGTGCGGCGTGTGTCTCGTGTTTGTCGGGGAGTGTTGTGATGCGTTGTTTCAAAGCCCTCGGGCTCGTTCTCGTTGCGATGTTCGCATCGATCGGCGCGGCGCAGGCGACCGTGCAAATCCATATCGATCTTTCCACCCAGAGAATGCAGGTCGAGTCCTCCAAGGGCTCCTATAGCTGGCCGGTCTCGACCGCTCGCGCGGGCTATGTGACGCCGCGCGGCACCTATGCGCCCACCGGCCTGCAGAAAATGCATTATTCGCGCAAATATCACATGTCGCCCATGCCGCATTCGATCTTCTTCAGCGGCGGCTATGCGATCCACGGCACCTATGCGACCGGCGCGCTCGGCCGTCCCGCCTCGCATGGCTGCGTGCGCGTCTCCCCGGCCAACGCCGCGACGCTCTACAAGCTGGTGCAGGAGGAGGGCGCGCAGATTTCCATCACCGGCTCCTCGCCGGCGACGCGCTACGCCGCCCATAAGCCGCATCGGACCAATGTCGCGAGCCTGCATCGGCCGCATCGCTCCCATGCGCTCGCCTATGGTCCGGGACAGCGCTATCGCTCCGTCACCAGCGTGAAGAGCTGGCAGTCGGCGCCGATGACGAGCCCCTTCGGCAACTGACGCTTCGCGGCTGATGTTCAGCCGCGCGACAGGCTGGACGGCTCGGCGGCGAATTCGGCGACGACCCAATCCTTCAGCGCGGCGACCGCCGGCCGGTCCTCCGCGCCGAGGGGATGGACGAAGTCATATTGCAGGCCGTCGAGCACGGGGCCGAAGGGCTGCACCAGCGCGCCGGAGGCGAGCTCGGCGGCGACCAGCGGCAGGCTGGCCAGCGCCACGCCTTGACCGGCGACGGCGGCGCGTATGGCGCTCTCCTCGTCGGCGACGACGGTTCCGACCTCCGGGTCGAAGCTCTTCGCGCCGCGCTCATCGGCCCAACGACGCCAGCTCGCCAGGCGCGGGCCATTGGCGCGCGGCCCCCATTCGCGGTGAATGAGCGTCGCGCCGGCGAGATGCTTGGGGCGGCGAATGTCGAGTCGCGGGCTGCATACGGGCGCATAGCGATCGGTGAACAGCGGCGTCGCCACCTGGCCGGAATATTGGCCGACGCCGCAGCGGATCGCGGCGTCCGCCTCGCCGGCGCGCAAATTGGCCGGACGGTCGGAGGCGTGCAGCCGCAAATCCCAGCCCGGATTCTGGCCGCGGAAGGATTCGGCGCGCGGCGCCAGCGCGCGTGAGGTGAAGGCGACCGTGGCGGAGAGGGTCGCGGCCTGCTTGCGCTCGGTCGGGCGCCGCGCGCGATCTATGGCCTCGGCCATGGAATCGAAGGCGATGCGCAGATCGAGATAGAGCGCCAGACCTTGCGGCGTCAGCGCGACCTCGCGCGCCTTGCGCGTGAAGAGACGCAGGCCGAGGTCGGTTTCGAGACCTTTGATCTGATGGCTGATCGCCGTCGGCGTGACGCCGAGCTCGGCGGCGGCGAGCTTGAAGCTCTCCCGCCGCGCGGCCGCCTCGAAAGCGCGCAAGGACACAAGCGAGGGCAGAGCCCGCATCGCCGCCTCTCATGGATGAGATTTATTCATCTCATGGAGGCGAATGCGCTGCTTGTCAAAAGCTTTGCTGTAAGATGATGAATGAATTCAACTCATCCATCAGGAAGGGCGCTCTTCCTTCTCCCGCGAGGCGGGAGAAGGCAGCCCGGCGAAGCGGGGTCGGATGAGGGGTCGTGCAAACGAGCCGTTTCGAATTCAATCAAAAAGCGGCGAGCGACTCGCCCTGCGGCAGGGACCCTCATCCGACCCCGCTTCGCGGGGCCACCTTCTCCCACGAGTGGGAGAAGGAGAAAGCCCGCCCTTCGTCAGTCGGCGAGCTGGCGGAGCACGTAGGGCAGGATGCCGCCATTCTTGAAATATTCGAGCTCGTCCAGCGTATCGATGCGCGCCAGCAGCGGCACGCTCGCCTGCTTGCCGTCGGGATAGACGATCTCGGCCGTCAGCGTCTGGCGCGGGGCCAGCGTGTCGCCGGCGAGGCCGCGGATCGTCACCTTCTCCGCGCCGGTGAGGCCGAGCGAGGCCCAGCTCGTTCCCGTCTCGAAAGTCAGAGGCAGAATGCCCATGCCGACGAGATTGGAGCGATGGATACGCTCGAAGCTCTGCGCGATCACCGCGCGTACGCCGAGCAGCATTGTGCCCTTTGCCGCCCAGTCGCGCGAGGAGCCATTGCCATATTCGGCGCCGGCGAAGACGACCAGCGGCGCGCCCTCCTCGGCGTATTTCGCGGCGGCGTCATAGATGGAGAGCGTCTCGCCATCGGGGAAATGCTTGGTGCTCCCGCCTTCCGGCACATTGCCGGCGTCGTCGCGCAGAATATGGTTCTTGATGCGGATATTGGCGAAAGTGCCGCGCATCATCACCTCGTGATTGCCGCGGCGCGTGCCATATTGGTTGAAATCCGCCGGCGAAACCTGGCGCTCGGTGAGCCAGCGCCCCGCGGGCGAAGCGGCCTTGATGGAGCCCGCCGGCGAGATGTGGTCGGTGGTGATCTTGTCGCCGAAGAGCGCGAGAATGCGCGCCTCGACGATATCCGTGACGGGCTTGGGCTCTTTGGTCAGCCCCTCGAAATAGGGCGGGTTGCGCACATAGGTGGAGCCGCCCGACCATTTATAGGTCTCGCCCGAGGGGGCGTCGACCTTGCGCCAATGCTTGTCGCCCTCGAAGACATCCGCATAAGTGTCGCGGAACAGCGAGCGGGTGACATTCTTGCGGATATATTTCTGAATGTCGGCGTTGCTCGGCCAGATGTCGCGCAGGAACACCGGCTCGCCATGCTTGTCGGTTCCGAGCGGCTCCTTGGTCAGATCCTTGGCGACCGAGCCGGCCAGCGCGAAGGCGACGACCAGCGGCGGCGAGGCGAGATAATTCGCCTGCACGTCCGGGTTGACGCGCCCTTCAAAATTGCGATTGCCCGACAGCACAGCCGCCGCGACAATGTCATGATCGTTGATCGTCTTGGAGACGGGCGCAGGCAGCGGGCCGGAATTGCCGATGCAGGTGGTGCAGCCGAAGCCGACGAGATTGAAGCCGAGCTTGTCGAGATCCTTCTGCAGGCCGGCCTTGTCGAGATATTCGGCGACGACGCGGCTTCCCGGCGCGAGCGAGGTCTTTACCCAGGGCTTCACCTTCAGCCCGCGCTCATGCGCGTTGGCGGCGAGCAGGCCGGCGCCGATCAGCACGCTGGGATTGGAGGTGTTGGTGCAGGAGGTGATCGCCGCGATGACGACATCGCCATGGCCGAGATCGTAATTCGTTCCCTCGACCGAGAAGCGCTGCGTCACATCGCCGGGCTTCTTATATTCAGTCGCGAGCGCGCTCGCGAAAGCGGTTCCGACATCCTCGAGCGCGACGCGGCCCTCCGGGCGCTTCGGCCCGGCGAGGGACGGAACCACGGTCGAAAGATCGAGCGAGATGGTGTCGGTAAATTCCGGGTCGGGCGTGTCGGCCTCGCGGAAGAGCCCTTGCGCCTTGGCGTAGGCCTCGACGAGATCGATGCGGGAATTGGAGCGGCCGGACATTTTCAAATAGTCCAGCGTCTCCTCGTCCACCGGGAAGAAGCCGCAGGTCGCGCCATATTCCGGCGCCATATTGGCGATGGTCGCGCGATCGGCGAGCGAGAGATGCGGCAACCCCTTGCCGAAGAACTCGACGAATTTGCCGACGACGCCCTTTTTGCGCAGCATTTGCGTGACGGTGAGCACGATGTCGGTGGCGGTGACGCCCTCTTTCGGCTCGCCCGTCAGCTCGAAGCCGACGACCTCGGGAATGAGCATGGACAGCGGCTGGCCCAGCATGGCGGCCTCCGCTTCGATGCCGCCGACGCCCCAGCCGAGCACGGCGAGGCCGTTCACCATGGTCGTATGCGAATCGGTGCCGACCAGAGTGTCGGGATAGGCGTATTCGATCGTCTCCTTCTTGCCGTCCGTCTTGATCTTCTCTTTCTTCGTCCAGACGGTCTGGGCGAGATATTCGAGATTGACCTGATGGCAGATGCCCGTGCCGGGCGGCACGACGCGGAAATTGTCGAAGGAGGACTGGCCCCATTTCAAAAAGCGATAGCGCTCGCCATTGCGCTCATATTCGAGCTCGACATTGGCGTCGAGCGCTTTCTTGGTGCCGAATTCGTCGACGATGACGGAATGGTCGATGACGAGATCGACCGGCACGAGCGGATTGATCTTCTGCGGATCGCCGCCCAATGCGACGAAAGCGTCGCGCATGGCGGCGAGATCGACGACGGCGGGAACGCCGGTGAAATCCTGCATCAGCACGCGCGCCGGACGGAAGGCGATCTCACGCTCGGCCTTGCCCTTCTCGGTCAGCCATTTGGAGAAGCCTTCGATATGCTCCTTGGTGACGGAGCGGCCGTCCTCGTTGCGCAGCAGATTCTCGAGCAGCACGCGCAGCGAATAGGGCAGGCGCGAGACGCCCTCGAGACCATTGGCCTCGGCCGCCTTCAGCGAGAAAAAGTGATAGGCGTCGTCTCCGACCTTTAGCGTCTCTAGGGCTTTGAAACTGTCGAGTGACGGCATTTCGCGCTTCCTTCGCTTGGAGTCGATGACAGGCGCGGACAGCCGTCATTGCGAACGAAGCGAAGCAATCCAGAACCGTGGGCCACGGCTCTGGATTGCTTCGTCGCTTCGCTCCTCGCAATGACGGGACGTCGCGCCATCCGCGAACCTTGTAGAGAATTTCGGGCCAGCCGGCAAAACGAAACGAGGGACGCGTCGCCGCGTCCCTCGAACAAGATGAATGCGCCGCCTTCAGCCCGCCTTCATCGCCTCGGGCTTGGTCATATTGCGCTTGGCCATCGGCTTGTTGAGCGCCGCCACGCAAGTGCGTGCGAAGGCGACCGGCAGCCGGCCGACCTCGGCTCATCTCAAAGCGAGACGCGTCGCGTCGAGAGACGCGTTCACATCGTCGAGATTTAGGGTCCAAAAATAATGTCCCGAAAATCCGCCGGCGCATAAGCTCTCGAGACGTGCGGCGAACCCCGTTTCCACCATTGAGAACCGTGGCCAGAACTTCGGACGAAAGATCCGACGGTATTTTACGATCCAGAATGTCGATCTTCCGAATATCCGAGTTCAGAATGTCTGGATACGAGACATAATTTCCATCGTCAGTATTCGCGAATTCGGCGCGCAATCCTTCTTGCAATTCATAAATCGTCAGCGCCTTCGAGAACGGAACGTCTCTACCGTAAAAAGTCGTGTCGGCAGAAATGCAGTCGATCGTCCTGACGATCTTGACGGCGAAATATCGGTCCGAGGCTTCTCGGCCGTCGTTGTGATGCATCGAAATAGGAGAAATCTGGAGATCGGAAGCCGGAATCGACGCACAGAGGAAGTCCTTCACACGATTTGCAACGACGAAAAATTCGCCATGATGGTAAAAGTTTTGAATAAGCTCGCCCATCCCGTCTGGAAGTCGGGGAAACACAAAAGTCAAATCTTGGAGGAAGCTCGGCAGAACGCTTCTCACGCACTCGAGATGACTTCCGCCCGCGATTTCGATGTCTGGCCTCCCTCCGAGCTTTCCGATCACGCCGAGGGAGAGACTATAATAACAGGGGCAGAGAAGTTCGAAACGCCAACGGGAGCTCATTTTCGGCCACTCGGAAAAAAGACGATGAAAAGTCTGCGTTGGGACTCTGGGAAAAAGGGCGGCTCCGCTCTGCCTTGCAAAGACAGGGGAGCCGCACGAACGGCGAAATAAGCCTCAGCCCGCCTTCATCGCCTCGGGCTTGGTCTTGGCGCGCTTGACGATCAGCTTGTTGAGCGCAGCGACATAAGCGCGCGCCGAGGCGACCAGCGTATCGGGATCGGCGCCGCGGCCCGTCACCGATTTTCCGTCCTCCGAAAGACGCACGGAGACTTCCGCTTGGGCATCGGTGCCTTCCGTTACGGCATGCACCTGGAACAATTCGAGCGCGGCCTCATGCGGCGCCAGCGCCTTTATGGCGTTGAAGATGGCGTCGACGGGTCCGTTGCCGGTCGCCTGATGCGTCTTCTTCTCGCCGTCTATGTCCAAGGTCAGCGCCGCCGTCTGCGGCCCGGCCGTGCCGGCGATGACGGTGAGCGCCGCGACCTTTATGTGATCATTGGCGGTCACGATCTCGTCGTCGACCAGAGCGACGATATCCTCGTCGTAAACGAGCTTCTTGCGATCGGCCAAATCCTTGAAACGCTTGAAGGCGTCCTCCAGCGCATTCTCGCCCAGCTCATAGCCCAGCTCTTTGAGCTTCTCCTTGAAGGCGTGGCGGCCGGAATGCTTGCCCATGACCAGCGAGGTCTTGGACACGCCGACGCTCTCCGGCGTCATGATCTCATACGTATGCGCGTTTTTGAGCATGCCGTCCTGATGGATGCCGCTCTCATGCGCGAAGGCGTTCCGGCCGACGATGGCCTTATTGTATTGCACCGGGAAGGACGTCACCGCCGAGACGAGCTTGGACGCGCGCGTCAGCAGCTTGGCGTCGATATTGGTGCGATAGGGCAACGCATCGGGGCGCGTGCGCATCGCCATCACCACTTCTTCCAGCGCGGCGTTGCCGGCGCGCTCGCCTATGCCGTTGATGGTGCATTCGATCTGCCGCGCGCCGCCGCGCACGCCGGCCAGCGAGTTGGAGACCGCGAGGCCGAGATCGTCATGGCAATGGACCGAGAAGATCGCCTTGTCGGCATTGGGCACGCGCTCGCGCACCATGCGGAACAGCGCCTCATATTCCTGCGGCGTGGCGTAGCCCACCGTGTCGGGAATGTTGATCGTCGTCGCGCCCGCATTGATCGCCGTCTCCACGCAGCGGCACAGGAAATCATGTTCCGTGCGCGTGCCATCCTCGGCCGACCATTCGACGTCCGCGACATGATTGCGCGCCCGCGAGACGGAAGACGCGATCATCTCCAATACTTTTTCCGGCTCCATCTGGAGCTTGTATTTCATATGGACCGGCGAGGTGGAGATGAAGGTATGGATGCGCGCGTTGCGGGCGTGACGCAGCGCCTCGGCGCAGCGGTCTATGTCCTTGGCGGCGGCCCGGGCGAGGCCCGCGATCGTCGCGTTCTTCACGCGCTTGGCGATCTCGGACACCGATTCGAAATCGCCCTGGCTGGCGATGGGGAAGCCGGCCTCGATAATGTCGACGCCCAGCTCGTCCAGAATATCGGCGACCTCGAGCTTCTCCTCGAAGGTCATGGAGGCGCCGGGCGATTGCTCGCCGTCGCGCAGAGTGGTGTCGAAAATGACGACGCGATCGGCGTCGCGGGGGGCGGAAGGATTATTGTCGGTCATGGCTTCGTCCTGAACTGCTCGGCCCGAGCTCGCGGGCGCTCTCGTTTCGTCTTAGCTCGGCTTCCCCTGAATGCCTGGGCCGGGCGGCCCTGGGGGCGTTCAGGGGCGACTAAGAAGCAGCAGGCTCGAAAGAAGACGCGCGGAGGCGAACGCCGAGGAGCGCGCCGCGTCTTTCGTGATGGTGGCCGTTGCCGCCAAAGCTCAGTTCCTCGGTCTCATCGGCGCTGCGCCGATCTGGGCATGAAAATACGCGCCTTCGGCTCGAGTTGCAAGGTCGGGCAGCGACGCCGATCACGCCGGCGCGTCGTCATCCGCCTTCTCACCTCTCGAATGGGTTTCGGCATAGATGACAATGGTCCCTGCGATTGGCCGAGCCGTCCAAGCGTTCAGAGCTTTGTCGAACTCGAGCGTCGCTTGCATCTCGAGCTCGCCGGTCATGTAGATTACAACACGAAGCCCGTCATGGAGTTGGTCCGCGATCGGCTCCATGTCCTTCAGCGACGCGTCGAGCCAAAGGCCGTAGCGATCATTCCCTACCGGCCCCTCGTTCGTGTCGAAGTAAATTCGATGCATTCTTATCCTTATCTTCCCGCCTCAGCCCGCCAGCTTCGCCAGCGCCTCGGCCAATATGCGGGTCTGCGTCCAGTCCAGAAAAATCTCCGGCCCGTCCGCCGCCTTCACCGTGACGCCATCGTCCTGGACTTGCGCCTCGAACTCGTGATCGCTGGCGATCGGGCTCATGAAGACGGTCTTTTCCGCGCTGGAGCCATTGGCCACCGCCGCCAGCGCGCGGGAGAGAATGCCGGCCTCGTTCGGGGTCAGCCGGCGCAGCGGCTGCTCGCCTACGCGAATCGTCACCAATGCGCCAAAATGCCGATGCTCGGCGGCTGCGACTTCGACAATTTGCGACATCGGTAGGCTCCTTTTGTTCGAGCCGTTCCCGAACCGACACGGCTGCATTTAACTATCAGACTGATTTTGCTGGCGCCGATCATTTTTTTGCGGCGCAGCGAACAAGGCACGATCCTTGAATCCCTCGAGGGCGCGTGTCGGGATCCGATCGAGTGGCCGACAATCAAAATCCATACCTTCCCCGTCTCTGCGGCGGGGAGCGGGAGCGCGTATGAGCTTCGAAGATCGTGACACCATGCCGACGGACATTCGCGGCTACCATCGGCGCACCAAGCATGCGCCGAACCGCTATGCGATGGGTCCGGGCTTTCTCGATTGGACGTCGCAGCCCTCGCCCTTCCGCCTCTTCGAGGGCGTGCGGCAGACGCCATTGCCCATCATCGAGGAGACGCCCGCCTTCCCCGGCCCTGCGCCGCAGCCGGCGGCGCTCGATCTTCGCGCGCTCGGCCTGTTCCTCGAGCTGTCCTTCGGCATAAGCGCCTGGAAGAGCTATGAAGGCTCGACCTGGGCGCTACGCAACAATCCCTCCTCCGGCAATCTGCATCCCACCGAATCCTATGTGCTGCTGGATGCGGTGGAGGGGCTCGGCGCCGGCGCCGCGCTCTATCATTACGCGCCGCTGCTGCATGCACTCGAGGAGCGCGCGGCCTATACGACGCCGCGCGTGCTGCCCAAGGGCGGCTTTCTTCTGGCGCTCTCCTCCATTCCCTGGCGCGAGGCGTGGAAATATGGCGAGCGCGCCTTTCGCTATTGCCAGCTCGACGCCGGCCATGCGATCGGCGCCGTGGCTCAGGCCGCCGCCGCGCTCGGCTGGCGGGCGCAGGCGCTGGCCGACCCCTCCGACGGCGAGATCGCCGCGCTCATCGGCCTCGATCGCGAGGACGCCTGGCACAGACGCGAGCCGGAGCATCCCGATCTGCTGATGTGGATCGCGACCGAGCCGGGGCCGGCGACGCCGCTCGATCTCTTCGCTCTCATCGATGCGCCGCGCGAGTTTCGCGGCCAGGCCAATCGGCTGAGCGAGGATCACGACGGCTGGCCGATCATTGATCTCGCCGGGCAATTCTGCCGCAAGCCGCGCCAGCCGAGGCCCCCGGCGCCGACGCGCGCGCAATGGCCGGCGCCCGGTTTCGATGGCGTCTCGATCGGCGCCGCCGTGCGCAAGCGCCGCAGCGCGCAGAAGATGGACGGAACCACCTCCATCTCGCGCGAGGCCTTCGCCGCGCTCATCGCCTCGACGCTGCCGAGCGAATCCACTCTGCTCTCCGCCTTTCCCTGGGGCGCGGCGATCACGCTCATTCTCTTCGTGCATCGCGTCGATGGTCTGGAGCCCGGCCTCTATGCGCTGCAACGCGACAGCGACGTCGCCGCGCGGCTGCGCGAAGCCTCGCGCAAGGATTTCGAATGGTCACTGGTCGAGCTGGAAGGCCTACCGCTCTATCGGCTCTATGCGGGCTCGGTGGAAAAAGAGGCGACCAAGCTCGCCTGCCTCCAGCCCATTTCCGGCAAGGGCTGCTTCAGCGTCGCGATGATCGCGGAATTCGACCGCGCACTGGCGGCGGACGGCGCCTTCGCCTATCGGCGCCTGCATTTCGAGGCCGGCCTCATCGGCCAGGCTCTCTATCTCTGGGCCACCGCGGCGGGGATCGCCGGCACCGGCATCGGCTGCTTCTTCGACGACACGGTCCATGAGCTTCTGGGCCTGACGCCGGGCGATATGCAGTTCCAGGACGTCTACCACTTCACCGTCGGAGGGCCTGTCGAAGACACGCGCATTCTGACGCTTCCCCCCTATCCCGATGACAGGCGAGAGCGGCGATGAATATTCAAATCGAACGCCAATATGTCGAATCGCTGATGGCGCGATTCCCGGCCCGCGCAGGGTTCGCGGAGCAATTGCGCTTCAGCGACAGAGTCGAGGTCGAGTTCTCTCATCTCTCCGACGAGGAGCTGACCTTCCTGGAAGATCTCTATCGCGCGGCCGGCCCGGACATGCGCGCGAGAGCCGCGCAGCTCGCGACGCTGCGCGACGCGCTGAAGGCCGGCGGCCGGCGCTTCGAGGCCACCGAGCTCGAGCAGGTTCTGCCGGCGATGGTGCGCTATCTGACCGCCGACGCCATTCGCGGCTGGCTGTTCACGGCGAGCGTCGCCTCCAAGCCTCTGCCTTACGTCATCACCCGCTTCGACTATGTGCCGGCCTCCAACGACGAGGCGGGCAAGGTGATGATCGAGCTGAAATCCAACGCCAAGGGCGTGCTGACCACCACCGCCATTCGCATCATGGCGGCGGAGGTCGCGGGCCGCACGATCAACGAGATTCTCGCGGTCAAAGGCTTTATCCGCGAGACGCCCGAGCTGATCGCGGCCTTCGACACGGCGACCGAGACCTATTTCGATTGGCGCGGCCGCTATGGCCAGCAATTCACCGGCCGCGGCACCGGCTTTCACGCCGAGGACCCCAACGCCTCGCATCGCGACACGGATTGGTCGCGCAAGGATGTCGTGGTGCTGTCGACCAGCGGCGGCGATGCGCGCCTCGTCAATGACGAGGCCATTCTCTCGGCGCGCAGCCTGACGCTGGAATCGCCCGGCGACGTGCTCGGCAATTTCATCCGCAAAGCGTCGAAGAGCAATAAATTCACCGTCGAGGACGAGCTCGCGGTGATGCAGCAGCAGATCCCCGAACATTTGTTCAAGCGCATTCCGGTGCATCCTTACATTCTGATGTTCCATCTCGATCTGCATCACCATGTCTGGGTGCATGTCGACGAGATGAAGCTCTATGAATATAAGCCCGCGCTGAAGCAGAAGCTGGTGCTGCCGGCCGAGCAGACCGATCTCATCGACATTCTGACCGCCGAGATGGACGTGCTGATGGACGATATCGTCGCCGGCAAATCGGGCGGCACCACCGTGCTCTGCGCCGGCCCGCCCGGCGTCGGCAAGACGCTGACGGCGGAAGTCTATTCGGAGATCATTCAGCGACCGCTCTATCGCGTGCATTCCGGCCAGCTCGGCCTCAATGTCGCGACGATGGAGACGGCGCTGAAGGAAATCCTCACCCGCGCGCAACGCTGGGGCGCGGTGATGCTGATCGACGAGGCCGACGTCTATATCAAGCGGCGCGACGACAATATCGCCATGAACGCCGTAGTCGGCGTGTTCCTGCGCGTGCTGGAATATTTCAACGGCCTGCTGTTCCTGACGACCAATCGCGTCGACGATATCGACGAGGCGATCGTCTCCCGCTGCATCGCGCTCATCAAATACAGCCCGCCGGACGATGACGCGAAGCGCCGCATCTGGCGCGTGATGTCGGATCAGTTCGAGCTGAAGCTCGCCGATGCGCTGATCGACGATCTCGTCGCCGTCTTCCCCTATGCGACGGGCCGCGACATCAAGGGCCTCGCCAAGCTGACGGCGAAATTCTGCCATCAAAAGCAGGTCTCGCCGGATATCGCCGTGTTCCAGCGCTGCGCGATCTTCCGCGGATTGGATGTGGTGCGCGGAGAGGAATTGAAGACCGCCGCGGAGTGACGCGCCGCGTCATTGCGAGCCGAAGGCGAAGCAATCCAGGAGCCGCCCCGCGACTCTGGATCGCTTCGCTCCGCTCGCGATGACGGCGAAGAATCGAAACCAAAGGCCGCGCGCGAAGCCTCCCTCGTGCTTCGAGACGCCCCACTCTGCGGGGCTCCTCGGCATGAGGGAGGGCTTCAGCCGTTCTTGTCGGCGACGACGCATTCGTGCAGCGCTCTCCGGGCGCACGCCAATCGAACAGCACAAATCCCCCTCATGCTGAGGAGGTCGCGAAGCGACCGTCTCGAAGCACGACGGGCTCCAGAACGCGGCGCATGATGGCGCCTCATGCTTCAAAAAAGAAAACGCCCGCCCTCGATGAAGAGAGCGGGCGCTGAATTTCGAACGAGGGAACAATGTCCCTCGATCGTGTCTTACTTCTTCGGCGCTTCTTCGCGGGCCTTGAGGGCCGCGCCGAGAATGTCGCCGAGCGAGGCGCCCGAATCGGCGGAGCCGTATTGGGCGATCGCCTCCTTCTCCTCGGCGACTTCCAGCGCCTTGATCGACACGGCGACCTTGCGCGCCTTGCGATCGAAGAGGGTGATGCGGACATCCACCTTCTCGCCGACGGCGAAACGCTCGGGACGCTGGTCGGCGCGGTCGCGCGCCAGCTCGTTGCGCTTGATGAAGGTGGTGAGGTCGGTGCCGAGGATCTTCACCTCGAGACCGGCTTCCTTCACCTCGAGCACCTCGGTGGTGACGACAGCGCCCTTCTTCACCTCGCCCCCGGCGCTCTCTTCGGCGACCGAGGCGAAGGGATCATTGGCGAGCTGCTTCACGCCGAGCGAGATGCGCTCCTTCTCGATATCGACGTCGAGCACCTGAGCGGTGATGACGTCGCCCTTCTTATACTCTTCGATGACCTGCTCGCCGGGGCGGTTCCAGTCGAGATCGGAGAGATGGACCATGCCGTCCACATCGCCATCGAGGCCGATGAACAGGCCGAACTCGGTCTTGTTCTTGACCTCGCCGGAGACGGTGGAGCCCACCGGATGCTTCTCGGCGAAGGCCTCCCACGGGTTCTGCAGCGTCTGCTTGAGGCCGAGCGAGATGCGGCGCTTGACCGGATCGACCTCGAGCACCTGAACGTCGACTTCCTGGCTCGTCGCGACGATCTTGCCGGGATGCACATTCTTCTTCGTCCAGGACATTTCCGAGACGTGGACGAGGCCCTCGATCCCCGGCTCCAGCTCCACGAAGGCGCCGTAGTCGGTGATGTTGGTGACGCGGCCGTGGAACTTGGCGCCGATCGGATATTTCGCCTCGATGCCCTGCCACGGATCTTCCAGCAGCTGCTTCATGCCCAGCGAGATGCGATGCGTCTCGTGATTGATCTTGATGATCTTCACGCGCACCGTCTGGCCGATGGTGAGCACCTCGCTCGGATGATTGACGCGGCGCCAGGCCACGTCGGTGACATGCAGCAGGCCGTCGATGCCGCCGAGATCGACGAAGGCGCCGTAATCGGTGATGTTCTTGACGACGCCCTCGATGACCTGCCCCTCTTCGAGGTTGGCCACGATCTCGTGACGCTGCTCGGCGCGGCTCTCCTCGAGCACGGTGCGGCGCGACACGACGATATTGCCGCGGCGGCGATCCATTTTGAGGATATGGAAGGGCTGCGGCACGTTCAGCAGCGGGCCGACGTCGCGGATCGGACGAATGTCGACCTGCGAGCGCGGCAGGAAGGCCACGGCGCCGTCGAGATCGACAGTGAAGCCGCCCTTGACCTGATTGAAGATGACGCCTTCGACCTTCTCATTGCTTTCGAAGGCCTTCTCGAGCTTGACCCAGCTCTCCTCGCGGCGCGCCTTGTCGCGCGAGATGACCGCCTCGCCGAGCGCGTTCTCGATGCGCTCGAGATAGACCTCGACCTCTTCGCCCACCTTGGGGGCCGGGTCGCGGCCGAAGCCGGTGAATTCCTTGAGGGCGACGCGCCCTTCGGTCTTGAGGCCGACATCGATGACGGCGACGTCCTTCTCGATGGCGACCACGCGGCCCTTGATGACGGAACCCTCGAAAGCTTCGTTCTGGCCGTAGCTTTCTTCGAGCAGGGCGGCAAAGTCCTCGCGCGACGGGGCGCGCTCAGCTGCAGTTGACATGGGTTCTCCTGGAATGCCCTTTCGGGCGCGGCGCCGGCATGGGGTTGGCGTTGCGGATCGGGCCTCCTCGATCGGAAGTCCCCTCCCGCCGCCGAAGCGAGGCCTGGAGGAAACGAGAGTTCTGCTCAGAGAACTGGCCGGCGCGGCCCGATCGAAAATGCCCGTGTTTTTAAAATACGGAGAGGCTGGAAGGGAAACCCCGCCAGCCGTCCACGCCCTTCTAGCAATTCGGCGCGCGGCGAGCAAGCCGCGCGAACGCGTCTCGATCACCGCGACGGCAGATCGAAATGATAGTTCACGCCGACGCGGACGGTGTGAAAACTCGCGCCGCGCGCGGCGCCCGGATCGCCGCGGCCGTTCTCGCCGAGATCGGTGAAGAGATATTCGGTCTTGACCGACCAGCGCGGCGCAAAGGCCCATTCGACGCCGCCGCCCGCGGTCCAGCCTTCGCGGATCGATCCGCCGACGTCGCCATAAGCGAAACCGCCCGTGCCGTAGAACAGCACGCGGGAATCGAAGCCGGTGACGCCGAAGCGCCCGCGCAGCGTCCCGAACCAGGGCAGCGAGCGCGCCCTCTCGGGTCCGCGCAGGCCCAGCGGATCGGGTCCGCGACCGCCGCCGGAGAGGCTGGTCCCTGAAAAATCGGTCTCGAGGCCGACGACGAAGAGCGGGCCGATCCGATGATTGTAGCCGACGAGCCCGCCGCCCGAGACCCCGGCGTCGGACTTGCCGGAGGCGAACGCGCCGGCGCCGATATCGAGACCGGCATAGACGCCGGTCCATGCGAAAGCCGGCGGCGTCGGGGGCGGCTGGAAGGTCCGCTCGCGCGATGGCAGATCCGCCGCCTGCGCGCCAGCGGAGAATGCTGCGGCCAGAACCAGAGCCGTGATGACTGGCTTCATGAAAAATCCTCGTTTCGACGACGCCCCCGCTTCGGCTTCGTCGATGGGGATTTCCTCCGTTTGTCCGACAGGTTCGAGATATTTCCGGCTCGCGGCGAAGTCGCGCCGAATTCTTGGCGCGCCGCCGCAAACGCAACCCTGGCCATTGTGGACAAAGCGCTTTCGCGCTAGAACGCGCCGTCGCTCACCAATGGATTGCCGACCATGAGTCTTGCACGCATCGCTTTATTGGCGGCCGCTCTCGGCCTTTCCGCCTGCAATGCCGGCCCGCGCGCCTATGTTTACGCCGGCGGCAGCCAGGCCTCTGTTCAGAAGACGATTTCCGTGCCGCGCGGCGCGACCGCCTCTCTCGGCTTCGGCGCCTCGATCAATCCCGATTGCACCCGCTCGGACGTTCCTGATCGCGTCACCCTCACCCAAGCCCCGTCACAGGGCCGGGTCGAGATCAGGCACGAGGCCGGCTACGCCTATTTCCGTCCCGCCAATCCGCGGTCGCGTTGCAACACGACCCGCGTGCCAGGGACGAAGATGTTCTACCATGCGAGCCCCAACGCCTCCGGGACCGACACTTTCTCTTATGACTGGTATTCGGGCACGGGCGGCGTCGCGCATTTCACCGTGACGGTGAATATTCTCTGACATCCTCTCGAGCTTTCGATCCGCAAAGATCGAAAGCTCGTCTGACGATCAGAAATAGCCGAGCTTCATCCCCTGCATGTTCAGCAGCAGGCTGGAGTCGAGCCCGAAGCTCGATCCAGAGCTCGAGCTGTCGAACAATGTCGAGAGCAGCGAGCTCTGCGAATTGGCGTCGCCGCCGTTGTTGTAGTCATATTGCGCGGCGAAGCGCGAGATGAACTGCTGCAGCTTGGTCGGATCCTTGAAGTCGTCGAGTTTCACCTGCGACGACAGCAGCCGATATTGCGTGTCGATGGACTGCGACGAGGTGCTCGACGAAATGCCGAGCGCCGTCTGCACGACGGTCAAAATATTGGCGTCCGCGAGAATGCCATAGACGCTGGTGAGGCTCGGTGCGCGCTGCTGAAAATAGAGAGCGAGCTGCACGCCCGGATTCTGCTGGCCCTGGCTCGTCTCCAGCGCCTGCTCCGTGTAGCGGCTCACCACATTGTCGACGAGCGTCGAGGAGGATGTCGTCGTCTCACCATTGTCGGCGAAGTCGAACGCCGTCACAAAGGCCTTTATGTTGGCGTTGTTGAGCGTGTTGGCGAGCGCCGAATTGCTGGAGACGCCGCCGTCCAGCGCTTTCTGCATCAGGCCCTTGGCGTAGGTCATGCTGCCGAGGCCGAAAGCGGTCATGGCGTAATTGAAGAGACGCGTGTCCTTCATGAAGGCGTCGACCGACGTCACCTTGCCGATATTGTCCTTGAAATATTGGGTCTGCGTCGCGACATCCGGCGATTTGGCGGTGATGGCCTGCCATTTGGCCTGATTATTGGCGATCTGCAGATAGCTGGCGAGCGTCGTCATGAATCTGTTCCGAGGGACTTGCGCTCGATCATGCGCCCGAGGTTCTTGACGCATTGTTAAGTTTCAGCCGAGCTCATTGCCCTCCACTGTGAGCCGCGGATATTTGGCCGCTGCGCCGGGCCGCGCGACATCTCCCGGCTGAATGTCATGACCCGCTATCGCCGCGATCGCCGCCTTTTTCGCGCCGATGATCCTGTTGCGCGCGATGATCGCCGGCCCGACGCCCTCGCCGATCTGAAAGGTCACGCCATACTCATTGTCGACGAGCTCATTGCCCTCGACGCGGATGTTCTGGCGATAGCCGCCGCAGCGCACGCCCATCCAGCCGCCGACGACAATATTGCCGGCGATCTCGACATTGCTCTCCGCCTCTATGCCGGTGAGCCAGCTCATAATGGGGCCGAACTCGTCATCGGGATGCGTCTCGTGCAGGCCGGTGATCCGATTGCCGATGACGAAGCCTATGTCCGTTCCGCGCTCGGCGTTGGCGAGCGCTATTCCGGCGCCGGCGTCGTCGATCTTATTGTCGCGGAAGCTGGCGCGCTTGGCGCCGAACTCCGCATACATGGCGCGCTCGCCGAAGCCGGCGCAATCATTGCCGACCACCTCGACGTCATGGCCCGCGTTGTTGCGCACCGCCGTATAGGCGCAGCGGCGGATGACATTCTTCTCCACGCGCACGAAGCCGGAGCCCCAAATGCTCACGCCATTGCCATAGGCGCCGTCGCCGCCGGACAGATTGCGAATATCGGCGATCTCATTATTGCGGATGCGCGAGCCCTCATAGCGCCCGGCCTTTGTGGTCCAGACTTGCACGCCATTGTCGCCGCAGCGGCGGACCTTGTTATTGTCTATGTCGACGCCGAGCCCATCGAGCGAGAAATAGCCGGCGTCGCGCACATCCTCGACGATATTCTGCGCGAAACGCCCGCCGCAGCGCAGGAGATTGACGCCCCTGCCGCCCGAGCGGCGAATCGTGCAGCCATGCACGGCGAGCTTCGGCACATCGGCGAGATCGAGAAGGCCTTGGCGGCGATCGGCGAAAGCCGCGCCGCCGCCGTCGAAGCTCACATTCTCCAGCGTCAGCGCCGGAACATTGGCGGCGCGAAGCAGCGGGCCGGAGCCGATCGCCTGCAACGCCGAGCCGCCGGCGGCGCCGATGATCGTGACCTTGTCCTCTATGACGAGGGAACGAATGCGCAAGACGCCGGCCGGCAGACGCAGGGCGCCTCCCGCATGGGCAGCCTCGCGCAGGCGCCGCTGCAGCCAATCGGTGGCGTCCGGGGCGGCGGCGTCAGCGCGCGCAGCGGCGCCGAGAGCGGCGAAAGCGCCTGCTCCAAAGGCTAAAATCTCTCGTCGGGTCGGTGTGGCCACACCTCGGATTAGCGCGAGGAGCGCGACGCGTCGAGCCCGAACTGCCGCTTGTTTTTGCACTGCGGCCGCGCCAAATCGGGCATTGCGCCTAATTTATGTAGTTGCGTTACATAACGGTCGGGGGCATAAAGAGAGCGCCCAAACGGGTAATCGTCTTGCAAAGAACAAGTCTAGGTCCCGCCTCCACTGCTCTGCGACTTGCGACATCGCTTTGTTCGTTGAGGCGGTTCTCCTTTCTGCGACGCTCTACCCCTCCAGAGCGCGGCCTCATCCGTCGAGGTCGGTCCTTTGCGGTTCAGGTTCTCACGGTGTTGTCCAACTCCCCGTTTCGCGTACGCGCGGAACGGGGAGCCCCTTTTTATGCCGAAACCCGTCGCGCGGGAAGCGATTACAGCGCTCGCCGTATGGGGCTTCGCGGTCGCTTCGTCGTTTTAGAAGAACCGGAGTCTCCAAATGCCTCTCGCGGTCGACGATCTCTTGCGTCGCTGGGTCGAGGAGCGCGCCGCGAGCCCCGAGCCGGGCGACGGCGAATATGCGCAATTCATCGCCGATTGGCTGCCGCTCGCCTCCAGCGACGACTGGCACAGAATGATCCTCGGCCATAATCGCGCACTCGGCGACGCGCCCTTGTTCTGGATCATGCGCCAGCCGCGCTGCGAGAAGGCGACCGCGCTCGGCATTTTCTACCTCGCCCGGCCGGGCCGGCTGCTCGCCTATGGAAGAGATCGCGCCGAGGTCCCGGAGCCGATGAAACGCGCCTATGATTTGATCGGCGAGATCAGAATGCGCTATGTCAACGGCTTCTACCGGGCGTCCACGCTGCGCTTCGACGCGGTGGAGGCGCTGGCGCGCGAGGCTCGCCTGCCGGCGCGTTTCGACCAGAAGGCGCTCGACCTCCTCATTCCGCCGGAAATGCGCGTCTCTATCCCCGGCCGAAAGCTGGGCCTGCAACATGGCGTCAGAAACCGTCTCCTCCTCGATACGCCGCTCGGCGCGCGCTGATCGCCCCGCCGCTCCCGACGCATCGCTCTCCGCGCTCGCTTTCATCCGCGCCGCTTCCGAAGCCCCGTCCGCGCCCGGCGCCTATGCGCTGCTCATCGCGCTGACGCATCCGCTCGAGGCGCGCGCCGGCCGTCGCGCGGCGACGCTCGCGCCGGGGCTCTATCTCTATTGCGGCTCCGCCAAAGGGCCGGGCGGGCTGCGCGCGCGGCTCGGCCGGCATATGCCTCAGGGCAAGCGGCGCCGCTGGCATATCGACCAGCTGACCGAGGCCGGCGAATCGCTCGGCGCCTGGATCACCGAGGCGAAGGGGGAATGCGATCTCGTCGCGGCGCTCTCGGCGCTGCCGGTTCCGCTCGAAGGATTTGGCAGCTCGGACTGCCCGCATTGCCGCAGCCATCTGCTGTTCTGGCCCCGGGCGACGCCCCGGCTTTCCTCGCCGCGCAAAAATGCTAGGAAGAGCGCCGAAAAGGCGCACCCAATGTCAGACCAGAAGAAATCCAAGATAGAGGCCCGCTCCCCGCGCGGCCTCGCCGACCGCGACGCCGCCGAACTGGCCGCCGCCGGCCGCATGATCGACGTGATTCGCTCCGTCTATGAGCTCTACGGCTTCGAGGCGCTGGAGACCCCGGCGATCGAATATACCGACGCGCTCGGCAAATTCCTGCCGGACCAGGACCGCCCCAATGAGGGCGTCTTCTCCTTTCAGGACGACGACGAGCAATGGCTGTCGCTGCGCTATGACCTCACCGCGCCGCTGGCCCGCTATGTCGCGCAGAATTTCGACCGGCTTCCGAAGCCGTACCGCTCCTATCGCTTCGGCAATGTCTATCGAAACGAGAAGCCGGGGCCGGGGCGCTTCCGCCAATTCATGCAATTCGACGCCGATACGGTGGGCGCGGCCTCGCCGGCCGCCGACGCCGAAATCTGCATGATGGCCGCCGACACGCTGGAGAAGCTCGGCATTCCGCGCGGCGATTACGTCATCAAGATCAACAGCCGCAAGGTGCTGGACGGGGTGATGAAGGCCATCGGCCTCGAGGGCGACGAGAACGCCGGCCGCCGCCTCACTGTGCTGCGCGCCATCGACAAAATGGACCGGCTCGGCCCGGAAGGCGTCAAGCTTCTGCTCGGCCCCGGCCGCAAGGACGAGAGCGGCGACTTCACCAAAGGCGCCGGCCTCGCCGACGACGCGGTGGCGACCATCCTCTCCTTCACGCTCGGCGGGCAATATAAGGACGGCGAGCCGCGCTTCGGCCTGTTCGAGCTGCTCGGCCGCAGCAATATCGGCGCGGAAGGCGCCGAGGAGCTGCTCGAGATAGAGGATCTGGTGCGCGACGCCGGCTTCGGCCCGGACCGCATCCGCATCGATCCTTCCATCGTGCGCGGGCTCGAATATTACACCGGCCCGGTGTTCGAGGCCGATCTCACCTTCGAGACCAAAGACGAGAAAGGCCATCCGGTGCGTTTCGGCTCGGTCGGCGGCGGCGGACGCTATGACGGGCTCATCGGCCGTTTCCGCTCCGACAATACGCCGGCGACGGGATTTTCGATCGGCGTGTCGCGTCTCTATGCGGCGCTGAAGCTGGTCGGCAGCCCGGTCGTTTCGGCGACGACGCGGCTCGGCCCGGTCGTCGTGCTGGCGCTCGACCGCGATCATATCGCCGATTATCAGCGCATGGTCGCCGCTCTGCGCAACGCCGGCGTTTCGGCGGAGCTCTATCTCGGCTCCTCCGGCATGAAGGCGCAGATGAAATACGCCGATAAGCGCAACAGCCCGGCCGTGGTGATTCAGGGCTCGGACGAGCGCGCCAAGGGCGAGGTGCAGATCAAGGATCTCATCGAAGGCGCGCGGGCGAGCGCCGCCATCGCCACCAATGAGGAATGGAAATCCGCCCGGCCCGCGCAATTCTCCGCGCCGGAGAGCGAGCTGGTGGAACATATCAAGGCGCTGCTCGCCCGCCAGGGATGAGCGGCGCCGCGCCCGCGCCCGAAATTCCCATCGCCGCGCGGCTCGAACGCAGCGGCGGATGTTTCGCGGAATGTCCGTCTCGTCTATAAGGAGCTGCGGCGAGGAGCCCCTAGCACATGGCGCAGCACGACATAGACCCCGCAGCGGATAGCCACGCGGCCGGCGAATCATCGGCGAACGACGCTTGGACGACCACGAAGGTCGACCATCCGGCCGAGGCCGAGCGCACGGAGAGCGAAGCAATTTCGGCGCCCGCGAGCGAGGCCGCGCCGGCGCAAAAGCCGCGCCGCAAGAATTGGCATCGCTTCACTCTGCTCGCCGCGACGCTCGGCCTGCTGGCCACCGCAGGGTCGATCGCCGCCTATCGTTTCCGCGACAAGAATGAGAAGCTCGCGGCCTTCGCCACCATCGTGGACGAGAGCTTCGCGCGGCCGGAGAAGCTGATCGCCACGCTGCGCGAGACGATCGTGAAAGCGACCGGCAAGCCGGCGGCGCCCGAGAAGCCGGCCGACAAGCCCGGCGCAGCCAAGCTCGCCGAGCCCCTCCAAAAATCGACGCCCGCCCCTGTGGAGACGAAGCCGGCCGAGCCCGCCGTTCCGCCGCGCTCCGGCGGCGATCACATCACCTGGAACGCGCCCGCGACGCCCGCGGCTCCTCCCGTTCCTGCGCCCGTCCCGGCCCCGGCGGCCCCGGCGCCGGTCGTTGCGGCTCCGCCGCCGCCCGCGCCCGCCAAGCCGGCGGCGGAGGCCAATCCGGTTTCCAACGCCCAAATCGAGACGCTGACGCGCCGCGTGGACGAGCTCGAGCGAATCGCCCGCTCGGCCCTGGCGCTGGCGGAGCAGGCCCGCAGCGCCGAGCCCGCCGCCGCGCCGCGCGGGGCCAAGGTCCCGGACCAGAAGGTGCAGGACGTCGAGGATAATGTCAGCGGCCTCGAGGGCCGGATCGACTGGCTCTCCGACGAGGTGAAGACTCTTCGCGACAAGCTCGACGCGGCCAAGGACGAGACCCGCGCCCCGCGCGAGGTGGAGCCGGCCCCGCCGCCGCCCGCGCCCGTGGCCGCCGCGCCGGAGGAGAAGGGCCCCAATCCGGCGACCGTCGCCGTGGTCGCGCATTCGCTGCAGCGGGCGCTGGACCGGGGAGCCCCCTTCCCGTCCGAATACGCCATTCTCTCCGCCCAGGGCGCCGATTCGCAGGCGCTGGCCGCGCTCGCGCCTCTGGCCGAGAAGGGCGCTCCCGATGCGCGCGCGCTGCGCGCCTCCTTCCATCCGCTGGTGCGCAAGCTCGAGGCCTCCGCCGATCTGAAGCCCGACGCCCCCCTGGCCGATCGGCTGCTGCAAGGCGCCTCCAAGCTGGTGAAGGTGCGCAGCCCGGTGGAGAAAGAGAAAGCCACGATCGGCGACATAGCCGATAAGCTGGAAGCCGCGCTCGACCGCGGCGAGATCGAGACGGCGCTGGCCGCTTTCGCCGAATTTCCCGACGCCGCAAAGGCCGTCGCGCGCGAGTGGGAGACGCAAGCCCGCCAGCGCGTGGAGGCGGAGAAGGCGGCGGCCTCCATTCTCGCGGGCGCGCTGGATGCGCTCGCA
Source organism: Methylosinus sp. LW4 (assembly GCF_000379125.1). Lineage (NCBI taxonomy): Bacteria > Pseudomonadati > Pseudomonadota > Alphaproteobacteria > Hyphomicrobiales > Methylocystaceae > Methylosinus > Methylosinus sp. LW4. Next base: position 3,376,351 of record NZ_KB900626.1, on the reverse strand, counting down.
AAACCAAAGAACTGAGCAGGGCCAGACAATAATCCTGCTGAAACAAAAAAATCTAAGCGGACGCGCTTAGAGCCGAGGCGAGGATCGACGACCCATGATTCTGCTGCTCTTCTTCATTGCGGCGCTGGCCGCTCTGTCCATCGGCCTCCACTGGCTCATCGAGCAGCCCGGTTCGATCACGCTCGACTGGGGCGGCTATCACATAGAGACGACGCTGGTCGTCGGCGCGGCGGCGCTGCTCGCGACGATCGCGGCGATCCTCATCGCCTGGGCGATCATCGCCTATTTCTTCCAGGCGCCCGCGCGCTTGAAGCAGAACTCCCGCGCCAAGCGCCGCGAGCGGGGCTTTCAGGCCCTCTCCCGCGGCATTGTGGCCGCCGGCGCCGGCCATCTCGCCGAGGCCAAGCGCGCCGCCAAGGAGGCGGTGAAAAACCTCGACAAGGAGCCGCTCACCTATCTGCTGCGCGCGCAGGTCGCCCAGCTCGAGGGTGATCGCGTCGGCGCCGAGACCGCCTTTCACGAGATGACGCAGCTCTCCGAAACGCGCCTTCTCGGCCTGCGCGGCCTGCACATCGAGGCCAAGCGCCGCAAGGACGACGAGGCGGCGCATCATTTCGCCGATCAGGCGCATCAGCTCGCGCCGCTGCCCTGGGCCGGCCATGCGCTGCTCGAGCATCACGGCGCCCAGGCCAATTGGGAAGAGGCGCGCATCGCCGTCGAAGCCAATCTGAAGGCCAAGGCCATCGATCTGCCGACCGCGCAGCGCCTGCGCGCCGTGGTGGAGACCGCTCTGGCGCTGGAGAAGCAGGCCACACATCCGAGCGACGCGCTGCATCTCGCCCGCCAGGCGGTGAAGCGCGCGCCCGATCTGGTTCCGGCGATCGCGCTGATCGGCCGCCTACTCGCCCGTCATGGCGACAGCGCCAAAGCGCTGAAGCTGCTCGAGAAGGCCTATGCCGAGCATCCGCATCCCGATATCGCCGAAGCTTTTCTCGAGATCGCGCCGAGCGAATCCAACGCCGAGCGCCTGGTCCGCGTGCGGAAATTCGCCGCCGCCGTCTCGCATTCGCCGGAGGCGGGGATCCTCGTCGCCCGCGCGGCGCTGGCGGCGCGCGATTTCGGCGCCGCGCGCAAGGCGCTGGCTCCGCTCGTCGCCGAGGGCAAGACGCCGACCGCTCAGATCTGCCTGCTGATGGCCGAGCTGGAGGACGCCGAGAACGGCCCCAGCGGGCCGGTGCGCGAATGGCTCGCCCGCGGCTCGCGCGCGCCGCGCGATCCGGCCTGGATCGCCGATGGCGTCATTTCGCGTCGCTGGGCGCCGGCCTCGCCCGTCACCGGCAAGCTCGACGCTTTCGTCTGGGCGACGCCGCCCGAGCCCGTTCGCGGCCCGACCGAGGACGCCCGCGCCGATATTCCGGCGGCGTTCCTGACCCGGCCGGAGCGGCTGCTGGAAGCCAAGATCGAGGAAGAGAGCGCGACGGCCTGACGCGCTCTACCCGCCGATCAGCACGGTCGGCAGACCCATGACGATCTTGTTCGGCGGGCCGACCGCCTCGACGATGGTGTCGCCCTGCCGGCAAGCGGGCAGGCCGTTGATGAAGACGCTGGCGGAGCCGTCCACCACCACGCCCGGCCCATGCGGCGGGATCGGCAGCGGCGTCGCGCACATGTGAATATCCGCGCCGCCGGCGGCGCCGCTGATCATCGATCCCATGCTGGCGGCCGCCGCCGCTTTGGTGGCCTGCTCGGCCGCCAGAGCGGCGGGCGCGCCCGGCGTTCCGGCGGCGGCCAGCGTCGCCGCCTCGGCCGCCTGGATCGTCGCATCGGAGGTCGATTTCGCGGATTGTATCGCAGCGGCGGCCGCGCCGCCGACGCCACGCCACGCCGGCAATTGGCCGATGAACACGTTGAAGCTGCCGGGGCCGGGCGTCAGCACCGGCGGCAGAGGATGGGCCACAGGGTCGCTCACGCGCGCAGCCGGCCGTCCCATGATCCGCTCCCTCTATGATCTCGAGCAATGCATATCAGCCTATTCGATAGGCCATCGCCGTCAATCGCGCTGTGCGCCCGCCCATATCGCTTTCGCGGCGGAGACGATATTCTCGCGCGCATTTTCTAAAGTGAAAGGCGGCTTTCGATGAATTTCCCTTTCCCCCGAAGCGCCGGATTGGCGGCGGCGGTTCTGGCGCTCGGCTTTTGGGGGGCGCGGGCGGAGGAAACCCTTCAAGAGCTCGTCCATCGCGGGCCGGAGCTCGCCGGGCTCGAGGCGGCGGGGCTCGTCGTCGAGCAGATGGAGCTGACGCTCGGCGCGCAGAACAGCTCGCTGAAATATCGCATCGTCAATCCCACGGCGGCGCCGGCGCGGACCAATGTGGCCTTCCCCCTGCCCGAGATCGATTTTTCCGATCCAGACGCAGCCTGGTCGATTCCCGGCGCCGACCCGATCAATTACATCGGCCTCGCCGCGACCATCGATCAAAAGCCGGCGCCGCTCGCCGTCTCGCAGAGCGCCTTCGTCGAGGGCAAGGATGTGACCGCCGCGCTGCGTCGCAGCGGCCTGCCGCTGGTTCCCATCGGCTTTTTTCACGACAAGCTCGCCGCTCTGACGCCGGACGCCCGCGCGCGGCTCGTCAAGGATGGGCTCATCGCCGAGAATGGCGTCGATCAGGCGGGAAATCCCATTTACGCGCCGCGCTGGTCGGTGCGCGGCGCGGCGACGCGCACGCTCGACCTCGCGCCGGGACAGAGCGCGCTGCTCGATTTTCGCTTTCGCTCGAGCGTCGGCGTCGCCCGCGACAGTGTGCTGCGCGAGCCCCTGCGCTCCTCCAAGGAGCTGGCGGCGGAGGTGGAGCGCCGCCGCGCCGATTATTGTCTCGATCGCGCCTTTCTCGCGGGCGTCGACAGAATGGTCTCCGCCGCTGCGGCCCGGCGCTCCGCGGCGCAGGAAGCCGCCGCGCTTCCGCCCGAGAGCGCCGAGCCCGCCGCGGCGGATGCGCCGAAAAAGCCGCAGCCCGCGGCGCGCATCTTCCCCGAGGCCAATGTCGCCGAGCTGCAGGAGCGCCGCATCTCCTTCGATCTCGGCGCCGGCGCGCCCGCCGCGCCGGTTCGGCAATTCCGGCTCGTCGTGGACAAGGGCAAGCCGACGCGCCTCGTGAGCTTCTGCCTCGCCGATCTGAAGAAAATCTCGCCCACCGCCTTCGAGATGCGCGCCGCCGATTTCCGGCCGACCGGCGTGCTGCGCGTGCTGCTCGTCGGACCCAAGGATTGATACGGCTTCCTGATTGCTTCGGCGCGGCAAATACAATCCCCTCGTCCTGAGGCGCTTTTTGCGGCACGCAAAAAGCCTCGAAGGACGTTCCAGCGACACGCAGCGGCGAGACCCTTCGAGACGCCCGCTTCGCGGGCTCCTCAGGGCGAGGGACGGATGTTTCATCCGAATGGATCGATCAGAAGTCGTATGAGCGGGAGCGGCCCCGCCTATTGACGCGCGCCGCCCCTCTCGCCACATCGGAGCGGGGCCTCGAGGGGCGGCCTGCTGAAACTGGTCGGAGCCGATGCGCGTCTTTTCCCTCGTCTGTCTCGCCCTGCTCGCCGCCGCCGCCGCGCGGGCCGAAGCCCCCGCCGCCGAGCCTTCCCAGAGCGAGGCCGGCCGCTTCGCCATGAGCCCGACGGAAGGCGGCATGCTGCGGCTCGACAAGCAGACCGGCGCAGTCTCCTTCTGCACAGTGGAGGGCGGGCTCTCCGTCTGCCGCGTCGCCGCGGAGGAGCGCGCCGCGCTGCAGGAGGAGATCGACCGCCTCGCCCGCGAGAATGCGCAATTGCGCGCCAAGCTCCCCGGCGCCGCGCCCGAGGCGACGGCTCCCCACAAGGGCCTGCCCGGAGAGGAAGAGTTCGAGCGCGCGCTCTCCTTTACCGAGCGATTCCTGCGGCGCATGATGCAGCTCTTCCGCGAGGAGGCTCCCAAGGGCGACAGCCTCTGATAGAATTTCACATGATCGTTTTCGCGGCGCGCCTTCTCCCTCTCCCCGCGAGCGGGGAGAGGGAAAGCGGCCGGCGCGTCGCGAAAACGTCGATAACGCCGCAATCGAGAGCGAAGGACGCATGGCCTCCAATAGTCGACTCCATGATTTTCTCGGCGGCTCGCCGCTGCAAGTGCTCGTCAAGCTGCTGTTCGTCTCGCTGGTCGTCGGCGCGCTGCTGATGTGGCTGGAGATCGAGCCCATGGATCTCGTCCATGGCGCGCGACGCTTCTTCGACCGCATCTCCTCGCTCGGCTTCGGCGCGGTGCACACGGTCATCGGCTATGTGATCACCGGCGCGGTCATCGTCGTGCCGATCTGGTTCGTGCTGCGGCTCTTCAATTCCGGGCGGCGCTAGAGAAAATTCTTGCGCGAGGCCGCCGGCGCGAGGATGACGGCGCGAGCGCCCGGGCGAATCGCCCGCCGGCCATTCCCGAGGGGTCACAATGTCCGCAACTCTAGGCAAGAGATCGACCGTCTATCGCTATCTGACCGGTCCCGACGACGCCGAATTCTGCAAGCGCGTCACCGAGGCGCTGAGCCTCGGCTGGTCGCTCTATGGCTCGCCGACGCTGACCTTCGACGCCACGAAAGGCAAGGTGATCTGCGGTCAGGCGATCACCAAGGACGTCTATGATTTCAAATACACGCCGGACGTGAAACTCTCCGAGCTGTGACAGGATAGATGGATTGGCGGGACGAAGGGCTCGTCATCGGCGTCAAGCGCCACGGCGAGTCCGCTGTCATATTGGAGCTGATGACGCGCGCCCATGGGCGTCACGCCGGCATAGTGCGCGGCGGCGCCGGGCGCGCGCTGCGCTCCGTGCTGCAGCCCGGCAATAGCGTCGAGGTCGCCTGGCGGGCGCGGCTCGAGCAGCATCTCGGCGCTTTCGCCGTGGAGCCGTTGCGCTCGCGGGCGGCGCGGCTCATCGACCGCGCCTTCGCCCTGCATGGCGTCGGCCATCTCTGCGCGCTGCTGCGGCTGCTGCCGGAACGCGATCCGCATGGCGAATTGTTCGATATGGCCGAGGTCATCGCCGACCGGCTCGATTCGCTCGATCTCGCTCCGGCGCTGATGGCGCGATTCGAGCTGGCGCTGCTGGCGGCGCTGGGCTTCGGCCTCGATCTCGAGCGTTGCGCGCTGACGGGGGAGACGGCCGATCTCGCCTATGTGTCGCCCAAGACCGGCCGAGCGGTCGCGCGCGCCGCCGGCGCGCCCTGGCGCGATCGTCTGCTGCCCTTCCCCGATTTTCTACGCCAGCCGGCGCCGGCCGGGGCGGAGGCCGGCGAGCTGGCGGCGGCCTTTCGCCTCACCGGGCATTTTCTGCAGCGCGACGTCTTCGGCCCGCGCGGCCTCGCCGCGCCGCAGGCGCGTGGGCTCTATGTGGCCGCCGTGGCGGCGTCGGATGCGAGCCTGAAGGCTCGCGGTCCAACGCGCCCCCAGGACCGCGAGCCTTCAGGCTCGCTCGAGGCGCTCACTCCTGCTCGCACACCACGCGGCGCTCATGACGGCTGACGCCATAGCCTTCGTCGACCGGCACTTCCACTTCCTTGCACAGCGCCTGCGGCGAGGCGCCGTGGCGCGCGTCCTTTTTCTCCGCCGAATCCTCGTGCAGAAAGGGCAGCCAGTCGAACAGCGAGGCTTCGAGCGCCATGGAGCGGACGCTGGCCCCCGCGAGGGCGGCGGCGACGAAAAACGCGAGCAGGAGAGGCTTCTTCATGAGATGCGGCTCGAAAAGACGGAGGCGCCACAGGACGCCGAAAGCTGCGCTGTCTTAGTGGAAGCACGCAGCGACGGCAATGGTTCACGCCAGAGTCGCGGCGGGATATAAGCGCACGCAGTAAACGCCGAAAGGGCGGGAGTCGGCGAGATGGCGAAAAGCGGAACGACGACAGACGAAGGCGGCGGAGATGCGCTGCCGGTGGAATTGCGCACGGCGCTCGAGGAGCGATACCTCACCTATGCGCTCTCGACGATCACCGGACGCGCGCTGCCGGATGCGCGCGACGGATTGAAGCCCGTGCATCGGCGCATTCTGTACGGAATGCAGATGCTGCGGCTGGACCCGAACACGCCGTTCAAGAAATGCGCGAAGATCGTCGGCGATGTGATGGGCTCCTTCCATCCGCATGGCGATCAGGCGATCTACGATGCGCTGGTGCGGCTCGCACAGGATTTCTCCTCGCGCTATCCGCTCGTCGACGGGCAAGGCAATTTCGGCAATGTCGATGGCGACGCCGCCGCCGCCTATCGCTACACGGAAGCGCGCATGACCGCGGTCGCGCGTCTGCTGCTCGAGGGCATCAACGAGGACGCGATCGACTTTCGCCCCAATTATTCGGGCGAGGAGCAGGAGCCGGTGGTGCTGCCGGCGGCCTTTCCCAATCTTCTCGCCAATGGCGCGCAAGGGATCGCCGTCGGCATGGCGACCTCCATTCCGCCGCATAATCTCAATGAGCTGTGCGACGCCGCGCTCTATCTGATCTCGCATCGCAGCGCCAACGCCGAGCAATTGCTCACCTTCGTGCAAGGGCCGGATTTTCCGACCGGCGGCATCGTCGTCGATCCGCGTCCGCAGATCATCGAGACCTATCGCACGGGGCGCGGCTCCTTCCGCCTGCGCGCGCGCTGGCACAAGGAGGAGACCGCGCGCGGGCAATGGGTCGCGGTCGTCACCGAGATTCCCTATGGCGTGCAGAAGTCGCGCCTCATCGAGAAGCTCGCCGAGCTGGTCGTCGAGAAAAAGGCGCCGCTCGCCGGCGATGTGCGCGACGAATCGGCGGAGGATGTGCGCGTCGTCATCGAGCCGCGCACGCGCACGGTCGATCCGGCGCTGATGATGGAGACATTGTTCAAGCTCTCCGAGCTGGAGGTGCGTTTCCCCGTCAATATGAATGTGCTCGTCGATGGCGCCGTGCCGCGCGTCGTCTCGCTGGACGAGGCTCTGCGCCAATGGCTCGACCATCGCCGCGAGGTGCTGGAGCGCCGCTCGCGTCATCGTTTGGCGGAGATCGTGCGCCGGCTCGAGGTGCTCGAGGGCATGATCATCGTCTTCCTCAATCTCGACGAGGTGATTCGCATCATCCGCGAGGAGGACGAGCCCAAGCAGGCGCTGAAGGCGGCTTTCGAGCTCACCGACGTGCAGGTCGATTATATTCTCGACACGCGCCTGCGCGCCTTGCGCAAGCTGGAAGAGATGGAGCTGCGCAAGGAGCATGCGAAGCTGCTCGAGGAGAAGACGGAGGTCGAATCGCTGCTCGCCGACGAGGCCAAGCAGTGGAAGACGATCACCACGCAGATTCGCGAGCTGAAGAAGACGATTCTCGCCGACGCCAAGCTGGCCAAGCGGCGCACCACTTTCGAGGATGCGCCGGAGGCGACCGACATCGATCTCGCCGAGGCGCTGATCGAGCGCGAGCCGATCACCATCGTCGTGACGCAGAAGGGCTGGATACGCGCGCTGAAGGGCCATGTGGCCGATCTGACGCAGCTGCAGTTCAAGGGCGACGATGCGCTGGAGACCTCCTTCTTCGCGCAGACGACGTCCAAGGTTCTGGCGCTCGCCTCGAATGGCAAGGCCTATACACTGGACGCCGCCAAGCTGCCCGGCGGGCGCGGCTATGGCGAGCCGATAAGGCTGATGGCGGATATCGACGAAGATGCGGCGATCGTGAAGGTGCTGCCGCAGACGCAGGACGCGCTGCTGCTGCTGATTGCCGACGACGGGCGCGGCTTTGTCGTCTCGCAGAACGACCTCGTCGCGACGACGCGCAAGGGCCGCGCCGTCTTCAATGTCGAGGAGACGACGAAGCTGAAGATCGTGACGCCGGCGGAGGGCGACCATGTCGCCATCATCGGCGAGAATCGCAAGCTGCTGGTGTTCCCGCTCGCCGAGGCGCCGCAAATGGCGCGTGGCAAGGGCGTGCGTCTGCAGCGCTACAAGGATGGCGGGGTCGCCGACGCCAAGGTCTTCGCGCTCGCCGACGGGCTGACCTGGGTCGATTCGTCCGGCCGCACCTTCACCGTGGAGAAGCGCGAGCTGAGCGAATGGATCGCCCATAGGGCGGAGGCGGGGCGCCTGCCGCCGCGGGGGTTCCCGAAGAGCAATCGATTCGGGGGGTGAAATGGAGAGGCGTTTCCGCAGCGAAGCGCTCCGCGCGCTTCATGAGATAGCAGAGGACCTCGCGGCGGTCGGCGCGATCGACGAAGCGACGATGAGCCGCCTCACTCTCGCATATCTCGTCTCTACGCCACTTTCAGTGATCGAAACTGTCGCTGAGAAGCCGAAGTCGGCTTCCGAGGGTTGATTGTATAGACAATAAGTATAGATTGCTATGCTCGAGTGGGACGAGAACAAGCGCATCGCCAATGTCGCCAAGCATGGGCTCGACTTTGCCGTGGCTGGGCTGCTTTTCGATGGCAGACCGACGATCACCGCGCGATCAGCGAATGCTGCAGAGGCGAGATTCGTGACAGTGGGCCGTATCGATGAAAAATTCTACACGATCATCTGGACTTGGCGCGGCGAGACGCGCCGAATCATCTCGTTCAGGCGCGCGCGCCGCGCCGAAGAAGGAGCGTATCGTCAGGTACACGGATGAAGAATTGCGATCATTGCGCGATGAGAGCGATTGGAAGCGCGCAGAGGCCCTGACCCAAGAGCAGATCGAAGCCGCTATCGCTTCGGATCCTGACGAAGCCGACATGATCGTCGATTGGTCGACCGCTTCGGTGGAGCTGCCGCAGCCGAAGGCCGTGCTCAACATGCGCGTCGACCAGGATGTGCTCGAATTCTTTCGTCGGCAGGGCAAAGGATATCAGACCAAGATCAACGCCGTCCTACGCTCCTATGTGGAGCAGGCAAATCGCAAATCGCAGCCCCCCGCGCGGAAGCCTACAACCCCGGATCGTGCGACTCGTCGATGATCTGATCCATCGTCAGCGCCGGCTCGGCCGCGCCGACATCGCCGATGACGCGGGCCGGCACGCCGGCGACCGTCTTATGCGCCGGCACTGATTCCAGCACCACGGAGCCCGCCGCTATGCGCGCGCGCTCGCCGATCTCTATATCGCCGAGCAGCTTGGCCCCCGCGCCGATCAGCACGCCATGACGCACCTTGGGATGGCGCGCACCGCCCGCCGTGCCGGAGCCGCCGAGCGTCACCCCATGCAGCATGGAGACGTCATGCTCTATGACGCTGGTGGCGCCGATCACGACGCCCGTGGCGTGATCGAGAAAGAAGCCGGCGCCGATTCGCGCCTGCGGGTGGATGTCGGTCTGGAAACGCGCCGAGGCGAGGCTCTGGAGCCAGAGCGCGAGATCGCTGCGGCCGGAGCGCCACAGCCCATGCGCCAGCCGATAGCTCTGAATAGCGTGGAAGCCCTTGAAATAGAGCGCCGCCTCGAGCAGCCGCGTGCAGGCGGGATCGCGGTCGAAAACGGCCATGAGATCGGCCCGCAACGCCGCGCCCAGGGCCGAATCGCGCGCCATCTGATCGTGGCAGAGCCGCTCTATGACGGTCGCCGGCAGTTCCGGCGCAGCGAGGCGCTGCGCGATTCGATGCGCGATCACCGCCTCGAGGCTGTCCTGCGCCAGGACGGCCGCATAGAGAAAGGCCGCCATATTGGGCTCGCGGCCCGCAGCGGCCTCGGCCTCCGCCGAGAGGCGGGCGAAAAGCGGATCGACGCCAGAGAGGGCGACGAGCCGGGCGGGGACGCTGTCGGTCATGGCGTCGCTCCGCGGCCTATTCCCGCTGCGCGAGGAAATCGAGCACCGCCTGCTTGAAGACGCGGTCGCCGACGGCGCGATTATGGTCGCGGCCGGGAATATCGACGATATGGGCGTCCGGGAAAAAGGGCTCGAGCGGATGCGGATCGCCGGCCACCTCGTCGCGCGTGCCGACGCAGATCAGCACGGGGACCTTTATCGCGGCGAGCCGGGCGCGGTCGACGATCTGATTCGGTCCGCGCGCACAGGCGGCGAGCGACAGCAGATCGGCGCGCGTGGCCTCGGCGAAGCCGCGGAACATCTTTAGCAGCGGGTCGTCGATATCCTCTATGCGCTCGGCCTCCATGGCCTCGGCTAGGCCGCGCGGCAGGCCCGTGGTCACGAGATTGGCGCCGATGCCGCCGAGCACGAGCGAACGCACGACCTCGGGATGATTCAGCGCCAGCGTGACGGCGATTCGCGCGCCCATGGAATAGCCCATCACATCGGCGCGGGCGACGCCGAGGCTCGCGAGCAGATTGGCGACGTCCCCGGCCATCAGCGCGAGATCATAGGCGGCGGGATCATAAATCTTCTCCGAGCGGCCGTGGCCGCGATTGTCCAGCACGATGACGCGCCGACCATCCTCGGTCAAAGTCTTGACCCATTGGGGAAAGAGCCAGTTCACGGCATGCGTCGAGGCAAAGCCGTGAATGAGAACGATCGGCTCCCCACGATCCTCCGTCAGCGGCGGAAAATCGATATAGGCGATCTGCGCGCCATTCGACCCGAACTCGTCCATCATCAATCCTATTTTATTACATTCAAGGAGCGTCGGCATCAGGATCGTCGGTAATTATCGCAGCCGTAGGGCAGCGCAAGCGTCTTGGCGGGGGAAATATCTTCCTATTGCCAAGCGGCCTCGTAGCCGCTAAACGACCTCTCCACCGGTTCGACGCATCTTCGTGACGCGGAACGGACCGTAAGGCGCCCGTAGCTCAGCTGGATAGAGCACCAGACTACGAATCTGGGGGTCAGGAGTTCGAATCTCTTCGGGCGCGCCATTTTTCCTTAAAAATCTGGACGGCGTCCGCCTGCGCTCGGCGCGGGCTCGGATCGCGCCGAGCGCAAATCTGCGCGGCGCCGAATCGGCATAGGCTTCGGCGGGAGCGGTCGACCGTCGAAGGCGCCCGTCACGGATAGGAGAATTCGAAGCTCTGCGTGAAGCCGTTCGGCAGGCTGAAGAATGCATTGGTCGATGTCGGCGGCGGCTCGAGAATTATGCCGGCCGCATTGACGAAATTCAGCGTGTCGCTGCCGCTGACGGTGAATGACGTCGGCGCGCCATTCGCCGAGACCGCGCCGGACCAGCTCAAAAGCTCATTGATGACGAAATTATAGGTGTTCGTCTGCGCCGCGGCGCCGCTCTGGGGATAATAGACGATGGTGGCGCCGAAGGCGCCGTTGAAGGACGCCGAGGTCTGGCCCGCGGTGTAATTTATGCTCGCCGCATCGACCGACAGAGCGATCAGAAAATAGCCATAGCCGGGGAAGCTCGCCCGCAGCGTTATGGTGGTGGTCGTTCCCGAGACGCTCTGCGAGACGAAAGTCGGCGTCACGCAGCCCCATACGCAAAATCCATTCGCGAAGAGCGCGCCCACCGCGCCGCTGGCGGGATTGCCGGGATCGATCGTCAGGGCGGAGGAGCCCGTCCCGCCCCCTGCGACGGCGCGCGCGGCGTTTTGGGCCGCGACGATGGCGGCGAGAGTCTGGCGCGTCTGCGTCGCGACCGTCTGATTATTCGTCTGCGCGCGGCTCTGCGCTATGCCGGCGGCGCCCCAATGCGCGCCGATGGCCCCGAGCCCGGCCCAAGGCGTGCGATCGGGCTCCCGAAGAGAACCGAGATGCGCGAGCGCCTGCGCGCCCGTCGGCAGCGCGCCGAGGCCGGCGCCGCCGGTCTGGCCCGGCAGGCTGGCGAATTGCCCGTCGAAACCTTCGATCGACGCCTCGCCGGCGGGCGCGGGATCGGACAACTCCTCGCCGCCCGAGCCGATGACGACGCCATAGCCCGGACGCGTCAGCCGGATGCGCCGGCCTTTCGCGGTGACGATGGTGGCGACGCCATTCAGCAGCACGATCTCGTCGCAGCCGCCCGCTCGCGCGATCTCGCGGCAATCGGCGCCGCCGACGCGCACCAGCACCATGCCGCCGCGCACGGCGATTGTCGCCGAGGGCGTCTTGATCTCCATGCCGGCGCCATGGCTCACCTCGCCGCCGATGAAGCGCAGCGCGCCTTTGGTGATGGAGAGGCTCTGCTTGCCGGCGCCGGCGGCGGCGTCATAGACGAAACGATCGATCGTCACCGAGCTGTTCGCGCCGACGCCGAGCGTCGATTTGTCGAGAAAGACAATCTGCGCGCGGCCGTCGGTCTTGGTGTCGATGCGCTCGCGATCGACGACGCCATAGCCGAGCGTCAATCCTTTGGCGGAACCGCCGGGCGGCGTTCCTTGCGCCGCCTGATTGACCGCGCCGACATTGCCGACGACATCGGCGCGGACATTCGTCGCGCAAAGGCCAAAGAGCGCGAGGAGCGCCACGCCGTGCAGATTTCGCATCGCCTCCCCCTCGTCAGAATCTCGCGGTGGGCCCGAATGTCAGCGAGACATTCTGCATCTTGAAGCTCGATATGTTCGAATCATTGCGCAGAAACTCGAGATGGCCGGAGACGCCCAGCTCCGCCGTGATCGGCGCGTCCAGCGCGAGCCCATAGGTCCAGGCGTCGTCGCGTCGCACGCGGAACGGATCGAGCGCGGGATTGGCGATATCGAAAGCGATCTGCGTGAAGCGCGCGTAGGGCGCGATGGTCCATCGCCGCGGCATTTCCGCGAACGGCGGATCGACCTCCACGCGCAACATCGCCTGCAGATCGAACTGATCCGAAGCCTGAGTCGCGACATAGGCCGCCGCGCGCGAGAAGGCGCCGCGTCCCTCGAGACGCACATTGTCGAAAATGCGCAGGCTGACGCCGAGCGAGCCGGTGAACACATCGCCGCTCGCGATCGTCGCCACCGTCTGCGCGCCGCTTCCCGATGCGGAGCCGGAATTGACCCAGAGCCGCGACCATTCGAAGCCCGGCTCCAGCGACAGCCGATCGCCGAAGGCCTGACGCAGGCTGAAGCCGGCGCCGCCCGTGTTGAGATAGTTGAGATTGCCGACGAGCGCGGCCGAGCCGGAGACATAGGGCTTCACTGACAAGCCCGGCGCGATGTCCGACAGGCCGAAGCGCGGCCCCGTGGAGAGCGAGAACAGTGCGACATTATATTGCGACAATGCGAATTGCTGCGTCGCATAGGCCAGCCCGCGCGTCTCCAGCGTGTCGCCGCGCTGATTTTGGAAATCATAGTCGTGCGTCAGCTGCGCCTGCTCGAATGTGTTGGCGTCGGACTGCCGTCCGGTGACGCCGCCCGGCGTCTGCACGCCGCCGACGTCGAAGAGCCCGCTCGACGGCAGATAGGCGGCGTTGGATTGCGTGCGCACGCCGATCTGCAAATTTCCCGAGAGACGGCTCGCCTGCGTATGTCTTTCGATGTCGGGAAGCTGTGCCTCGATCTGCGCTCTCTGCGCGGCGTCGAGATCGGCCGATTTCAACGCCGCGCGCAGATTGTAGAGCGCGCTCTGATAGGCGCCGATGCGCGCATAGAGAAAGCCGAGCTCCTTGCGCGCGCGGCCGAGAGCCGGATTATACATCAGCAAGCGCTCGAGCGCGCCGATCGCGGCCTCGTCATGCAGCTCCGTCGCGAGCCGAATATAGGCGTAGGTCTGCTCGTAATCGGTCGGATGCATGCGGACGTGAGCCGCCAGCCGATCCAGCTCCGATTGCTCGGGCGCCTGCTCCGAATGCGCGGAAGCGTCGCAGCGCGCAACGCAAGCGATCAGCAGGAGAGCGCTGATTTTAGTCCTTGTCGCCAATTCTCGCCCCGACGCGCACGCCGCACTGATCGCAATTTATTGCTAAACCTTTGCTGAATTGCGACATTTTTTGGGCTACGTCAAGAGCCGCGGCCTTGGCCGCAGGACTCCGGCCGGGCCGCGGCGATGTTCCAGCGTCATGACCGCGGTCGGCATCCGCGCCACGACGACGGAACGCCGCGGGCATGAGCAGAACGCCGCCGCTTCATCTCCATTCGAAGCCGAAGGCGCCCTCGCTCACCGTCACCCGCGCCTCGCGCAGCTCCTCCTTCGCGAGCGAGCGCTTCAGGAACTCGCGCGAGAGCGAGGGGAGCAGCGTGTTGGTGATGATGTTGTCGATGATGCGTCCGCCGGAATCGGGATCGTTGCATTGCGCGACAATGTGATCGACCACCGCGTCGTCATAGACGAAGGCCGCCTTGTGGTTCTCCTCGATGCGCTTGCCGATGCGATTCAATTGCAGCCGCACAATGCCGGACAGCATCTCCGGCGACAGCGGGAAATAGGGAATGGTGACGATGCGCCCGAGCAGCGCCGGCGGGAAGACGCGTTGCAGCTCCGGCCGCAGCGCGGCGGCGAGCGCTTCCGTGTCGTCGTGATAGGCGGGATCGGCGCCGAGCTCCATGATGAGATCGGTGCCGACATTGGAGGTGAGGATGATGAGCGTGTTCTTGAAATCGATGCGCCGGCCCGAGCCATCCTCCATCTGTCCCTTGTCGAAGACCTGGAAGAAAATCTCATGCACGTCGGGATGCGCCTTCTCGATCTCGTCGAGCAGCACGACGCTATAGGGCTTGCGCCGCACGGCTTCGGTGAGGCGGCCGCCTTCGCCATAGCCGACATAGCCGGGAGGCGCGCCCTTCAGCGTGGAGACCGTATGCGCTTCCTGAAACTCCGACATGTTGATGGTGATGATGTTCTGCTCGCCGCCATAGATCGCCTCCGCGAGCGCCAGCGCCGTCTCCGTCTTGCCGACGCCAGAGGGGCCGCAGAGCATGAACACGCCGATCGGCTTGTTGGGATTGTCGAGCCGCGCGCGATTGGTCTCGATGCGCTTTGAAATCATCGCGAGGCCATGACTCTGCCCAACGACGCGCTTGTTCAAAATCTCCGGCAGGCGGAGAATATTCTCGATCTCGTCCTTCACCATGCGGCCGACCGGAATGCCCGTCCAATCCGACACGACGGCGGCCACCGCCTGCTCGTCGACATGCGGATAAATGGCGCGCATCTCGGGATCGAGCGCGGCCAATGCGCCGAGCTTTTCCGTCAGCTTCGCGCGCTCGCTCTCCTGCGCGCTCTCCTCTTGCGTCTGCGCGAGAATCTCGCGCAGCGAGCGCACCTCGTCGACGATGGATTTCTCTTGGCTCCAAGCGCTCTCCAGCAGGCCGAGCCTGTCCTTGGCCGCGACGATCGCATCGTCGATCTCATTCACCCGCGCGCGCGTGTCGGCGCCGAGATCGCGATCGGCGAGCAGCGCCGCTTTCTCCTGCGCAAGATGGTCGATCTCGACGCGCTTGTCGGCGATGGCGGCGGGCGTCGTCGACTGGCTGATGGCGACGCGCGCGCTCGCTGTGTCGAGCAGGCTCACCGCCTTGTCCGGCAATTGCCGCGCGGGAATATAGCGTTGCGACAGAGCGACGGCGGCGGTGATGGCGGCGTCCGAAATGCGCACGCCATGATGCTTTTCCATCGGCGCGAGAATGCCGCGCAACATCGCCGCCGCGCGCGCGGCGTCCGGCTCGTCGATCTGGATCGGCTGGAAGCGCCGCGTCAGCGCCGGGTCCTTCTCGAAATATTGGCGATATTCGCTCCATGTCGTCGCGGCGATGGTGCGCAGTGTTCCACGCGCCAGCGCCGGCTTCAGCAGATTGGCGGCGTCGCCGGTGCCGGCCGCGCCGCCGGCGCCGATCAGCGTATGCGCCTCATCGATGAAGAGAATGATCGGCTTCGGCGATTTCTGCACCTCGTCGATGACGGAGCGCAGCCGCTGCTCGAACTCGCCCTTCATCGAGGCGCCGGCCTGCAGCAGGCCGACATCGAGCGCGCGCAGAGTGACGTCGCGCAGCGGCGGCGGCACGTCGCCGGAGACGATCGCCTGCGCGAAGCCTTCGACGACCGCCGTCTTGCCGACGCCAGCCTCGCCGGTGAGGATCGGATTATTCTGCCGCCGACGCATCAGCACATCGACGATTTTTCTGATCTCCTCGTCGCGGCCCAATATGCGGTCCATCTCGCCGGAGCGCGCGCGCGCGGTCAAATCCTGCGAGAAACGATCGAGCGCCGTCTGGCCGCGCGTCTCACCCGCCGCAGCGCCGCCGCTCGCCGGCGCGAGGCCGCTGCCGTCTATGGGGCGCAGATTCTCTTCGTCGGAACGCGCGAGAATCTTCTTATGCTCGTCGAGCAGCGCATCGACGGCGATCTTGGCGAATTCGCGCGAGACGGCGAGCAGAGCGGCGCGCAGCCGATCCGTCTTGAGCAGGCCGACCAGCACATGGCCGGTGCGAATCTGCGCCTCGGCGAAGAAGAGCGTGGAGTAATGCCAGCCGCGATCGAGCGCCTCGATCACCGCGCCGGAATAATAGGGCGTCTCCGTCTGGCTCGGCGTCAGCGCGCCGATCGCGCGCTCCACATCGAGAAGCAGCTTGGCGCGATCGAGATTGAAATGATCGGCGATCACATCGACGTCGGAGCCGGTCTTCTCCAGCATGTGCAGCAGCCAATGGGCGAGCTCGACATAGCGATTGCCGAGGCCTTTCGCTTGGCGATGCGCTTTGGCGATCGTCTCGAAGCCGACGAGATTGAGCTTGCCAGTGACTGTCTCGAGTCCAATGTCGGTCATGGTTTCATCGCCTCCGCTTCGCGTCTGGCTTTTTCGCGCTCATGCCTCTTGCGCTCCGCAGGCTGGAAGCGCGCATCGGCCCGATAGCCGTCTTTCCTCGATGCATTTTCGTCGACGAGCCAGCTCGTCCAGCCGAGCCGCGCGCCGCCCGCCGGCCCCGCGGCGGAATCGGATGTGAGCCGGATGGGCTCGACGCAGCGCGCCGGCACGGCGAGCTCGACATCCCAATCGATCTCGTCGCCGACATAAAAAAACAAAATATCGACGAGCCGATCGCAATCGTCGCCGACCGGCAGGAATTTGCGATATTGCGCCATATCGGCGACGTAGAGCCGCACGCGAATCTTGTCCTGCACGCTGAAGGACGCGGCGCCGACGAGGAAATCGACGCCGAGCGTGCTGTTGCGTCCGCCCAGATGCGAGCGCTCGCGCGCGTCGAACTCGAGCCAGGAGCCGATGAATTCGTCGATCTCCGTCTCGACGCGCAACATGCCGCGAATGGCTTGGCGCAGCCGCGAGGCGGATTTCACCTGTGGGCCGAGCAAGCCCGCATAGAGCCCGACGCCCTCCGGTATGAAGCTCTCGCGACGCGCGCCGTCATGCTTCGCCGCCGTCGTGTCGAAGGCCTGGGAGCCGACTCCGACCATGGAGGTCACATAGGCGCCGAAGCGGTCATAGTCCGGCCGGTCCGCCTGCACGATGGGACGCGCATCGGCCCAGGCGCGGAAGAACAATTGGATGAAGCGATTGTTGAAGAGATCGAGGAAATGGATGAAGGACAAATCCTCCACCTGCGCATAGGCGAAGGCTTCCTCGGTCAAATGATAAGGCAGCGGCCCCTGCGGGCCGAGCAGGCCGAGAAAGGCCGAGACGATATGCACGCGATCGGCCGGCGTCTGCGCCCGCGCAATGACGTCGGTGGGCGGGAGCGGCTTGTTCCAGCGCGGCGCGATCTCACGCAGCGTCGCGCCTGGAAACGCCATCCACGGCTCCTGCCCGAAGGAGACCGCGGCCTCGCGCGCGAATTGCTCCGAGCCGAGCCGCACCACCTCGTCGCGGCGCGTGGCGCTGTCGCCGATGCGCGGGCGCGGCTGCGCGAACACGCTGTCGCCCTCGAGCCGCTGGCCGAGACTGCGCTCGACGCGGCGCATCATGTCGAGAAAATCATGGCGCCAGGGCTCGCGCCGCATTTTTTCGAAATAGCTCAAAGCGCCCTCCGCGCGCCGAGCCTCGCAGGCCAGCGCATAATCTCGCCGCGCTCGGTCGTTCGCAGAACGAGCTGGGTGAAATG
Organism: Methylosinus sp. LW4; assembly: GCF_000379125.1. Lineage (NCBI taxonomy): Bacteria > Pseudomonadati > Pseudomonadota > Alphaproteobacteria > Hyphomicrobiales > Methylocystaceae > Methylosinus > Methylosinus sp. LW4. The sequence goes on along the minus strand of NZ_KB900626.1, from coordinate 3,358,522 downwards.
ATTGAAGGCGGCATATTCGCAATAGAAGCGATCGAGAATCGCGCCGAGCAGAAAGGCGCCGGTTCCTTCGAAGGCTTTCTCGTCCAGTGTCACGGTCACTTCCGTGCCACGCGCCGGACCGACGCCGCCGCCGCAACGAATGCGTCGCACGACCGGCCGGCTGTCCACCGACAGCACGCCGCGCACGCGCCTTTCGCCGGCGGCGTCATTGGGCTCGGTGAATGTCGTCAATATCTCGCGCAGCGCGCGGGCGTTGTCGCCCGCCTCGCGCTCCGTGAGGCCGAGATGATTGAGGCTCAGCATATTGATGAGCCGCCAGGAGACCGTCCCCATATGCGCGGTCTCGGCGCGGCGGCGCTGATAGGAGACGAGCGACTCGCCCGGCCGCGTCGGGCCGGCGAGGCAAACGAGATCGAGCTCGACATCGTCGGCGAGGCGAAAATCGACGCGGTTCTGGCCGATCGGCAAATGCTCGGGCAAATGGCGATTGGAGCAGAGCGCGCGAATGCTCAGCTCGGCGACGCCGATGTTCTCGTCCAGCGCGCCCGTGTCGCTCAGCGAGATGAAGAGATCCGTGCCGAAATAATCGCCCGCCGGCCCGTAGCGCTTCTCCTCGATCGTGCGCCGGCGCGGCGCGCGGCGGATGGTGTATTGCAGCGCATTCTTCTCGCGCAGATCGGTGGAGGAGGCGTAGAGCGGCCGCACCGGGCGCTTTTCGACGCTGCCGGGAAAATGCGCGAAGACGTCGATGAGCCGATGCGGCTCATAATCGAGATAGCGGCTCTTGTCGGGCACGACATGATATTCGTGCCGATTGGCTTTGATGGAGACGCGATCGGTCGCCATCTCGAAGAGATTGACCGCCGGCGCCGCATAGAGCGCGAACATGTCCTTCTGCACGCTGGCGGCCAGCGCGCTATTGACCTCGTCGAAGCCGAAGACGATGTCGATGACGCGCGAAGGCAGGCGGCTCGTCACCTTCTCGCGATCGAGCGCGAGCTCGAAGCCGAGAAACTTGCGCGAGAACATGAAATATTCATGCAGCAGATCGAAGCCGCGGAAGATGCGATCGTCGCGCGGCAGCAGCGATTCCTGCTCATCCATGCCGAGCTGGCGGAGGCAATCCTTCGGCGCCTCTATGACGGTGGCGTCATTATTGGCGTCGACGTAGCGGAACCACACGCCCGTGCAATGGCCGAAGATCTGCTCATAGATCGCATTGGCGTGCGCCTCGGCGCCGGCGAGATGGAAGGGCAGCTCCGTCGCCTTATTGTCGCTGAACAGCGACCAGGGCTGCGGCGGCGCGGCCTTCTCGCGCGCGTCATCGGCGGGGTCCGACGTCGCGGCGACAACGAGCGTGATGCGCATGCCCGCGACCGTCTCGCGGCGCGCATTGATCTTGAGCGGCTGCAACGCGGCGGCGCTGGTGAAATATTCCGCGGATTTTATGTAGAAGGGCCATAGTCGGATCGGCGCCGTCAGCGTGTAGCGGCAGGCGATCTCCTTATCGGCCTCGAGATAGGTCGCGTCGATCTGCGCGCCGCGCGGAAACAGGCGGCCGTCGGCGAGCGCTGAATCGCCATATTTCGGCAGCGCCTTCACCAGCATGGCGGAGGGCGTCGGCGCGAGATAATGCGGAACGAGCTGCTCGAGGAGATTATTGGCGAATTCGGGAAACTCGTGCTTGATCTTCAATTGCACGCGCGCGGCGAGAAAGGCGGCGCCTTCCAATAGGCCCGCGGCCATGGGATCGGCGCGGTCGCGGAGCAGGCCGCCGAGGCGCTTGGCGATCTCTGGATATTCTTCCGCGAATTCGGCGGCGTGCTCGTAGAAGAGATCGAGCTCGCGATTATAGAGATCGAGGAATTCGCGATTCATCGCTCAGCGCCGCGCAAGATGCAGCTTGCCCGTCGTTTCCTCGAATTTTGCGACGAACTCGATGGGAACGTTGAGCGGCTGGCAGAGGAGATGGCCGTCGACGATATAGCGAATCTCCTGCAACGCCTCCGGCGAGCGGTCGCGCGTGACGCGCACCGTGCCGGGAATGAGGCGCGGCTCATATTGCTTCAGCACGGCGATGATCTCGCCATGAAGATCGCGCGCCTCCAGCTCGTCCATGGTGCGATTGGCGAGATCGGGGAAGCCGTAATTGAGGATGGAGCCGCGCACGCGCGCGAAGGGCGAAAGATCGATCGTCGAATCCATCGAGACATGATTCATCAGCGCGGCGACATCATGCTCGACCTCCGCCTTCAGCTCCTGCTCATTGATGGGCGCGCGCTGCGGCCGCGTCTTGCGCTCCGCCTCTGGCGTTCCGCCCTCGCGGAGCAGCGCCTGGCGCTTCGCCGACTCGCGCGCCTGCTCGCGGCGGTCGCGATGCGCGGCGCGAAACACATGCATGAGAGGGGGGCTGAGCCGGTCCGCCGGGCGAACGCTCGTCGTCGTCGAGGAGGTCATTGAGCTTTTCCCGCGCGGCGTCGCATAGCGGCGAGCGATGCGACCGACGGTCGGCGGCCTCGTCGCGCGAGCGCCGCCGACACGTCATTCATCGTCAGAACGACTTGTTCTCTTTCACATTGTAGCCGCCGCTGATGCTGGGCTCCAGCGAGCCGTCGGCCTTTTGCGGGCTGTATTCCAGCTTCACCTTGGTGAAGTTGAGCGTGAAGCTCTCCGACGGCACTGCGCCGCTGTGTCCGTCGCTGTGATAGGAGGTGATGAACACATCGTTGAGCGTGATCTTGAGATATTCCTGCTGGCCGCCGCCGGCCTTGCGGACGGTGATCAGCGCCTCCTCGAAATGCTTGCCCTCGGCGGTGAATTTGAGAAGGTTCGGCGTGGATTTGTCGACGGATTTGGTGAAATGCAGATCCTGGAAATCCGCCTTGCCGGCGCCGGCGCCGCCGCCATGGCCGGAGGTGCCCTGGTTGGTCACGCCGAATCCATAGCTCGAGATTTCGATCTCGCCCTTGTGCTTGCTGTCGGACGATTCGCCTTCGACCTTGGAAGTGAACTTGAGAAAAATATCGGTCGCCATTGTCTATATCCTTTGATCGGGTTCGAAAGATCGATGCATGAAATCGCTTTTTCGCGATCCTCGCCGTCTTCCCTATTTGATCGGGAGACGGGACACGAGGCGCATTCCGATATTCATGCCTTCCAGCTGATAATGGGGCCGCAACTCGAATGTCGCGGAATAATATCCTGGATTTTCCTCATTCGGGACGATGGTGATCTTCGCGCCGGCGAGAGGCTTCTTGCGCTTCACCTCATCGGACGAATTGGTCGGGTCGCCGTCGACATATTGGACGATCCAGTTCTGCAACCATCTCTGCAGCTCCTCCTTCTCCTTGGTGGAGCCAATCTTATCGCGCACCATGACCTTCAGATAATGTGCGAAGCGGCACACTGCGAACATGTAAGGAAGGCGCGCCGCGAGATTGCTGGAGGCGGTGGCGTCCGGGTCGTTGTTGTATTCCTTCGGACGCGCCAGCGATTGCGCGCCGATGAACACCGCGCGATCGGTGTTCTTGCGATGGATGAGCGGCATCAGCCCGGCCTTGGCTAGCTCCGCCTCGCGGCGGTCGCTGATGGCGATCTCCGTCGGGCATTTGAGATCGACGCCGCCATCGTCCGTCGGGAAAGTATGCGTCGGCAAATCCTCGACCTCGCCGCCCGATTCGACGCCGCGAATGCGCGAGCACCAGCCGTGGTCCTTGAAGGCGCGGGTGATGTTCGCCGCCATCGCATAAGCGGAGTTCATCCAGGCGTATTTCTCGCCCTTGTGGCCGTCGGTGTCTTCCTCGAAGCCGAATTCCTCGACCGGCTCGGACGCGGCGCCGTAAGGCAGGCGCGCCAGCACGCGCGGCAGAGTGAGGCCGAGATATTTGGCGTCCTCCGAATCGCGCAGGCTCTTCCAGGCGGCGTATTCCGGCGTGTCGAACACCTTGCCGATGTCGCGCGGATTGGACAGCTCGTTCCAGCTGTCCATGCGCATCAGGCTCGGATCGGCGGCGGTGATGAAGGGCGCATGGGCGGCCGCGGCGATCTTGCTGAGATCGCGCAGCAGCTGCACATCGGTCGGATGATGGCTGAAATAATAGTCGCCGACGAGCGCGCCATAGGGCTGGCCGCCGAGCTGGCCATATTCCTCCTCATAGACCCGCTTGAACAGCTCGCTCTGGTCCCATTTCGCTTTGGGATAGTCCTTCAGATGCTGATAGAGTTCCGTCTTGGAGATGTTCAGCACGCGAATCTTCAGCGTGGCGTCCGTCTCCGAGCTGTAGACGAGATGATGCAGCCCGCGCCAGGCGCTCTCGATCTTCTGGAACTCCTCGGCGTGGATGATCTCGTTGAGCTGGGCCGTCAGCTTCTCGTCGATGGAGGCGATCAGCCGCTCGATCGTGTCGAGCACATCGTCCTTGATGACGGCGTCCGTATTGGACAACGCCTGATTGACGAAGATGGAGATCGCGTCCTGGACGCGCGCATTCTGCTCCTTGGCCGCGGATTCGTCCTTCGGCGGCTTGAAGCTCTGCTTCAGCGATTGCAGAAATTCGTCGAGTTCGCCGCCGGTCGTGGCGACAGCGGCTTCGGTCTGTGTGAGCTCTGTGGTCACTTGCGCCTCGCTCATTTGTCGCCCGATCGGGTCGCGGAGAGGAATTCCTTGAGCGCTTCCATCTTTTGCGGGTCCTTCAGCAAAGCCCGCAATTGCTGGTTGGCGGCGTCCTTGCCGTCCATATAGACGCGCAGATTGGCGAGCTTTTGCCGCGCCTCGAGCAGCTCGGCGAGCACCGGCACCTGCTTGGCGACGGCGGCGGGGCTGAAATCGGCCATGCTCTTGAAATCGAGCTTCACGCTCAGCTTCTCGCCCGGCTGATCGGAGAGCTTGTTGTCGACATGGAAGCTGACGCCCGGACGAACGCCATGCTCGGAGCTCATGCGCTCGTCGAAATTATCCATGTCGAACTCGACGAACTTGCGGGTCGCCGCAGTTCCCTTGTCGAAGTCTTCCTTGCCGTGGCCGGGCGAATTGCCGGAGAGATCGGCCAGCACGCCCATCACGAAGGGAAGCTCGACCTTCTCGTCGGCGGTCGGATCGACATATTCGATTTGAACTCGCGGAGGGCGATTGCGCGCGATGAATTTCTGCCCACTCATCTTCGCCATATACAATAATCCTTTATGAATTCGCGATAGAGAAGCCGAGCATCGCGAAACTGTCAAGCCGTGGACGCGCCGAGTCGGCTCGTGTTCGCGCTGCCCTCCGTATACTCGTCGAACCGCTTAAAATCGCTGTGTGATGGCGCACACTCGTGTCAATCTTACGACGGCCGTCAGCTCTCCTCGCGTTCGAGCACGGCGCCGAGCACGGCGATGAAGTCCTTGTCGGCGAGCGCGCGGGCGCGATCGATGAGGCAAGGAATTGGGCTCGACGGCTCGGCGATGCGGAAATAGCGCGCGATATCGTCCAGCAACAGCAAGGCCTGCACGCGCGTCGTCGCCGAGAAGCTCGGAGCGTCGATCTCATAATCCTCGACGTATTCGATCGCCTCCGGCTCCGGCTCGACCTGCTCCGGCTCGACGACGATCGGAGCCGGCGCCTCGATCTCGCTCGTCTCCGCGAGATCGTCCTGCGCGGCGGCGCTCACCGCCGCGTCCGGCTCCTCGGCGCTCGCTTGCGCCTCTTGCTCTATGCTCTCCGGCTCTGCTCTCTCTTCCTCGAAAGGCGCAGGCTCCTCGGGAGCCGGCGCCTCGATCAGCAACGGCGCCGGCCGCGCCGCGCGGCGCGTCTTGCGCGGCGTCTGGCGCTCGTCGAAATATTCGGCGCGCGACGGCGTCATGTCGCCGAGCGGCGCGACGGCCAGCTTGAAGGCGTTCTCGCCGCCGATCGAAAATTGCGCATAGGCGTGACGGTCCGGCAGCAGAGCGGCCAGCACCTCTATGAAGGTCTTGCCCTGCAGGACGATCGCCTGCGCGACCAGCGGCAGCGCGGGATTGGACGGCTCGAAGAGGCAGAAATAATCCTTCGCCGCATCGAGCGCGCGGCGCGCGTCGGCGGCGCAGGCGATGGCGCCGCGCGCCGCGCTCCCGCCCGCTTCGTCTCCTTCACCCTCTTCCGGCTCCGGCGCCGTCGGATCGGGAAACGCCAAGGAAAAGAAGGTCAGCACGCCGCCGACGACCTTCAGCAGCGCGCCGAATTCCGGCGTCTCCGCGCCGCTCGTATGCTCGGCGAAACGGGCGCGAATAGTCTTCAGCGCCGCCTCGAGCCGCCGGAAGCTGGCGCGCGTCGCCGCGACGGCCTCCTCGCCCGCGTCGGCGAGGACGCGCACGATCTGCTCCTGCGTCATCGCCGCTATGCGGCCGCCCGCGGGCTTCTCGCCGCCCTCTGCGCCTTCGGCCGCCTTCTCCTGCTCGGCGAGCACAATGGAGCGAAAGGCGATATTGCCCTTGCGCCGATCCGCATGGAGCGTGACGAATTGCAGCGAGATCGTCACGACAGAGCTGTCCAGCTCGTCGAGAATATCGGCGCGCGCCTTCACCGATCCGTCGCGGGGGCGCGGATGCACGCCGTCCCAATAGCGTTCCAGCAAGGTCGCCATGGCTGCGACCGTGTCGACGAACTCGTCGAGGTTGCGCTTGAGAATGGCGAGACGCGCCAGAAAAACCATGAGGCGCAGATCGCGTGTGCGCTTCATCACATCGGCGAGCATGGCCGGTATGTATTCTATGGCTTCTCGGAATTCATTGTCGGTCGGGTCGAAAGGCCGGCCGTCGGTAAAGAAGGTCTCGGGAAGTTGAAACGGCGCGAAGGCGAAGAAATTCATGAAGGCGGCGTCGCCGTTCTCGTCGAGATCGGGGCCGCAAGGATCCGCCTCGGAGACGGGCGACGAGAGAAAGGCCGGATCGACGATCGCCATGGCCGCTCAATCCTCCGCGCGGGTTTCGACGCGGCGATTGGCCGGGTCGAGCGGATCGCGCGCTTTCGGCCGCGCGCGGCCATAGCCTTGCGCATCCAGCCGCGCAGCGTCGATCCCCGCCGAAACCAGATAGTTGCGCACCGCTTCGGCGCGACGTTGCGACAGCCGCAGATTGGTCTCGTCGCGGCCGCGCGCATCGGTATGGCCGTCGACATGAAAACGTCGCGCGGCGAGCGCCGGATCGCGCAGCGCCTCGGCGAATTGGTCGAGATTTTTGCGCGCGCGCGCCGTCAGCCGATCGGAGCCGAGCTCGAATGTCACCTCGAGGTCGAAGGCCTCGTTCCGCGTGGCTTTCTCCGCCGCGTCGCCGGGGCAATCCGCCGCTGCGCCGATGCACAGCGAGCGCGCCGCGCCGAAGGACGGCTCGGCGGCGAAATGTCGAACGATATCCGTTGCGGAATAGGCCGGCGCGTCATCGGCGCGGCTGAGAGTCGACGGCGCACAGGCCGCAACCGTCGACAATGCGAGAGCGAGAAGAAGCTTGCGTCCCAATATGTCGTCCCCGGCGCAAAAATACTTCTCGACACTATTTTTGCCGTTACGTATCGTCAAGGGCTTACCCGTTTCGCTTTCCAGGATCGTTTCGAGCTTCGGATGCACCATGTCTGACATATTGATTCAGGACGGCCGCATCGCAATCCTGTCCACGCCATTGGGAAAGGACAAGCTCGCGATCACGGCGCTCGACGCGACGGAAGGATTGAGCGAGCTGTTCGAGGTTCGCATCGAGACGGTCAGTCCCGACGCCAATGTCGATTTCGACCAGCTGCTCGGCCGCGACTGCACAGTGGCTCTGTCGCTGCTCGATCGGCCGCAACGTCATTTCAACGGAATCGTCGCGGAGGCGCAGGCGATCGGCGCCTTCGAGGATCTCTATGTCTATCGCTTCGTGCTGCGGCCGGCCCTATGGCTGCTGACGCGCACGACCAATTGCCGCATCTTCCATCACAAGTCGGCGCTCGCCATCGTCGCCGACATTCTCGGCGAGCGCAACATAACGATCGAGAAAGCGACCAAGCGCAGCTATCCCGAGCTCGACTATTGCGTGCAATATCGCGAGACCGATTTCGATTTCGTCTCGCGGCTCATGGAGCAGCACGGAATCTATTACTACTTCAAGCACGCGGACGGCGCGCACACGATGGTTCTGTCCGACTCGCGCTCCTCGCATCAGGCGATAGAGGGCGGCGCCTCCATCGTCTTCGCCAATGCGCTGGCCGGCCTGACGCAGCAGGAGCAGGCGCTGCTCTCCTGGTCGTCGGAGCGACGCTTCCGCACCGGCAAGATCGAGCTGCGCGACTACGCCTTTCGCGAGCCGGGCTCCAATCTCAAGGCCAGGACGCAGGGCTCCGAGAGCTACGCGCGCGCGACGACCTACGAATATTACGACTATCCCGGCAAATACCAGAATGCGAGCGACGGGCGCCTCTATGCCGACGCGCGGCTCGAGGCCGAGCAGGCGATCGACTATCGCCGCTACGCATCGGGCCAGGCGCCCAGCCTCTTTCCGGGCGGGCTCGCCACGCTCGACCGCCATCCGACCACGGCGGAGAACAAGCAATATCTCATCGTCCGCTGCTCGCATCATTTCGCCGACGAGGCGTTTCGCTCCACTGGCGGGCTCGACGGGCGCCAGCCCTATCACGGCAATTACGAGCTGCAGCCGGCCGATCGCGTCTTTCGCGCGCCCCTGGTGACGCCGCGGCCGCTCGTGCATGGGCCGCAGACCGCGAAGGTGGTCGCGCGCGACAAGGACGCCGACAGCGAGGAGATCGACACCGATCCCGACGGCCATGGAATGATCAAGGTGCGCTTCCATTGGGACCGCGAGGACAAGCGTTCCTGCTGGATGCGCGTCGCGCAGCTATGGTCCGGCCCCGGCTGGGGCGCGCAATTCATTCCGCGCATCGGCATGGAGGTGGTCGTCGAATTTCTGGAGGGCGATCCCGACAAGCCGATCGTCGTCGGCGCCGTGTATAATGGCGGCAATAAATTTCCCTATAAGCTGCCGGACAACAACACGCAGTCGGGGATCAAATCCGACTCCTCCAAGGGCCATGGCGGCTACAATGAATTCATGTTCGAGGACAGCAAGGGCCACGAGAAAATCCGCATGCATGCGGAGAAGGATCACGATGTCGTAATCCGCAATTCGGAGACGACCGAGATCGGCGAAGCCTTCTCCGGCGGCGGCGCCTCGCGCAAGACGACGCTGAAGAGCGGCGGCGACGAGCTGACATTGCAGAGCGGCTCGCGCAAGACGACGATTCATGGCGGCAAGGATGCGACGACTGTCGATCAGAGCATAACGATCGAATCGCTCGGCGACACGATCACGCTGACAACGGGCGCGAGCTCGATAAAGCTGACGCCGAGCAAGATAGAGATCAGCTCGACGATGATCGCCCTGTCCGCCGCCAAGATCGACCTGAACTGAAGGGGGAGAGGGTGAGCGCGCCGAGCAAGATACGCTTCGCCACCGTGCGCGACCTCTACGCCGCTTTTCCCACGGCGGAGATCGACGTCGGAATCGAGTGCTGCGAGGAGCCTTCCGCGGGCTTCGTCTCCCGTCTCGCGAAGGAGGGCGACCATCGCGCGGCCTTGTCCTATTGCGCCTATCTTCTGGCGCGGCGCGAGGCCGTGTGGTGGGCGGCGCGCTGCGTGCGGCAGACGGCGCCGGCGGACGCCGTGTCGCTGCGCTGCCTGCAGGCGGCGGAGGAATGGGTGAGCGAGCCGAGCGAGGCGCGGCGTCGGCGCGCGCTGGAGGAGGCCGCGCAAGCGAGAAAATCGCTCGCCGCGGCCTGGGTCGCGCAAGCGGCGGGATGGTCGGGCGGCAATGTCTCGCCCGATCCCGCCTTTTATCTGGAGCCGCCGCCGCAGGCCACGGCGCAGGCGGCGCGCGGCGCCGTGCTGATTGCGCTCGGCGCCGTGGCGGGGGATCGCCGTGAGGCTGTCGAGAGCGGCTGGATAGAGGCGGCGCTGCGTTGCGCGCTCGGCGAGCTTCAACGGTCATGAGGCGAGAAGGCGCGGGCTCGCGGCCCGCTGAGGGAGCCATCGGGGAATGCGCCTGACATTGACGATCGAGAATTTCAGCCGAAGGCCGGACGGCGGCCCGCTGACCTATGTCGCGGAAGGCCGCCGCAGCATCGACATCGGCCGCAATCAGCATCTCGACTGGTGCCTGCCGGACGAGAATCATTTCATCTCCGGCCGCCATTGCGAGATCGCGCCGCGCGACGGCGCCTATTATCTCACCGATGTCTCGATGAACGGGACTTTCGTCAATCACCCCGACAATCGCGTGCAATCGCCCTATCGGCTGCGCGACGGCGATCGTCTCTATATCGGCGATTATGTCGTGGCGGCGCGCGTGGAGGGCGACGCGCCCGCGCTCGACGCAGCCGCCGTCTCATCGACGCAGCCGGCGCCGGCCTATGACGATTTCTGGAGCTCCTCCGAGCCGGCGCCGCCGCCCATCGATCCGCGCTCGCTCGATCCGCGCCGGCTCGACCCGTCGCCGCAGACCGATTGGATCGACCATGTCGCCGATGTGGCGACGCCGATAGCGCCGACCCCGCGCCGACCTTCCGCCGAGCCTGCGCCCGCCGCCTTTTGGGGCGAGCCGCCACAGCCCGCTCCGGCCGCCGCGCCGAACGACATTTGGGGCGCGCCGGCGCCGCCCGCCTCGACTCCCGCGCCCATTATCGACTGGGGCTCGCCGCCGCCCGCCGCCGCGCCTTCCATCCCCGCCGCTCCGCCTCTCGCAGTTCCTGCGCCGATCGCCACTGCGCCCGTTCCGCCGCCGCCCGCGCCCGCCGCTGCGGCGGGGATGGATGGCGCCTATGCGGAATTTCTGACGAGCTTCGCGCAGGCGCTGAACCTGCCGGAACAGACATTCGCCGGCGCGACGCCGGCGCAGCTCGGCGAGCAGCTCGGAACGTTGACGCGCCTCATCGCCGAGGAGACGCGGCAATTGCTGCGCGCCCGCGCCGAGGCCAAGCGGCTGACGCGCAGCGCCAGCCATACGATCATAGAGGCGCAGGGCAACAACCCGCTGAAATTCGCGCCGACGACGGAAGAGGCGCTGCGCATCGTGCTCGGTCCGCCGCGTCCGGGCTATCTCTCCGCCGGCCCCGCCTTCGCCCAGGCCTTCGTCGATGTGAAGGCGCATGAGCTACGCACCTACGCCGCCATGCAGGAAGCGGTGCGCATGCTGAGCGACAGCCTCGATCCCGCGAGCCTCGAGAGAGCGCAGGGCAAGGACAGCGGCATCGCCTCGCTGGTCGGCTCGCGCAAGGCGCGGCTGTGGGACCGCTATGTCGAGCGCTGGACGGCGATGAGCCCGCGCTCGGGCGACAAGCTCGCCGACGCCTTCATGCGCAATTTCGCCGACTGCTACGACCGGGCCGACGCCCAAAAATAAATGACAGGGGAAGCAAATGTCTTGGCGCAGCAAGGTCGTGTGGAGCGAAGGTTTGTTCCTGCGCCCGCACCACTTCCAGCAGGGCGACCGCTATCTGGAATGGGCGACCACCGCCCGCACGCGCAATCTCGCGCCCTTCTCCTGGGGCTTCTCCCGCCTCGACATCGACCACGGCCTCGCGCAGCGCGGCAAATTCGGGCTCGAGGCCGCATGGGGCGTGATGCAGGACGGCACGCCTTTTCAGCTCGAGGGCAAGGAGGAGCTGCCGGAGCCTCTGCCGATCGACGACAAGATCGCCAATCGCATCGTCTGGCTCGCCTTCCCGGAAGCGTCGCCCAACACGCGCGAGGTGGCGCGGCGCGACAGCGTCTCCGCGAGCCGCTATTTTCACGCCTCCGAGACCTTCATCGACTCCACATCCGAGCTGCGCGTGGAGGAGGAGATAGAGGTCGCGCATCCGCGCATGGAGCTGCATCTCGAGAGCGAGCGCAAGCGCGGCTACAATAATCTTCCCGTCGCGCGCATCGTGAAGCTCGAGAATGGCGCCGTGCTGCTCGATCCCGAATTCGCGCCGACCGTGCTGATCTGCCGCGCGCATGACGTCGTCGTCGGCTGGCTCAATCGCGTCATCGGCTGGATCGAGAACAAGCTCGAATCCATCGCGCGCTACGCGGCCGATCCCACCGCCGGCGGCGGCCTGCAAAATCGCGATTACCTGCTGCTGCAGACGCTCAATCGCGCGATACCGGCGCTCCAGCATTTCGAGCATACGGCCAATCATCTGCATCCAGAGCGGCTCTATGTGTTTCTCGTGTCGCTCGCCGGCGAGCTCGCCACATTCTGCGCCGCCGATCGCCGCGCGCCGAGCTATCGGCCTTACGATCACGACAATCTGAAGAATACATTCGAGCCGGTGCTGCGCGATCTTCAGGACTTCCTCAGCAAGGACGCCGATCATCGCGCCATTCGTCTCGAGCTGCAGCAGCTCGCGCCCAACGCGTTCAAATCGCCGATCAAGGACCGCTCGCTGTTTCAGAACGCGTCCTTCTATCTCGAAGTGTCGTCGCGGCGTCCGCTCAGCGAGATACAGATGCAATTCCCCAATCTGCTGAAGCTCGGTCCCGACACGCGCATGAACGAGATCGTGCATTACAATCTGCCCGGCGTGCCGATCGTGCATCGGCCCTCGCCGCCGCCGCAGATTCGGCTGCTCGGCGACCATGTGTATTTCTACATCGACAAGAAGAGTCCGCTGTGGCCCGATTTCAGCGTCGCCGCCGCGATTGGCCTGCATTTCTCGGGCGATTGGCCGGATCTCGAGCTCGAGCTCTGGGCCATTCGGGAGGATAAGAGATGAGCGACAAGGACAATCCTTTCGGCTCCTCCGGCGGCGACCGCACGGTCTTTCAGCCCAATCCCGGCGGGCGCCGTCCGCCGCCGCGCCCTGCTGCGCCGCCGCCTCCGGCGCCCACGCCCGGCTACACGCCGCAGACGGCGCCCGCCTATGCGCCGCAACAAGATTTCGGCGCGCCGCGCCCGGCCGAGCATCCTTACGGCCAATTCGCGCCCTCGCCTTTCGAGACCGCGAGCCCGCCGCGCGCGCCGGCGCCCGACGCCTGGGTGACGGGCCGCGGGCAGCAGCAGCAGGCGGCCGCGCCTCTGCAGCGCGCCGAGGATTTGGATTTCGACGCGCTCGTCGCGCAGCATCCCAATCCCATATTGCGCGCCGCCGGCCCGCTGCTGCATCTGCTGGGACGTCTGCGCGTCGCCGCGCTCAGCGCCGATCTCGAGAGCCTGCTCGAGCAGGTCGCCGCCGCCGTCGCCTTTTTCGACAAGGATATTCGCAGCGCCGGCGTCACGCCGGAACAGGCGAACGTCGCCAAATATCTCATTTGCGCGACGGCCGACGACATTGTGCAAAACATACCGACCGACGACCGCCATTTGTGGACGCGCTACAGCATGACCTCGCGCTTCTTCGGCGAGCGTCTCGGCGGCGTGAATTTCTTCAAGCAGCTCGAATGGCTGCAGCGCGATCCGGGCGCCAATTTCGACGTGCTGGAATTGCAGCATGTCTGTCTCGCGCTCGGCTTTCAGGGCCAATATCGCGCCGCCGAGGGCGGCCCCAATCAGCTGCAATACATACAGCGCAATCTCTATGAGCTGCTGCGCCGCGTGCGGCCGAAGCAGGCGCTCGATCTCTCGCCGCGCTGGAAGGGCCAGGCGCTGCCGCTCGGCCGCAAAGGCTTCGTTTTGCCCCTATGGGCGAGCGCGGCTGTCGCGGCGCTCCTGCTCTTCGGCGTCTTCATTGGCCTGCGCGCAAAGCTCGGAGGCGTCGGCGAATCCGTCGCAGCGGAGATCGGGACGCTGCATCCTTCCACCAAGATCGCCTTGCAGGAGCGGCTCAATCTCCCGCGCGTGGAGCCGCCGCCGAAACCTTCCGTGCAATGCAAGCGCATCGGCGAGCAAGTCGGCGACGGCGTGAGCGTCACCTGCAACGGCAAATGGGTGCAGATCAAGGTCGGCGACGCCGTGCTGTTCCAATCCGGCAAGGCGGCGGTGCTGCCGCAATTCTCGCCCATCGCCGAGCGCATCGCGCGCGCGATCGACGGCGAGACGGGGCCGGTCAAAGTGATCGGCCACTCCGACAATCAGCCCTTGAGCCCGCTCAATCCCTTCCGCGACAATCAGCGTCTCTCGGAGGAGCGCGCGCGCGCCGTCGCGGCGCTGCTGAAGCCGCTGCTCAAAGATCCTTCGCGCGTCTCGGAGGCCGGCCGCGGCCCGTCCGAGCCGATCGCCGACAACGCCAATGAAGCCGGACGGCGCCTCAATCGGCGCGTCGAAGTGCTCATCAGCCGCATAGACTGAGGAATTTTCCCAATGTCCGAGAAGCCCGGCGTCAAGGGCGACATCGTCCGCATCATTCTGCTCGGTCTCGGCCTCGCGTCGATCTCGAGCATCATCTATCTCGCCGGGCCTTTCATCGCCTTCGGGAGCTGGCAGCCGCTCGAGAATGAGATCGTGCGCGACATCGTCATCGTGCTGATCGTCGCCATTGCTGCCTCGGTCGCGGGCTTCTCCTTCTGGCGCCGGCGCAAGAACGCCGCATCGCTGGCCGATGGCGTCGCCGGTGCGGACGCCGAAGACGATTCCGTCGTGCTCGGCGAGCGCATGAAGGACGCGCTCGCCACTTTGCGGAAATCCGCCAAGGGCGGCTCCACCTATCTCTACGACCTGCCCTGGTATGTCATCATCGGTCCGCCCGGCGCCGGCAAGACGACGGCGCTGGTCAATTCGGGCCTGCGCTTTCCGCTCGCCGCCGGCGCGACGCCGGAGGCGATCGCCGGCGCCGGCGGCACGCGCTATTGCGATTGGTGGTTCGCCGAGGACGCCGTCTTCATCGACACCGCCGGCCGCTACACGACGCAGGATTCCGACGCCGCGCTCGACAAGCGCAGCTGGTTCTCCTTTCTCGATCTCTTGAAAAAGCATCGCCCGCGCCAGCCCATCAATGGCGTGCTGGTGGCGATCAGCGTGCAAGATCTGCTGCTGTGCTCGCGCGAGGAGCGCGCCGCCCATGCGCGCGCCATTCGTGCGCGCTTGCTGGAGCTGCACGAGCGATTGAAGGTGGATTTCCCCGTCTACGCCGTCTTCACCAAGGCCGATCTCGTCGCCGGCTTCAACGAATTCTTCGCCGATCTCGACAATGACAAATTGCAGTGCGTCTTCGGCGCGACCTTCCAGACCGCCGACAAGAAGCTCAATCTCGTCGCCGAAATTCCGCGCGAGCTCGACGCGCTGATCGAGCGCTTGAACCAGACCATGCTCGACCGTTTGCAGGAGGAGCCCAATCCCGCCAATCGCGTGGCGCTCTACGGCTTCCCCGCGCAAATGGCGGCGCTCAAGCGTCCGGTGCACGACTTCCTCAACGCGATCTTCGAGCCGACGCGCTATCACTCCAACGCCAATCTGCGCGGCTTCTATTTCACCTCCGGCACGCAGGAGGGCGCGCCGATCGATCAGCTCATCAATGCGCTGGTCAAGAATTTCGGCGCGCATGATGTCGGCGGCATCGGCTTCCGCGGCTATGGCAAGAGCTTCTTTCTCTATGATCTCGTGGAGAAGGTCATCATCGGCGAAGCCGCCTGGGTGTCGACCGATCCGCGCGCGGTGCGGCGCGGCTTCTTCCTGAAGACCGCGGCCTTCGCGCTCATCGCGCTCATCAGCGCGGGCGCGAGCTTCGCGATGTGGAAGAGCTATTCCGCCAATGCCGAATTGACTGCGAACGCGCAGACGCTGGCGCGCGAGTACGCCGCCGACGCCGCCTATCCGCTGACGCGGCAAATGGTCGTCGAGGATCGCGACTACGGCAAGATTCTCGGCCTGCTGCAGAAGCTGCGCGACGCGCCGACGGGCTATGCGCATCGGGGCGGTCCCGAATCCTTCTTCGAAGGATTGGGCTTCGGCCAGCGCCCGCGTCTCGTCGAGGCTTCCGTCGCCTCCTATCGTCTCGCGCTCGAGCGTCTGCTGCGGCCGCGGCTTTTGTTCCGCCTCGAGGAATTGCTCGAGGAACATCGCGACGATCCGGGCTTCATCTATGAGGCGCTGAAGGTCTATCTGATGCTCGGCCATGCGCGCACGCCCATAGATCGCGAGGTGATTCTCGCTTGGGAGCGGCGCGATTGGCGCGACAATCTCTTCCGCGGTCCGCTCGCCGACAACGCCAAGGCGCTGGAGCAGCATCTCGACGCCATGCTCGAGCTCGACACTGGCGAGCTGCTCGTTCATCCCAATCAGACGCTCATCGACGAGAGCCAGAAGACTCTCGCGCGCTTGAAGCTCTCCGAGCGCGCCTATGAGCTGCTGAAGTCTGAAGCGCGCACGCTCGACGTCGCCGATTGGACGGCGCCGGGCGCCGGCGGTCTGCTCTTCGATCAATTGTTCGAGGAGGCGAGCGGCAAGGATCTCGACTCGATCCGCGTGCCGGGCTTCTACACTTACGAAGGCTTCAAGCGCGCCTTTCTGCGCGGCCTTCCCGGCATATCGGACCGCGTGCGCAAGGAGCGCTGGGTGCTCGGGCGCCCGGGCGACGAGGAGACGCTCGGCGACGAATATCGTTCGCTCGGCAATGATCTTCTCGCGCTCTATGGCCGCGATTTCGACGCCGCCTGGCGCGGCGCGCTCGCGCGGCTGAAGATGAAGCGCCTCAACGCCGACAAGCCGCAATATCGCGCGCTCGGCGCCGCCACCGCCTCCAACTCGCCGTTGAAGGCGCTGTTCGAATCCGTGGTGGAGGAGACGTCTCTCACCAAGGAGCGCAAGCTGCGCAAGGAGGCGCCGGCCAAGGAAGGCGCCGCCGCGCCGCAGATCGCCGCGAGCGATCTCTTCCCCGGCCGTGGCGACCGGCCGCCGGGCGAGGAGATCGAAAAGCGCTTCGTCCCCTTCCAAATCTGGCTCGATGGCTCGGGTCCGCGCAAGCCGATCGACGAATTGCTCGCCGAGCTGAACGACATAAAGGACAATCTCGTCGTCGGCGCCACTCTGCCGGAGAATTCGCCGCAGGCGAATGCGGCGCTCGCCATGCAGCTGAAGAAATTCCGCGGCACGGCGGATCGCCTGCCGGAGCCCTTCCGCCCCATGCTCACCGGCGCGGCCTCCGATTTCGATCGCGCCGTGCTCGACTCGGAATTGATCCGGCTGACCGGCGCCTTTCGCGAGCAGGTCGCGACCTCCTGCCAGCAATTGACGCCCGGCCGCTATCCTTTCGTCAAAGGCGCGGCGAGCGAGATCGGCCTCGCCGAATTCGGCCGGCTGTTCGGGCCGAACGGCATACTCGATTCCTTCTTCAAGCAGTCGCTCGCCAAATATGTCGACACGGCCAAGACCCCCTGGGCCTTCCGGCCGGAATATCCGCTGACCGCGCGGCTCTCCGCGGCCAGCCTGCGCGAGTTCCAGCGCGCCGCGCAGATTCGCGACGCCTTCTTCCCGTCGGGCGGCAACATGCCCAATCTCGCGCTCACCGTCTTTCCGCCGCCGCTGAGCGGCGCGGGCCGCACGGCGAAATTCGAGGTCAACGGCCAGGAGGCGACCTCCGTCGCCGGAACCTCGGTGACGCCGCGCGCGATCCAATGGCCCGGCGCCGGCGGCGGCCGCGCGGCCGTGAGCCTCGCGACCGATCTCGCGCCGAGCCAGACCGCCGCGGCGGACGGCTCGGCGCCGGCGGCGGCGCCCATAGTGCTCGAGCGCTTCGGCGGCTGGGCTTTGTTCCGACTGCTGGATGCCGCCGGGCGCTCCTATGCCGGCGAGCGGCTGAACGCGACCTTCTCGCTCGGCAAGCAGACGCTGATCTTCGGCTTTCAGGCGGGCTCCACATTGAAGCCGCTCACTCTGCCGGCGCTCACCGAATTCCATTGTCCGACGCAATTGTGAGGGACGCGGAATGCGGCGCGGACTATTCGGCAAGCTGCAGGCGAAGCGCGATTTCGTCTCCCAGGGCGCGCCGCGCGGCTTTCTCGCCGCCTTCGAGCCCTGGATTCAAGGCGGCGTCGCCTCCAGCCGCGCGCAGCTCGGCGACGCTTGGCAGGCCGCCTATCTCACCGCGCCCATCTGGCGCTTCTGGCTCGGCCCGCAGCTCTGCGCCGGCGTGACGACGCTCGGCGCCTTCATGCCGTCGATGGATGGCGTCGGCCGCTATTTTCCGCTCAGCGTCGCGTTTTTCGCCGAGGCGGGCGAGACGCTGTCGCCGCCGGAGGCCGATCCGCAGGACCTCTGGTTCGCGACGCTCGAGGATTTCCTGCTCTCGACATTGGAGCAGGGCGTCGCTTTCGAATCGGCGCTGGAAGCGCTGGAGGTTCTGCCCGCGCCGGCGCTGGAGCAGCCGCAGGCGCGTCTCCTGACGGCGAGCGCGGCCGCGGCGCGCGTCGGCGAGGCGGGCTTTGCCGAAGCCTGCCGTTCCGCCCGCGAGGCGCTCGCCCGCGCCAAGGCCGTCGCCGATCAGAGCTTCTGGTGGACGCAAGGCGGCGAGGGTTTCGCGCCTCACGCGTTGGCTTCGACCGGCATGCCCGATCCGGCGATCTTTTCGGCCATGATCTCCGGCCGCTTCACGCCCGCGGCGAGCGAGCCATGAGCGGCATGGCCGATCTTCGCCCGATGCGCGCCTTCGCGCTCTCCGACAAGGGCCGCGTGCGTGCGGAGAATGAGGATAATTTCCTGTCCAAGCCGCATATGGGCCTTTTCGCCGTGGCGGACGGCATGGGCGGCCACGCCGCTGGCGCGACCGCCAGCGCGGTGGTCGTCGACAGTCTCAGCCGCGTCGCGCCGCAGAGCGCGGCGGCGGAGCTGCGCCGCCAATGCGAGGCCGCCTTGCAAGGCGCGCATCGCGATATTCAGCGGCAGGCGGCGCTGCGCGGCGTCGGCACGATGGGCTCCACCGTCGTCATGCTGCTGACCTTCGACCGCTATTACGCTTGCCTGTGGGCCGGCGACAGCCGCGCCTATCTGCTGCGCGGCGGCGATATCGTGCAGATCACCATCGACCACACAGAGGCCGAGCAGCTGCTCGCCGATGGCGTGCTCACGCCGGAGGAGGCGCGCAACTGGCCGCGCCGCAATGTCATCACCCGCGCGGTCGGCGCCGGCGAGACGCTGGCGCTCGATTTCGTCAATGGCGAGCTGTTCGAGGGCGACATGCTCGTGCTCTGCTCGGACGGGCTCACCGGCCATGTGACGGCGGCGGAGATCGCCGGCCTCGCCAGCGGCCGCGCGCCGGAGGAGGCCTGCCGCGCGCTGATCGATCTGGCGCTGGCGCGCGGCGGAACCGACAATGTCACAGTCCTCGTCGCCGCCTATCGGCAGCAGGAGGAGGAGCCGACCCGCTTGCGCCCGGGACGGGAGGAGTCCAGAGAAACCACGAGGCCGCGTTGAAGAAATTCACGCGGACCATCTATCATTCATGCTCATGCGTACGGTTCGCCGCCTTCTCCCTCTCCCCGCGGGCGGGAGAGGGCTGGGGTGAGGGGCTCGGGGCGCTGGCCAGAAACGGAAAAAGCCCGAGCCCCTCATCCTCACCTTCTCCCCGCGCGCGGGGAGAAGGAAGGCGGCGAAGGCCGCGCCAAACGATTTATAGAGCGATCAAATGTCTTACTCGCCGGATGTCCAATCGATCCATGGCGCCCTGCCGCCCGGCACGCGGCTCAACGCCAATTACGAGATCGACGCCTTTCTGAAGGCGGGCGGCATGGGCGATGTCTATCGCGGCCATGAGATAGAGACGGGCGACACGGTCGCCATAAAGCTCATCCGCGATCAGCTCGCCGGCGACGAGGCCGTGCTGGCCATGTTCCGCAATGAGGCGCTGGCGCTGCGCCGCATCCATCACGAAGCCATCGTGCGCTATTTCGGCTTCACGCTGGAGCCGCAGCTGCGCCGGCATTATCTCGCCATGGAGTTCGTCGAGGGCCAGCCGCTCTCCGATATTCTGGACCGCGGCCCTTTGCCGGCGCCGCAGGTTCTCGCGCTGATGCGCCGCATCGCCGCCGGCCTGCAAGCGGCGCATGAGCAGAATCTCGTCCATCGCGACGTCTCGCCGGACAATATCATCGTGCCGGAGACCGGCATCGCTCGCTCGCGCATCATCGATTTCGGCATCGCCCGCTCGCTGCGGGTCGGCGACAGCACGGTGATCGGCTCGGGATTCGCCGGCAAATACAAATATGTCTCGCCGGAACAGCTCGGCCTCTTCGGCGGCGATGTGCGCGCGGCCTCCGATATCTACAGTCTCGGCCTGGTGCTGGCGGCCTGCCTCATCGGCAAGCCGCTGCCGATGGACGGCACGCAAGTGGAGGTGATCGAGCGCCGCCGCGTCCTTCCCGATATCTCCGCCGTCGATCCGATGATGCGGCCGATCATCGCCGCAATGCTGCAGCCGGACCCCGAGGCGCGGCCGCGCAGCATGGCCGAGCTCGCCGCCTGGACGCCCGACGCCGACGAGCGCGGCTCCACCGTCTTCGCCCCGCGTGGGGTGAGAGCGCCCGTCCCGACCCGAGCGCCGGAGCCGCCGCCGATTCCGGTTCCGCTCGGCGCCGCGCCCCTTCCGCCGCCGGCGAGACCCGCCGAGGAGAAGACGCCGCGGCGCGCCGGCCTCCTTATCGGCTCTCTCGCCGCGGTCATCGCGCTCGCCGCCGCAGGCTTCGGCGGCTGGCGTTATCTTCATCGCGAGGAGCCGGCCGCGACCACGCAGGCCGAGACGTCGCCGACGACCGACGTCGCCGCCGAGCCGCCGCCGCCCGTCGTCGAGCCGCAAAAGCCCGCCGAGACGCGGCCCGATCCTTTCGTGCGGCTGCGCGAATATGCGCGGGATTTCGACGGCGGCGATTGCTTCCTCGCGGTCGTCGGCGAGATTTCCGCCGGCGAAGCGCAGATCGACGGCTATGGCCGCGGCCGCGAGCCCTTCGACGCGCTCGACAAATCGTTCAGGGATGCGACGGGCGTTCCCGCCGCGATCGGCGTCCGCAAGGTGACGGCGCCGCAATGCCCGGCGCTCGCCTTCGCCAAGAAGTTTCTCGCCGTCCGCGAGCCTTTGCGCTTCGACGTCGCGCGCACGCAATTGCAGCGCAGCGGCGACAAGCTCGAGGGCGCGATCGAGACGCGCGCCGAACATGTGCGTTTTCTCATAGTCGACGACGACGGACTGGTGAATGATCTCAGCGCTCGGCTCGGACAGGAGCCCGGACGGCGCGACTTCGCGATGGAGCTGCGCGCCACTCGGCCCGGCCCGGTGCTGCTGGTGGCGATCGCCGGCGCCACGCCCATCTCCCCGGCCGGCGCCGCCCGCGCGGCGACCGCCAAAGAAGTGTTCGCCAAGCTCGCCGAGGAGCTCGCCAATGCGTCGCCGCCGCCGGCGGTGGCGCTGAAATATGTGTCGCTGGTCTCGGGACGCTGAGCGCCGCCGGGGCCGGCGAAAATAGCCCCGAGATTTTTCGACCTCGGACTTTGAAGCTCGCATTTTCCGGCGCTGCGCCGGGCGGAGGTTGCTCATGGCGCGATCAGTGACAGGATTTGCGATCGATCGCGCGGCGCTGGCCGCCTTCCGTTTCCCCACGCCGTCATGGCCGGGCTTGTCCCGGCCATCCACGCCAGGACGCCGAGACCTCTCGAAAGCTCGGCGTGACGCGGAGGCTCCGATGGGGAGTCCGTCATGGGACGAATCCGTCGATAGCGGGCGCTTTCCTGCGATTTCTCGGCTACCTGGCGTGGATTGCCGGGACAAGCCCGGCCATGACGGCGGCGGCATTTTGCGATGGGTGAATCCGATAGCCGGCAAGGGGAGGGTGATCGCACCCCTTCTGGCGTTGGCGGCGCTCGCTCTGCCGCTGGGAAACGCGCGCGCCGACGATGCGCTCGTCCGCAGCTTCCGCCAGGGCGGCGACGTCGCCTCGGTCGGCGTGGTGGAGGCCGGCGCGGACACCGAGATCGAAGGTCCGCAAGCGATCTATTCCGGCGCCGACGGCGAGATCTATCTGCTCGATCAGGTCAATGGCCGCGTGCTGCGCTTCGATCCGCGCAAGCCCGCCGAGGCGACGCGCTCGCTCGAATTGCCGAGCGATCTGCGGCCGACCGACATCGTCGTCGCCAGAGACACGATCTATGTGTGGGACGAAGGCCCGCGCGCCTTGCAGGCGACCGGGCCGCAGGATGCGCAGACGCGCAGCCTCGCGGTGACGCGCTCCGTCTCCGCGCCGGACGAGGCGGTGCTCTCCGCCTTTGCGCAGACCGGCTCGCAGGAGATCGGCGAGGACGCCGCGACGCGCAGCCTCGGCGACGGCAAGCCCTTGCGCTCGCGCCAGACCATCGCCTCGCATGGACGCGGGCAGGTGGTCGCCGATGTGAACGCCCTCGACAAGAAAGGCGTCTCCATCTCCTTGCAGATCAAGGACGGAGCCGCGCTCGCCAAGCTCAAAATGCAGGTGCGCAGCCGCATCGGCTCGGTGGAGCTGCTGGATGTCGATCAGCGCGGCCGCATTTTCGTGCTGGGCGAGAATATCCCGACCGACGCCACCGACCAGCCCTCCACCTTCGTCGCCCGCTACGCCTCCTATGGCGCGCTCGAGGGCGTCTATGAGCTGCCGCTCGATAAGCAAGTCGCGCTGTCGCGCCGCTTCGTCACCGTCTCGGCGGAGGGCGACGTCTATTTCCTGCGCACGCGCAAGGGCGGGGTCGATCTGCTCGGCGTCGGCTTCCGCCCGATGAAGAATGGGCAGACCATCGATCTCGCGCCGCCGGCGCCGGCGATTCCCTCTTACGCGCTCACGGATTTCGGCAAGCGCAAGGGAGCCACGGCGGCGACGCGTCCGCTCGATCGCACGCAGGTCGTGCAGACCGCGCTGCAATTCGCCAATGTGCGCTGGCGCGTCAACGCCGGCGCCTATGGGGCGGACCCGGATCGCTCTTGCAGCGGCTTCGCGCGCATCCGCCGGCCGGGCTATCTGCACGGCAAGCTGGGGCAGGAGGTCGTCGGCATTCCCTATTGCTGGGGCTGCCATGGCGCGCTGCCGCGGATTGCGGCGGAGATCGGCGCCGGGCGCCTCGCCGGCAATGTCTGCACGCGCAACGATCCTCGGCCCGATGTCGCCGGCGTCGATTGCTCCGCCTTCGTCAGCGCCTGCTGGGGCCTCTCCACCCATTTCACCACTATGGCCATTCCGGCCATCTCGCGCGAATTGAGCAATCCTTGGGATCTGCTGCCCGGCGACGCGCTCAACAAGCCGGGCTCGCATGTGATGCTGTTCATGCGCTTCACGCCGGATCGCCGCGCCGAGGTGATCGAATCCTCGACCGGCGGCTGCAATGGCAAAGTGTGCCGCAACATCTATCCGCTCGCCTCGCTGCTGGCGCGCGGCTATCGCCCGGTGCGCTTTCGCGGCCTCGCCAATGACATGAGCGCGCCGACGCCGGTCGCCGCCGTCGCCACGGCGACGCCCATGGGCAAGACCAAGCCGGAAAACGCCCGGCCGGAAGCGCTGGATCAGAACGGCGCCGAGAAGCCCGCCAAGGGCGCAGTCAAGACGCGGATACGGTGAGAGCGGCATGATCCTGCGCCTGCGCACCGGCTCGGAGACGCTGATCCTCGGCCCGCGCGCCGCCTTCGCGGGCCTCGCCGGCCGCGACCGCCGCGCGCTGGTCAGCGAATATGAGGTGCGCCGCCGGCTGCGTCTCGCGCTCGCCGATCCCGAGGGCGCCGATGCGCTGCGCCGCGCCTTCGCGCTTTGGCGGGAGGAGGGCGCGCGCATTCGCGAGGCGGACGATCGCGCGCTGATCGATCGCGTCGCGCGCATGAGCCGCAATGGCGCGCTGGCGGCTTTCGTCGTTCAGGATCGCGCCAAGGGCCTCGGCGTCTCCACTGCCGCCGCGCCGCCGAGCGGCGCGAATGTCACGGGCGCGAATGTCACGGGAATGAATTTGCAGGAGCGTCTGACGGCGACGCTCCGCCTCGTTCCGAACCATTTGAGCGGAACGACGAAGCAGGCTTTCGCCGAGCTCATCGAGCCCAAAGCGCTGGCGATCACGGCCGAGGTGCTGGCGCTATGGGCGATCTCCCATGCTTTCGGCGCGGGCGAGGCGATCGACGCCGTGCTGCTGGGCGCGGGCGTCTATTTCGGCGGCGCGCAAGTCTGGCAGGGGCTGCATGCGCTGTTTCATGCGCTCGATCTGATCCGCATGGCGCAAAGCGAAGCGCAGCTCGACGAGGCGGCGGCGATTTTCGCCGAAGGCGTGACGAAGCTCGGCGTCGCCGTTCTGATCGCCGCGCTGACCCATGGCGCCGCGAAAAAAGCCGCGCGCTGGACCGAGAAGAAGCCGAGCCTCCGCAACACGCCGCAGGAGAGAGCGCCGAAGACGGAGAGGTTCGAGCCCAAGCCGAGCAAGCCGGCCGGGCCGACGAATGAGCAGAAGCTGTTGCAGCCCGGACTGACGGAGCAGCTCGCGAAAATCTATGAGAAGGCCCCGGCGGCGAAGCAGGAGATAGACGCCGTCGCCGCGGAGATCGCCGAGAAGACCGGCGGCGCGGTGGCCAAGGCGCCGCTCAAGGACATCGACCGGGCGCGCGCGAAGATCATCGCAGATTATCAAGGCGACGCCTCCCGTATCCGCGACATAGCCCGCAACACGATCGTCGTCGAAGAGGAGAATTTCGACGCCGCCGTCGCGCTGCTGAAGGAGAAAGGCGCCAAATGCAAAATCATCGCCGCGGGATCGGACGCGCTGGGTTATAGCGGCGCCAATACGGTCTTGAAGACAGAAGCCGGGATCATGGCGGAAATTCAAGTCAACACGCCGCAAATGATCTACGCCAAGGAGACGCCCGAGGTCGCCAAGCTGATCTTGGGCGAGGAGAAATATGCGGAGATCGCCAAAGCCGCGAATCTCGAGGGCGGACGCGGGCATGCGCTCTATGAGGCGTATCGCGATCTTCCGGCCGGCGATCCGCGGGCCGCGGAGATCGAGGCCGAGAGCCGCGCCTATTACGACGCCATTCGGCGCGCGGGAGGAAAGTGATGGGACTATCGAAAGCCGATTTTCGTGACCGCGACATCTATGTCGACTATCCTTTCGAGGATGTGATGTTCCGCTTCGACAGCAAGACCGGCAGCTTCTTCCAAAAATTCTACGGCGCCGCCCATGAGGCGGCGGTGCCGCACGACAACAGGCTGCTCACCGAGGCGATTCTCCAAGGCGAGGAGATCGACGCCGCCGCCTATCACGCCGGAAAAAAATGATCGGCGCGCGGCCGGAATGTGCGTCATCTCACATCGCCGCGCTTCCCGCCTCTGATATCGGTTGCGACGACGACAAGGGCGATGATAGCCTCGAGTCATTGGGATCGCGTCTATTCATCAGACAATGGCCATCGGCGAAATGACGAAGCATTGGAAAAATTTCGTCCTTGCCCTCGCGAGCTTCGCTCTCGCGGCCATCGTCGCGTCTCCCGCCTTCGCCGAGCGCCGAGTCGCTCTCGTGCTCGGCAACGCCGAATACGACCACATCGCCAGGCTGAAAAATCCGGTCAATGACGCCAAGGACGTCGCCGAGACGCTCGAGAAGGAGCTGGGCTTCGAGGTGATCGCCATCGTCAACGCCCGCAAGGATCAGCTCGACGGCGCGCTCGCGGACTTCTCCCGCAAGGCCGCCGGCGCCGATGTGGCGCTGTTCTATTACGCCGGCCATGGCGTGCAGAACGAGGGCAAGAATTATCTGCTGCCGACCGACATCGCCGTGAAGGACGTCGCCGACGTCGAGTTCAAGGCGCTGGACATGGACCGCGTGCGGTTGGCGCTCTCCAAATCCGCCGGCGTCAATATTCTCATCCTCGACGCCTGCCGCAACAATCCTTTCGACAGCCTCGTCACCGCCTCGCGCTCGGTCGACGGCGGCTTGCTGCCGCGCGGCCTCGAGCGGATGGCCGTCGCGGTCAACAAAGGTGCCAAAGGCATTCTCGTCGCCTATGCGGCCGCGCCGCATGAGGTGGCGCTGGACGGCGCCGGCCGCAACAGCCCCTTCGCCGAGGCGCTGCTCAAGAATCTGAAAGCGCCGGAGGTGGAGATTCGCCGGCTGTTCAACCTCGTCAGCGACGATGTCGCGCGCACGACCAAGGGCAAGCAGTCGCCGGAAATCTCCAGCCGCATCTATGGCGACTTTTATTTCCTCAGCCCGGACGAAATGGCCGAGCGCGCGTGGCAGAAGGCCTCCAAGACCCAGGACCCGGCCGATTTCCGCAGCGTGCTGACGCTCTATCCGACCTCGCCCCGCGCTCGCGACGCGCAGCTGCGGCTCGATCTCTTCGAGAGCGTGCAGCGCTGCAACGCCGAGCAGAAGGAGCTGGAGGCGATCTCCCCCGCTGATCTTACGCGCCTGCGCGCCGCCGCCGGTCGCTTCTCCTGCGACGCCGCGCGCAAGAGCGCCGAAGCGCTCGTCGCCAAGGCGGAGGAGAAAGAGCGTCGCGAGCTGGCGAGCTGCGAAGCCGACAATAAAGCGCTCGGCGCCCTCGGTGAGGACAATCTCGCCGGCCTGCGCGCCGCCTCCGCGAAAATGTCCTGCCCCGACGCGCGCCGCCGCGCCGGCGATCTCATCGCCCGGCTCGAGGCGAAGGAGCAGCGCGAGCGCGAGATTTGCAACGCCGATCTCGCGGCGCTGCATTCGGTCCCGCGCGACGATCTTTTCGGCCTGCGCGCCGTTTCCGGCCGCCTCGCTTGCCGCGCGGCGATAGAGGAAGCCAAGCCGCTGGTCGCGGCGCTGGAGGCGAAGGAGCGCCGTGAGCGCGAGACCTGCGAGGCCGAGCGCAAGGCTTTCGCCGCCGTCGATCCGAGCGATCTTCCCGGCATGCGCGCCGCCGTCGGCCGCATGACTTGCGCCGCCGCGGTGGAAGGCGCGCGCTTCGTGCTCGCCCGCCTCGAGGAGAAGGAGCGCCGCGAGCGCGATATTTGCGATACAGATCGCAAGGCGCTGGGCGCCGCCGGCGTGAGCGACATTGGCGCGCTGAAATCCGCCGCCGCCAAAATGCGCTGCGAGGCGGTGCGCAACGACGCCAATCTTCTCGTCGCCGAGCTGGAGAGCAAGGCGATCCGCACCGAAGGGCAGAGCTGCGACGCCGAGCGCAAGACCGTCGCCGGAATGGGCGGCGACCTCGCGCGGCTGCGCGCCGCCGCGCTGGGCATGAAATGCGACGCCGCGCGCGATGACGCCAAAGGCCGCCTCGCCAAGCTCGAGGAGCAGGAGATTCTCGCGCGCCAGACCTGCGACGCCGAGCGCAAGACGCTGCAATCCAAAGCGGACGACCTCATCGCTCTGCGCGCCGCCGTGCTGGCGACCACTTGCGAGGATGTGCGCAAGGACGGCAAGGCGCTGGCGGCCGAGCTGGAGAAGAAGCAGCGCCTCGCCAAGGAGAGCTGCGACGCCGATCGCAAGGCGCTGGACGGCAAGTCCGGCGATCTCTCCGGCCTGCGCGCCGCGCTGGACGGCATGAGCTGCGAAACGGCGCGCGCCGAGGCCCGCCGCAAGATCGCCGAGCTGGAAGGCGCCTGCGCCGCCGATCGCAAGAGCGTCGCCGATGTCGATGCGACGAGCTTCGACGCGCAGCAGAAATTTGGCGCGCTGCGCGGCCGCAAATTCTCCTGCGGCGATGCGCGCGGCGATCTCGACAAGACCGTCGCCGCGATAGAGACACGCGTGCGCGCCGCGCAGACGCAGCTGAAGACGCTCGGCTGCTATGCGGCCGCCGCCAATGGCAAGCTGGACGAAGCGACCAAATCCGCCCTCGCCGCCTATGCGAGCAAGAAGGGCGAGGCCGCGCCGACCCGCCTCACCGACGAGCTGGTGGCGCAGCTGCAGGGCCAGACCGAGATCGTCTGCCCGCAGCAGGCCGCGCCCGTCGCCGCCAAGCCCGCGGAAGCGCCGGTCAAGGACGCCGCCCGCGAGGAAGCGGCTCCGGCCGCCAAGCCGGCCAAGCACAATGCGCGTCGCCATGAGGAAGAGGACGAGGAGCCCACGCGTCCTGCGCGGGCCGGCAAGCGGAATCAAATCGCCGCGCCGGTCGTCGCCCCGCGTCATCTGCGCGAGCGCGCGCCCGTCGAGCGCCCGGTTGTCGCCCGCCCGGCGCGTCCGGCGGCCCCGGCCGTTGTCGCCGCCCCCGTCGCCGCGACGCCGAAACCGCTCTCATGGTCGCATAATCCGGGCTTCTGATTTTTAGTCGTCGCTCAGGCGCCAGGGGCGCGCGTCAGGCCCCACATCGCGAAGGTCGCGAGCGCCGCCTCCACTTGCGCGCGCGTGCGGCTCTCCTCCGCTGCGCCGGACATTGCGCGGGCGAGATCGTCGACCGTCCGCGTTCCGTCGAGAAGATCGAGAAAGCGCCGCGTGTCGTCGCCCTCGAGTGCGACTTGCGAATGCCGATAGCTCGTCACCGAGCCGAGGCCGAGCCGCGCCTGCGCGCGCGCCAGCGGATTGGCGAATGGCTTTTCGCCCGGATTTCGCCCGACAGGAAAAGGCTCTGTCGCCAGGCGCGCCATATTGCCGGCGAAGAGCCGCAGCAGCGCCGAGCGCGCCGCGGGCTCGGGCGCGATCTCGTCGATCGCGAGCGCGCGCGGATAGGCCGCGCCGAGCCGGCGCATGGCCGCGCCGAAAGCCTCGTCCCGCGTCGAGACCTCGCCCTTGCCCGCCGTCTTGAAAGCGTATTCGCCCGCAGCGACGCTGGCGTCGACGAAGGGCTCGAGCGGCGCCTCGAGAAAGAGGCCGGAAAGACGCTCCGGCGCGAAGCGCCGTTCCAGCGGCGCGCCGGCGCGGCAGAACAGGCTGCGACGAAAAAACCGCGTCTCGACGAAATCGAGCGCCTGCTCATAGGCGATCTGATCGCCGCCGGTGAGCGGCAAGGATTGGCTCCACAGCTCGCTCTCCCATAGCGCATGTCCCACCAGCGAGGGATCATTGTCGCAAAGATAATCGAGCCCATGCGCGCGCGCCGCGGCGACGACGGTGGAGAAGAGCTGCGGATCGTAAATCTCGCCGAGCTCGTCATGAAAAATGAGCCCATCCGGCCGGCCGAGAAAATCACGCGCCTCCAGCGCCAGCGCCTTGCGAAAGGCGTTGTCGCTCGCCGACCATTGCTCGGCGTAGAAGCTCGCCGTCGCGCGCGCGGCGGCGATCTTGCGTTCGGGCTCCGCAATTCCCGCGACGGCGCTGAGCAGCATATCGCGCAGACCCTGGCGCAAGCGGCAGCCCGGCAACGCATTATAGCTGATCATGGCGACGCCGCGCGGCGACAGCAGCCGCCCGCACAGCGCCATCACCGCATCCTGAACGATTTTCGGCGCCCAGGCGTAGACGCCATGCGCGATGATGTAATCGAAGGATTGCGGCTCGGCGGCAAAATCGCGCAAATCGCCGCAAACGAGCTGCAGATTGGCGACGCCCGCCGCCGCCGTCAGCTCGCGTCCTGCGGCGACGGCGCGCTCGGAGAGATCGACGCCGATGAATTGCGCGCGCGGCGCGCCGATCGCCATGCTGGCGAGATTGATGCCATCGCCGGCGCCGATCTCCAGCACGCGGCAGTCCTGAAAGGGCGCTGCGGGCCGTCCCATCAATTGTGAAAGAGCGCCGAGCTGCGTCGGATGCGTCCAATGGCGGACGGCGTAAGGATAGTCCTGCTCGTCATAGACATTCGTCATGGGAATGGGCTCGCAATATGAACGCGCGATCCTCGATGAATTCGCCGCCTCATGCAAGACGCGGCGGCGCGACGATCAAGCGAGAGCGAGCGACGCCGGCCGAAACGAATCCGCGCGCGCGCTGCGCCAAGCGGCGGCGAAGCGCGCATCCATCTCGCCACGGAGAAACGCGCCGGGCGCCGGCGCCGGATAGAGCTCGGCGAAAGTCGCCGCCTCATGCGGAGAGATGCGGCGACAAAAATGCTCCGGCGCGAAGTCGCTCGGATGATCGAGCCCGGCGGCGGCGGCGAGCTCGGCGAGCGCCATGAGCGTCGCATGATGAAAATTGCGCACGCGCTCCGCCTTGTCCGAGACGACGAGCGCGCGGCCGCGCGAGGCGTCCTGCGTGGCGACGCCGGTCGGGCAATGATCGGTGTGGCAGGACAGAGATTGAATGCAGCCGAGCGCGAACATGAAGCCGCGCCCGCTATTGCACCAATCGGCGCCGAGCGCGAGCGCCCGCGCCATGTCGAAGCCCGTGGCGATCTTGCCGGCGGCGCCGATGCGAATTGTATCGCGCAGGCCGACGCCGATCAGCGCATGATGCGCGAAGGCGAGTCCGTCGCGCATCGGCATGCCGATGTGATCCATGAATTCGAGCGGCGCTGAGCCGGTCCCGCCTTCCTTGCCGTCGACGACGATGAAATCGGGATGGAGGCCCGTCTCCAGCATCGCCTTGCAAATGGCCAGGAACTCCCAGGGCTGGCCGAGGCAGAGCTTGAAGCCGACCGGCTTGCCGCCGGAGAGCGCGCGCAGCTGCGCCAGAAATTGCAGTAATTCGATCGGCGTCGAAAAGGCCGAATGCGCCGCCGGCGAAATGCAATCCTCGCCCATGGGCACGCCGCGAATGCGCGCGATCTCCTCGCTCACCTTGGCGGCCGGCAGCACGCCGCCATGGCCGGGCTTCGCCCCTTGGCTCAGCTTCACCTCGATCATCTTGATCTGATCGCGCGTGGCGATCTCGGCGAATTTCTCCGCGTCGAATGCGCCCTCGCGCGTGCGGCAGCCGAAATAGCCGGAGGCGATCTGCCAAATGACGTCGCCGCCGGCCTCCTGATGATAGGGGCTGAAGCCGCCCTCGCCCGTATCCTGCGCGAATTCGCCCTTGCGCGCGCCGAGATTGAGCGCGCGAATGGCGTTGCGGCTCAAGGCGCCGAAGCTCATCGCGGAAATATTCAAGAGCGAGATGTCGTAAGGCTGCGCGCAATCGCCGCCGACGCGCGTGCGAAAATGCTCATGCGAAACGGGCCGCGCCGCGATCGAATGGCGCAGCCATTCGAAGCCTTCCGCATAGACGTCGATTTCCGTGCCGAAGGGCCTTTTGTCGATGTTCATCTTGGCGCGCTGATAGACGATGGCGCGCTTGTCGCGGCTGAACGGACGGCCGTCCTTATTGTCCTCGAAGAAATATTGCCGCAGCTCCGGCCGCACATGCTCGAGCAAAAAGCGCAGATGCGCGGAAATAGGATAGGCGCGCAAAATCGCATGCTCGCGCTGCAGCAGATCATGCGCGCCGAGCGCGCAGAGCGCGGCGCAGGCGATCGCCGCCGGAAAGAAGGCGCTCGACAGATCGCCCTCCGTCGCTATGGCGCAGAGGAGAAAGCCCGCGACGCTGAGCGTGAGCGCGACGAAGCGCGGCGTGAGGGGGAGAAGGAGCAAGCGGAGCATGTTCGAAATCTCCTTCCCAAATGCGACGCGGCCGCCGCGGGGCGCGGGCGGATCGGCGGCTTTTCCGTGGCGAAGCGCCGAAGCCTCTCACGAGACGGCTGCATTCGCGCGACGACCGCGCGCGCGAGCTTTTTCCCGCGCTTGCCGGCGCGGAGGCGCGAATGATAGTCTCGCCTCGCTTGTTCGGACCTTTTGCGTCATTCGAGATCCCTCGCGCGCATGATCGCTTTTCCTTATTTTTCCTGCGCTGTGCAGCTGATCGCGTCGCGCCGCCTTCCTTCTCCCCGTTCACGGGGAGAAGGTGAGGATGAGGGGCTCGGGGCGCTTTGCGTTTTTGGCCAACGCCCCAAGCAACTCACCCCGGCCCTCTCCCTACAGGCGGGGAGAGGGAGAATGCAGCGCAAAGCCCTATCGTCTGCTCTGCGGCGCGGCGTGGGCGCGATCGCTTGCGCTATGCTCGGTCTTTTCGCGAACGCCGCATCGGCCGAGACGCGCGCCATTCTCATCGGCGTCGATCATTACGAACATGCGCCGCCCTTGCGCGGCGCCGTCGCCGA
The DNA here is from genome assembly GCF_000379125.1 of Methylosinus sp. LW4. Classification (NCBI taxonomy): domain Bacteria; kingdom Pseudomonadati; phylum Pseudomonadota; class Alphaproteobacteria; order Hyphomicrobiales; family Methylocystaceae; genus Methylosinus; species Methylosinus sp. LW4. Next base: position 3,326,649 of record NZ_KB900626.1, on the reverse strand, counting down.
TGCGCGCGATCTCGAGGCGAGCCTGCGCGGACGCGGCGCGCGCGACATTGTGACATTCATCGACAGAGCGGAGCGCGCCGCGGTGATGCGCGCGCTCGACGCCATGCTGGCGCGCGCGCAAAAGGGCGACGCCGTCTTCCTGACCTTCGCCGGCTATGGCGCGCAGAAGAACGCGCCCGTTCTGCTGCTGCCGAAATTCGATCCGACACAGGCGCGCGCCAATGGCGAGAAGATCGCGCGCGCCGAGCTCGATTCCATGATCGACGCTTTCGAGAAAAAGGGCGCGCGCGTCTTTCTCATCGCCGACGCCTCTTTCGGAGAGAGCCTCGCGCGCGAGGTCGATCCACGCGCGGCGAAGCTCGTCTATCGCTCGCTGAATGAAGGCGCTTCCTCCGCCGCGACGAAGATCGCGCCACGGGATTTCGCGCGCTCGGTCGTGCTGATGGCGGCGGATGCGCAATTCGAGGCGCCCGAGCTGGAGATCGCCGGCGTCGGCCAGCGCGGCGCGCTGAGCTACGCCGTCGCGCGCGCGCTCGAGGGCGCGGCGGACGCCGATGGCGACGGCGCCGTCACGACGGCGGAACTCATCGCCTATGTCAGAGGGCTCGCCTATCAGCTCAGCGATCAGCGTCAGAGCGTCGCCGTCGTCGAGCCGCGCGGGCTCGACGCCTCGAGGGATGTGATCGCTCAGCTCGGGCGCGGCGTCGGCGTGCAGGCCGTGGGCGGATCGTCGGCGGAAGAGGAAGAGGCCGCCGCTTCCTCCGGCGGCGGCGGGCTGACGATCACGCCGCTGACGCCAAAATCCATGGCGATCGGGCCGGGCCAGAGCCTGCCGCCGGCAAAGCCCGCCGCTCTGCCGCCACGGCCCAAGGAGCCGATCCGCCTCGCTCTGCGCGGCGCGGCCGCCGAGCGCGGAACGGGCGCCGGCGCCCATGCGCCTTTCGTGCTCGTCGGCGCCGATGCGGCGGCCGATATCCTCTGGGACGCGGCGAGCCGCGACGCGCTCTCCGGCGGCGATGTGCTGGCGCATAATGTCGATGCGCATGAGCTCGACGTTCTGATCGATCGCGCCGCCACCGTGCGCTGGCTGAAGCTCGTCGCCGGCAAAGGGCCGCTGCCGATGCGCGTCGCGCCGGAGGGGCTGCGGCGCAAGGGCGAGCGCGTCGAGATCACCATAGGCGGAGTCGCCGGCCGCAATCTGCTGCTGTTCGACCTCACCGGCGACGGCGTGCTGCAATTGCTCTATCCGCTCGCCTCCGACCCGCCCGTCGTGCAATCTTCCGACTATCGGCTGAGCGTCGTCGCGGGCGAGCCCTTCGGCGCCGATCAGATCGTCGCCATCGCCTCGACGCGGCCCATGCCGCAGCTCGAGCAGGCGCTGCGGCAGCTCGATCGGCTGCGCAATCCGGCCAAGGTCATCGATATCGTCTCGCAATTTTCGAATAGCGAGGCGCAGCTCGGCACAGTCGGCATTTTCACCGCGCGTTGAAAAGGAGGAGAGAATGATGCGGCGTCTTTGTCTCTCGCTTCTCTGCTGCGTCGCGAGCGTCGCGCTCGCCGAGCCGCAGGATATGACGCGCTCGGTGCGCATCATCGACGATCCGCCAGCGGAGGCCCCGCCGTCGCCGCAGACGCAAGCGCCGGCGATCCCCAAGGAGCCGGCCAAGGCCGCCGGCGCGGGCGTGCGAATCGAGGTGCTGCCGCAGGAGGAGTTCGCGCTCGGCGCGCCGATGAGCTTTCGCGTGACGGCGGAAAAGCCCGGCTATGTGATATTGGTCGATGTCGACGCGCAGGGAAAGCTGGCGCAGATTTTCCCCAATATGGTGACTTTGGCGGACCCCGCCGGCGTCGATGAGAAGGCCAATTTTCTGAAGGCCGGCCAGTCGATGACGCTGCCGGACGCCAGCGGCAAATCCGCCTATCGCTTCGTCGCCTCGCCGCCGACGGGCGTCGGCATGGTGGTGGCCATATTGAGCGACGCGCCCTTGCAGATCGTCGACCTGCCGGATGTGCCGGCGGCCATCGCGGGCCAGGCCAAGGCCGCGGATTTCGTGAAGGATTCGACGCAGATGCTGCAGATACTGCCTGCCGAAGGCGAGCGCCCGATCCGCGCGCCGAAATGGTCCTTCGCGACGAAATTCTACGGAATCAAGTGAACAATCCCCCTCGTCCCGAGGCGCTTTTTGCAGAACACAAAAAGCCTCGAAGGACGATCCAGCGCCACGCAGCGGCCGCCCTTCGAGACGCCCGCTTCGCGGGCTTCTCAGGGCGAGGGGCCGATATTTCATCCGACGCGAGACTTTCGCTATTTGGCGCTGCGCGGGCGCCTGATCTGCACATAGAGCGCGCCTTCGCCGCCGTGATTGCGCGCCGCCTCGCCGAAGCCGACAACGAGATCGCGCATCGCCGGGGCGCTCAGCCATAGGGGTACGAGGCGGCGCAGCACGCCGCCCTCCTCGCTGCGCACCCCCTTGCCCGTCACCACGATGGCCATGCGCGCGCCGGCCGCTTGGGCGCGGCGCAGAAAATCATAGAGCGCCGTCTGCGCCTCGGCCTGGCGCAGTCCGTGGAGATCGAGCTTGGCCTCCACCTCGAGCCGGCCGCGACGCAATTTCGTGCGCGTGCGGTGATCGATCTCTGCCGGCGGCGCGGCCGGGCGGGGCCGCGGCTTTTTCTCCGCCGGAGCAGGCGTCGGCGGCGGCGCGGCAGCGGCTCCTTTCTTCGGCTCGCCGGCCTCGACCGGCTGCTCCTCCTGCGGGCGGCGACGACGGCCGCGCGACGGCCGCACATCGGCCGTCACCTTGTTCCACAGCTCTATCTCTTCTCGGGACAGAAAACGCGAGCGACGCGATTCGCGCGGCGGATCACTCATCGCCGCCCGCTCCTCGCGGCAGCAGCACGGTGAAATCCGCCTTGTGGCGCACCAGCCCGGCGAGCGCCCCGGCTTCGTCCCCGGCGCCGAAGAAGAGATCGGCGCGCGCGGGTCCGAGAATCGCCGAGCCCGTGTCCTGCGCGATCATCAGCCGGGCGAAGGGCTCCGCCGCCGCGCTGCGCCAGGGCACGGTCGCGCTGATGAAAAAGGGCAGGCCATAGCTCCACAGCGAGCGATCGACAGCGATGGAGCGCAGCGGCGTCAGCGCGCAGCCCTCGCCGCCTATGGGGCCGTCGCGCCGCTCCGGCGAGGAATCGGCGCGGAAGAAGACATAGGAGCGGTTCTCCTGCATCAGCCGGGCGCCGGGCGCGCCGTCTTCCTGGCCGAGGGCGCGGATTTCCGTCTTCAAGCGCTCGAGCGACATTTCGCTTTGCGGAACGAGCCCGCGCTCGATGAGCAGGCGGCCGATCGACGTATAGGGACGGCCATTGCGGCCATCATAGGTGAGCGGCAATTCCCGCCCATCGGGAAAGCGCAGCCGCGCCGAGCCCTGCACCTGAATGAGAAACAGCTCGACCCTATCCCGGACATAGGCGATCGGCCGCGGCCGCAGCTCCGGCGGGCCTTCCTCCAAGGCGCGGCGATCGGGATAAGGCTCGAGGCCGCCATCGGCCCGCAGCCGGGCGGAGGTGAGCGGCTCGCCCGCCTCGCCGCGAATGGGCGTCTCGTTAAGCGTGACGAGATCGGCCGGACGGGCGGGGACGGGCGTGCGGAATTGCGCGTCGGGAGCCTCGCGCGCCTCGATCACCGGCTCGTAATAAGCGGTGACGAATCCCGGCCCGCGCAGTCGAAAAGGACGGAATTTGGCGGCGAAAAAATCGAGCGCAGCGTCGGGGGAGAGCGTCGCCGCATCCATGCCCGCAGCGAGGCGGCAGACGCGGGCCAGCGCTTCATCGGCCGGCAGAGCCGCGCGGAGCGGCTGCGCAGCGGAGAGGATGATTTCAGCCGAGCGGCGGAAGACGCGAAAGGTCTCGCGAAGATCGTCCTGAAAAATGGCGTCGATCGAATCGAAACCGACTGGATCGAGATCGACGGACGCCACCTCGCAATCCGCCTAGTGAACCGTTTCGGTCGCCACGAGCTTCCAATTCGGATCACGCGAGGCGACATCGCGCGCGAAAGTCCAGAGGTCAACGATCTCGAGCGGCCGATCCGACTCGCCCTCGATCGCGGCGCCGGCGCTGTCGCGGCGGACCGATTGGAGCTTGGCGACGAAACGAATGGTGATCTGCGCCTTGCGCAGCTCGACCTTGGCGTCCTCGACCGTTGCGGAATCGATGGAGACGACATGCGCCTCGGCCGTCTCGCCGCGTTGCTCGCGCCCGGCGATCTCGCCAGAGAAGCTGTCGAACACCTCGGTCGAAAGGAGATTGCGCAGCGTGTCGCGGTCGCCCCGCGCGAAAGCCTCGACGATCATCTCATAGGCCTTCTTGGCGCCGTCGACGAAGGCGGGACCGGAGAAGCCGCGATCGGAGGCGGCGATCTGGTCCAGGCCGCGCCAGCCATTGCTGCCGGATTCGGCGAGGCCTTTCCAGCGGTCGGCGTCCAGCGCGCCATTGGCGGGTGACGGCGCGAAAGCCGAGGCTTGCGGGGCCGGAGCCGGGCCGATCCGCCTTGCGGGGCCGGCGCGATCGGAGGCCGGGCCTTCGCGATCGACGCGCACGCCGAGGACGGACCACAATTTCCAAACGACGAAAGCCGCGAGCGCGGCGAAGACCAAGATGGAGGGGTCGAAATCGGATCCCGACAAAGGGCGTCTCCCAGTCGCAGGGATTGTCCGGTATCATGTCGCGTCCCAGATGTCACGAATCAACCCCTCGCCGGGGTTTCTCATGGCGGGAACGGAGGGCGCGCCGAGGTGAACAAGTCGAAACTCGTCGCCTATGTGCTGACAGGCTGGCTCTTCGTCGAGATCCTGGCCTTCGTGCTCGTCGTGCAGTTTCTCGGCGTGATAGCGGCCGTGGCGCTCGGCGTCGGCACAACGCTGCTCGGCCTCGCCGACGTCAAGCGGCTGTTCGTCTATCTGCGCAGCCGCGTCGGCCAGCCGCGCGAGGAGCTGAAATCCGGCGTCGCTCTGCTCGAGGGCGGGCTCGAGGCGGTCGGCTCGCTGCTGCTGATCCTGCCTGGCTTCGCCTCTGATCTCGTCGGCCTGGCGCTGAAGTCGCCGTCGATCCGCGCGCAGGTCGCCGATCGCATTCGCGGCAAGACCGAGCGGCAGGGTCCGCAGACCATCGATCTTTCCCCCGGCGAGTGGAAAGCCATTGTCGATGAAGGCCCAAAGCGCCGCGTGCGCGCGCGCCGCGCCCCTCCCGCCAAAGTTGTCTGATCGGCGTCAAATCCGTTGTCGCAGGCAAGGGGACGTGTTAGGCGGGCGCCGTGACAGGCGCCGCCATACCGTCGCGCCTGTCGGGAGCCGAAATCGGCAGGGAGTTCGACGATGACCGATACGAATGGAAACGGCTCCGGCCCGACCGGCGCCCCGGCGCTCAACGTGCTCGTGCAATATGTGAAGGATCTCTCCTTCGAGAATCCCAATGCGCCGCGTTCGCTGCAGCCACGCCAGAATCCGCCGGAGATCGGCATTCAGGTCAATGTCAACGCGCGCCAGATTTCGCAAGAGGATTTCGAGGTCTCGGTGACGTTGGAAGCCTCGGCCACCGAGAGCGAAGAAGTGCTGTTCAAGCTCGAGGTCGATTACGGCGGCGTGTTCCGCCTGCTGAACATTCCGGCCGAGCAGATTCATCCCATCGTGATGATCGAATGCCCGCGGCTGCTGTTCCCCTTCCTGCGCCAGGTCGTCGCCGACGCCACGCGCAATGGCGGCTTCCCGCCCCTCTATATCGATCCGATCGACTTTTTCGCGCTCTATCAGCAGCGCGCGGCCCAGGCGCAGCAGGCTCCGGCCAACGCGAACTGAGCGACCCCCGGTCGTCATTGCGAGAAGCGAAGCGACGAAGCAATCCCCCTACGGCTCTGGATTGCTTCGCTGCGCTCACAATGACAAACCGTAGGAAATCGCAGAGGCGAGCCGTCAGGCTCGCTTCTCCATCGGCGTCTCGATGGCGGGCTCGGCCGTCTCCGGCTGCGCGAGATAGCGCAGCCACATCGGCTCCTTGCCCAGCTTGGCGATAAAGGCCTCATGCGCGGCGCGTTCCGCCTCGGTGAGCAGCTGCGCCAGCTTTTGCGGGCGGTTGCGCAAAAATTCGCCGCCATTCTCCTCCGCCAGAGTCGCGGCGTCCGCTTGCAGAATGAGCGCCGTTTGGCGGCCGCCCATCAGCTCCGCATAGACTTCCGCGAGCAGGCCGGCGTCGAGCAGAGCGCCATGCTTGTCGCGGCGCGTGAGATCGACGCCATAGCGCTGGCAGAGCGCATCCAGAGTATTGGAAGCGCCCGGATGCCGGCGGCGCGCGATGGTCAGCGTGTCGACGACGCGATCGAAAGGGATCGCCGCCTTTCCCAGCAGGCCGAGCTCGAAATTGACGAAGCGCATGTCGAATTCGGCGTTATGCGCGACGAGATTGGCGTCCTCGACGAATTCCAGAAAGCTGTCGGCGATCTCGCGGAATTTCTTTTGGCCCGTGAGAAAGGCCGAGGAGAGGCCATGGACGCGAAACGCCTCCTCCGGCATGTCGCGTTCTGGATCGAGATAGAAATGAAAGGTGCGGCCGGTCGGGATGAGATTGGAAATCTCCACCGCGCCGATCTCGACGATGCGATGGCCCTTGGTGGGGTCGAGACCGGTCGTCTCCGTGTCGAAGACGATCTCACGCATCGGCAGCCTCTCTCGATCGGATCAGCGCGACGGCTTTCGTCGCGCCAGCTCCTCGAGGATTAGCCGAACTTCCTGCCGAGCGGAATCCAGGCCGCGCTCGCTATGCACCACGAAATCGGCGCCGGCGTGCTTTTGCGCGTCGGGAATCTGCTTGGCCAGTATGGCGGCGAATTTTTCCTCCGTCATGCCGGGACGCGCCAGCACGCGCGCGCGCTGAATATCCGCCGGGGCGGAGACGACGACGACGGCGTCGACATCCTTTTGCGCGCCGATCTCGAAGAGGAGGGGAATGTCGAAGACGACGAGAGGCTCGCCCGCGCGGCGGCAATTCTCGAGAAATTCGTCGCGGCCGATGGCGACGAGCGGATGCACCAGCGCCTCGAGACGGCGCAGCGCCTCCCCGTCGCCGAGCACGCGGGCGGCGAGGCGGGCGCGATCGACGACGCCATCCGCCGTGACGCCCGGAAACAGCCCCTCGATCTGCGCCGCCGCGGGACCGCGATAGAGCTCATGCACGGCGCGGTCGGAATCATAGACGGGGACGCCCTCGGCGCGGAAAAGATCGGCCGTCGTCGATTTGCCCATGCCGATCGAGCCGGTGAGGCCGATGACCAGAGGGCGGGGCGGGGCGTCGCCGCTCATGACAGAAACGCTCCCTCACGGCGCAGCGCCTCCAGCACCGGCAGCAGCGGCATTCCGATAATGGTCCAATGATCGCCGATTATGCGCTCGAAGAGATGAACGCCGAGACCTTCTATCTGATAGGCCCCGGCGCTGGTCGTCGCCTCCTCGGCCACGAGCTCGAGATAGCGGGCGAGAAAATCATCCGAGAAAGCGCGCATCGTCAGATCGGCATGGGCCACGGTCTCGAAGATTATGGCGCCGTCGCGGGCGAGCGCGACCGCCGAATGCAGACGATGGGTCCGCCCGGAGAGGAAGCGCAGCTGCTCGCCGGCGGCGGCGGCGGTCGGCGGCTTGCCGAAGCGGCGTCCCTCGCAGCTCGCCACCTGATCCGCCCCGAGGACGAGAGCGCCCGGCCGCGCCAGCGAGACGCGCTTCGCCTTGTCGTCGGCCAATCGCGCCGCGACAGCGTCGGCGTCGCCGCCGGCGGCGACGACCTCGGCTTCCACGGCGCGCTCGTCGATCTCCGCCGGGTGAATGAGAAAAGGCGCGCCGGTCTGCTCCAGCGCCATGCGTCGGCCTTTGCTCTTGGAGGCGAGAATCAGCGGCTCGGCGAGACGCCAGAAGGCGCTGGGGCGATCCTGCGACAGTCGAACCTCCTCCGATCGATTCCCACAGCCGTAGCGCGATCGTGGGCATTATGGGGAAAAGTGAGCGCCGGCGGACCGGACATGTGCACAGCTGCGCATAACGAAGCCCAGCGATCAACAGGCGTCGAAACGAGTGTGGAAAAGCGGATGCTAAGCCATTGCAGCGGGAGATTCTCCGCCATCCACGGCAGAGCTTGTGAGCGGATGTCGGCAAGCCGTTGTTAATGTTTCATTTACCAATCTGTCCACAGCGGCGGCGCAAAAAGCTATACAGCATAGGTCACGGTACGTAAGGTGTGGACAAAAGGTTGACGAAAATTAACCTTCGTTAAGGAACCATCAATAAAATCAAAAAAATCTCTTAAAGATTGAATTTTCTTTTTGTGTCGTTTTGGGTTAGCTCCAAAGCCGGAGGGAGCGCAGAGCGTCCCTTTTCATTCCCGATCCTGCCGGAGCAATAAGCGAAATGGGTGATCTCAAGCCTCTCCTCGCCGTTCTGGGCGGAGAAGCACGCGCCGTGCCGCCAATCTGGCTGATGCGACAGGCCGGCCGTTATCTGCCGGAATATCAGGAGCTGCGCGCCAAAGCCGGCAGCTTTCTCGACACTTGCTACAATCCGCAGACAGCGGCGCGGATTACCATGCAGCCGATCGAGCGTTTCGGCTTCGATGCGGCGATCCTGTTCAGCGATATTCTGGTCGTGCCGGACGCGCTGGGGCAGAAGGTCTGGTTCGAGACTGGGCATGGGCCGCGGCTGATCCCGCTGGAGAGCGACCGCGACATTGAGGCGCTCGCCGAGAATTTCGATCTCGGCAAGCTCTCGCCCGTCTTCGAGACGATCGACCGGGTGAAGGGCGAGCTGCCGAAGTCAGTGACTTTCATCGGCTTTTGTGGCGCGCCCTGGACGGTGGCGAGCTATATGATTGCTGGTCGCGGCACGCCGGATCAAGCGCCGGCCCGTCTCTTCGCCTATCGGCGGCCGGAGGCTTTCGCGCGGCTCATCGACATTCTGGTCGAGGCCTCCACCGCCTATCTCATTCGGCAGATCGACGCCGGCGTCGAGGTCTTGCAGCTGTTCGACAGCTGGGCCGGCGTGCTGCCGGCTCACGAATTCGAGCGCTGGGTCGCGGAGCCGTTGCGGAAGATCATCGCGGCGGTGAAGGCCGCCCGGCCCGGCGTGCCGATCATCGCCTTCCCGCGCGGCGGCGCGACGCATCTGTCCCGCCTCGCCGGGACGCTCGGCGCCGATGCGCTGGGGTTGGACACGGCCATCGATCCCGACTGGGCGGTGAAGGAGATCCCGGCTGGACCAGCGCTACAGGGAAATCTCGATCCTCTCGCTTTGCTCGCCGGCGGCCCGGCGCTCGATCGCGAGATCGATTCGATCTTGCGGAGCTTTGCCGGACGTCCGCATATTTTCAATCTGGGTCACGGCGTTTTGCCGGAGACCCCGTTAGAGCATGTCTCGCAATTGATCGAGCGTATTCGCGGAACAGGAAATTAAAGCCATGTATCTCTGGATCAAAGCTCTGCATGTGATCGCGGTGATCTCCTGGATGGCCGGGCTCCTCTATCTGCCGCGGCTGTTCGTCTATCATACGGAAGTGGGGCAGGGCGCGCCCTCGGCGCTGTTCAAGAAAATGGAGCGCCGGCTGGCGCTCTACATCATGGCCCCGGCGATGATCGTCTCTTGGGCGGCCGGCCTGGCGTTGATCTATTTCGGCTCCTTCCATGGAGCCGGCTGGCTGCACGCCAAACTGGCGCTGGTCGTCCTTCTGACCGGCGTCCACTTCTATTTCGGCGTCACGCAAAAGGCTTTCGAGCGCGACGAGAATCACCGGCCGGCGAAATTCTTCCGCTTCATCAATGAAGTCCCGACGCTGCTGATGATCGGCATCGTCATTTTGGTGATCGTCAAGCCGTTCTGAGGACAGGGAATTTTCCCCGTCTTTCACGGAATTGTCATGAGCTTCGGGCGGATGGCTTGCCTTTCCGCCCGAAAAGGATTAATTGCTGACTTGCTCACCTAAAGGCAGATCGTCGTTTCGCACGACAGCCGGATCCATACCGGCTCACCGGGGCATCGTCTCCCGCTTCCTTATCTGCCCCACCCCGCCGCCCTAGGCCAAGTTTCATCCGAATATCGTCGAGGATTGTCCCAAATGGGGGAAATCAAGCTTCAGGACCTGAAGTCCAAATCGGCCGCCGAGCTTCTCGCCTTCGCTGAGGAGCATGAGGTCGAGGGCGCGTCGCTCATGCGGCGCCAGGAACTGCTCTTCGCAATATTGAAGCAATTCGCCGGTCGCGACGTCGAGATCGTCGGCGAAGGCGTCGTCGAGGTGCTGCAGGACGGCTTCGGCTTCCTGCGTTCGCCGGACGCCAATTATCTCGCCGGACCGGACGATATCTATGTGTCGCCCTCGCAGATCAGGCGCTTCGGCCTGCGCACCGGCGACACCGTCGAGGGCATGATCCGCAGCCCCAAGGAGGGCGAGCGCTATTTCGCGCTTCTCAAGGTCAATTCGATCAATTTCGAAGACCCGGAGAAGGTGCGGCACAAGGTCCCCTTCGACAATCTGACGCCGCTCTATCCCGACGAGCGCTTGAAGCTCGAGATCGACGATCCGACGCGCAAGGATCTTTCCGCCCGCGTCATCGATCTCGTCGCGCCGATCGGCAAGGGCCAGCGCGCTCTGGTCGTCGCGCCGCCGCGCACCGGCAAGACCGTGCTGCTGCAGAATATCGCGCAGTCGATCACCACAAATCATCCCGAGTGCTATCTGATCGTTCTCTTGATCGACGAGCGCCCGGAGGAAGTGACCGACATGCAGCGCTCCGTGAAGGGCGAGGTCGTCTCCTCGACTTTCGACGAGCCGGCCGTGCGTCACGTCCAGGTCGCGGAGATGGTGATCGAGAAGGCCAAACGCCTGGTCGAGCATCGCCGCGACGTGGTGATCTTGCTCGATTCGATCACCCGTCTCGGCCGCGCCTATAACACTGTGGTGCCGTCCTCCGGCAAGGTGCTGACCGGCGGCGTGGACGCCAACGCTCTGCAGCGTCCCAAGCGCTTCTTCGGCGCCGCGCGCAATATCGAGGAGGGCGGCTCGCTGACCATCATCGCCACCGCGCTGATCGACACGGGCTCGCGCATGGACGAGGTGATCTTCGAGGAATTCAAGGGCACGGGCAATTCGGAGATCATTCTCGACCGCAAGGTCTCCGACAAGCGCGTGTTCCCGGCCATCGACATCACCCGCTCCGGCACCCGCAAGGAGGAGCTGCTGGTGCCGTCCGACATACTCAAGAAGATGTATGTGCTGCGCCGCATTCTCAATCCGATGGGCACGGTGGATGCGATCGAGTTCCTGCTCGGCAAGCTGCGCGAGACGCCAAAGGGCAACGCCAGCTTCTTCGATTCGATGAATACCTGATCCGGCGCCCTCGGACGCGCCGGCGATGTGAATTCGCGGGGAGAACGTGTTCGAGGGTTTCGCCAATGTCTGGACCATCGTCGGCCTCGCGCGCGAGCTGAAGGCAAACGCGCTTCTGCCGCTCACCGTGGCTGGCGAAAAAATCGTGTCGTTCCGCGGCGCCGATGGCGCGCCGGCGGCGCTGATCGACCAATGTCCGCATCGCGGCGTCGCCCTTTCGCTCGGCTGTGTCGAGCAGGGCGACATTCGCTGCCCCTTCCATGGCTGGCGTTTCGGCGCGGATGGAAGCCTTCGCCACATTCCCTGGAACCCGGAGGCGAAGCGCGACTCTATTCGCGCGACGCGGCTCCCTATGCGGGAAATCGACGGCGTCCTCTGGCTGCGCACGGCGCCGGGGGAGGCGGCCGACGCGCCGCCGCCGATCGTCTCGCTGACCCGCGGCCTGCGGCTCTGCGCGCAAAGCTTCGTCTGGCGCGCGCATTGGACGCGCGTGATGGAAAATATGCTCGATTCGTCCCATGTCGCCTTCGTTCATCGGCGCACATTCGGCGGGGCCATGGCGCGCGCGCTCGACCAAGACCCGCAGGCCCGGATGGATGTGAGCTTCGAGCCGCATGACCATGGCGGCAAGATCACCGCCTCGGTCGTTGGACGCCAACGTCCAACGACGCTGGATTATGTCTTTCCCAATCTCATGGAGCTGTCGCTCGACTTTCGCGGCCGCGTCTTTCGTATTTTCGCCGTGTGCATCCCCATTGGCGAGCGGGAGACGCGTCTTCTCCTGCTCACCGCCCGCAGCTTCTTGCGCGCCTCTCTCTTCGATGCGCTGTTCCTCTGGTCCAACCGCCGAATCGCGGAAGAAGATCGCGCGATCGTCGAATCTTCGACGCCGCCATTCTCGCCGCTCGGCGGGGAGGAGGCTTCCGTGCCGACGGATGCGGCCACTCTGGCCTTTCGTCGGCTCTATCGTCAGCGCCTCGCCGGCTCCAGCGCCCGAATCTGTCCGGGACGCGTTGCAAAGAACGCGCCCCGATGAGCGTTCCGCGGCGGAGCTCCAGGGAGCTCCGCCGACGTGGCCGCGCCGAGCTCGATGGATTTAGTCGGTCAGCTGGAAGGTGTTGCTCCCGAGCAGCGATTTGATCTGGTTCGCATCCGAGATGTCGAGCGTGTTGCCGGCGATATCGCTGATCGAAACGTCGATGATCGTCCAGGTTCCGCGCGGGAAATCCGTCTCATAGGTGAAATTCGCGGCTGCTGTCAGCTTTGCGGGGAGCTGAATCGGGGTCCCTGGCTGGCCCCATGCCTGAGTATAGATTTGGCCGTCCGGCGAGGCGAGGATAAGCGAGGCGCCGCCGACCCCCGAGAGGCTGTCCGATACGATCAGATCGGCCGCGAAGACCGGCCGTGGGGAGGACAGGCTGACGGTCGGCGTGATCTTGCCGGAGAGAAGCTGTGGCTTGGCGCTGTCGGAATCGCCGATATTCGACAGATAGAAGGTCAGCTTGGGAAAGATTTTCGCGAGCTGATCGGGATTATAGGTGGTCGTGTTGCCGACGTAATCGGCGATCGTTGCGCTGACCAGCGTGTAGACGCCGGCCTCGGCGTATGAGTTGAACCGATAGGTCGTGCCGAGCCGATTGACCGCGCCGGATGTCGGCGCCGCATAGGTGAAATAATAAATCGCGTAATTCTGACCCGACGGCCCGACGAAGTCGAATTCTGTCCAGGCGAGGCCAGTCGGCCCGGTCGCGAATTGGAAGAAAACGCCCGGCACGGCCGGCGGTATGTGCAGAGCGACGATCGGCGTCGAGATGAAGCCGCTGGTGATCTGCGGATTGCCGGAGGGAAGCGGAATGTTCGGATGGTTCCTGATCCAATCGAGGCGCATTTTCAGCGCATGCGCCGCGCGCCCAGCGGCGGCGAGCGGAATGGAGCTGTCGAATATTTCCTGAGCGGAGGAGGGAGTCGCGGCGGCGAGAACGCTGGCGAGGCAGACGATGAGGGCAAAAAATCTGGCGAGCATATTCGCTCCTTTTGAAAAAATGCCCTTTAACTATATCTTAACTATATTGCGAAGGAAGCCGATTTTTTTGGGCTGTCGCGCTTCCGCCCGCGCCGCGATTCGTTCCAATCCTTTACGATCGCTCGGCAAGAGCGCTGTGGGTCGCGGGAAGGCGCGTTCTTTCTTTTCCTGCGCGGGTAAATTCGAGTAGAGCATCAGGATCATGTCCAGCGACACGATCTTCGCCAGCGCCACCGGCGCCGGCCGCGCCGCGATCGCGGTAATTCGCCTGTCCGGCCCGGCGGTTGCGCATGTGCTCGCGGCTTTGGCCGGGCTCACGCCTCGGCCGCGCTTCGCCCATTATGTGACGCTGCGCGCGCCGGGCGCGGATGAGCCCCTCGATCGCGGTCTCGCGCTCTATTTTCCGGCGCCGAATTCGCCGACCGGCGAGGATTACGCCGAGCTGCAAATTCATGGCGGTCGCGCTGTAGCGCGCGCGCTGCTCGGCGTTCTGAGCGCCTTTTCCGGCCTGCGCGAGGCGGAGCCAGGGGAATTTGCGCGGCGCAGCCTCGCCAATGGCAAGATGGATTTGTCGCAGGTCGAAGGGCTCGCCGATCTCATCGATGCGGAGACGGAATTCCAACGCCGTCAGGCGATACGGGCGCTCGGCGGAGCTCTGCGCAAAAGAGTCGAAGGCTGGCGCGAGCGGCTGGTCCGGGCTCTGGCTCTGGTCGAGGTGGAGCTGGATTTTTCCGATGAGGGGGATGTCTTCGAGCCGGCGAAGGCGCTTCGCTCCTTGCTCGAGCCTGTGATCGCCGAAATGGCCGAGGCGCTGACGGAGAGCGAAGCCAGCGAGCGTCTGCGTGACGGCTTTGTCGTGCTGCTGCTCGGTCCGCCCAATTCCGGCAAATCGACGCTGCTCAATGCGCTGGCGCGGCGCGAGGTGGCGATCGTCTCCGCCATTCCGGGAACGACGCGCGATATGATCGAGGTTCATCTCGATCTTTCCGGCATGCCGATCACTTTGGTGGACACGGCCGGTCTTCGCGAGGCGGAGGATGAGATCGAGCGCATCGGCGTCGCGCGGACGCGGGCCAGAATCGACGAGGCCGATCTGCTGCTGTGGCTCTCGGAGGGGGGGCGGGAGACGCCGCAATTGGAGCCTTCGGACGGCGCCGAGCTGATCCGCGTCGCAACCAAGGCGGATTTTCTAGATTGCACATCAGATGACCTTGCAATTTCCGCTCGAACGGGGTTTGGAATAGACCGACTTCTGGAGGAAATAGCGGGACGCGCGAAGCGACGTCTGGGCGACGGCTCGACGGCGCTTCTCACGCGTGAGCGGCATAGGCGGCTCATTCAGGAGGCGAAATCGGCGATCGAGACCAGTCGCGATTCCGGCAAGGCGCTCGAATTCGTCGCGGATGATCTGCGTGTCGCAGGCCGGGCGCTCGGTCGTATTGTCGGCGCCGTGGATGTAGAGGAGGTGCTGGATGCGATTTTCTCGCAATTCTGCATTGGCAAATAGTTTCACGTGAAACAGGATCGAGGATGGGAAATTGAGCCGACCGGCCTATGACGTGATCGTGATCGGGGGCGGCCATGCCGGCTGTGAGGCCGCTGCGGCGTCTGCGCGGCGTGGCGCGCGCACGGCGCTCGTCACCCATTCGCGCGCGACGATCGGCGCAATGTCCTGCAATCCGGCGATCGGCGGGCTCGGCAAGGGCCAGCTGGTCCGCGAGATCGATGCGCTCGATGGGCTCATGGGCCGTGTCGCCGACGCCGCCGGCATTCAGTTTCGGCTGCTCAACCGTTCCAAAGGCCCGGCCGTGCGCGGTCCGCGCGCGCAGGCGGATCGCAAGCTCTATCGCGAGGCGATGCAAGCGGCGATCGCCGCGACGCCGAATCTCGACGTCGTGGAGGGCTCGGCGGAAGGTCTCGTCCTGCAAGATGGCCGCGTGACCGGCGTGACCCTGGACGGAGAGACGCTCGCCGCGGGCGCGGTGGTTCTAACCACCGGGACCTTCCTCAATGGCGTGATCCACATTGGCGCGACGCGCTATTCCGCCGGCCGCATGGGCGAAAATCCTTCGATCGGCCTCGCCGAGGATCTGCGGCGCATCGGCTTCGCCACACGGCGGCTGAAGACCGGCACGCCGCCCCGCCTCGATGGTCGCACGATCGACTGGGCGCGGCTCGAGGAACAGAAGGGCGACGAGATCCCAGAGCCCTTTTCTTATCTCACCCGGACCATCGCCAATCCGCAGATCGCCTGCCATATCACCCGCACAAATGCCGCCGCGCATAAGGTCATTCTCGACAATCTCGAGCATTCGCCCATACGCAGTGGCGCGATATCGGGGCCGGGTCCGCGCTATTGCCCCTCGATCGAGGATAAGGTCACGCGCTTCGGCGACCGCGACGCGCATCAGATTTTCCTCGAGCCGGAAGGTCTCGACGACGACACTGTCTATCCCAATGGCGTCTCGACCTCGCTGCCCGAGGAGGTCCAGCGCGCTTTCATCCAGAAGATCGAAGGGTTGGAGAAGACGCAGATTCTGCGCCCCGGCTATGCGATCGAATATGACTTTGTCGATCCGCGCGAGCTCGACGCCACGCTGGAAACGAAAAGCGTGAGCGGGCTGTTTTTCGCTGGCCAGATCAATGGAACGACTGGCTATGAGGAGGCGGCGGCGCAGGGCCTCGTCGCTGGGCTCAACGCCGCGGCGCGGGCCGGCGGCGCCAAAGCGAGCGTTTTCGATCGCGCCGAGGCCTATCTCGGCGTGATGATCGACGATCTCGTCACGCGCGGGGTCAGCGAGCCTTATCGCATGTTCACCTCGCGCGCCGAATATCGTCTGTCGCTGCGCTCCGACAATGCCGATGAGCGCCTGACCGGCAAGGGGCTGGAAATCGGCTGCATCGGACGCGAGCGCGAGCTGGCGCATCGGGACAGAATGGACAAGCTCGGCCGCGCTCGCGCGCTGCTGCAGCAATTGTCTCTCACCTCCGCTGCTGCGGCGCGCGCCGGGTTGCCCATTAATCAGGACGGGCAGCGACGCAGCGCCTATGCTCTGCTGTCCTTCCCCGAGATCGATCTGCCGCGGCTCGCGGCGATCTGGCCAGAGCTCGGTGAGATCGATGCGGAGACGTCGGCGCGAGTCGAGACCGACGCACGCTACGCCGTCTATCTCGATCGGCAGAGCGCCGATATCGAATCCTACCGTCGGGACGAGCAGCTGGCTCTGCCCACGACTCTCGATTATCGGGAGATCGGCGGGCTCTCCGCGGAGCTCTGCGCCAAGCTGTCAGCGCTGCGTCCGCGCACGCTCGGCCAGGCTCAGCGCATAGAGGGCGTCACTCCCGCCGCCCTCACGCTTTTGGCGGCGCGAGCGCGGCGTGGGTGATCAGTAATATGGCCGGGAAAGGAAAGGATCGCGTCAGCGATCGAGACCGAGCGCTGCAGATTGCGCCGTCGCTGCAGCCTTATATTCGCGAGCTGGAGATTTACGAATCGCTGCTGCGCAAATGGCAGAAGTCCATCAATCTCGTCGCCGAGAGCACATTGGACGAGCTATGGACGCGGCATTTCGCCGATTCGGGGCAGATTCGCGAATTTTTTCCGAGCCTCGAGAGCTGGGTCGATCTCGGCTCCGGCGCGGGCTTTCCGGGCATGGTTCTGGCGATCTGCCTGAAGGACCATGCCGGCGCGAAGGTTCATCTCATCGAGAGCGATCAGCGCAAGGCGGCCTTTCTGCGCGCTGTTTCACGTGAAACAGGGGCCGCTGCGGAAATTCATGTCGGCCGAATCGAGACTGAGCTGCCGCGAATCACCGATCCCGTGGCCGGCGTGACGGCCCGTGCGCTGGCTCCGATGCCGCAGCTGATCGAGTGGGCGCAGGAACTTCTGTTGAAAAACGTCAAAGGCGTGTTTTTAAAGGGCGAAGACTGGGCCACTGAATTGACCGGCTCGAGCGCCGCGGATAGTTTCCAGATCTGGACATTGCAGAGCCGCACTCATTCGTCCGGCCGTATTATCGCCCTCGCGCGGGATTTTGGAGCTTGACGTGACCGACGTTCCTCAGCCCCGCATCCTCGTCCTCGCCAATCAAAAAGGCGGCGTCGGCAAGACGACGACGGCCATTAATCTCGGCACGGCCCTGGCTGCGGTGGGCGAGACCGTGCTCGTCATCGATCTCGATCCGCAGGGCAACGCCTCCACCGGGCTCGGCGTCGACCGTAAGTCGCGCCGAATTTCCACCTATGACGTGCTGCTCGCCGAGAGCAGCCTCGCCGAGGCGATCGTCGCGACCGCCGTGCCGCGGCTTTCGATCGCGCCGTCCACCCTCGATCTGCTCGGCGTCGAGCTCGAGATCGCCGGCGACAAGGACCGCGCCTTCCGCCTGAAGCGCGCTGTCGCCGAGATGATTGCAGCCGAGCGCCATGGCGAGGCGCTGGCCTTCACCTATGTGCTGATCGACTGCCCGCCGTCGCTCAATCTGCTGACCATCAACGCCCTCGCTTGCGCCGACGCCGTGCTGGTGCCGTTGCAATGCGAGTTCTTCGCGCTCGAAGGTCTGTCGCAACTGCTGTCGACGGTCGATCAGGTCAGACGCTCGCTCAATCCGCGGCTGTCGATCCATGGCATTGTGCTGACCATGTTCGATCCGCGCAATAATCTCGCGACCCAGGTCGTCGCCGATGTGCGGCGCTTCATGGGCGACAAGGTCTATGAGACGGTGATCCCGCGCAATGTGAGGGTGTCCGAGGCGCCGTCGCATGGCAAGCCAGTGCTGCTATATGATCTCAAATGCAGCGGTAGCCAGGCCTATCTGAAGCTCGCGACGGAGGTCATCCAGCGCGAGAAGCAGCTGCGGGCCGCCTGATCCAAGGTTTCTCGGCGCGCGAATGGCGCGCCTCTCGATTCGAAGGACCTATTCCGAAATGGCCGAAGAAGCGACGCGCAGAAGATTGGGGCGAGGGCTGGCGGCTCTGATCGGAGACGCGGGCGAGGAAGCGCCTGCTGTGGAGCGCGCGCGCGGCCAGCGCCGTGCGCCGATCGAGTTTCTGCGGCCCAATCCGCGCAATCCGCGCGTCGCCTTCCACGAGGATGATCTCGCCGATCTTGCCGCCTCCATTCGCGAGAAGGGCATTATTCAGCCGATCGTGGTGCGCACTGTTCCGGGCGTCGCCGACGCTTATGAGATCATCGCCGGCGAGCGCCGCTGGCGGGCCGCCCAGCTCGCCAATCTCGCCGATGTGCCGATCATCGTGCATGAGGCGGACGATCGCGAGGCCCTCGAGCTCGCCATTATCGAGAATGTGCAGCGCGCCGATCTCAATGCGATCGAGGAAGCGCGCGGCTATGAGCGGCTCGGCAAGGAGTTCGGCTATTCGCAGTCCGATCTCGCCAAGATCATCGGCAAGAGCCGGTCTCATGTCGCCAACACGCTGCGTCTGCTCAATCTGCCGGAGGCGAGCCGGCGTCTGGTGACGGAGGGCGCGATCTCGGCCGGCCATGCGCGCGCATTGCTCGCCGTCGACAATCCCGACGCTGTGGCGCGGCGTGTCGTCGACGAGGGCCTCACGGTTCGCGACGTCGAGCGTCTCGCGCAGCAAGAGGTCGCCGATAGCCCGCTGGAGACGAAATCCCGCAAGCCGCGCGTCGATAAGGACGCGGATACGGTGGCGATGGAGAAGCTGTTGACCGATGCGCTCGGTCTTTATGTTTCGATCCATCATCGCGGCGAGAGCGGCGAATTGCGCATCCGCTACACGACGCTGGAGCAGCTCGACGGATTGTGCAGACGGCTGACAGGCTGAGGGAGGCGGCGCGCTCGCCGCTTCCTCTCGCCGCTGATTTTCACTCGCTCGTCTGCGCCGTCCAGCTCGCATGCTCGACGCCGGCGACTTTCTCCAGCTCGGCGGCGACGACGTCCAGCTCTTTCGGGTCGATGCTGGTCGAGGTCAATATTGCGACCAGCTCCACCTCGCCCTCGCCACGCTCCAATTCCTCGATCTCGCGTACGGGATAATCGGCGGCCTCCAGCCTCTCCACCATCAGATCGCGGAGGGCGTCACGCCGCATCTGCGAGACGGTGACATGCAGGCGGTAGATCGCCTCCGTCGAGCGCTCGTCGATCGGCGCGCGCTCGATGAGATGGACCAGCGGCCGCAGCAGCATGTTTCCGGCGAGGGTGAAGATCGCCATCAAAATCGCTTCCGCGGCGTGATCCGCGCCGGCGAAGGCGCCGGTGACGGCCGAGCACCAGATCGTGGCCGCGGTGTTGAGGCCGGTGATATTGGCGCCGTCCTTTATGATGACGCCGGCCCCGAGAAAGCCGACGCCGGAGGCGATATAGGCGAGCACCTGCGTCGCGCCGACATTGCCGTTGAGGCGCATGCCGAGATCGACGAAGGCCGCGGCGCCGAGAGCCACCAGCGCATTGGTGCGCAGCCCGGCGGTGCGCTGGCGATATTGCCGCTCCGCCCCGATCAGCGTGCCGAGCAGCAGCGCAACGAGCAGAGATATCAGGGAATTGAAAAATTCCGGCGCGTTGAAGTTGGTAATGAACGCCATCTTCCCTATCCGTGTCTTCGCGCGACCGTCTCGCGTCGTCGTCGAATCATTGTAACCGATTGGTCACATTGGCAGAGCTTCGCGACGTTTTTTACTCGCCGAATGGTCGTTATGATTGAATCTTGCTCCAAAAAGCTTAAAGCTGAGATTGTTGTTGTTCCTAAAACTCAGGGGGAGATTCATGGAACGTCGGCAATTTGTGACTGCAATGGGCGCGTTGGCCGCCGCAACCGCCGCCACGGGGACTTTGGCGGCCGAAGATCCGCACGCTCACCATCATGGCGGCGGCGCCAAATATAAGGCTTTGTTCGAGTCGACCACCAAATGCGTCGCCGCGGGCGAGGAATGCCTGCGTCACTGCTTCGAGATGCTCGCGGCCAATGACGCCAGCATGGGTCCTTGCACCAAGTCCACCTTCGACGTCGTCGCGGCCTGCAAGGCTCTGGCGTCGCTCTCGGGCACGGCTTCGGCGCTCACGCCCTCCTTCGCCAAGGCTGTGGCTCAGGCTTGCCTCGCCTGCAAGAAGGAATGCGACAAGTTCCCGAATATCGCAGAGTGCAAGGCTTGCGGCGACGCCTGCAAGGCCTGCGCCGACGAATGCGAGAAGGTCGCGGCCTAAAGCCCGATTATTCGCGGGACGCGCCATGGCGCGTCTCGTCTTTGCTGAAACATCGATTATATTGAGCTTTGCGCCCCGGGGCGGCCGAAGCGCATTTCGACGAACTCTGGATTTTCTCTCAGCGAGCCGCCGGCCATTCTCTCCCCGCGTCGCGTGACGCGGGTCGAAACGGAGCCTGCACAGTGACCCACAGAGCGCCGGAAATCCTTTCGCCCGAGACGCATTCTCACGGCGTCGCCTCCTTCTTTCTGCGGCAATGGCCCTATTTCCTCATGCTCCTGCTGGCGCTGTTCGGCGTCGCCTATACGAGCGTGACGCGCCAGGGCATGACGACCTATTGGATCGCGCTCGCGCCGATCTTCGGGCTCATCAGCATCGCCGGCGGCTGGCAGGAGGCGGAGACCGCAGAGGAAAAGTGGCGGCTGGTGCGCACGCAGGTTTTGCATTGGGGCGCGGTGCTCGCCGCAATGTGCCTCATCTTCATCGGCGATGTGAAGCAGATGATGAATTCCGACAGCAGCGCGCTCACCGTGCTCACCGTGCTGGCGCTCGGCTCCTTCACCGCGGGCATTCACGCGGATGTCTGGCGCGTGTCGCTGGTCGGCCTGCTGCTCGGCCTCGCCGTTCCGGCCATCGCCTGGCTCGAGGAATCGACGCTGCTGATCCTGCTGATCGTCGCCGTGATCGCGGCCTTGGGCGCCTTTGTGTTCCTGCGCGACCGCAAGCCGGCGTGAAGCTGACATAAAGACTTGTTTATATCTTTATTGCATCTGCTCCGCCGCCTTGCTATAGGCGGCCAGGCCCGTCCCGCTCGCCTTCTCGAGGCGAGACAACGCCTGAAGGGAGCGTCATGACCACCCATTTCAACGATTATGTCGTCGCCGACATCGGCCTCGCCGATTGGGGCCGCAAGGAGCTCAACATCGCCGAGACCGAAATGCCCGGCCTCATGGCGACCCGCGCGGAATTCGGCCCGTCGCAGCCGCTGAAAGGCGCGCGCGTCGCCGGCTCGCTGCATATGACCATTCAGACGGCCGTGCTGATCGAGACGCTGAAGGCGCTGGGCGCCGACGTGCGCTGGGCGTCCTGCAACATCTATTCGACCCAGGACCACGCCGCCGCCGCCATCGCCGCCTCCGGCACGCCCGTCTTCGCCATCAAGGGCGAGAGCCTCGAGGATTATTGGGACTACACCCATCGCATCTTCGAATGGGGCGACGGCGGCACGCCGAACATGATCCTCGACGATGGCGGCGACGCCACTCTGCTCATCCACCTCGGCCTGCGCGCCGAGAATGGCGACACGGCTTTTCTCGACAAGGCGACCAATGAGGAGGAGGAAGTCCTCTTCGCCGCGATCAAGAAGCGCCTCAAGGCCAATCCGGGCTTCTACAAGCGCAACGCCGAGGCC
Source organism: Methylosinus sp. LW4 (assembly GCF_000379125.1). NCBI lineage: Bacteria > Pseudomonadati > Pseudomonadota > Alphaproteobacteria > Hyphomicrobiales > Methylocystaceae > Methylosinus > Methylosinus sp. LW4. The sequence continues at coordinate 3,304,631 of NZ_KB900626.1, read as the reverse complement.
ATCAAAGGCGTGACCGAGGAGACCACCACCGGCGTGCATCGCCTCTATGTGATGCACAAGGAAGGCAAGCTCCTGTGGCCGGCGATCAACGTCAATGATTCGGTCACCAAGTCGAAGTTCGACAATCTCTATGGCTGCCGCGAATCGCTGGTCGACGGCATTCGCCGCGCGACCGATGTGATGATGGCCGGCAAGGTCGCCTGCATCGCGGGCTATGGCGATGTGGGCAAGGGCTCGGCCGCTTCGCTGCGCAACGCCGGCTGCCGCGTGCTCGTCACCGAGATCGATCCGATCTGCGCGCTGCAGGCCGCGATGGAAGGCTATGAGGTCACGACGATGGAAGACGCCGCGTCGCGCGCGGATATCTTCTGCACCGCGACCGGCAATGTCGACGTCATCACGACCGAGCACATGCGCGCCATGAAGGACCGCGCCATCGTCTGCAACATCGGCCATTTCGACAGCGAGATTCAGGTCTCCGGCCTGCGCAATCTCAAATGGCACAATGTGAAGCCGCAGGTCGACGAGGTCGAGTTCGCCGACGGCAAGCGCATCATTCTGCTCGCCGAAGGCCGCCTCGTTAATCTCGGCTGCGCGACCGGCCATCCGTCCTTCGTGATGTCGGCGTCCTTCACCAATCAGACGTTGGCGCAGATCGAGCTGTGGACCAAGCAGGGCCAGTATCCGGTGGGCGTCTACACGCTGCCCAAGCATCTCGACGAGAAGGTCGCGTCGCTGCATCTCGACAAGATCGGCGTGAAGCTCACCAAGATGACCGAGCAGCAATCCGCCTATCTCAACGTGCCGCAGAACGGCCCGTTCAAGCCGGACCATTACCGCTACTGATTTCCCTCGCCTCGCGAGCGCGATACGGCGGAGCGATTCTCTCGCTCCGCCGTTTTTTTTCGCGCGACGCCAGTTCGGCGAAATCCTTAGGCGCTAGTCTCCCGGTCACGATCCGCGTTTCACTTTTCGACGGCGCGCTTTAGATTAGACGCGATTCGAGACGGCGCCTCGGTGGCGCGCGGACGGCTTACGGCGTTTGTTTGCGATGAGCCTTTGCAAATCGAACGTGGAGACCGGTTCGCATGTTTCACGATGCGGCCTTCGGGCCGAAAGCGTTGCCGCCTGCGCGACGTCGGGGAGCGTCCTCGACGCTCGTTCGCAACGTCACGCGCGGGCTCGCCTCCGCCAGTCTGCTGCCCTTCGGCGGACCGGCGCGGGCGGAAGCGCTCGCCAATCTTCTCAGCACCACCGATAACGCCGAATTCGTCAATCTCGCGCTGACCGGCGGTCTCGCGCTTTTCGCCGTCGTCGTCGCCTTCACCCATCTCGGCGAGCGCAAGGTGTGGAGCCGGCGCGAGGCCCGGCTCGCGGCGGAGCTGGAAGCGACGCGTCAGCGGCTCGATCGCGCCGAGATTTTTCTCTCCAGCGAGCCGCAGCTCTTCGTCTCCTGGGACAATGCCGCCGGCGAGCCGGACATAGAGAACGGGCTCAATGATCCGGCCTTCGCGCGCCGCGTGCTCGCCTTCGGCTCCTGGCTCGGACCGGACGAGGCGGCGGCGCTGCAGGAGCGCGTCGATCGCCTGCGCCAGAATGGCGAAGGATTTCATCTCTCGCTCGCCAGCCTGCAAGGCCGACGCTTCGACGCCGAAGGCCGCGCCGTCGCCGGCCGCGCCGTGCTGCGCATTCGCGAGGTCTCCGGCGAGCGGCTCGAGCTCTTGTCCTTGCGCGAGCGGCATGGGCGCAGCGTCGCCGAATCGGAGGGGCTGCGCGCTCTGCTCGAGGCGCTGCCGACGCCGGTTTGGATGCGCGACGTCGAAGGCAAGCTCATCTTCGTCAATTCCGCCTATGCGCAAGCGGTGGAGGCGGAAAGCGCGGCCGACGCGCTGCGCCGCCAGATCGAGCTGCTCGACAATGACGCGCGCCTGCAAGCGCAGACGGCGCGTGGACGCGACGAGGTTTGGCGCGCGCGTGTGACGGCGGTGGTCGCCGGCGAGCGGCATCGTCTCGATGTCGTCGCGGCGCCCTGCCACGGCGCCGCCGCGGCGCTCGCCATCGACCGCCAAGAGATCGACACGACGCGCGCCGATCTCGAGCAGCAGATGCAGGCGCATTCGCGCACGCTGGATCAATTGCCGATCGCCGTCGCCATTTTCGATCGCGCCAAGCGCCTCACCTATCGCAACGCAGCCTATGAGAATCTCTGGCCGCTCGATCGCGCTTTTCTCGATCAGGGGCCGAGCGACAGCGAGATTCTCGATCGTCTGCGCGCCGAGCAGCGCCTGCCCGTCGAGGCCGATTACAAAGCCTGGAAGGCGCGGCTGCTGGAGGCCTATCAATCCTCCGAGGAACATCACGAGCATGTCTGGCACATGCCGAATGGGCGCACGCTGCGCGTCGTGGCGAACGCCAATCCGCAAGGCGGCGTCACCTATCTCTACGACGATGTGAGCGAGCGCTATTTCCTCGAGTCCCGGTTTCATGCGCTCGATCGCATGCAGAACGAGACGCTGGAGAATTTGCGCGAGGGCGTCGCCGTCTTCGGCGCCGACGGACGCTTGCGCTTCTGCAATCCGGCCTTTCTCGCGCTATGGGCGCTCGAGAAGAGCATTGTCGACGAGAAGCCGCGCTTCGACGCCGTCGCCAATCTCTGCCGGCCGCTGCATCTCAACGAGGAGACGTGGAGCGAGCTGCGCGGCTTCGTCACCGGCTTGCAGGACATGCGCCAGGGCTTCACGCGGCGCATAGAGCGTTCCGACGGCGTGGTGCTCGACTGCACCGCGCAGCCGCTGCCGGAGGGCGCGGCGCTGCTCACCTTCGTCGATGTGACGGCCGGCGTGAATGTCGAGCGCGCCCTCACCGAGCGCAATCAGGCGCTGATGGCGGCGGAGAAGATCCGCAACGATTTCGTCCATCATGTTTCTTACGAGCTGCGCTCGCCGCTCAACAACATCATCGGCTTCATTCACCTGCTCGGCGAGAAGACGACCGGCGAGCTCAACGCCAAGCAGCTCGAATATCTCGGCTATGTCGGCAAGTCATCGGCGGCGCTGCTGGCCATCATCAACGACATTCTCGATCTCGCCACCATCGACAGCGACGCCATGGAGCTGGAGCTCGAGGAGGTGGACGCCGGCGACGCCATGCGCGCCGCGGCCGAGGGCGTTCAGGACCGGCTGGCCGAAAACGACATAGAGCTGCAGATCGTCGCCACGGGCGAGGTCGGGCGCTTTCGCGGCGACGCCAAGCGCATCCGCCAGATCCTGTTCAATCTGCTCGCCAATGCGATCGGCTTTTCTCGGCCGGGACAAACCATTACCCTCGCGGCGTTGCGTCGGGAGGGGGAAATCGTGTTCAAGGTCGCCGATCGGGGGCGGGGCATCGCCCCGGAGGTCCTCGACAAAGTCTTCGACCGTTTCGAGTCGCACACCTCGGGCTCGCGCCACAGGGGCGTCGGGCTCGGCCTCTCCATCGTGCGCGCCTTCACCGAGCTGCATGGCGGGCGCGTGCTCATCGACTCCGCGCTCGGCGAAGGCACGACGGTCACTTGCATATTCCCGGCGCAGGAGAGCGGCGGCCAGCAGGGTCTCGCCCCGCGTGAAAAAGGACAGGCCTCATGAGCGAAGAGGCCGAATGGCTGATCGACGTCGCCGATGAAGCGCAGACCGCGGAGCTCGCCGCCCGCCTCGCCCCGCTCATTCGCGACACGGTGCGGGTCGTCACCCTCTCCGGCGATCTCGGCGCGGGCAAGACGGCCTTTGCGCGGGCGCTGATCCGCGCGCTGGCGCAGGACCCGACGCTGGAGGCGCCGAGCCCCACATTCACGCTGATGCAGCTCTATGAGACGCCCGCCTGCCGCATTCTGCACGCCGATCTCTATCGCATCGCCGGCGGCGAGGCGGAGCTCGAGGCCATGGGCTTCGAGGAGGCGACAGAGGATGCGCTGGTGCTGGTCGAATGGCCGGAGCGCGCGCCGAGCCTCTTTGCCGGCGAGCGGCTGGAGGTGCGGCTCTCCTTCGCCGCGCCGGAGACGCCGGACGCGCGCCGCATCGGCATTCTCGCTCATGGCAAGGCGGCGGGGCGGCTCAAGGCCTTCCGCACCATGCGGGAGTTTCTGGAGCGCGCCGGCTGGGCCGACGCCACGCGCGAATATTTGCAGGGCGACGCTTCCTCGCGCGTCTATGAGGTATTGCGTCGGCCGGATGGCGCGCAGGCCATATTGATGATCTCGCCGGCGCGGCCGGATGGCCCGCCGATCCGCTATGGCAAGCCCTATAGCGCCATCGCGCGCCTCGCCGAGACGGTGAAGCCCTTCGTGGCGATGGCGGATGCGCTGCGCGGGCAGGGCCTCTCCGCGCCGCAAATCTACGCCTATGATCTCTCCGCCGGCTTCGTGCTGCTGGAGGATCTCGGCCGCGACGGTGTCGTCGCCAGCGGCGCGCCCATCGCCGATCGCTATTTGGAGGCGCTGGCGGCGCTCGCGCCGCTGCATGCGCGGCGCCTGCCGGATGTCCTGCCGGTGGAAGGCTCGACCCCTTATCACATTCCGCCCTATGATCTCGACGCGCTGCTGATCGAGGTCGAGCTGCTGCTGGAATGGTATGCGGCGCGGGTCGGCGGCGGCGGCATATCGTCCGGCTCCAAGGCGACCTTCGTCAATCTTTGGCGCCAGGCGCTGATCGAGATCGTGATGTCGGCGCCGACCTGGACCTTGCGCGATTTCCATTCGCCCAATCTCATCTGGCTGCCCGACCGCCAGGGAACGGCGCGCGTCGGCGTCATCGATTTCCAGGACACTGTGCTCGGCCATCCCGCCTATGACGTCGTGTCGCTGACGCAGGATGCGCGCGTCGACGTGCCGGACGAATTGGAGATGCGGCTGCTCGGCCATTACGCCCGCAAGCGCCGCGAGGCCGATCCGCTGTTCGACATGGCGGCTTTCGCGCGCGCCTACGCCATTCTCGGCGCGCAGCGCGCGACCAAAATCCTCGGCATTTTCGCGCGGCTCGATCAGCGCGATCACAAGCCGCAATATCTCGTTCATCTGCCGCGCGTGGAAAGCTATCTGCGCAAGGGCCTGCGCCATCCCGCGCTCGCCGATCTCGAGGCCTGGTATGTCGCCAACCTCCCCGCGCTCTTCCATGCCTGAGGCGGCTTTCGTCTTCGCCGCCGGGCTCGGCACGCGCATGCGGCCGCTGACCGACCGGCTGCCCAAGCCGCTCGTCGCGATCGACGGCGTCACCCTGCTCGATCGTTCGCTGGACGCTTTCGCGCAGGCCGGCGTCGCCACGGCGATCGTCAACGTCCATCATCTCGCCGATCAGATCGAGACGCATCTCGAGGGCCGGCGGACGCCGCGCATAATCCTCTCCGACGAGCGCGAGAAGCTGCTCGATCAAGGCGGCGGGATAAAGAAGGTTCTGGATCGCTTCGCCGGACGGCCCTTCTTCATCTGCAACACCGACGCCTTCTGGATCGGCGCGCGCGCCGACAATCTGCGCCGCCTCGCCGATCTCTGGGACCCGGAGATCATGGACATCGCTCTGCTGCTGGCTCCGCGCCTCGGCAGCGTCGGCGTCGATTGGGACGGCGATTTCCATCGGGCGGCGGACGGCCGGCTGACGAAGCGCGCCGCGGGGGAGACCGCGGATTTTGTCTATGCCGGAATAGGCGTCGTCAAGCCGCAATTGTTCGAGACTGTCGAGCAGGATGTGTTTCCCCTCGCGCCGTTTTTCTTTCGCGCGGCGGAGCAGGGGCGGCTCTTCGGCGCGCCGCTGGACGGCAAATGGCTGCATGTCGGCACGATGGGCGTGATCGAGGAGGCCGAAAGCGCCGTCGCCGAGGAGAAAGACCGGTTGCGACAAGTCGCAGGGGAAGGATAGAGCAAAGGCTCCAGGATTTTTTTACCCTTGCGACGTCTTGTCCGGCCGCGATGCGGCTGCGCTGCTGTTTATGACTTTCAGACCATGGCATATTCGATGCTACGCTTACGCTCCAGGAGCGGAAACTCTCGGCATTCGAGCAATTTGCAACTCATAGGATCGTGAACCGCGATGATTGCATTGGCGCCGACCCTATATTTATTCGGCGCCTTCATGCTGTCGCTGCTCGGCGTCTTCCTCTATGCGATCTGGCGCAGCGACGAAGAAGCCGAAGAATTATGGTGGTGGGCCGCGGTCTTCGCGACGGCGGGCGCCTCGGCGCTCTGCTACGCTTTCCGCAATGAGGTCGAGTGGCTCTCGATCATTTTCGGAAACGCGCTCACTTTATGGGCATGCGGTCTGCTGTGGACGGGCATTCTCGTTTTTGTCGGCGAGCCGGTTCGGCCGCTGCTGGCCCTGCTCGGCGGCGTGATTTGGGCCGCCGGCCTGTGGCGCGCCGATATTCACTTTCGAATTTCAGAAGTCTCCGCGATCTCGGCGATCTATGAAGTCGCCGCCGCCGTCCAATTGTTCCGCTACAACCGAATCGGCGGCCAGCGCCTCTTCGTGTCTCGCGTGACGGCCTGGATCATCGCGCTGCAGGCGGGGTTCGAAATTGCGCTCGCGATCGCCGCGCCCTTTCTCACGGTCAATGAAACGAGCTTCCTCACCAGCCCCTATCTGAAATACCGCTTCCTCGAGCTCTCCGGCTTTATCGCCGTTCTCGGCTTTCTATTGGCGACGCTCTCCAAAGAGCGCCTCGCGAAGCGAAGAGAAGTCGCGGCGATGGTCGATCCGTTGACGGGCCTTCCCAATCGGCGAGCTTTCGAACGGGCGGTCGAGCGCGCGAAGCGGTCGGCCCCGGCGCCGTCGACGGCGGTGCTCGTCTTCGATCTCGACAATTTCAAATATATCAACGACCGCTTCGGCCATGCCGAGGGCGACCGCGTGCTGGCCGTATTCGGCGCGACGGCGACGCGAAACACGCGATCGAGCGACATGCTGGCGCGCATCGGCGGCGAGGAATTCGTCGCCATCCTCTCTCCGGCCGATCGGACGAGCGCATTGGCGATCGCCGAACGCATTCGCTCGGCTTTCATCCATGACGCCGCGCATCTCGCGGACGGCGCGGCGACCGTCAGCGTCGGCGTCACCGTTCTCGAGGATGCGACGCCGGATCTCGCCGCCATGACCCGCGTCGCCGACGATGCGCTCTATCGCGCCAAGGCGGAGGGGCGCAATCGCGTGATCTTCGCCGGCGCGCAACGACGCGGCGATGCGGGCATCCTGAGCGTAACAGCGCGTTAACCAAAGCGCATCCATACTGCCCCTACGTGCCGTGAGCCTGGCCGCGTGACGCGGGCGGCCGGCGCACGCCACGCTTGTCTCAGGGCGGTCATGGGCGAGATCATCGAATCGATAGTGATCGGCGCAGGGCCTGCGGGCCTCACCGCCGCTTTTGTTCTAGCGAAGAACGGCCGCGAGGTTCTCGTCCTCGAGCAGGACCGATCCTATGTCGGCGGCATCAGCCGCACCGCGAGCTACAAGGGCTTTCTCTTCGACATAGGCGGTCACCGCTTCTTCTCGAAATCGAAAGAGATCGTCGATCTGTGGGACGAGATTCTCCCGCATGATTTCATCGAGCGGCCGCGTCTGTCGCGCATCTTCTATCGCGAGAAATTCTACGCCTATCCGCTGAAGGCTTTCGAGGCGCTGAAGAATCTCGGGCTCTTCGAGAGCGCGCTGTGCATGGCGTCCTTCGCCTTCGCCAAGGCCTTTCCGGTGAAGGAGCCGCGCTCCTTTCATCAATGGGTGCGCAATCAGTTCGGCGAACGGCTGTTCGGCATTTTCTTCAAGACCTATACCGAAAAAGTATGGGGCATGAGCTGCGACGACATCTCCGCCGATTGGGCGGCGCAGCGCATCAAGGGCCTCAGCCTCGGCGCGGCGATCATCGACGGATTGCGCCGCTCCTTGAAGCTCCGCAAATCCGGCAACGCGGCGAAGACGCTGATCGAATCCTTCCGCTATCCGCGTCGCGGCCCCGGCATGATGTGGGAAGCCGCCGCGCGCAAGATGCAGAAGCTCGGCGGCGGTCTGCGAATGGGCTGCAAGGTCGAGCAGCTCGCTTTCGATGAAGCGAGCGGAATTTGGACCGTCACGACGCGCGATGCGCAAGGCGTCGTCGAGACGCATCGCGCGCGCAATGTGCTCTCCTCCGCGCCGCTGCGCGAGGTGATGAATGCGCTGACGCCGACGCCGCTCAGCCTCTTCAACGCGCGCGCGCTCGCCTATCGCGATTTTCTCACAGTCGTGCTGATCGGACGGCCGCAGGAGGAGTTCCCAGACAATTGGATCTATATTCATGATCCGTCGGTGAAGGTCGGCCGCGTGCAGAATTTCAAATCCTGGTCGCCGGAGATGATCGCCGATGGCGTCTCCACTTGTCTCGGCCTCGAATATTTCTGCTTCGAGGGCGATGGATTGTGGAACGCGGCGGACGCCGATCTCGTCGCGCTCGCCAAGGACGAGATCGCGAAGATCGGCCTCATGAAGGCGGAGGATGTGCGCGACGCCTGCGTCGTGCGTCAGGCCAAGGCCTATCCGGTCTATGACGATTCCTACGCCGCCAATGTGCAGGCGATTCGTCTCGAGCTGGCGGCGCGCTATCCGGGCCTGCATCTCGTCGGCCGCAACGGCATGCACAAATACAACAACCAGGATCATGCGATGATGACCGGTATGTTGACCGCGCTCAACATCATCGCCGGCCGCGCCGTCTATGACGTCTGGGGCGTGAACGAGGACGCCGAATATACGGAAGCCGGCGTCTCCGGCGCTCAGCAGGCGCTGGCGAGCGAGCGTCTCGTGCCGAAGCGGGTCGCTTGACGTGTCGACGCATCGCGTCTTCGCCGCCACGCGCGTGCTGCGCGATCTCATCGCTTATGGGCTGGCGAGCGGCGCGGCGCTGGCGCTCGACTATGGGCTGCTGCTGCTCTGTCATAAGACACTCGGCGTGCCCTATCTCGTCGCGGCGGCGATCGGCTTTTGCGGCGGGCTCGCGCTCGTCTATGCGCTCAGCATAAGTCTGGTGTTCCGCGATCGGCGCAGCGTGCGGCCGGCGTCGGAATTCACGCTTTTCTGCGCCATCGGCCTCGCCGGCTTGCTCGTCACCGAGGCGCTGATGCTGCTCCTCGTCGGCCGTCTCGGCTTCGATCCCGCCTTTGCGAAAATTCCGACCGCCGGCGTCGTCTTCCTGTTCAATTTCACCGCGCGCCGCGCGCTTCTCTTCTCGGCGCCGGCCGCCAAGGCGTCTGCGTGAGCGCGCTCGCCGGCGAGACGGCGCGCGTCCATGTGCGGACGCGTCGTGAAATTCCGCTTCTCGCCGCCATTATCCCGGCGCTCGCCGGCGCTGCGCTATTGACGCTCCCTCGCGCGCGCGCCGTGTGGAGCGCCGGCGAATTCTACGATTCCGACGACGCCATGCGCGCCGTGCAGCTGCGCGATCTCCTCGCCGGCCAATCCTGGTTCGATATGACGGCTCGAAGGCTCGATCCGCCGGACGGGCTCTTCATGCATTGGTCGCGCATCGTCGATACGCCGCTCGCCGCGCTCGATCTGCTGTTCGGGCTGCTGCTCGCGCCGGAGATGGCGGAGCGCGCGACGCGGCTCGCCTTTCCGTTTCTCTGCCTCGCCCTGCTCTTCGCGCTCGCGGCCTTTGTGGCGCGCGTCATGGCGGATCGCCCGGCGCGCATGCTCGCCGTCTGGCTGGTGTTTCTCTCGGCGCCGATGTTCATGCAATTCACGCCGGGCCGCATCGATCATCATGCGCCGCAGATCGTGCTGCTGATGGCGACATTCGGCCTCATCGCGCTCGGCCTCGACGCGAAACGTCCTCTGGCGCTCGCGGCCGCCGCCGCGCCGCTCGCTCTGTCGCTCGCAATCAGCCTCGAGAATCTTCCCTTCTTCATTGTGCTGTTGGCGGCGCCGGCGATCCTCTTCCTCATCGAAGGCGCGGCGGCGTCGCGCCGCCTTCTCTCATTCGCTCTCGGCCTGCTCGTCTTCGCGCCGCTCGCTTACGCGGCGACTGTCGCGCCTTCGCGCTACGGCCTTTCGGCCTGCGACGCCTATTCGGCCGTCCATATTCGCGCTATCATCGTCGGCGCGCTCGGCTTCGCGGCGCTGGCCGCCGCCGCGCCGCGCCTCGAGACGTTTGCGCGCCGCGCCATCGCGCTCGGCCTCGTCGGCGGGGCCGCGCTCGGGGCTTTCATCGCCAGCGCGCCGCAATGTCTCGGCGATCCGCTGGTCGGGCTCGATCCGCTGCTGCGCGATCTCTGGCTTTCCCATGTCACCGAGGCCAAGCCGCTGAAGGCTTTTATTTCCGATCCGGCCCTGATGGTCTCCACCGCCGCGCCGGTGCTGCTCGGCCTCCTCGCCGCCATTGTCCTCGCCTGGCGGGAGCATGGTCTCGCGCGCGGGCGCTGGGCCATGCTGGCGGCGGCGATTCTCATCGGCTTCGCCGCGGCGCTCTGGCAGATTCGCGTCTTCTCCTCGGTCACGCCGCTGGCCATGATCGCGCTCGCCGGCGCGGCGGCCGCGCTATCGGCGCGCCTCGCGCACGTCATGCCGCTGCTGCGCTGGCTCTCGATCGGCCTGCTCTGCCTCTTCGTCTCGCCCATGGGCCTCGCTGTGGCGCTGCAATCGGACGGCGAGGCCGCCCCGCGCGAGACCCGTCGCGCCTGCCTCGAGGCCGCGGCCTTCTCCGGCCTCGCGGCGCTGCCGCCGGCGCGCATCGTCGCGCCCGTCGATATGGGAGCGCATATTCTCGCCTTCACGCCGCATCAGGTCTTCGCCGCGCCCTATCATCGCGACAATCGCGGCAATCGCCTCGCGGTCGACGCTTTTCTGGCCGACCCTGCCGCGGCCGAGCGCCTGCTGCGCGCCGCTGGCGCCGAGCTGCTGCTCTGGTGCGACGGCGGCGAGACCGGCAACGCCCTCATCGAGCGCGCGCCCCATGGGCTGGCGGCCGCCCTCGCGCGTGGCGAGAGCCCCTCCTTTCTCGAGAAAATCCCACTCGAGCGCTCGCCTTTCCATGTTTTCGCCCTGCGTCCTGCGCAATAATATCCGGCGCATCGCCGCGTCCGCCGTAACAGGAATCCGATACCGCCCATGTCCGCATCGCTGATCGATCGCCGCCGGCTCCTCCTCGCCGCCTCCAGCCTGCCCTTCGCCCGGCCGTCCTTCGCGCAGCAGGCGCTGGAGGCGGAGGAGGATCTGCAAGTGCGGATCGAGAACCGATCCACGCCCGAGCTCTGCGCCGAGAAGGACAATATCGAGCTGGATTTCGTCTCGCCGCAGGTGCGGCGCATGCGCGTGCAGGCGGTTCATCCCTCCTATATCGGCATGATCGGCTCGGACCGCTGGGCGCCGGATTGGACGAGCTGCGATCTCTCGCATGACTCCAAATTCGCCGCCGACGCGCGCCGCCTCACCTTTTGGGAGACGCCGGAATTCTGGCTGGTCGGCTACACTTTCCCCTCCTTCTGGCGGCCCAATGACGTGCCGGTGCGCGTCGGCGATCGGGTGGAGAAGGGCTTTCATCTCGTGCAGCTGTGGATGACCTATCGCGAGCGCGCGGAGGAAATTCTGGTCTTCTATCCGCCGGACGGTTATTGGCGCGCGCGCCCGCTGCCGTTCGAGGACATGCGCTGGACGGCCTATGGCTCCTCCTTCCTCATCGGCCCGGTGGAGGTGCAGGAGCGCCCCATCGTCGCGCTGAAGGAGATCGTCTTCGATCCCGAGGCGCGCAGCTTCACCCTGCGCTTCCGCCGCGGCGGCGAGGCGAAGATTCGTCTCGGCTCCATCGATCAGGATCGCATCGTGCTCGATGTCTCCTATAGCGACGCAATGCCGGACGGCCTGCCCTTCGCCTCGCTGCGGTCCATGTACACCACGCAATCGATGAGCGACGCGGCGCTGGTCGCCTGGCGCGCCAAGCGCGGCATAGGCTGGCAGGAGGCGCCGGTCATCGGCTTTCCCGGCGCGCCGGCGACGGAAATCTGGCTCGGCCGGCACATGCCGTCGCGGCACAATCTCTCGGCGCCGGATATGGTGTTCGGCAAGTTCCAATCGACCGCGGCGACGGCGGTCAAATGACCGCGCGGCTTCTTTGGCTGGATGTCGCGCGCGGCCTCGCCGTGCTGGCGATGTTCGCCTTTCACTTCGGCTGGGACCTCGGCCATTTCGGCCATATCGATCCCGACATCCCCTATTCGGACGCCTATAAGGCGTTCGGCCATGCGATCGCGTCGAGCTTTCTGTTCATCGCCGGCTTGTCGCTGACGCTCGCGCAGGGGACGGCGTTTCGCGCGCGCGCCTATTGGCGACGGCTCGCGCTGCTCATCGGCGCCGCGCTGCTGGTGAGCGCCGGGACCTATATCGCCTTCCCGTCGAGCTTCGTCTTTTTCGGCATTCTGCATTGCATAGCGGCGGCGAGCCTGCTCGCTCCGCCTTTCCTGCGGCTGCCCTGGCCGGCAGCTTTCGCCGCGGGCTTCGCCTTGGTCATCGCATCCTTCGTCGCGCGGGCGTCTTTCTTCGATGCGCCGTGGTTCTGGTGGACGGGGCTTTCGACCTTCGAGCCGATGACCAATGATTATCGTCCGCTCGCGCCCTGGGCGGGGGCGCTGCTCTTCGGCGTCGGCGCGGGGAAGCTGGCGCGTCTACGCCCGGCGACTGCCGCCGGCGCGCAAGGCAATGCGGCGACGCGGGCCGTCGCCTTGCTCGGGCGGCATAGCCTCGCGCTCTATCTCCTGCATCAGCCTTTGTTCTTCGCCGGCTTCACCGCCGTCGCCATGCTGCTCGCGCCGATGCAGAATGCGCGTTTCGAGGAAGCCTGCCGCGCGCAATGCGTGGCGTCTGGCGCCAATGCTCAAAAATGCGAGACGGCTTGCGATTGCGCGGCGCGCGAGGCAGCGCGAGAGGATGCGCTGCCCGACGCCGCGACCGACGACGGCCGCGCCCGTCTCGAGAGAATCGCGCGCGCCTGCGTGGTGAAGTGATCGATCGATTCGGTCGCGGTCCGGTGAGTCGAAGGTTTCCTCGTCCTGAGGAGCCCGCGTAGCGGGCGTCTCGAAGGACGAGGAAACCGTCAGCGCGCCGTCTGGAGCTCGCCCTCGTGCTTCGAGACGGCGGCTACGCCGCCTCCTCAGCATGAGGGCGAGGCTGATTGCCCTTCAACCTATAGCGCCCGAATGCGCGATGATCGGGTTTCGACCGCCCTCAATCATTCGGCGCGAGCATATTCTCCGGCCGCACCAGCGCGTCGAATTCGGCGTCCGTCACCTTGCCGGACTTCAGCGCCTCCTCGCGCAGCGTCGTGCCATTGTGATGCGCGGCGCGGGCGATCTTGGAGGCGGCGTCATAGCCGATCTTGGGCGCCAGCGCCGTCACCAGCATCAGCGAGCGCTCCAGGAAATTCTTGATATTCGCCTCGTCCGGCTCGATCCCGTCGATGCAGCGGGTGATGAAGCTGTCGATGCCGTCGGCGAGCAATATCGTCGATTCGAGCAGCGCCGCGGCGATCACCGGCTTCAGCACATTCAGCTCGAGATGGCCCTGCGAGGCGGCGAAGGTGACGGTGGCGTTATTGCCGAAGACGCGCGTGCAGACCATGGTCAGCGCTTCGACCTGGGTCGGATTGACCTTGCCCGGCATGATCGACGAGCCCGGCTCGTTCTCCGGCAGCTTCAGCTCGGCGAGGCCGGCGCGTGGGCCGCAGCCGAGCAGGCGAATGTCGCAGCCGATCTTATAGAGGCCGGCGGCGAGCGCGTTCAGCGCGCCATGGGCGAAGACGGCTGCGTCATGGGCGGCGAGCGCCTCGAATTTATTCGGCGCGGTCTGGAAGGGAAGGCCGGTCTGCGCCGCGATCTTGGCCGCGACCGCCTCGGCGAAGCCTTTGTAAGTGTTCACGCCGGTGCCGACGGCGGTGCCGCCCTGGGCGAGCAGGAACAAATCCTCGAGCCCCTGGCGGATGCGCTTGGCGCCGAACTCGGCCTGCGCCGCATAGCCGGAAAACTCCTGGCCCAGCGTGACCGGGGTGGCGTCCTGCAAATGGGTGCGGCCGATCTTGACGATATGCTCGAAGGCCTTGGACTTGGCGGCGAGCGCGGCGTGCAGCCGCTCCACCGCCGGCAGCAGGCGCTGCGATATGGCGATGGCCGCGGCGACATGAATGGCGGTCGGGAAGCTGTCGTTGGAGGATTGGCCGAGATTGACATGGTCATTGGGGTGGACCGGCGCCTTGGCTCCGCGGCCGGCGCCCAGCGCCTCATTGGCGCGATTGGCGATCACCTCGTTGACGTTCATGTTGGATTGCGTGCCGGAGCCGGTCTGCCAGACGACGAGCGGGAAATGCGCGTCGAGCTTGCCCTCGATCACCTCGCGGGCGGCGGCGGAAATTGCGGCGGCGACCTCGCTCTTCAGCAGGCCCTTCTCGAGATTGGCCTCGGCGGCCGCGAGCTTGACCCGCGCCAGCGCATGGACGATCTCGATCGGCATGCGGCCGACGCCGATGGGGAAATTCTGCCGCGACCGCTCCGTCTGCGCGCCCCAATAGGCGGAGGCCGGAACCTCTATGTCGCCAAAGGAATCGCGCTCGGTTCGGAATTCGGTCGTCTTGTCGGTCATCGGTCTCGCTCGCGGAAAATGATCGGGCTCGAGCTTCCCTATGGGGCATTTCGGCCCGTCTATCAATCATTGCCCGTGCGCGGCAGAATCGATTGCTCGCCGATGTAATAGGAATCGCCGATATCGCTGGTGGAGCGCAGCGCGAGCACCTCGGCGAGGCGATTGCGCGCGCGATTGACGCGGCTCTTCATCGTGCCGGGCGCGCAATTGCAGATGGCGGCGGCTTCCTCATAGGAGAGGCCGGAGGCGGCGACGAGGATCAGCGCCTCGCGCTGGTCGAGCGGCAGCTTCTGCAGCGCGCTGCGAAAATCGAGAAAATCCATATGCGCGTTCTGCGCGGGCAGCGACACCAGCCGCGCCGCTATGGCGCCGTCCGGGTCCGGCGCCTCGCGGCGCCGCTTGCGATAGTCGCTATAGTGGATGTTGCGGAGAATGGTGAACAGCCAGGCCGTGAGATTGGTGCCTTCGGTGAAGGAGGCGAGGCTGCTCCAGGCCTTGACCAGCGTCTCCTGGACGAGATCGTCGGCGCGATCGGCGTTGCCGCAGAGCGAAACCGCGAATGCGCGCAGATTGGGAATCGCCGCGACGAGGTCGGCTTTGGTCCCCTTTCCTTGGGCTTTCGCCGCTTCGGATGTCGACACTATCCCTCCCCGGGCGTCTTCGACCGCTCCGGGGATATCGGGTCGCTCTCGAGACGGTTCAAGAGCTCTAAGAAACGATCCGGGACCGGCTGGCTGAGAACGTCGTCATAGAGTCCGCGCAGCTGCTCGCCGATCTGCTCGCCGAGGTCGCTGGTCTCCGCCGCCTTGGCGCGCGCGCTCCGCGCGGGACGTCGTGAATTCAGCACAACGAGCCCTTCGGGCGCCGCGACCAGGGCGCCGTCTTCCAGAATGCTTTCATTGGCGCTTTCGCTCGTGCTCAAGGCTGCGGCAGTGGACTTCCGGCTGCTTTTTACCATCTGCTCCTCGAGAATTCCCGTGAGGCCCGACTCTGGCGAGCGGACGCGGCCGCGCTATACTGCTTTGCGCCGACCCACGCACAACGCTAATTTTACCAAATAGTTCCCATATATACGGCGGCGATTTGACGCAGCACGGCGCGCCATGATGGCGCGACTTTCGCAACGCGAAACGAGGGACATGATGTCCATTTCTCAGGCTATTCTAAGGCATGTGCCCTATTTGCGGCGTTTCGCCCGCGCTCTCTCGGGCAGCCGCGAAGGGGGCGACGCCTATGTGCTGGCGACGCTCGAGACCGCGGTGGCGGATCCCACCCGCCTCGTCGCCGACGAGGATCTGAAAATCTCCCTCTATCGCCTGTTTCTGGAAATCTGGACGTCGAGCCCGATCAACGCCCACACCGACCATTCCGGCGCCGCGAGCGACGATGAGACGGGCGCGCGGCGCAATCTCGACGCCATATCGCTGCAGCCTCGCATCGCTTTTCTGCTGAGCGCGCTCGAGGGTTTTTCGCTGGGCGAGATCGCGCGCGCGCTCGCGGTCTCCGAGGCGCGGGCGGCGGCGCTCATCGACACGGCGAGCGCCGAGATCGCCGGCCAATTGGCGACCGATGTGCTCATCATAGAGGATGAGCCGCTGATCGCGCTCGATCTGCGCGGGCTGGTCGAGGAGCTCGGTCATCGGGTCGTCGCCGTGGCGCGCACCCATAAGGAGGCGGTCGAGGCCATATCCAAGACTCCACCCGGCCTCATTCTGGCCGATATTCAGCTTGCGGACGGCAGCTCCGGCCTCGAGGCGGTCAATGAAATACTGGGCGCGCTGTCGACCCCGGTGATCTTCGTCACCGCCTATCCAGAGCGCTTTCTCACCGGAGAGCCGCCGGAGCCGGCGTTTCTCATCGCCAAGCCTTTCAGCGTCGACAGCTTGAAAGCGATCATCAGTCAAGCTTTGTTTTTCGACCGACGGTCCCATCTCAAATACAATGATAAGCACAAGTGAGCAATTAGGCCATAGCGTAGGTAATAGCTGATTCTCGTACGTATAGACCACAGGCCGAATTGCGGCAAAAAAAACTTCTATCGGAAGCGAATAGAGCGCAACCTTGTCTTGACTCGGGCGTTGACTCCCGGGGGACAAGAGAAGGTAAAAGATATGACGGCGATCCAGGAACCGAAAAAGTCGAACCGTGGCTTTGCTTCGATGGACCCCGAGAAGCAGCGGGCGATCGCGCGCAAGGGCGGCCAGAACGTTCCCGATGAAAAGCGCAGCTTCTCGCAGAACCCCGAGCTGGCGGCCAAGGCCGGGCGCAAGGGCGGGCAGAGCGTCGATCCGACGAAGCGGAGCTTCTCCCGCGATCACCAGCTCGCGTCCGAGGCGGGACGCAAGGGCGGCCACGCCTCCCACAGCAAGCCGAGAACAGCCGCGGAGTAATCCGCGGCCTTTTTCTTCGCCGTATCGCGGCCGGCTGACGTCAGCGGCGCGAAGGCCTCAGGCGGCGTGGGGCGTGGAGGTTTGCGCGATGATGGAATAGAGGGCCGAAGGGTCCCGCGTCGCGCGAATCGTCGCCACGATCGAAGGGTCGCGCAGCACGCGCGCCGCGCAGGCCAGCGCCTTGAGGTGATCGGCGCCGGAAGCCTCCGGCGTCACCAAAAGAAAGATCAGATCGACCGGCGCGCCGTCGAGCGCCTCGAAGTCGATCGGCCGCTCCAGCCGCGCGAAAATCCCGAAGATCGTCTTGATGCGCGCCAGCTTGCCATGCGGAATGGCGACGCCGTCGCCGATGCCGGTGGAGCCGAGGCGCTCGCGCTGCAGCAGCGCGTCGAAGATCTCGCGGGCGGGCAGGCCGGAAATCTCGGCCGCCTTCTCGCTCAGCTCCTGAAGCGCCTGCTTCTTGCTGTTCGCCTTGAGCGCGGGAATGACCGCTTCTGTGGAGAGCAAATCCGCGAGCCGCATGTGGCGTCTATCCCATTCGAGGCCCTGTTGGGGCCGAGCTCCGCCGTCGCGCGTGTCGCGCGCGAAATCGCTGTTGATCATAGGATGCGCCGCGTCGCGCCATTGCGACCCGACCCGCGGCGGCGACGGCCGCTCTCATTCGGGTCGCAGGGCGAATTCCATTGGTGAGCAATAAGCATGGCCGCCCTCACAGCTTCATCCAATCAAAAGGCAAGATATATGCCGCCTATTCGCCGCCCGGCGCATCGATCCAACCGATATGGTCGTCGCCGCGTCGGTAGACAACATTGAGCCGACCGGTGTCGGCGTTGCGAAAAACGACCACCGGCGCGCCGGTCAGATCGAGGTCCAAAACCGCGGCCGAGACCGTCAGCCGACGCAGCCGCGACGTCGCCTCGGCGACGATCGTCGGCGCGAATTCTTTGGGCGCGTCCTGCTCCTGATCGGGCGCCTCGAGCACATAGCTCTGCGCCACCTCGCCGTCCTCGCGCAGGGCGTGATGATCCTTCAGCCGGCTCTTGTAGCGGCGCAGGCGCTTTTCGATGCGATCGGCGGCCTGATCGAAGGAGGCGTAGGGCTCCTGCGCGCGGCCGTCGGCCTGAACGTCGATTCCATTGAGATGCAGGCTGCAATCGGCGCGAAAGCCGGAGCCTTCCGGCGAGATCGTCACATGGCCGCTCAGCTCGCCGTCGAAATATTTGCCGGCGGCGGCCTTCAGCCGGTCGCCGACATGAATCCGCAAAGCCTCGCCGATGTTGATGTTTTTGCCGGACACGCGCAGCGACATATCGGATTCGCCTCGTCCATTGGAGGGCTCGCGCCGGGCGCGGAGCCGCCTTCCCTCGAAAAAAATCTCGCGATGGTCTCGTGAGCGTCGGTTTCGACCGTCCCCCCACGGTCCTCGCCGCGACGCCGGCGAATGTCCCGGCCCAGCGTTCGAGCGTCATTCTTGCCGTTCGAACGTGGCGGAAGACGGGCCGAGCTCGCATTTGCGCCCTGCCCGCTTCGGCGACAGGCTCTAAGTGCCTCGGCTCGGGAAGTCAATGGGCGAGCGTTTTGCTCATTCCCGTGGCGCCCGGGCGCCTAGGCGCTGCTACGGAGCCGATGAATCGCGTCTTCGAACAGAAAGGGCGCCGTCATTCGCGGCAGGGTGTTCCAGCGGGGCCGGGGACGCTCACAGCGCCGGCGCATTCTCCCGCGCCATCGCCTGCTTGGCGCGGCGTCGATCGACGGAAGAGGGAATGCGCAGGCTGTCGCGATATTTGGCGACGGTGCGGCGGGCGATGTCTATGTCCACCTCCTTGAGCCGCGCGACGATGGCGTCGTCGGAGAGCACGTCGAAAGGGCTCTCCTTGTCGATCATCTGCTTGATCTTGTAGCGCACCGCCTCGGCCGAATGGGCTTCGCCGCCGCTGGTGGTGGCGATGGAGGCGGAGAAGAAATATTTGAGCTCGAATATGCCGCGTGGCGTCATCATATATTTGTTGGAGGT
This sequence comes from Methylosinus sp. LW4, assembly GCF_000379125.1. NCBI lineage: Bacteria > Pseudomonadati > Pseudomonadota > Alphaproteobacteria > Hyphomicrobiales > Methylocystaceae > Methylosinus > Methylosinus sp. LW4. The sequence continues at coordinate 3,285,618 of NZ_KB900626.1, read as the reverse complement.
GACGCGGGAGACGGTCGATTCGTGCATGCCGATGGCGTCGGCGATGGTGCGCAGATTGAGTGGCCGCAAATGCTCGACGCCCTTGGCCAAAAACGCGTCCTGCAGCCGCACGATCTCCGAGGCGACCTTCAAAATGGTGCGGGAGCGCTGCTCGAGGCTCTTGGTCAGCCAATTGGCGTTCTGCAGACAGCTCGAGATGAAGGTCTTGTCGCCGTCGCGCTTGGCGCCGGCGCTCACCTTCGCGGCGTAGGAGTGGTTGACCAGCACGCGCGGCAGCGCGTCGGAGTTCAGCTCCACCATCCAGCCGCCGTCGCTCGCCGGCCGCACGATCACATCGGCGACCAGCGGCTGGATCGGCGCGCCGCCGAAGGCGCGGCCGGGCTTGGGATCGAGACGGCGAACCTCCGCCGCCATATCCGTCACATCTTCCTCGTCCACGCCGCAGAGCCGCGCCAGGGCCGGGAAGTCGCGCTTGGCCAGCAGCGGCAGATTGGCGATGAAAATCTGCATCGCCGGATCGAAGCGGTCGCGCTCGCGCAGCTGAATGGCGAGACACTCTTGCAGGTCGCGCGCGCCGATTCCCGAGGGGTCGAAGCTCTGGATCGTCGCCAGCACGGCGGCGGCGCGCGCGGGGTCGGCGTCCAGCCGAAGGGCGATCTCGTTTATGTCCTCGCGCAGATAGCCGGTCTCGTCGATCGCGTCGATGATGGCGTGGCCGATCAGCCGGTCGCGCGGGTCGGCGGAGGCGAGGGCGAGCTGCTCGGCGAGATGATCGTGCAGATTGGCGTCCGCGGCGACATAGGCCTCGAGATTGGGCGTCTCGCCATCGCCGCCGACGCCGCTGGCGCCGGTCCAGGAATTGGCCGAGAGGCCTGCGCCCTCGAGCGAGCCCGAGGTGTCGGCGCCGGGACGCTGGCCCTCGAGCTCGAACGCGTTTCCGATCTCCGTGCCGAGCTCGGCCGCCAGCTGGCCGGCGTCCACCGCGAGGCTCTCCTGCGCCCAATCGCCTTCGCGCGGCTCGCCGACCCCGTCGAAGCTGGCCTCACCGCCATCGTTGTCGCCGCCGCGCTCCTGCGGGGCGTCGGGGAAGTCGTCGGACTCCACCGCCTCGAGCAGCGGATTTCGTTCGAGCTCCTCATGGAGGAAAGCGGAAAGTTCGAGATTGGAGAATTGCAGCAGCTTGATCGCTTGCAGCAGCTGGGGCGTCATCACCAGGGCCTGGCCCTGACGCATCATAAGCTTGGTGGAAATAGCCATTTTCCGCCTACTCGAAACTTTCCGCCATTACGTACGGCATTGGGCCGCCACAACGGCTGTTCTCGGCCTGTTTCTTGCTTATAGCACGGGGAGGGATGGGGCGCAGGACCATTTATTCGGCGCCCACCGGAAATTCCGCCTAGCAGTTAATCGCCGCGACGCTTCCGGTCGGAATTTCGTTCCAAAAATCACAAATCACATGCGGAAATCTTCGCCGAGATAGATGCGCCGCACATCGGGGTGCGCGACGATCTCGTCGGGCGTTCCTTCCGTCAAAACATGGCCGTTGTAGATGATGTAGGCGCGGTCGGTGAGGCCGAGCGTCTCGCGGACGCTGTGGTCCGTTATCAGCACGCCGATGCCGCGCGCCTTCAAATGCCGCACGAGGTCCTGAATGCCGCCGACGGCTATGGGGTCGATGCCCGCGAAAGGCTCGTCCAGCAGCATGAAGGCGGGGCGGCCGGCGAGGGCGCGGGCGATCTCGCAGCGCCGCCGCTCGCCGCCCGAGAGCGCCACCGCCGGCGTGCGGCGCAGGCGCTCGAGCTTGAACTCCTCCAGCAGCGCGTCCAGCTCCTGCTCGCGCAGGCGTTTGTCGGGCTGGGTGATCTCCAGCACGGCGCGGATATTGTCCTCGACCGTGAGCCCGCGGAAAATCGACGCCTCTTGCGGCAGATAGCCGATGCCGAGCCGCGCCCGTCGATACATGGGCAGGCCGGTGACGTCATAGCCGTCGAGCGCGATGACGCCGCGATCGGGCTTCACCAGCCCGGTTATCATATAGAAAACAGTGGTCTTGCCGGCGCCATTGGGGCCGAGCAGGCCCACCGCCTCGCCGCGCGCCACATGCAGGCTCACATCCTCGACGACGCGGCGGGTCTTATAGGCTTTGGCGAGATGCTGGATCGACAGCACGCCCTTATGCGTGGCGATCTCGGCCTCGGAATAGGACGCGGGATCGGCGCCGATCTCGGGCGTCTCCTCGGCGCCTAAATTATCGGCGCCCTCTTCGATCCGGGCGTCGATTTCGGCCGAAAAACGCGCCGAAGCTTCCGCTCGGGCGGGACGGCGCAGGCGCAGCCGTTCCCCGATCCGGCTCAATAGGCCGGGTCGGGCGTCGCTCGCGGATGGGTAGGATCGAAAGCTCAAGCCTCAGCGCCCTGCACGAGAGAGACGGACCGCGAAGATCGCGCGCCGCTCGCGACGATCCTAAGCTTTCTCGACCAAAAACCCTCGTTACTTTTTTGCAATCCGGTAAACCGCGATCAGGCCCAGGGCCGAGCCGCGGCCGTCTTGGCCTCGAAAGCGTCGATCGCGCCGGCCTTTTGCAGCGTGAGGCCGATATCGTCCAGCCCCTCGAGCAGGCAGTGCTTACGGAACGGATCGATGTCGAATTTGACGACGCCGCCGTCCGGGCCGCGAATCTCCTGCGCCGGCAGGTCGATCGTCAGCGTGGCGTTGGCGCCGCGCGCCGCGTCGTCCATCAGCTTCTCGAGCTGGGCCTGCGTGACCTTGATCGGCAGAATGCCGTTCTTGAAGCAGTTGTTGTAGAAGATATCCGCGAAGCTGGTGGAGATCACCGCCTTCACGCCATAGTCCAGCAGCGCCCAGGGGGCGTGCTCGCGCGACGAGCCGCAGCCGAAATTATCGCCCGCCACCAGAATCTTGACGTCGCGATAGGCCGGCTTGTTGAGCACGAAATCGGGATTGTCCGAGCCGTCGTCCTTATAGCGCAGCTCCGAGAAGAGACCCTTGCCGAGGCCGGTGCGGGCAATCGTCTTCAGATATTGCTTCGGAATGATCATGTCCGTGTCGATGTTCATGATCGGCAGCGGCGCGGCGACGCCGGTGAGGGTGACGAATTTTTCCATTTCGGACTGTCCTGGAGCCTCGGGCGCGCGGGGCGCTCTCCGGCGCCCTTTAGCAAATCGTCGCCAAAGGCGCAAAGCAGGCGATCCTGTGGCGGCCGCCGAGATTGTGACGTGAAAATACTCTGCCTACAATCGAAGGCCGGAGCGACGAGCCGCGTCTCGGTCGCTTTTTGATCGGAATCCAAATGTCGGCCGCGCGCAGAACATTGCTTCATCGGCTCGTCGTCGGGGATATCATCCACGCCACGACGCCGAATGGCGCGAGCCTGATTTGCCTGGTGACGCGTCTCACGAAAATTCAAGTCGAGGCGCGGGTCGTGACGACGCAAAAGACCGTCCGAATCGACCGAAACACCGGCTTAGGCCGCCTGGGGGCCGAAGCCGTGGCCTGCGCCGTCGATTCCGTGGCGCCGCTTCCCGTCGCCATTCACAATGAGATGCTGGGAATAGACCGGAAGTTTCGATTGGCCCAAAGCGATGAGGATGCGAAGCTGACGAGCTCAGAGAAAGACGCGCTCATATTTATAGACTCGTTCTATCCCGAAAGACCGATCTAGCGATATGTCGACGCCGTGGCCGCTTGCCGTTTGAGACGATCGGTCGTATAAGAGCGCCATGAGCAGACGGGACGTGAACGATATTCGGCGCAAGCTCCTGGACCAGGGCGTCGCTTTGCTGATGGAGCAGGGCTATCACGGCACTGGCCTGCACGAGCTGGTGCAGAGCGTCGGCGTGCCCAAGGGCTCCTTCTACAATTACTTCCCCAGCAAGGAAGCGTTCAGCGCCGAGGTGGTGAAGCATTATATCGACCCCTTCATCGCCCAGCTGGACGCGCATCTCGCGCGCACGGACATCGGCGCAGATGCGGCGCTCCGCGCCTATTTCGACGAGCTGATCGCCGATACGGAGCGCCGGGAGTTCAAAGGCGGCTGCCTGCTCGGCAATCTGATCGGCGAGATCGGCGACACCAGTGATCTGTGCCAGACATCGCTGCGCGAGGCGGTGCGCCGCTATCGCGACAAGCTGCGGGAGGGAGTTGCGCGCGGCCAGGCGGAGGGCTGTTTCCGCCGTGATCTCGACGCCAAGGAAATGGCCGATTTTCTGGTGGACGCGTGGCAGGGCTCGCTTCTGCGCATGAAGATCGAGCGCTCCGTCCGTCCGCTGACCCAGTTCCGCGACATGCTGCTGAACGGCTATTTCCGCGCCTGATTTTTTGCCCGGATTTGAGACGACCGGTCATTTTAAACAGAGGTCGAATCCGAGGCGAACGATCGCCCCGGAGGATCCGCCGCGCCCCGAGCGCGTCGAAAAAACCGCGGGCGCAAAAGCCCTGCGGAAAAAGAGGGAGGAAGCAGTGGCCAAGCGCATACTCGTCGTCGGCGCCGGCATAGGCGGAACGATGACCGCCAACAGCATCGTCGCGAAGCTCTACCCCGAGATCTCGGAAGGCTCGGTCCAAGTGACCATGCTCTCCGATTCGCCCTGGCATTATTACAAGCCGGCTTTCATGTATGTGGCCTTCGACATGTTCTTCGAGGGCGAGCTGCGCCGCAAGCAGAGCTCCCTGCTGCGGCCGGAGATCGAATTCATCGTCGACAAGGTGGAGCGATTCGATTTCGCCGGCTCCAGCGTGACGACGAAGAGCGGCCGCAAAATCGGCTATGACTATATCGTCGTCTCCACCGGATGCCTGCCTGCGCCCGAGCGCATAGCGGGCCTGAAAGAGGCGGGCGATTATTTCTATCAATATGAGCCGGCGCGCCGCCTCGCCGACAAGCTCCGCGGCTTCGAAAAGGGCCGCATCTTCATCACCGTCAATTTTCCGAAGACGCCCAATGTTCCGCATCAATGCGGCATAGCGCCTATCGAGACGACGCTGATGCTCGACGAATATCTGCGCCGCAAAGGCGTGCGCGATCAGGTCGAGATCGTCTACACCTATCCGACCGTCTCGCAGCTTTTGCGTAATTGCCTCTTCCTCCAGCAGGAGGTCTGCGAGGTTCTGCCCTCCGTCTTCGAGAGCAAGGGAATCAAATTCCAGCGCGGCTTCACGCTGGATTCGGTCGATCCCGATCGCAAGGTCGCGCGCTCCGAGGAAGGCCATGAGGAGAATTTCGACCTGCTGATGTGCACGCCGCCGATTCGCGCGGTCGATGCGGTGATCGAAAGCGGCGTCTCGCACGCGCAGAACAATGAAGGATGGTTGCCGACCGACCGCCGCACGCTGCAGATCGAGGGTTTCGCCAACGCCTATGTGATGGGCGACACGGTCGATCTGCCGATCAGCAAGGCCGGCGGCTCCTGTCACAACCAATGCCCGGTCATCGCCAACAATATCGCCGGCGACATCCGCATCGGCCGCACGGTCGACGCCTATGACGGCAAGGTTCAGGCGGTGGCGCAAATGGGTCTCGAGCTCGGAATGCCGCTCTGGTACGATTATGACGAGGACGTTCATCCGACGCCGCCCACAAAGCTGGGCGGGCTTCTCCGCAAGGCTTTCAACCGCGGAATCTATTGGTCTGTCGCGCGCGGCGTGATCTGAAAAAGCGAGGGATGAGCGATGAGCACGACCGAACTCGACATGCATCATGAAAGCGCCTCGCGACCGCTCGACGAGGCGACGCGAAAGGGAATCGCCGATCTTCTCGAAAAAGCCTCGCCGCTGCTTCAGGGCCGGCGCTTTCACAATATCGTCGATCTTCTCTCTCTCGCTTCCGACGCTGTGGACATGGCTGATGACGCCATGATTCAAAAGCTGATGAAAGCCTATGAGGAGTCGATCGGCGCCGCCTGGACGCTCGGCAACGCCGCGCGCTTCGCCGCCAATGAGGCGTCGCGCAAGCCGACGCCTTCTCTGCTCGGCCTGCTGCGTTCGGCGGGCGACGAGGATGTGCGGCGCGGGCTGCATTTCGCGCTGCTGTTCCTCGCCGTGCTCGGGCGCCAGACGCGCGACGAGCCGGCATGACCGACACGGCGCTCGCCACGCTCTATGAGCGGCGCGTGCGCGACTGGGCGCGGCGAGCGCGCGACGATGTCCGCCTCGCCGACGCCGACGTCTCCGTCACGCGGACGAGCCCGATCTGCGGCAGCCGGCTGACGCTCGATCTGCGTTGCGAGAACGGCCGCATCGTCGCTCTCGGCCATCGCGCGCGCGCCTGCACGCTCGGCATGGCCGCGACGGCGATCGTGGCCGCGGGGGCGATCGGCGAAACGCTCACCGATGTCCTCGTGGCCGGCGAAGCGCTGGCGCAGCTTCTGGACGGCGAAGAGGCCGGCGTTCCAGAGGGGTGGCGGGAGCTCGAGATATTCGCAGCCGCGCGCGCCTTCCCGACCCGGCGCGGCTCTATTCTGCTACCCTTCGACGCGCTGGCCGAGGCGCGCGTCCTCCTTACTCGGTGAGCGCCAGCAGAATATCCGCGTACCAGGCGCAGTTGAGCCCCAGCGCCTCATCCTGCTGGTGGTCTCGGCCGACGTCGAGCCGGGCCGAATGGACGCCGAGCAGCGTCCAGGGCAGATCGCCCTGGCCCGCCTCCAGCGCCGGCACGCGGGCCACCACGGGCGCGCCGCTCGCGCCTCTGTGCGTGCGCGCGTCGGTGAGAAAATAGCCCTGGCCCTGAAAGCGCAGGCCGAAGGAGGAGGCGACGACGCCCTGCCGCGCCACCGGCATATGATGCAGCGTGTCGTGAAAGCCTAAGGGAAAGCCGAGAATCAGCAGCGAGGAGCCGACCTCCACCGTGTCGAACTCGCCGCAGAGATGCGCCGGGGTGAAGGCCCGATAGACGGTCGGCTCCGGCAGAGCCTGGCGCTCGATCTCTATGGCCGCCACATCGATCTCGCCGCCGGCGTCGACGCCCTGGCGCCAGACGCTCTTGCCGTCTTCGTAGAGCAGCATCGAGAAGCCTGTCGATTGGGTCATGTTCTCAGCGTCGATATGCAGCTCGATTTCGATTCGGTCGGGGCAATGCCCGGTCGCCGCATCGCTCAGCACATGCCGGCTCGTCACCAGGAAAAGCCGGTCGTCGCGCTCGAAGAAGAAGCCGCTGGCGTTGGTCAGCGGGGCGTCGCCTTGGAACGTGCCTACGCGCGCCGTGGTGAGAAGCAGAGGTTCGATCGTCATCGCCCGGCCTTTCTCCTCCATGGGAGATTCTCCCCTAACGGCGACATGGCTGCAGGGTTCCGCCCCGGCAAGTCGGGGGCCGCTCAGGGGCCGTGATAATCGGGGTCCGGCTTCGCCAGCAGAATGCTGGCGACGATCGGCATGGGATTGCTCAGCAGGCGGAAGCGGCCAAAGCCCGCCTTTTTGGCGAGCTTCTGCAGCTCGGCGAGGGTGCGCGGCTCGCCGCGGCCCATGGCCAGCGTGTAGAATCCGTAATAGGCGTCGAGCGGCTCCGCGCCCTCGACGCCGGACATCGCCTCTATGATCAGCAGCGTCCCGTCGCGCGGCAGCGCGCGGCGCACATTGCGCAGCAGTTCCAGCGCGGAAGCGTCGTCGTGATCATGGACGATGCGAATCAATGTTATCACATCCGCGCCCTTGGGCAGCGGATCGGTGAGGAAGTTTCCCGAGAAGAAGCTCGCGCGCTTGGCCAGCCCCGCTTCCTCGAGCCGGGCGCGGGCGCGCTCCACCACCGCCGGCAGATCGAAGAGCATCAGCTGCAGGCGCGGCGCCCTCGCCGCCGCGGCGATGAGAAAGGCGCCCTCGCCGCCGCCGACGTCGAGAAGCTTCTTGTGCCGGCGGATGGGATAGACGTCGAGCAGCTCCTGCGCCACCAGCGGCTGCGAAGCGGCCATCAGCGCGCTATAGGGCGCGACCTCCTCGGCGGAGAGGGCGGCGGGATTTTCCGCCGCCGAATAGGGCCAATAATCGGCGAGCCGCGGCTCGGCCGATTCGTCGCCGCGCAGCAGGCCGACCGGATCGGCGAGATCGGCGTAGAGCATGGGCTGATGCGCGACGAGCGAGAGCGCCGCCTTGTTGCCGATGAGCGCCGCGCCCAGCTCGCCGAGGCCGAAGCGCCCCTTGCTGCGCCGCTCGACGAGGCCGAGCGAGGCCGCGGCGTCCAGCAGCCGCGCGGCGGCGTCTTGCGAGAGATCGAGCTTTTCGGCGACCTGCTCCACAGCGCGCGGCTGCTCCAGCAGCAGCTCGAGCAGCTTCAGCCGCACGCAGGCGAGCAGCACCTGCGAGTAGACGAAGCCGGCGCAGAGATCGAGCATGGAGCGCGCGCGCTTGCGCGCCGCGGCGCGAGTCAGCGGATGCGCGGCGGCGAGACGCTGAAAGCGCGGGCTCGACACCAGCCGATCCCGCAGCCGCCGCAGCCTGTCCCGAAAGAACTGCCCCATACGCCGCCCCTCCGCCGAGAATCATCCGCTCCTAGCCCAAAAGCGCCGGCTCGGAAACGTCGATTATCCCGGGTCCGGCGTTTGGCCCTTGCGGGACGCTCGCGGGGGCGGCCCGGGAGACCATCGCCGCCATGCGCTTCGACGCTCTCGATCGGCTCAATTTCTTTCTCGCCGATGTGCGCGGCGGGCTCGGGCCTTTCGTCGGGGTTTTCCTCTTCACGCAGGCGCATTGGAGCCAGGCCGAGATCGGCGCCGTGCTCACGGTCAGCGGGCTCGTCGGCATAGCGGCGCATCCGGCGGTCGGCGCCTTCATCGATCGCACGCACGCCAAGCGCGAGCTTCTCGTGGTCGCGAGCTTCGTACTCTGCGCCTGCGGCCTCGCCATCATTCATGCGCCGCACATTCCGGTGGTCGTCGCGGCCGATATCGTCATGGCGACGCTCGGCGCCGTCTTCGCGCCGACAGTGGCGGCGCTCACGCTCGGCCTCTATGGCCGCGAGCGTCTCGCCGAGCGGCTCGGCCGCAACGCCGCCTTCGATCGCGCGGGAAATATTTTCATCGCTGGAATCATTGGCCTCGTCGGCGTGCTGGCGTCGCAGACGGCGCCTTTCTATCTGGCGCCGATCTTCGCTGTGCTCGCGGCGCGGGCGGCCTTTTCCATTCCCGCCGCGGCGATCGATCACGATCGCGCGCGCGGTCTCGAGGATGTCGATCTCGCGCATCCGCCGCAGCCCGGCCGGCTGCGCGATTTGCTGCACTACCGCACGCTGCTCGTCTATGCGGCGGCGGCGGCGCTGTTCAATTTCGCCAATGCGCCGACATTGTCGTTGATCGCGCAGAAGCTCGCCTCGGAAAATCCCGGCCTCGAGAGCGGCGTGACCTCCGCCGCGATCATTCTGGCGCAGCTCTCGACCATCGGCATGGCGCTCATTGTCGAGCGCGCCGATCTCATCGGGCGCAAGCCGCTCATCGTCCTCGCCTTCGTCGCGCTCTTCGCGCGCGATCTCGCCTGCGTCTTCGCGCAGACGCCGCTGCATCTGCTCGCCGCGCAATTGCTGGACGGCGTCGGCGGCGGCCTCTTCGACGCGCTGCTGCCGCTGGTGCTGGCGGATATCATGCGCGGCACGGGGCATTACAGCCTCGCGCGCGGCGGGCTCGGATTCGTGCAGGGCGTGGGCGGCGCGACGAGCCTGTCCGTCGCAGGCTTCATCGTCACATCCGACGGCTATGCGGCGAGCTTTCTGACGCTGGCCGCGGTCGCGCTGGCGGGCCTCGCGCTGGTCCTCGTCGCCATGCCGGAGACGGGACCGAAGCGTTAGCGGCGCCGAAAGCTCAGGCGGCGCCCGGCGCGAAGCCTTCCTCGAGGCCGAGACGCTCGAGCAGAGACTTGCGCGGCTTGCGGCCGCGCTTCTGCGGCGGCTTGCGATTGTAATAGTCGAACAGCACGTCGCGATAGAGCTTGATGACGGCCTTCTCATTGAGGCCGAACAGCATGTCGGCGGCGATGCGCAGCAGCAGATAGACCGTGCATTCGAAGAAGAAGGCGCTTGGATGCGAGAACATGACCGGCAGTGCCGAGGCGATGACGGCGCCATAGAGCGAGGCGATGGCGTAGCGCGGATTCTCGGTCGCCCACAGGAAGAGGCGCAGCAATTCGCGATAGCCGATGTAATTGACGAGCGCGGCGTAGAGTTCCGCGCTGAACGCGCCCTCCTGGAAATCCACGATCGCGCGGGCGAGGGCGATGATCGCGACGAGGGAATAGAAAATCGTGTCGCAGCGGCGAAGGCATAGTTCGCGAATGTCGTCGAGCAATGGGGTCTTCCTCATCTGGGCTCCTCGAGGCGTTGGGGTGGCGCCGTCTAAAAGAGCCGCAAATCCGGCGCCGGCCAGTCCGGCGCCGCCGTGAAATTCAGCTCGCAGCACGCGCATTGCTCCTGTAATACGTAGCACTTCGGAGCGATCTGCGACCTGATGTCGCGGCGGCGCGGCGACTCGTCGCAGCGCGCCGCGCGGCAGGACGGCGCCGAAAAGCGGGGCGCTCCTCGAGGACTCGACGCCATAGCCTCAGGCGCGAAATAAGGTCATATTCACGACAAGCCGACGGCGCGCTCCAACGCGCCGCGATCATCCGAGGGAACGCTCGAAATGACCGACAAGATCTATGCTGTGCCGGAAGCATGGCGGAACGAGGCCCGCATCGACGCCGATAAATATGCGGAGCTCTACCGGCGCTCTGTCGCCGACCCCGACGGCTTTTGGGGCGAGCAGGCGCAGCGCATAGAATGGATCGCCCCTTTCACGCGCGTGAAGGAGGTGAGCTTCGACACGCATAATGTCGCGATCGAATGGTTCGGCGACGGCTCCACCAATGTCGCGATGAACTGCATCGATCGCCATCTCCCGCATCGCGCCGATCAGGTGGCGATCATTTGGGAGGGCGACGATCCTTCGCTCTCGCGTCACATCACCTATCGCGAATTGCACGAGCAGGTGTGCCGCTTCGCCAATGTGCTGAAGGCGCATGGCGTGCGCAAAGGCGATCGCGTGACGATCTATCTGCCGATGATACCGGAGGCCGCTTACGCCATGCTCGCCTGCGCGCGCATCGGCGCCGTGCATTCGGTGGTGTTCGGCGGCTTCTCGCCGGATGCGCTCGCCGGGCGCATAGAGGATGCGCAATCCGATGTCGTCATCACGGCGGACGAGGGCGTGCGCGGCGGCCGCAAATCGCCGCTGAAGGACAATGTCGACGCCGCGCTGGAGAAGGTCTCCGCCAAGACCGTGATCGTCGTCACGCGCACCGGCGCCAAGGTGGATATGAAGCCCGGCCGCGATTTCCGTTACGAGGACGAGGCGAAGAAGGTTCCCGAGGATTGCCCTTACGCCGAGGTGGGCGCCGAGGACCCGCTGTTCATTCTCTACACGTCCGGCTCGACCGGAAAGCCCAAGGGCGTGCTGCACACGACCGGCGGCTATCTCGTCCATGCCGCGCTGACGCATGAGCTCGTCTTCGATTATCGCGAGGGCGACGTCTATTGGTGCACGGCGGATGTCGGCTGGGTGACGGGTCACAGCTATATCGTCTATGGCCCGCTCGCCAATGGCGCGACGACGCTGATGTTCGAAGGCGTGCCGAATTATCCGACCGTCTCGCGCTTCTGGGAAGTGATCGACAAGCACAAGGTCGACATCTTCTACACCGCGCCGACGGCGATCCGCGCGCTGATGGGCGCCGGCGAGGAGCCGGTGAAGAAGACCAGCCGCAAGTCGGTGCGCCTGCTCGGCTCGGTCGGCGAGCCGATCAATCCAGAAGCCTGGGAATGGTATCACCGCGTCGTCGGCGAGGGCCGCTGCCCCATCGTCGACACATGGTGGCAGACGGAGACGGGCGGCATTCTCATTGCGCCGCTGCCGGGCGCGACGGCGCTGAAGCCGGGCTCGGCGAGCAAGCCTTTCTTCGGCGTGCAGCCGGAGATCGTCGACGCCAATGGCAATGTGCTGGAGGGCGCCTGCGAGGGCAATCTCGTCATCGCCGATAGCTGGCCCGGACAGGCGCGCACCGTGTTCGGCGATCACGAGCGCTTCGTGCAGACTTACTTCACCGCCTATCCGGGCAAATATTTCACCGGCGACGGCTGCCGCCGCGACGCCGATGGCTATTATTGGATCACCGGCCGCGTCGACGACGTCATCAATGTCTCCGGCCATCGCCTCGGCACGGCGGAAATCGAGAGCGCGCTCGTCGCGCATGAGAAGGTCGCCGAGGCCGCGGTCGTCGGCTTCCCGCACGCCATCAAGGGACAGGGCATCTACGCCTATGTGACGCTGATGGGCGGCGTCGAGCCCTCGGAGCGTCTGCGCAAGGAGCTGGTCGATTTCGTGCGCAAGGAGATTTCCGCCATCGCCTCGCCGGATGTGATTCAATTCGCGCCCGGCCTGCCGAAGACGCGCTCCGGCAAGATCATGCGGCGCATCTTGCGCAAGATCGCCGAGAATGAATTCGGCGCGCTGGGGGACACCTCGACGCTCGCCGATCCGAGCGTGGTGGATGATCTCATCAAGAACCGGCCGGCGGGGTGACGGGAGAGGGCGCGCGCGGCGGCGAAGCTCGCCGCTCGCGCGCCGGCCTAATCGGCGCTATGTTTTATGAAGCGCCGCCCGTATTCGACGTGAGCTCATGATTTCCAAGGTCTATGACGCCTTCGTCTCGGCCGGAGCGCCGGAGGAGAAGGCGCGTCGCGCCGCCGAAGCCCTGGCGCTCTACAAGAGCCGATTTTCCAAGCTCGAGAAGGACGCGGCCGTCATCGAGTGGATGCTCGGCTTTGTCATCGCCCTCCTTTCCGCCGTGGCGCCGAAGCTTTTCCTGCACTGATCTTTGGGATTCTCACCGCTCGACTTGACAGGCTCTTCCGCCTGCGCCACTCGGCGCCTCTCCAAAGTGCAAGCGAGAGAGGCGAGCAGCGCATGGCGAAGGCATTCGTGTTTCCGGGGCAGGGGTCGCAGGCGGTCGGCATGGGCAAGGCGCTCGGCGAGGCCTTTCCGCAGGCGCGCGCCGTCTATGAGGAAGTGGACGCCGCGCTCGGCGCGCCGCTCTCCAAGATCATGTTCGAAGGCCCGGAAGCCGAGCTGACGCTCACCGCCAACGCCCAGCCGGCGCTGATGGCGGTTTCCCTCGCCGCCATTCGCGTGCTGGAGGCCGAGGCCGGGCTCGACCTCTCCCGCGACGCCAAATTCGTCGCCGGCCATTCGCTGGGCGAATATTCGGCGCTGGCCGCCGCCGGGGCGCTCTCCATAGCGGACACCGCCCGGCTGCTGCGGCTGCGCGGTCAGGCCATGCAGGCCGCGGTTCCGGTCGGGGCGGGCGCGATGGCCGCGCTCATCGGCGTGGAGCTGGACGCCGCGCGCGCGATCGCCGAGGCGGCCGCCGAGGCCGAAGGCGCCGTCTGTCAGGTCGCCAATGACAATGGCGGCGGCCAGATCGTCGTTTCCGGCGCCAAGGCCGCGGTCGAGAAGGCGATTCTCATCGCCAAGGAGCGGGGCGTGAAGCGCGCCGTGCCGCTGCCCGTCTCCGCCCCCTTCCATTGCGCGCTGATGCAGGGCGCCGCCGACGCCATGCGCGAGGCGCTGGCGACGACCACGATTCTCGCGCCCAAGGTCCCCGTCGTCGCCAATGTGACGGCGAGCCCGATCGCATCGCCGGAGGATATCCGCCGGCTGCTGGTGGAGCAGGTGACCGGCACAGTGCGCTGGCGCGAATGCGTCGCCCATATGGCCGGCGCGGGCGTCGATAAATTCGTCGAATGCGGCGCCGGCAAGGTGCTGACCGGCCTGCTGAAGCGAATCGCGTCCGAAGCCAAGGGAATCAATGTCGGCGCGCCGGAAGATCTGGACGCCTATCGCGCCTTCGTTTGACGACAAAAAAGCCCGGCCGCGAGGGCCGGGCTCTTCGTCCCTGGGAGGAGAGGAGACGCTTCAGTATCTCGCCACCACGGGAGCGGGGGTGAAGAGATTGAAGTGATAGTTGATGCCGGCGCGCACAGTGTTGATGCGCGTATGGCGGTTCCAATTGTTGGCGCCCCAGATCGCGACGGGGAACTGCGGGAACAGGACCGGACCCAGCAAGCCCCAATTATTGTTGTTATTGTTGTCGTTGAGCTCGGTGTAGAGATATTCGATCTTGGCGGACCAATTGGGCAGGAAGGCCCATTCGACGCCGCCGCCGGCCGTCCAGCCGCCGCGCACGTCATTGTTATTGTTGTTGCCCCACCAGAAGCCGCCGAACGGATGCTTCACCTCGCCATAGGCGAAGCCGCCCGTGCCGTAGATCAGCAGGCGGGAATCCAGCAGCGCCAGGCCGAGACGGCCGCGCACCGTGCCGAACCACGGAACCTGGGTGCGATCGGTGACGCCCCAGCCGCCCCACCAATTATTGTTGTTGTTGCCGCTGCCGATGCTGGTGCCCTGAATGTCGGTCTCGAGACCGACGACGAAGAGCGGCGAAATCTGATAGTTCCAGCCGATCTGGCCGCCGCCGACAACGCCGCCGCTGGTGTTGTTGCTGTTGTTGTTCCAGCCCCAATTATTGTTGTTGTTGCCGCGATCGAGCCAGCCGCCGCCGAGGTTCAAACCAACATAGGGGCCGGTCCAGGAGAAGGCCGGCGGCGGGACGAAGGCGACGGCCACTTCCTTGCGAGAGGGGAGATCAGCGGCGCTGGCCGATCCGGCGAGCAGAGCCGAAAAGACCGCGAGAAGGGAAATCTTGGTTTTCATTAGATAGCTCCTCAATTCTCTATAAAGCGGCGCAGTACGCCAAACACGCCGTTCGACCCCACCAACGCAAGCATTCGAACCGCTGCGGGCGAAGATTTCGTAAATTCCTGACACTGTAAACGCCGAAAAAGGCTATAGGCGGCCCGAAACAGCATTTCGTTTGTCGGTGTGATAAAAAGGCACCCCTAGGTAATTTGAGATACACTGTTTTTATACTATAGCATCGGCAGACATGCGCTCCGCAAAACTACCTAATGCGACAAAGACGGCAGCCGAGCAGCGACATTGCGCGCCGTGCGCGCGGCGCCCTATAGAGGCGCGTAAGGTTCGCGAAGCCGCGCGAGCACAGCGGCGGCGAGGGGGAGAGACATGTTCGATCTGAGCGGCAAGACGGCGCTGGTCACCGGCGCGAGCGGCGGCATCGGCCGGGACATCGCGCGCGCTCTGCATAAGAGCGGCGCCGTGGTGGCGCTCTCCGGCACGCGCGAGGAGGCGCTCGCGACGCTCGCTTCCGAGCTCGGCGAGCGCGTCCACATCCTCCCTTGCGATCTCTCCGACAAGGCGCAGGCCGAGGCGCTGGTCCCGGCGGCGGAAAAGGCCATGGGCGGGCTCGACATTCTGGTCAACAACGCCGGCATCACCCGCGACATGCTGTTCATGCGCCTCAAGGACGAGGATTGGGACGCGGTGCTGAACGTCAATCTCACCTCGGCCTTCCGCCTGTCGCGGGCGGCGCTGCGCGGCATGATGCGCAAGCGCTTCGGCCGCATCATCGGCATCACCTCGGTCGTCGGCGTCACCGGCAACGCCGGCCAGGGCAATTACGCCGCCGCCAAGGCCGGCATGATCGGCATGACCAAATCGCTGGCGGCCGAGGTCGCCTCGCGCGGCATAACCGTCAATTGCGTGGCGCCCGGCTTTATCGAGAGCCCGATGACCGACGCGCTGAACGAGACGCAGAAACAGACGATTCTGCGCGCCGTGCCGGCCGGACGGCTGGGCACGGGCGCGGATGTCGCCGCCGCCGTCGTCTATCTCTCGAGCGACGAATCGGCCTATGTCACCGGCCAGACACTGCATGTGAACGGCGGCATGGCGATGATCTGAAAGCTCAGGATTTGCCGCGGGGCGCCTCTCGCCACGGCGAATTAATTATGCTACCAGACGCGTCGCTGGCCGGGGGCGACGCCGCAAAGAGCAATTCGGGCCGGCGAAAAAGCCCGCCTCCCGATGGCGACGTTTCCGCGGGTCGCGCGAGCGAAACCGCAGAAATGTGACGTAGTTTACCCCTGAAACGATCGAGCGAGGTCCGAGCCGAACTCTGGATCCGCCAAGTCGGTGTCAGCAGATCGATCGAACGAGGATCAGAGAAGATGAGCGATATCGCCCCGCGCGTTAAGAGTATCGTTGTCGAACATCTCGGCGTCAAAGAAGAAGAGGTGAAGCCGGAGGCGTCTTTCGTCGACGATCTCGGGGCCGATTCTCTCGACACCGTCGAGCTGGTCATGGCATTCGAGGAGGAGTTCGGCGTCGAGATCCCGGACGAAGAGGCCGAGAAGATCAACACGGTCGGCGACGCCATCTCCTATCTGGAAAAAGCCAAAGCGGCTTGAGGCCAATGGCCGACGCGACGCGGATCGTGGAACGATCCGCGGTTCCGCGTTTTCGTCAATGAACTGCAAGGCACAGCTCTCGAGAGATTCCATGCGCAGGGTGGTGGTCACCGGACTCGGCATCGTTTCGCCGTTGGGCTGTGGCGTGGACGTCAATTGGCGGCGGCTCATCGCCGGAGAGCACGGCTTTCGCCGCATCGACACCTTCGAGGCGTCGGATCTCCCATGTCAGATAGCAGGTTTCGTGCCGCGCGGAGACGGTTCCAACGGAACCTTCGATCCCGACGCCTGGTTCGAGCCGAAAGAGCAGCGCAAGGTCGACGACTTCATCATCTATGGAGTCGCCGCGGCCACTCAGGCGCTGGCCGACGCCGGCTGGAAGGCCGACACGGCGGAAAAGCAGAACACGACCGGCGTGCTGATCGGCTCCGGCATCGGCGGCCTCGGCGGCATTTATGAGACCTCCATCACGCTGAAGGAGAAAGGCCCGCGACGCGTGTCGCCTTTCTTCATCTCCGGCCGCATCATCAATCTGGCCTCCGGCTATGTGTCGATCATGCACGGCCTCAAAGGGCCGAATCACGCCGTCGTCACCGCCTGCTCCACCGGCGCGCACGCCATCGGCGACGCGGGCCGGCTGATCGCGCTCGGCGAGGCGGAGGTGATGGTGGCGGGCGGCGCCGAATCGCCGGTCAATCGCATCGGCGTCGCGGGCTTCGCGGCCTGCAAGGCGCTGTCGACCGGCTTCAACGATCGTCCCGAGGCGGGCTCGCGGCCCTATGATCGCGATCGCGACGGCTTCGTGATGGGCGAGGGCGCCGGCTGCGTGGTGCTCGAATCCTATGAGCATGCGGTGGCGCGCGGCGCGCGAATCTACGCCGAGCTGATCGGCTATGGCATGTCCGGCGACGCCTATCACATCACGGCGCCCGCGCCGGACGGAGACGGCGCCTATCGCTGCATGGAGATCGCGCTGAAGCGCGCCGGCCTGCGCGTCTCGGATGTGGATTATGTGAATTCCCACGGCACCTCGACGCCGCTCGGCGACGAGATCGAGCTGCAGGCGGTGCATCGCCTCATCGGCAATGAGGCGCCGAGCCTCTCCATGTCCTCGACCAAATCGGCGATCGGGCATCTGCTCGGCGCGGCTGGAGCCGTGGAGGCGATCTATTCCATATTGGCGCTCACCCATGGCGTCGCGCCGCCCACGCGCAATCTGGACAATCCCTCGGTCGCGACCGAAATAGACCTCGTGCCGCACAAGGCGCGGGAGCGTAAGATCGATATCGTCCTGTCCAATTCCTTCGGTTTCGGCGGCACCAACGCGTCCCTCGTCTTCCGGCGCCCGCAGTAGCGGCGCCGCCGCGCTTTCGCTCGCGGCCGTGGACGAAGGGCGTTCCTGATTTCGCCACAAAGAACGATAGGGTAACGGACGCGCGAGCGCCGCAAAGTCGTCGCAATCCTCCTCGGCGCGCCGCCGCGGAGGCGTTTTGTTCGGTCCGTCGCGTTTTTCTGGTCGGTGTGATCCGAATCACGACACGGCCCGAAACCAAAGAGACGGAGTTTCCCGATGAGCGATGCTCCCAATGATTCGTCCGAGACGCCGAAGGCTGGCCCGTCCGAGGCCCTAGGGCAGGGCGCCGAGGCCGCGGGGCCGGAGCCCGCAGGCGCGCCGTCTCAGAGCCAATCCTCCTCATTCTTCCGCCGCCGCGCCAGCCTGCGCGGCTCCGGCGGCGCGGACGCTCCGCCGCCGCCCCCGCCGCGCCGCAAGCGGGAGGGAACGCTCTCCGCGCTCAGCAGCCTGCTCTCCCTGCTGCTGGTCGTGGCCGTCGCCGGCGTCTTCGGCCTCATCGCCGTGCTGCACAAGCTGCGCGAGCCCGGCCCGCTCGCGGCCGAGAAGATCGTCTATATCGCCCCGCACAGCGACGTTCCCGAGATTCTGGCGCAGCTCGATCGCGACGGCGTCATCGACAATCCCATGCTGATGAACATCGCTCTCCTGATCGAGGGCGTGCGCGGCAAGCTGAAGCCCGGCGAATACGCCTTCAAGCAGAACGCCAGCCTGCGCGAGGTGATGGACGAGCTCATCAACGGCCGGCAAATTCTGCATGGCGTCACCATTCCCGAAGGGCTGACGACCGATCAGATCGTCTCGCGCCTGCGCGAGAGCGACGTGCTCGCCGGAGACATGACGGAGCTGCCCAAGGAGGGCGCGCTGCTGCCGGAGACCTATAAGGTCGCGCGCGGCTACCCGCGCGCCAAGCTGCTGCAGAAGATGCAGGAGGATCAGCGCAAGCTGCTCGATCAGATCTGGGCGCGCCGCAATCCCGACCTTCCCGTCAAGACGCCCTATGAGCTGGTGACGCTCGCCTCCATCGTCGAGAAGGAGACCGGCAAGGCCGATGAGCGGCCGCGCGTCGCCGCCGTCTTCGTCAACCGCCTGCGCAAGGGCATGCGGCTGCAGTCCGACCCCACCATCGTCTATGGCCTCGTCGGCGGACGCGCGACGCTCGGCCGCGGGATTTTGAAGTCCGAGGTCGAGAAGTGGACGCCCTATAACACTTACGCGATCGACGGCCTGCCGCCGGGGCCGATCGCCAATCCGGGCCGCGCGGCGCTGGAGGCGGTCGCCAATCCCTCGCGCACGCAGGAGCTCTATTTCGTCGCCGACGGAACCGGCGGCCATGTCTTCGCGGAGACGCTCGAGCAGCATTCGCGCAATGTCCAGCGCTGGCGCCAGATCGAGAAGGACCGCGCTCAGGGCGTCGATCGTCTCGAGCCCGGCGCCGTCGTCGGGCCGACGCAGCCCGCCCCGCGGGAAAAGCGTGGCGACGCAGCTTTCGGCCGGCTCGTGGCGCTGGCCGATGCGCAGATGGAGCCGGTGACGGCGGCCGATCCGCGCCATGGCGCGCTGAAGCGAATCGGCGCCGCTCTGCCGTCCATCCCGTTCGAATATGCCGGCGACAATGAGGAGAGCCTGCGGCTCACGGCCGAGCGCGCCGCCGTGGCCCTCGTCGCGCCGCCGTTCTTCACCACGCAATTCGCCCAGCGCGCCCAGCCCGAGGCGCGCGCCGCCGTCACGATGATCGCCGCCGCGGCGGATGATTCGCAGGCTGGCGCCGACGAGCTGGCCGAGGACGACGGTCTCGATTCGTCGGCGAGCTATCCGGTTTCCGCCACTCTGCGCGCCGAGCAGCGCGCCCGCGCCGCGCGTCTCGGCTTGGCGGTCGAGGAGCGGCCCGTGGACCGCCCCTTGCCGCTCTCCGCTTCGGCCGACGCCGGCCAGGCGCCGCGCGCCGCCCGCGCGCGCGCCTTCGACGCTTCGGAAGGCACGGCGCTCGATCCGCTGCGGGATCGCGGCTGGGATTTGAACTCCGCCAAGACCGTGCCGGATGTGGCCAAGTTTCGGTGACGAAGCAGCGAGATGGCGAATAGCGAGTAGCGAATAGACTGCCGCTCGCTACTCGCTATTCGCCCCGACCAAGGATCGCAATGTCTCTCGCCAGCATGACCGGCTTCGCCCGCGCTCACGACAGTCTCGGACCGTGGCGCTACGCTTGGGAAATCAAGACCGTCAATTCCAAAGGGCTGGATCTGCGGCTGCGCGTTCCGCCCAATTTCGATGCGGTGGAGGTGAAGGCGCGCGCGCTTATCTCCGGCCGCATCGCGCGCGGCTCCTGCTTCGCCAATCTCACCGCGCGCCGCGACGACGCCGTTGTCGAGACGCGCATCAATCGCCCCGCGCTGGAGCGTCTGCTGAAGGCGCTGGACGATGTGCCGCTGCACGCGTCCTTGCGGCCGGCCTCGCTCGATGGCCTGCTCGCCGTGCGCGGCATTGTCGAGGTCATAGAGCTGGAGGACGATGAGGAGCAGCGCAATGCGCTCGACGCGAAGGTGCTGGCGACATTGACGCAAGCGCTGGAGGCGCTGACCGCCTCGCGCGCGTCCGAAGGCGCGGCCATTGGCGATGTGCTGACGGCGCGTCTGGCGCGCATCGGCGAATTGACCGCGCAGGCGGAGGCGCTGCCCGGCCGCTCGGCCGAGGCAGTGCGCGCGCGGCTCGCCGGCCAGATCGCCGCTCTGCTGGAGACGGGCCATTCCTTCGATGCGCAGCGCCTGCATCAGGAGGCGGTGCTGCTCGCGGTCAAGGCCGACATTCGCGAGGAGCTGGACCGGCTGAAGGCTCATGTCGTGAGCGCCGGCGAGCTGATCGGAAAGGGCGGCCCGATCGGCCGCCGCCTCGATTTTCTCGCCCAGGAATTATCGCGTGAGACCAACACGCTCTGCGCCAAATCCAATGATGGCGCGCTCACCGCGCTCGGCCTCGAGCTCAAGATCGAGGTGGAGCAATGGCGCGAGCAGGTGCAGAACATTGAGTGAGGAGAAAATAGCGAATAGGGAGTAGCGCGAAAGACGCGCTCCTTCGCCACTCGCTATTCGTTGGACCTGAGATGCCCACAACGCCAGACCGCCGCGGAATCGTCCTCATTCTCTCTTCGCCCTCCGGCGCGGGGAAGACGACGCTGACGCGCATGCTGCTGCAGAACCGCGAGCTCGACCTCACCCTCTCGATCTCGGTGACGACGCGCCCGCGTCGTTCCAGCGAGGTCGACGGCATCCATTATTCCTTCATTTCCAAGAGCCGCTTCGAGTCGATGCGCGACAGCGGCGAATTGCTGGAATGGGCGGAGGTGCACGGAAATTATTACGGCACGCCCCGCGCGCCGGTGGAAGAAATTTTGCGCGAAGGCCGCGATGCGCTCTTCGATATCGATTATCAGGGCACGCAGCAGGTGCGCGACAAGATGGCCGCGGACACTGTCACCGTCTTCATTCTGCCGCCGTCGATGAAGGAGTTGCGCGCGCGTCTCGAGCGCCGCGCGGAAGATTCGCGCGAGACGATCGAGCGCCGTCTCGAGAATGCGCGCAATGAGATTCAGCGTTGGAAGCAGTATGATTATGTGCTGGTCAACGACGATCTGCAGCGCACTTTCGACGATCTTCTCGCAATATTGCGCGCCGAGCGCCAGCGCCGGCCGCGTCGCCTGCCGGGCATAGAGGCTTTCGTCGCGCGGCTGTTGAGCGAGTGACGAGCGCATGTCCTATCGCGCATTCGTCCCCTCGATGCGTGTATTGTTTTGTATTTTCTTAGGGATATCCGCGGTTTTGATCTTCGCCTCTTGCGTCGGTTTTGCCAAAGATTTGCTGGATACCGCCGTCGAATATCGCTGGGGGTGCGCTTCGGGAAAAGAAGAAGTGGCCAGCGACGAGAGCGCAATTCGCCATGTGAAGGACGATTATCTTATTCAAGCATTTATGAAAAAACACCCGGGCGCGCTCAATTCAGAGGAATATGCCAGAGGATTGAATATTTCGTATGATCGCTCGAAAGACCATCGCGGCGGATGGTTTATCGAACGCCGATGGGTGGGGTTTGGAAGAGAAATTCTCGACGTCGGCTTTCTATATGGATCGTCCGCTTCGGAGATTGAAATAGAGTGCACCATGACACGGTGCGGTCCGAGTCCTCGATGTCGCTCTATTGCGAATTGACTCCAACGGAGCCGCCGCCGCTGCGATCGGATCGGCTCGGGAGAGCGTGTCCGAGCCATTTCGAGCTTCACAGCGACTTGCTCTCACAAAATTCGCCCGCGCGGTGAGAGGGTGGGAAATTTCGACTTGCTCGGCGCGTCGCCGACAGTCAATCATCTGCAGTCAGTCCGATAATGCGAGGGATTTCGGTTTCGCCATGACATCCGCAAAGCTCTTCGTCCCGATCATCGCGGCGCTGTGCCTCGCCGCCTGCAATTCCGCGCAGCCCGTCGCGGTCGCGCAGGCGCCGGCGGTCGCGACTCGCAACACGACGCCCGCTGGCTTCGAGCTTCCCGACGGATCCGGCTGCTCCGGCGCCATCCGCCGCTATCGCGCGATCATGGACAATGATCTCGCCATGGGTCACGTGACTCAGGGCGTCTATGCGACGATCCAGAACGAGATCGCCGCCGCCGCCTCGGCCTGCGCGGCGGGTCGCGACGCTCAGGCCGTCGCTCTGGTGCATGCGAGCAAGGCGCGTCACGGCTATCCCGGCTGAGTCGCGACATTTCGTCCGAATCGTATCGCCAGCCGGTCACATTGGAAGCAATCTCAACTCGCGCCGTTGTGGCGAGCGGAGCCTTTAACTACCTTCATATTCAAGCTGTAGCGCATTCATGAGCGGGCGTCGTGACGCCCGCCGCGCGCATGGCGGTGGGCCGGTTCTTGCTTCGCTTCACGCGGGGCGTGGGCGAAGGCGTCGAAACGATTCATCGAAAGGCGTGAAATGAAATCCTCCCGTATTCTTCTCGTCGCCGCCGCTCTCGCGGCGGGCGTCGGCGCCGCCGTCGCGGCCGACGAGACCTCTCTCGAAATCTCCATCAAGGATCATCGCTTCTCGACTGCCGAGCTGCATGCGCCCGCCGACAAGCCGATCACCATCGTCGTGAAGAATCTCGACTCGACGCCCGAGGAATTCGAGAGCAAGGCGCTCAAGATCGAGAAGGTCGTGGCCGGCAAGGCCGAGATCACCGTGCGCGTGCGCCCGCTGAAGCCCGGCCGCTATCATTTCGTCGGCGAATATCACGAGGATACGGCCAAGGGCGAGCTCGTCGTCGAGTAAGGATCACACCATGCTGGGCGCACTCATCATCGTCTTTCGCGAGGTCATAGAGGCGGGTCTCGTCATCGGCATCGTGCTCGCCGTCACACGCGGCGCGCGCGGCTCGCGAGCCTATGTCTTCGGCGGCGTGGCGGCGGGCGCGCTCGGCGCCGGCGTCGTCGCGCTGTTCGCCGATGCGCTGTCGCAGGCCGTCGCCGGCCGTGGGCAGGAGCTGTTCAACGCCGGCGTCCTCGCGGTGGCGGTGGTGATGCTCGCCACGCATAATATTTGGATGGCGCGCCACGGCCGCGAGCTGGCGAGCGAGCTGGCGGCGGCCGGCCGCGCCGCGGTCTCGGGCGAGAAATCCTTTCTCGCTCTCGCGGTGGTCGTCGCGGTGGCCGTGCTGCGCGAGGGTTCGGAGGTGGCGCTGTTCCTCTACGGAATTCTCGCCTCGGGCGAGACGGCGTCCGATCTTTTCGCCGGCGGCGTGGCGGGCCTCGTGCTCGGCGCGGGCGTCAGCGCGCTCACCTATTTCGGCCTCGTCACCATTCCGGCGCGGCATTTGTTCGCCGTGACGACGGCGATGATCACTCTGCTGGCGGCGGGCCTCGCGGCGCAATGCGCCGGCTTTCTGCAACAGGCCTGGATCATCACCGCCCTGTCGCAGACCGTGTGGGACACATCCGGCGTGCTGCCGGATTCCAGCCTCTTCGGCCGTGTGCTGCATACGCTGATCGGCTATGTCGACCAGCCGACGGCGTTGCAGCTCGTCGCCTATGTGGCGACGCTGGCGGGCATTATCATCGCCACGCGGCTCGCCTCTCCGCGGCCCGCCGCCACCAATGTCCACGCCGCGGCGGAGTGATTATCCCGGTTTTTGCCGCACGGGGCATGAAGCGAGCCTGAAGGCTCGCGGTCCAGGGAGTGCTTTGGACCGCGAGCCTTCAGGCTCGCTTCCGATTTGTCTCTATTCCGCCGCGTCCTGCTCCTGCGCGTCGCGCGCGAGACGCTCGGCCTTCAGCAATTCCGCGACGAGGAAGGCCACCTCTATCGCCTGCTCGGCGTTGAGGCGCGGATCGCAGGTGGTGTCGTAGCGCACGCCCAGCTCCTGCTCGGAAATATCGCGCGCGCCGCCCATGCATTCGGTGACATTCTGTCCCGTCATCTCGAGGTGAATGCCGCCGGCATAGGTGCCTTCGGCGCGGTGAACCTCGAAGAAATTGCGGATTTCCGCCATTACGCGATCGAAAGGCCGGGTCTTGCGGCCGCCGGCGCTGATCGTGTTGCCATGCATCGGGTCGCAGCACCACACGACATTGCGCCCCTCGCGGGCGACGGCGCGCAGGATCGGCGGCAGCGCCTCGGCGGCCTTGTCGGAGCCGAAGCGGCAGATGAGCGTCAGCCGCCCCGGCTCGTTCTGCGGATCGAGTCTGTCGATGAGGCGCAGCAGCGCGTCCGGCTTCAGGCTCGGCCCGCATTTGAGGCCGATGGGGTTCTGCACGCCGCGCAGATATTCGATATGGGCGCCGTCCTCCTGGCGCGTGCGGTCGCCGATCCAGAGAAAATGGCCCGAGGTGGCGAAATAGCCGCCCTCGAGCGAATCGACGCGGGTCAGCGCCTGCTCATAGCCGAGCAGCAGCGCCTCGTGAGAGGTGTAGAAATCCGTCTGGCGCAGCTCTGGATGATGCTCGGGATCGAGGCCGATGGCGCGCATGAAGCCCAAGGTCTCGCTGATATGGTCGGCGAGCTGCGAATAGCGGTCCGACAGCGGGCTGTTGCGCACGAAGCCCAGCATCCAGCGATGCGCATTGACGAGATTGGCGTAGCCGCCCGTCGCGAAGGCGCGGATGAGGTTGAGCGTCGCCGCCGATTGCCGATAGGCCATCAGCTGGCGCTGCGGATCGGGCGTGCGGGCGGCGGCGGTGAATTCGATGTCGTTGATGATGTCGCCGCGATAGCTCGGCAGCTCCAGCGCGCCCTGCTTCTCGGTGGGGGCGGAGCGCGGCTTGGCGAATTGGCCGGCGATGCGGCCGACCTTCACCACAGGCGAGGCCGCCGCATAGGTCAGCACCACCGCCATTTGCAGGAAGACGCGGAAGAAATCGCGGATATTGTCGGCCGAATGCTCGCTGAAGCTCTCGGCGCAATCGCCGCCCTGCAGCAGAAAGGCGCGGCCGCCCGCGACCTCGGCGAGCGAGCGCTTGAGGCTGCGCGCCTCGCCGGCGAAGACGAGGGGCGGAAATCCGGCGAGCTGCCGCTCGACATCGGCGAGCGCCGCCTGATCCTGATAGATCGGCGTCTGCTCGATCGGTCTCGCTCTCCAGCTTCCGGGCGTCCAATTCTCCACTGGCCTGGCTCCTGCTCGCCGCTCCCCCGCGCGGCCCAGCTATACAGGAGCCGGCCCGCAGAGGCGAGCTTTTGCCGGCGCGCCGCGAGCGTCGCCTTATCCCATCGGCCACGCTCTGCGGTCTTTCCGCAAGGTGACGCGGCGCGCCGCTTTCCCTAGCCTCGACGACGCCCTTTTCGTACAGAGCGCTGTTTTCATGCCTGTCTTTTTGTCGGATTTCGTTCACGCCGCCCGTTGGCTCGCCGCTCTCGCCGTTCTGCTCGCTCACGCCAATGTGCTCATCTCGCTGAGCGACATGATGGTCGCGCCGCATGGGCCGCTGGTCTATCTCTGGTGGTTCGTCACCGCCTTCTCGCATCAGGCGGTGACGGTCTTCTTTGTTCTGTCGGGCTTTCTCGTCGGCGGCCGCGTCTTCGCGGCCATGGAGCGGCGCACGCCCTTCCTGCGCGCCTATTTCATCGATCGCTTCGCCCGCATCTATCTGGTGCTGGTCCCGGCGCTGGCGCTGACCTTCGCTCTCGACGCGCTCGGCCGCGAGTTCTTCGCCGGCGCGGGCGTCTATGAGCTTCCCGGCCTCGAGGGCGCCTATGAGCCCTCGCGCATTCTCTCGACGCTGGCCATGCAGCAGAACATCTGGGCCGGTCAGGCCGGCACCGACGGGCCGCTGTGGTCGCTGGCCTGCGAGTTCTGGTACTATATTTTGTTCCCTCTGCTGCTGCTTCCCTGGGCGCGCGCCTATTCGGAGCCCGCGCGTCTTGTCGGCTGCGCCCTCGGCGCGCTGCTGCTGCTCCTTCTCTCGATTCCCTCCTCGCGCGCGCCCTTCGGCTTCGCGCTATGGGCCATGGGCGCGCTGGCGGCCCGCGCGCCGCGTCCGCTGCTCTCTGGCAAATATCTGTCGCTGGGGATCTGTCTCGCGGCGCTCGTCGTCGGCCGCCTCGCCGCGCGCGGGCCGCTCTTCGAGGCGAATCCGGCTCTGCACGACATCGCCGACGCGCTCACCGCGGCGACGCTCGCCAATCTGCTGACGACGCTGCGCTTTTCGGAAAGCGGCTTTACGCTGCGAGATTCGGCGCTGCATCGCCGGCTCGCGGATTTCTCCTTCTCGCTCTACGCCACGCATATGCCGATCGTTTTCTTCTTCTGGGCGGGAGCCGGCCATATTTTCGGCGCGGACTGGCACAAGCTTCTGCCGACGCCGACGCATTGGCTCGTCACCGCGGCGCTGCTCCTCGTCGCCGTCGCGACGGCCTTCGGCTTCTCGCGTCTGACCGAGGCGCATACGCCGACGGTGCGGCGGCTTCTGCACGCGGCCGTCGCCGCGCTGGACCGGCGCGCGCGGCTCGGCGAGCGCGCCTGCTGGGTTGGCCAAGGTCGAGCCGAGGGGCTATAACTCGGCCCTGTCCTGCTTTTTTCATTTGGGGCGATCCGCTCGCGCCAAAGCCTTCGGAGACACATGCCGGTCCTTTTGTCGCAATTCATCGAGGCATGTCGTTGGGTGGGCGCGCTGCTCGTGCTCGCCGTCCACTCCACCAATATGTTCGTCAATCTCGCCGACATAATGAGCGCGCCCCATGCGGCGAGCGTCTACGCTTGGTGGTTCTTCGTCAGCTTCGAGCTCGGACATCAGGCCGTCGTCGGCTTCTTCGCCATCTCGGGCTATCTCGTCGGCGGCGCGGTGCTGGCGCAATTGCGCAAGGACAAGCCCTTCCTGCGCGATTATCTCATCCATCGCTTCGCGCGCATCTATATCGTCCTCGCGCCGGCGCTGCTCGTCACCGCCGCGGTGGATGGGATCGGCCGCGGCTGGCTCGGCGACAGCGGCGTCTATGACTGGCCGGTGTTCAAGGACCATTATCGCGCCGATCTCTTCCTCGGCTCGCTGGCCAATCTCGCGGCGATCTATTGCGATTTCTTCGGCACCAATGGGCCGCTCTGGTCGCTGGCCTGCGAGTTCTGGTATTACATCTCCTTCCCGCTGCTGCTGCTGCCCTTCGCCCGCGCCTATTCGCTGCGGACGCGCGCCATCGGCTTCGCGCTCGGCCTCGCCATTCTGGTGGTCATGTCGATCCCGTCCGGCGGCTGGTTTCGTTTCGGCTATCTGCTCTGGGGCCTCGGCGCGCTGGCGACGCTGGCGCGGCGCCCGCTGGTCCAGTCGCGCTGGATCGCGCTCGCGCTCTATGTCGCGGCCGTCATCCCCATTCGCCTATTGGTGCGCGGCCCCAATCTCGAGGCGTATCCCTATCTCGCCGACGCCGCCGATCTTCTCGGCGCCGTTCTCTTCCTCAATCTCGTGGCGACGCTGCGCTTCGGGCCGCAGCAGGGCTGGGCGCTGTTCCAGCCGCAGCTGCATCGGCGGCTCGCGGATTTCTCCTTCTCGCTGTACAGCGTCCATATGCCCGTGCTGATTTTGGCGCGCGCCCTGGCCGATCGGCATTTCGGCGCGCTATGGGCGCGCGAGCTGGCGACGCCCGTCCATTGGCTGGTGATGGCGGCGGTGATGACGGCGGCGGTCGTCTTCGGCTTTCTCTTCTCGCGCGTCACCGAGGCGCACACCAATTCCGCTCGGCGCGGGCTGCGCAAAGCCTTCGAGGCGGCGGAGGAGCGGCGGCGTCGGCGCCTCCCGCAGCCGCTCGAGGAGCTGGAGCGCGCGCCGCAAAAAGCCGACGCCTGAGGCTGAAGGTCATCCGTGCCGCCCTCTGTCGACGAAACGTCGCATCCTTCCTCTAATGGCGAGGACCCGAGGCGGGCCGCCGATGGCGCGCGCCCGCGGGGACGCATGAAAATGAAGACGATGCCGCCGGCCGGCGCGATCGCGGGCGATTCGCCCTTTCTCTGGGTCATGCGCTTCGATGCGGAGGGCGCGGCGACGCTCGTCGCCGACCATGATTCCGCGCAGCTCGATGCGGCCGCCGACGGCTATTTCTGGGTCCATCTCAATGTCGCCGATCTTCGCTATCGCGACTGGGTCGCCGGCCGCCGGCAAATGCCGGCGGAGGCCCGCGCGCTGCTCATCGATCAGGACAGCCATCAGCGGCTCGACGCCGACGAGCAGGCGCTATGGGGCGTGCTCGCCGATTACGGCCGCGATCTCGAGCGGGAGGAGGACGTGCTGCGGCCGCTGCGCGTCGTCGTCACCGAGCGCTGCATCGTCACCGCCCGCCGCTACGCGGTCGAATCGACGGCCGCCATTCGGCAAGCGGCGCTGGAGGGCCAGCGGCTGCAAACGCCGCTCGATCTCTTCGAGGCGCTGGTGACGCGCAGCCTCGTCGCCATGGACATCGGGCTCGAGAAGCTTCTCGCCAAATTCAACAAGATCGAAGATCGCGTGCTCGACGACGAGGCCCATGACGATCGGCGCGATCTCGGCGCGCTGCGCCGCCAGACGATCCGCCTGCGCCGCGAACTCGCCGACGGCCAGCGCGTTTTTTCCCGCACGGCCTTCTCGCCGCGCGTCACGCCGCCGACCCATGAGGCGCTGCGCCGGCTGACGCAGCGTTTCGATTCGCTGCAGCAGGAGCTGCAGGCGGTGGAGGAGCGCGCGCGGCTGCTGCAGGACGAGATCGTCTCCAATCTCACGGCGGAGACCAATCGCCAGCTCTATGTGCTGACCATTCTCGGCACTTTGCTGATGCCCCCGACCTTGGTCACGGGCCTCTTCGGCATGAACACGAAGAATCTGTTCTTCGCCGACAATGAGCAGGGCACGCTCTATGCGACGGCGATCTGCGTCGCCTCGGCCGCGGCGGCCTTTCTCGCGCTGACGTGGATCAAGCGCCGCGAGGGCTAGCGGAACGCGGGCCGGCTCGCCGCGCGCGGCGGCACGGCGACCGTCCTGGCCGGGCTTGTCCCGCCCATCCACGCCAAGCAGCTGAGCATCCGAAGGAAAGCGCCCGCTATCGACGGATTTCGTTCCATGGCGGGCGCCGCCGGAGCTTCGGCGTCGCGCCAATTCCGAGACGCCTCGGCGCGCTGGCGTGGATGGCCGGGACAAGCCCGGCCAGGACGTCTCGGGGACGCGGAGGATGTGCGCATTCGAGGGAGAGGGCCGGCGGCGAAGGCCGCCCGCGCCGTTCCCCTCACGCTGCCGCGAGGCTCTCGAACAAGCCGCGGCCGTCGATTCCGCCGACCAGCGGATCGATGAGATTTTCGGGATGCGGCATCAGGCCGAGCACATTGCGGCGCTCGGAGAAGATTCCGGCGATGTCGTTGCGCGAGCCATTGGGATTGGCCTCGCCGCCGACGCGGCCGAGCGAGTCGCAATAGCGGAAGGCGATGAGCCCCTCGCCCTCGAGCCGGGCGATCGTCTCGTCATCGGCCTCGTAATTGCCCTCGCCATGGGCGATGGCGACCTCGATCGTCTGGCCCTGCCGATAATGGCCGGTGAAGGCCGTGTCGGCGCGCTCGACGCGCAAATGCTGCATGCGGCAGACGAAGCGCAGATTGGCGTTGCGCATCAGCACGCCCGGCAGCAGCCCGCCCTCGCACAAAATCTGAAAGCCGTTGCAGACGCCGAGCGTCAGCCCGCCGCGCGCGGCATGGGCGCGCACCGCGTCCATAATGGCGGCGCGGCCGGCGATGGCGCCGCAGCGCAGATAATCGCCATAGGAGAAGCCGCCCGGCAGCACGACGAGATCGGTGCCCGCGGGCAGCTCGGTCTGCGAATGCCAGACCATCGCCGGCTCGTGGCCGGTGGCTTGGCGAAGCGCGCGCGCCATATCGCCTTCGCGATTGGAGCCGGGAAAGACGAGGACGGCGGCTTTCATGGGGTCAGATCTCGATCTGGAAATTCTCGATGACGGTGTTGGCGAGCAGCTTCTCGCAGGCGGTCCGCAGCCGCGCCTCGGCGAGGGCGCGGTCGGAGCCCTCGAGCTCTATGTCGAACACCTTGCCCTGCCGCACGCCGCCGACGCCCTCTACGCCGAGCGAGGCCAGCGCGCCTTCGATGGCTTTGCCCTGCGGATCGAGCACGCCGTTCTTCAAGGTGACGATGACGCGGGCTTTCATGCGGCGGCTTCCCTGTTTGGGCTTCGGAGGCTGGCCGCAGGGTTAGCGGGGGACGCGCCGGAGCGCAAGAATTTCTGGGGGAGAGAATTTCCGGGGAGAGAGTTTCTGCGACGCTTCAGGCCGAGCGCGCGCGCAGCGCGTAGACGAAGCCCATGGCGCCGAGCAGCGCGATCGTGGCGGCGAACACGGGCTGGCCGGCGGCGAGCGTCAGCATGACGGCGACGAAGGTCGCGACGCCGATCACAGAGGTGACGACGAAGGAGCCGACCGGCGACGCCCCGCGGCCGCTCGCGGCGCTGCGCCGGCGCGGCGGGCTGGCGACGGCCGCGACCACCGCCTGATAGGCGGGATCGAAATTGATGCGATCGATGAAGAGCGGCGGCGCGGCATAGGGAAAGCCGCCGGAGGGCGAGGCGAAATCGCGGTCATAGGCGGCTGCCTCGAAGGCGCCCGGCCCGGTCTTGGTCACATAGAGATCGATGGTGGCCGTGTCGCGCTCGCCGTCGCGGACCAGAAGCGCGGCGCGAATCGTCGGCGCGGCCTCGGCGGGATTGCGGGAGGGAAGGCGCGCGCGCGGAACGGTCTCGGCGGCGTCGAGAAATTCCCGCACTGTCTCGCCGCGCGCTTCCGCCGCCGCGCGAAGGGCGGTCTGCGCCTCGCGAATGACGATGCGCAGCGGGATGCGCTCGCCGATGAGGCGCGGCAGGCCGGAGAGCGCCGCCGCGCTCGGCCCATAGGCCGACCGCAAGGGCGCATTCTCGCCGGAGAGCGGCTCGTCGGATTCGGCTCCGAGCGGCATGGCGAAATTGCGATAGCCGGCGGGCAGCGCGTCGCGCAGGCCCGGACCGGGCGGAGGTGGCGGCTTGGCGGCCGTCGTCGCGGTCTCGACGCTCGTCTCCTCCACCGGCTCGGCTCTCGCCGTGACCTGCGAGACGCGCGACAGCGCGCGCACGCTGGGCGCTCTCGAGGTGACGGCGGAAATCGGCGAGACCATGATTCGTGACCATCCATGGCGCGTCGGACGCGCATCCAGTTTCCGGCGTCCGCCTTGCGCGAGGCTGACGTCAGCGCGACCGCAGCGATTATCGGCGGCCCATGTCGATGGCGGGTTACAGAAAAGAGTCGAATGCCGCCGACCTCGCTCTATCTGCCTCGTCAGCGAGGGAGGGGCTCCTCATGCATGCGGTCTCCAACTATCCGGGACGTCGGCGCGCCACGCAGGAGGCGGCGCGACGGGAGGTTTTCGCCGTCGTCGACTCGCTCGCCCGCGAGATGCATCCGCGGCGCGGCGCGCCGACGGAGATTTCGCTGTCCAGCCGGCTCGAGCAGGATCTCGGCGTCGACAGCCTGGCGCGCGCCGAATTGAACATGCGCCTGGAGCGCGCCTTCCACGCCCCTCTGCCGCTCGAGGAGCTGGGCCGCGCCGATACGGTCGGCGATCTGCTGACGGCGCTGGAGAAAGCCCCCGGCGCCGAGCCGCCCGCCTTCGCCGAGCCTTCGCCCGCCGAGGCGCTGCCGCATATCCGCGCCGCCTTCGAGGCGAGGACGCTGACCGAGGCGCTGGACTGGCACGCCGCGCAAAATCCCGAGCGGCGGCATCTCACCTTTCTGCGCGACGCCGCGACGCCCGGCGGCGCGCTCACCTATTGGCGGCTCGCCGATGAGGCGCGGCGCGCGGCCGAGGGGCTCATCGCTCGCGACGTCGCGCCGGGCGACCGCATCGCGCTGATGCTGCCGACGGGAATCGATTTCTTCGTCGGCTTTTTCGGCGCGCTCTACGCCGGCGCCATTCCCGTGCCGATCTATCCGCCGATGCGCATGGCGCAGATCGAGGAGCATCTCACCCGGCAGATCGGCATTTTGCGCAATGCGGGGGTGCGGCTGCTCGTCACCACGCCGGAGGGTCTGCGCCTCGCCGGCCTCGCCCGCGGGCGCGTGGAGAGCCTCGAGGCGATCGTCTGCGTCGCCGATCTCACCAGCGGCGCCAATGGCGCGCCGCTGCCGCCGACGCGCGAGGCGGGCGCGACCGCCATGCTGCAATATACGTCCGGCAGCACGGGCGATCCCAAAGGCGTCGTGCTGAGCCACGCCAATCTTCTCGCCAATGTGCGCGCCATGGGCCTCGCCATCGGCGCCAGCTCGGCGGACACTTTCGTGAGCTGGCTGCCGCTCTATCACGATATGGGATTGATCGGCGCCTGGCTCGGCTGCCTGCATTTCGGCGCGCCGCTCTATGTCATGTCGCCGCTGACCTTCCTCTCGCGGCCGGCGAGCTGGCTGGAGGCGATCGACCGCCATCGCGGCACGCTGAGCGCCGCGCCCAATTTCGCCTTCGAGCTCTGCCTCGACAAGATCGATCCGGCGCAGATCGAGGGGCTCGATCTCTCCTCGCTGCGCATGGTCGCCAATGGCGCCGAGCCCATCTCCCCGCGCACGATCCGGCGATTCGCCGAAAAATTCGCCAAATACGGCTTTCGGGCGGAGGCCATGGCGCCGGTCTATGGGCTCGCGGAAAATGCGGTCGGCCTCGCCTTTCCGCCGCCCGGCCGCGCGCCGCTCATCGACCGCATCTCTCGCGAGGCGCTGGCGACCGACGGCCGCGCCGAGCTAGCGGGGGAGGGCGCCGGCGCGCTGGAGATCGTCGGCTGCGGGGCTCCGCTGCCGGGCCATGAGATTCGCATCGTCGACGCCGCCGGCCGCGAGCTTTCCGAGCGCCGCGAGGGGCGGCTGGAGTTTCGCGGCCCCTCGGCCACGACGGGCTATTTCTGCAATGAGGAGAAGACCAAATCGCTGATTCGGGGCGGCTGGCTCGACAGCGGCGATCGCGCCTATATGGCCGGCGGCGAGATCTTTGTGACCGGGCGGGTCAAGGACATTGTGATTCGCGCCGGGCGGCATCTCTATCCGCAGGAGATAGAGGAGGCCGTCGCCGCGCTGCCCGGCATTCGCAAGGGCTGCGTCGCCGCTTTCGGCGCGGCCGATATGGAGACCGGCACAGAACGGCTGATCGTCGTCGCCGAGACCTATGAGACCGTGCCGGAGGCGCTGGGCGCGCTGGAGACCAAGGTTCAGGCGGCGGTCGCCGCCGTCTGCGGCGCGCCGGCGGACGAGGTCCGCTTCCTACCGCCGCGCTCCACGCCCAAGACCTCGAGCGGCAAGATTCGCCGCAGCGCCGCCAAGGCGCTGTTCGAGGAGGGCCGGCTCGGCGAGCCGCGCGGCCCGGTCTGGCTGCAGATCGGCCGGCTGGCGCTGCTCGGCCTATGGCCTGCGCTGCGTGGGGCGGCGCAACGAGCGGGCGAGCTCGCCTATGCCTTCTGGTGGTGGCTCATCGTCTGCGCCGGCTATTTCGCCGCCTGGTGGGCGGTGATGATCCTGCCCCGCCGCTCGCGCTGGCCCGCCGTGCGCAAGATCGCCGGGACAATGCTCGGCGCCATTGGCGCGAAGGTCACGACGGAGGGGCTCGAGCGTCTGCCGACAGGCGGCGCGGTGCTCGCTTTCAACCATTCGAGCTATGTCGACGTCATGCTGCTCGCCGCGCGCCTGCCGGGCGAGCCGGCCTTCGTCGCCAAGAAGGAGCTGGCCGGGCAGATGTTCGCCGGGCCGTTCCTGCGCCGGCTCGGGGCGCTTTTCGTCGAGCGCTTCGACATTGCGGCGAGCGTGGCCGATGCGGAGAAGCTCGCGTCTGCGGCGCGGGAGGGACGCAATCTCGTCTTCTTCCCGGAGGGGACCTTCACGCGCCGCGCCGGGCTCTGCGGCTTCTATCTCGGCGCGTTCAAGATCGCCGCGGAGGCGGAGCTGCCGGTTTATCCCGGCGTTTTGCGCGGAACCCGCGGCATGTTGCGGGGCGAGCAATGGTTCCCACGCCGCTCGGCGCTGTCGCTCGCCATTCTGCCGCCGATACGGGCGGGCGGGAGCGATTTTCTCTGCGCGCTGCGGTTGCGCGACCATGTCCGCGCCGCCATTCTCGCGCGCTGCGGGGAGCCGGATTTGAGCGAATTGTCCAAGCCGAAGCGGGGGGATGCGTAGCGGAGGCCCCCTCCCCAGCCCTCCCCCGCTTTGCGGGAGAGGGAGCAGATTCGCCCCTTCATCGAAATTTCGCGAAACGACGGCCGACTTCCCTCTCCCGCGCGAGCGGGGGAGGGTGAGGGAGGGGGCCTGCGCGCCCTACTCGTCCTCGCCGAAGCGGTTGCCGACCAGCGCCGCCAGCGCCTCTATCGCCTGCGAGGCCTGCGGGCCGGCGGCGGTCACGGTGATGGTGGAGCCTTGCGCCGCGCCCAGCGTCAATATGCCCATGATGGAGCTGCCGCCGACCGTGTCCCCGCATTTGGAGACGGTGATCTCGGCCTCATAGGCCTCGCAGCATTGGACGAATTTGGCCGTCGCCCGCGCGTGCAGGCCCTTGCGGTTGACGATGGTGAGATCGCGGACGATGCGGCCGCCATCGGCGGCGGCGGAAACGGATTGGTCGGTCATTTGGCGTTGAGGACTCGGCTGGCGATATAGACATATTTGCGCCCGGCGTCCTGGGCTTGCAACACCGCCTGCTCGAGCGGAGCCGATTCGCGCACCGAGGCCAGCTTGATGAGCATGGGCAGGTTGATGCCGGCCAGCACCTCGACCTTGCCGCCATTCATCACGGAAATCGCCAGATTGGAGGGGGTGCCGCCGAACATGTCGGTCAGCACGACCACGCCGTCGCCGCTGTCCGCCTCGGCGATGGCGTCGATAATGTCCCGGCGCCGACGCTCCATATCGTCCTCGGGGCCGATCGAGATCGACACGAACTGCTTCTGCGGGCCGACGACATGCTCGAGGGCCGCGCGAAACTCCGTGGCGAGGTGGCCATGGGTCACCAGGACCATTCCGATCATTCGCAGCTACCGCTCATGAAGACCGTCTCGCAGGAGAACGAGATCGTCGAAACCGGAGAACCGAAGCAGACCGCATTGCGGCTCACCAATTTACTAACGCGAATGTCGCCCCGACGTTCGCAGCGTTTCGGGCGCCATTTTGTGCGTTGCGGCGAAATTGGCAAGCGAAAACC
Organism: Methylosinus sp. LW4; assembly: GCF_000379125.1. Lineage (NCBI taxonomy): Bacteria > Pseudomonadati > Pseudomonadota > Alphaproteobacteria > Hyphomicrobiales > Methylocystaceae > Methylosinus > Methylosinus sp. LW4. The sequence goes on along the minus strand of NZ_KB900626.1, from coordinate 3,250,238 downwards.
TCCGGTCCTCGTTAAAATGCTACAAACTGATGAATAAACGAGAAAATCTTCCGCGTCGCCCCGGCCTCGCGGGCGTCCGCGGCGAGCCGCGGCAGCCTCACGCCGCACAGATCGGCCTCCGCGCCCTCCTCCGGCGGGTAGCGGGGCGGCGGCTCGTCTCTTTCTCCACATAGATCGATGAGACAGCGGAGCACCCCCGCAGGCTCGAATTCGACCGGCAGAACGCCTCGGCCGCGCTCCTCTATCGCTCCGGCTATGGTCGGATGCGGGCGCGCCAGCAGGCGGCCATGACGGCGGACGAGCGCGACCCGATCATCGCCGATGAGCCGCGCGAAAAGCCCGCGCCCCTGTGCGAGATGGATCAGCTCGAGGCTGAGCCCGCTCTTGCCGGCGCCGGACGGCCCGCGCAGCAGCGCGCCGGCCGGCCCGATGAGCAGGGCGTTGGCGTGAATCATGATCTGCTCCTCGGCCGGCTCGGTCTGGCGAGGCGCGCCGGTCATTTCGCCGCCGGCAGCCAGAGCACGAAGCGCGCGCCCAGCACCACATCCTCCGGCGCGATCTCGTCGGTGCCCTCCGGCTCCGCCCGCGTGCGGTTCATCGCGCGGATGCGGCCATTGTGCGCCTCGACGATCTGGCGCGAGATGGAGAGGCCGAGCCCGGAATTCTGGCCGAAGCCCTGCTCCGGCCGATCCGTGTAGAAGCGCTCGAAAATGCGCTCGAAGGCGTGGGCGGGAATGCCCGGCCCGTCGTCGTCGACGATGATCTCATAGCCGTCGATCGGCTGGCCGCCCGGCCCCATCGCCTGCTCCGGCCGCAGATAGACGCGCACATCGCCGCCCTCCGCCGAGAAGGAGCGGGCGTTGCCGATGAGATTGTCGAACACTTGCGCGAGGCGCGAATCATGGCCGAGGATGCGCCAGCGCCGCCGCGGATCGGCGGGCTGAATGTCGAGCGTGACAGTGACGCCGTCGCCGCGATCGAGGTCATGCGCCATGCCGACGACGGTCTTCAGCACGCCGGCGACATCGACAATGTCCATGTCGGCGCGGGCCAGCTCTGCGTCGAGACGCGAGGCGTCGGAAATATCGCTGATGAGACGGTCGAGCCTGCCGACGTCGTGCTTGATGATGGTCAGCAGACGCGAGCGCGCATTCTCGTCCTTGACGATGGGCAGAGTCTCCACCGCGCTGCGCAGAGAGGTGAGCGGATTCTTCAGCTCATGCGCGACATCGGCGGCGAAATGCTCGATCGCCTCTATGCGATTGTAGAGCGCGCGCGTCATGTCGCGCAGCGCGCCGGAGAGATGGCCGATCTCGTCCTGACGCTGCGAGAAATCGGGAATCTCCTGCCGCGATTTGACGCCGCGGCGCACGCGCTCGGCCGCCTCGGCGAGGCGGCGCATAGGCTCGGCTATGGTGCCGGCGAAGAGCAGCGACAGCAGCAGCATCACGCCGGCCGAGACCAGGAAGATGCGGATGATGCCCCAGCGCTCTTGCGCCAGAATGGCGTCGATGTCGCCGCCGAGCGTGGAGAGAAGCAACGCGCCACGCACGGAGCGGAAGCGCTGCACCGGCACGGCGACGGAAATAATGGTCTCGCCCTTGGCGTTGGCCCGCACCACGGAGAGCGCGCCGCCGGTGAGCGCGGCGGCCACTTCGGGATAGGCTTTGCCATTGCCGGCGCCGATATCCTCATAGAGCGGCAGCTCCGGCCGGCGCGTCCAGCGGCGCAGCGCATTCACGCCTTGCTCGAGATAGCTGGCCGATTCGCTCGCGCCGCCCGGCGGCCCGAGCTCGAAGCGCAGAATATTGGAGCGTCCGGTGACGGAGCGCGAGTCGAGCAGGAGATAGCCGTCGCGATCATAGATGCGCGCGCGCGTGCGCGTCGGCGAGACGAGACGGCGCAGCAGCGGGCCGATGCGCTCGGGATTGAGCGAAAACTCCATCGACGGCTGGCTGCCCTCGGCGAGGCTGTAGCTCTCGCCCGGCGCGAGCCGCAGCAGCTTCTCGGGATCGATGGTGATGGCGTCCGTATCCACCGTCGCGGAGGCGGCGATCGCCGCGGCGATGATCTCGCCCTGCGTCTGCAGGCTCTGCACGCGCGCGTCGATCAGGCCTTCGCGAAATTGGTTGAGATAGAGAAAGCCGCCGAGCAGCGCCACGAGGCCGCCAAGATTGAGCACGACGATGCGGCGTGTGAGGGAGGACGACAGGCGCGACTGAATCGCGCGCGTGAGCCGCGCGAAGCGAACCGACGCGGCGCGGCCGATTCGTTTTTGCCGCGCCTGCGTCTCGGCGACGCCATGTTCATTGTCGGTCGTGACTGTCATGAGCCGTTATGGGGCTTCCTTGAAGCGATAGCCGACGCCATAGAGCGTCTCGATCATCTCGAACTCATTGTCGACGACCTTGAACTTCTTGCGCAGCCGCTTGATGTGGCTGTCTATGGTGCGATCGTCGACATAGACCTGATCGTCATAGGCGGCGTCCATCAACGCATTGCGGCTCTTCACCACGCCGGGGCGCTGCGCCAGCGCCTGCAGGATGAGAAATTCCGTCACCGTGAGCACGACGGGATCGCCCCGCCAGGTGCAGGTATGGCGCTCCGGGTCCATGACCAGCGCGCCGCGCTCCAGCACCTTGGCTTCCGATTCCTTCTGCGCGGCGGCTTCCTTGGGATTTGCGCGGCGCAGAATGGCCTTCACGCGCTCCACCAGCAGGCGCTGCGAGAACGGCTTGTGAATGAAATCGTCGGCGCCCATTTTGAGGCCGAACAATTCGTCGATCTCCTCGTCCTTGGAGGTGAGGAAGATCACCGGAAGGTCGGATTTCTGCCGCAGACGGCGCAGCAGCTCCATCCCGTCCATGCGCGGCATCTTTATGTCGAAAATGGCGAGGTCCGGCGGATTGGCGCGCAGCCCGTCGAGCGCGGCGGCGCCGTCGGTGTAGGTTTGAACGCGGTAGCCCTCGCCTTCCAGCGCGATCGAGACGGAAGTGAGAATATTGCGGTCGTCGTCGACGAGAGCGATTGTCGGCATCTTCAACCTTTACTGTTTACGTCCGATATCGGGCTCGATGTTCGCTTCGGGGGCCTCGATTTTTGCGCCCGCGCGACTCGTCGTCTCGGCGGCTCGCCTCGCCGCTTTGGAACATCGCCGTTCGGGCGCCACGTTCCAAGGCGTTGGCGGCCGAAATGTGGCTGGCCTCGGCCATTCGCATGACGTCGGCCGAAACAGGGCCGACAATCGGTTTCGTGTCGCCTTATATACATAATCGCGACACAAATCACCTATTGCCGTCACAGGGGCGAATCGCCGCGGAAACAGGCGGCGAAGCCTTCGCTCGCAAGGCATCCGCAAAGCGTCGAAAATTTCGATAAAAAGCAAGATGTTGCCGGCGCGTCCGCAGCCGTGCCGGCGCATCGCGCGGCGCTCGCGCTCCCGCATGCGCGCGACCCGCGCCAAAAGCGACGCTCGCGCATCGACGGCGCCGTGATTCGGCGATCTTTTCGATTCGCGCTGCGCGGCTAGAGCTCGCGTCACCTTCAGCGCATGGGATCGTCGGAGAGCAGCGCGAGGCGCGCATTCCCTCGGTCGTCGATTCGTCATAGCCTGCGCGTAGCGTCCCGACGCCGAGCGAATCGGCGCCGCGCCGGCATGGCCGCGCGCATTCGTGTCGCGCGTCGCGTGCGATTTCATCACCTCTTCGTTTTCGACAGTGATCGCGTCGCGCCGCACAGCGTTTCGGCCGCCCCTCGCGCGCTCGCTCGGCGACGCGCGCGGGCGCGCCTTTCTCATCGGCGCGGCGCCGTCCAGGGGACCGGCGCAATGAATCCTTTTCATTCTCATCGTGCGGAGCTGCTGCGCGGCTCTTTCGCGATCACGCTTCTCCTCGTCTCGACGACATCGTCGAGCGCGAATGAAGAGGAATTGCGCGCGGAGGTTCGCGCGCTCACGGAGCGCTTGCACAAGCTCGAGGCGCGATTGGACAAGTCCCAAAAGACCGCGCAGGCCGATAAGAAAAAGGAGAAGGAGGAGAAGCAGAAAGAGAAGGAAAAAAAGGAGGAGGCGGAAAAGAAGGGGCCGGACAATTTTCGCTTTCGGGGAATCACGATCACGCCCGGCGGCTTCATCGCGCTCGAAAGCGTCTGGCGTAGCCGCTGGGTCGGCGCCGACGTCAACACGCCGTTTCAGAATATTCCCTATAATTTCTTCGCGACCGGACATTCGAGCGAGTTCCGCTTCAGCGCGCGACAGAGCCGTCTGTCCATGCTGGTGAAGGGCGACATCGATCCTTTCACCAAGATCACCGGCTATGTCGAAACCGATTTTCTCGGCGCGGCGCAAACCGCCAATTCCAATGAGAGCAATTCCTACAATCTGCGCCTGCGGCAGATGTACACGAATATCGATTGGGATTCGTTCGGCGCGCATTTCATGGCCGGGCAGGCGTGGTCGCTGGTGACGTTGAACAAGGTCGGCATAAAGCCGGACACGACGATTCAGCCGCTCACCATCGATGCGCAATATGTTCCCGGCTATGTCTGGGCGCGGCAGCCCGGCATGCGCCTCACCGTGGATTTCAACAAGGAATTCTGGCTCGCCTTCGCCGCCGAGGGCGCCGCCACCACTTTTACCGGCTATGGCGCGCTGCCGCCGGGCTTCTTCGGCACGACCGCTCTGCCGCTGCAAAATCCGATATTGTTCGGACAAGCGGCGGGCGGCGGCCTCTTCAACATTGTGAACAGCTATTCGCTCAATCGCGCGCCCGATCTCATCGGCAAAGCCGCATGGGACGCCGATCTCGGCGATCGGACCGTGCATATGGAGGGCTTCGGCCTGGCGCGCAATTTCACCACGCGCGCCTATTGGGGCAATCGCAACGCCTGGGGCGGCGGCTTCGGAGCCGGCCTATTCGCGCCGGTTCTCCCCGGCCTTCTCGATTTCCAAGTCTCCGGCGCCATCGGCCATGGAATCGGCCGCTATGGCGCCGGGCAGCTCGCGGACGCGACATGGTCGGCCGTCGACGGCGGCCCGCTGCCGATCAACGAGCGCATGATTCTCATCGGCGGCGTGCTGCACCCGCGGCCCGATCTCGACATATACGCCTATGCCGGCGGCGAGTTCACGCGGCGCAATCCGCAATATGTCGCCGTTCCGGGAAATGTCATTTTCGGCGGCTTCGCCAATCCCTATTTCAACAATCTGGGATGCAACATAGAAAATGAAGCGCTGACCACGACGGCCTTCCTCTCCGGCGGCACGGCGGCCAATGTTCCATTGGGCGGAGCGCTGGCCTGCGCCGGAATCATCAAAGACATTCGGCAAGTCACCGGCGGCTTCTGGCACACTTTATACGAAGGCCAATTCGGCAAGGTGCGCGGCGGCGTGCAATATTCCTACACGGTGAAGGACGGCTATTTCGGCGTCGGCGGCGCGCCGCAAGCGCGCGACAGCATGGTGTTCACCAGCTTTCGCTATTATCCGTTCGAGGGCGCCGCGCCGATCATTCCCGTGCTCGCCAAATTCTGACGAAGCCTTGCGCGTCAGTCCGTCCAATCGAACGAGCGCGTCACCGCCTTTGCCCATTTGGCGATGCGGCGCTCGCGCTCTTCCGTCGACATCATCGGGCTCCATCTTTTCTCGGCGCGCCAATGCGTGGCGATCTCGCGCTTGTCTTTCCAAAAGCCGACCGCCAGTCCTGCGGTATAGGCGGCGCCGAGCGCCGTCGTCTCTATGCAGCGCGGCCGCACGACCGGAGCGCCGAGAATATCGGCTTGAAACTGCATCAGCAGCGCATTCACCGCCATGCCGCCGTCGACGCGCAGCTCCTCCAGCGCGACGCCGGAATCCTCCGCCATCGCCGCGACGACGTCGCGCGTCTGAAAGGCGACGGCTTCCAGCGCGGCGCGCGCGATATGCGCTTTCGTCGAGAAGCGCGTGAGGCCGGCGATGATCCCGCGCGCGCTCTCGCGCCAATAGGGCGCATAGAGGCCGGAGAATGCGGGCGTGAAATAGACGTCGCCATTGTCGGGAACGCTCGCCGCCAGCGCTTCTATATCCGCGCTCTTCTCGATAATTCCGAGATTGTCGCGCAGCCATTGCACCAGCGCGCCGGCGATGGCGACAGAGCCCTCGAGCGCGTAAGCCGGCTTCTCTTCGCCGAGTCTATAGGCGAGCGTGGTGAGCAGTCCTTTGGTGGAGAGCCGCGGTGTCTCGCCTATGTTCATCAGCAGAAAACATCCTGTGCCATAGGTGTTTTTCGCGTCGCCCGGCGCAAAGCAGGCCTGCCCGATCAGCGCCGCATGCTGATCGCCGAGCGCGCCGGAAAGCAGGGCGCCTGCGAGTGGCGCGCGGCAGGCGCCATAGATTTCGCTCGAGGAGAGAATCTGCGGCAGGCAGGCGCGCGGAATGTCGAAGAGCGCGAGCAGCTCATCGTCCCATTGCAGCGTCTCGAGATTCATCAGCTGCGTGCGCGCGGCGTTGGTGGCGTCGGTGAAATGGCGCCCGGTCAGATTCCAGGCGATCCATGAGTCCATCGTGCCGAACAGCGCTTTGCCGGCGGCCGCCTTCTCGCGCGCGCCGGGAATGTTCTCGAGGAGCCAGATGAGCTTGAGGCTGGAGAAATAGGTGGAGAGCGGCAGGCCGGTCCTCGCGCGCAAGCGATCCTTGCCGCCCTGCGCGGAAAAGCGCGCGACCAGCGCATCGGTGCGCGTGTCCATCCACACGATGGCGTTGTGCAGCGGCGCGCCCGTGCGGCGGTCCCACAGCAGAGTCGTCTCGCGCTGATTGGTGAGGCCGACGCAGGCGAGATCGGCCGCCGTCAGCCCCGCCTTGTTCAAGGCCCCGGCGACGACGCTCTGCGTGTTGCGCCAGATTTCGACCGCGTCATGCTCCACCCAGCCGGGGCGCGGATAGATTTGCGCATGCTCGCGCTGGTCGAGCGCGACGATCTCGCCCTCATGATCGAAGAGGATGAAGCGCGAGCTCGTCGTGCCCTGGTCGATCGCGCCGACATATCTGGTCATGACCGTCTCCGCTTCTGTCCTTTCGTGTCGCCGAGACACGAGATGCGCTAAATGTTATGAGAGCGAAAACTCGAGGAACGGGTCCGAAATGACGAACCAGCCGACCGACGCATTCTTCGCCGCCTGGCGCACCTATCGCAAGATCGTCGACACGAATTACATGTTCCATCGCGAGATCGGCGAGCGTGTCGAGGAGACGCTGCGCGCGGCCTTCGGCGACGAGGGCTTTTCCATTCTCGACCTCGGCTGCGGCGACGCCTCTGTCTTCGCGCCGCGGCTCGCGCGGCTCCGTCCCAATCGCTATGTCGGCGTCGATCTCTCCGAGACCGCGCTCGGCCTCGCCGCCGAGAATCTGAAAATTCTCGCCTGCCCGGCGGAGCTGCGCCGCGAGGATCTGCTCGCTGCCGTCGGCGCCGGCGAGGAGCGCTTCGACGTCATTCATACGAGCTTCGCCGTGCATCATCTTTCCACCGAGCAGAAGGCCGAATTCTTCCGCCGCGCGGCGGCGCGGCTTTCGGCGCGCGGGCTGCTGCTGATGACCGATGTGATGCGCGAGGAGGACGAGACGCTGCCGCTCTATCACGCTCATTATGTGGAATGGCTGCGCCGCGACTGGAGCGAGCTGACGCTCGAGGAGCGCGAGACGACCTGCGCCCATCTCGTCGAGAACGATATGCCGGAGAGCTTCTCCATCCTGCAGGCGCAGGCGCGCGCGGCGGGCCTCGAGGCGGCGCCGATCGCGGCCTTTCGCTGGCACAAGGTGGCGAGCTTCACGCCCCGCGCGGGGTGAGCGCGCGCGTCGAATTCCCCCTCTCCCCGCGAGCGGGGAGAAGGAAGGCGGCGTCACGGAGCGAAGCGATCGAGCGCGCGCGTCAGCCTCTCCGTCTGCGCGGAATCGAAGCGCAGGCCGAGCTTGGAGCGCCGCCACAGCACATCCTCGGCCGTGCGCGCCCATTCCTGCGCGCGTAGATAATCGAGCTCGGCCTCGGTGAGGCCGCAGCCCAAATCCGCGCCGAGCTCGGCGAGGGATTTCGCCGGCTCCAGAAAGCGCAAAGCCCGCGTCCCATAGGCGCCGGCGAGCCGGCGCGCGAGGCGGGGCCGTAGAAACGGCTTGGCGCGCTCCAGCTCCGCGACAAAGGCGTCGAAGCCGGCCGCGCCTATGTCGCCGCCGGGCAGCACGGCGCTCGCCGTCCAGGCCGCGCGCATTTGCGGAAAGAAGGGCGCGAGCGTCTCCAGCGCATGTTCGGCGAGGCGGCGCGCCGTGGTGATCTTGCCGCCGAAAATCGACAGGGCCGGCGCCTCTTCCGCCCGCGCGTCGAGATCGAAAGCGTAATCGCGCGTGACGACGGAGGCCTCGAGCGCGCCATCGTCATAGAGCGGACGCAGGCCCGAATAGCTCCAGACGACATCGCTGCGCGCGATCTTCTTCTCGAAGAAATGATTCACCGCCGCGATGAGATAATCCGTCTCCTCCTCGCTGATCGCGACCGGCCCCGGCGCTGCGGGAAAGGGAATGTCGGTGGTGCCGACGAGGGTGAAATCCTCCTCGAAGGGAATGGCGAAAATGATGCGCTTGTCCGGCCGCTGCAGCATATAGGCTTGCGCGCCGTCATAGAGCTTGCGCGTGACGATATGCGAGCCTTTCACCAGCCGCACATGCTTGCGCGAGCTGAGGCCGAGACGATGCTCCAGCGTCTCTGAGACGAAAGGCCCGGAGGCGTTGACGAGCGCGCGGGCGCGGACCTCCTCGAGCCGCCCATCGGCGCCGGCGACGCTGGCGATCCATTGCGCGCCGTCCCGCCGCGCGCCGACGAGCCGCGCGCCGACGCGAATTTGCGCGCCGCGCTCGAAAGCGTCCAGCGCTTCCAGCGCGACGAGGCGCGAATCATCGACGCGGCAATCATAATAGGAGAAGCCGAGGCGATGATCGGCGGTCAGCGGCGCGCCGAATCTCGCGCCGGCGAGGGCGACCGTCGAGGAGCCGGGGATGCGCTTTCGCCGCGCCAGATGATCGTAGAGCAGCAGCCCCAGGCGCACGAGCCAGGCGGGGCGGATCGCGCTCTCATGCGGCAGGATGAATTGCAGCGGGTGGATGATATGCGGCGCGGCGGCGAGCAGCAGCTCGCGCTCGGCCAGGGCCTCGTGAACGAGGCGGAACTCATATTGCTCGAGATAGCGCAGCCCGCCATGGACCAGCTTGGTGGAGGCGGAGGAGGTCGCCGCGGCGAGGTCCTTTTGCTCGAGCAGAAGGACGCTCAGCCCGCGCCCGGCGGCGTCGCGCGCTATGGCGCAGCCATTGACGCCGCCGCCGACGATAAGGAGATCGAAGACCATTGCCGGCTCCCCTTGCGATTTTTCTCGCGAGGAGAGTAGAGCCGAGAGCTGAAAGATTCGCCAGCGCCCCCTCCCCAGCCCTCCCCCGCTTTGCGGGAGAGGGAGCAGATTCGGCGGTCATCGAGGCTTCGCGAAACGTTTGCCGTCCCCCTCTCCTGCGAAGGGGGGAGGGTGAGGGAGGGGGCCTGCTCGGTCCCGCTCCCGCTCCGAATGAGCTTACTCTGAAGCGCGCGAGCGCGGCGCGGAATGGTCCGGCCGGCGGGCGGCGGCCGGCTTGGCGCGGCGGCGCTGCTGCTGTTGCGGCGGACGCCCATGCTCGGCGGGCTTGCCCGGATGGCGCGCGGCGCGGCCCGGCTCCTGATGCGTGCGGCGATGCTCGTGCGGACGGCGCGGGGCGTCGCTATCGGCGGCCGCGGAGCCCGGCGCGCTGCGGCGGTCGGTGATCGGCAGCGTCTGGCGCGTCACACGCTCGATCTGCTTGAGCAGCGAGCGCTCGCTATTGTCGCAGAGCGAGACGGCGGCGCCCGTCGCGCCGGCGCGCGCGGTGCGGCCGATGCGATGGACATAGGCCTCGGGCGTCTCCGGCAGCTCGAAATTCACGACATGGGAGACCCCGTCGATATCGATGCCGCGGGCGGCGATATCGGTGGCCACCAACGCGCGGGTGCGGCCGGAGCGGAAATCCTCCAGCGCGCGCTGGCGCTGATTCTGGCTCTTATTGCCATGGATCGCCGAGGCGCCGACGCCATTCGCGTCGAGATGCTGCGCCACGCGATCGGCCCCGCGCTTGGTGCGCGTGAAGACGATGGCGCGCGAGAAGTTCCGATCGGCGAAAAGCTCCAGCAGAACGTCGCGCTTGGCCGCGCCGTCCACCAGAATTACCCGCTGGTCCACACGCTCGGCCGTCGTCGCCGCCGGCGTCACCTTCACGGTGATGGGGTCGCGCAGCATGTCGTCGGCGAGCGAGGCGATCTCCTTCGGCATGGTGGCCGAGAAGAAGAGATTCTGCCGGTCCTTGGGCAGCCGCGAGACGATCTTGCGAATGGGGACGATGAAGCCGAGGTCGAGCATATGATCGGCCTCGTCCAGCACGATCGTCCGCGTCGACTCGAGCCGCAGATGGTTCGAGGAGACATGGTCGAGCAGACGGCCGGGCGTCGCGACGAGAACGTCGAGCCCGCCGGCGAGCATGCGGATCTGCGGGCCATGGGCCACGCCGCCGACGATGACGCCGATGCTGACGCGGGCGAATTGCGCATAGGCGCGGAAGCTGTCGGCGATCTGCGCGGCCAGCTCGCGCGTCGGGGCCAGCACCAGAACGCGCGTGGTGTTGGGGGCGGGGCGGCGGCGGTCCTCGAGCAGCCGTTGCAGGATCGGCAGAGCGAAGGCGGCGGTCTTGCCGGTGCCGGTCTGCGCGATGCCGAGCAGGTCGCGGCCTTGGAGAAGCGCGGGGATCGCCTGAGCCTGGATCGGCGTGGGCGTCACATAATCTTCCTGCGCGAGCGCGCGCAGAATGACCTCGGCGAAGCCGAGATCGGCGAAATTGGTCACTGCGTAACTTTCGAAATAGGCCGCATGCGCGCGAGAACGTCTCCCGCGCGAGGCCATGCAGCGATGGATAGGAGACCTGCCCCGCGTATCGGGCCGTCATCGTGATGAGGACCCGCTCTACGGCTCCGATCCCCTGTGGGAAGCGATCCACGCGGCCGGAACGAGTCACGCTGCATTGCAGCAAGAACGTAGGTAAAGAGAATTCAAAGCTCTGTCAATCGGCAATTGCGCCGTTCGCGGCGTCGAGGCGATTTGGCGGGCGCGGCCGCGGGCTATGCTTCCCGCGCCGGCCGCCATATAGGATGAGAGGATCACGAACCTTCCAAGGCCGCGACCATGCTCGAAGCTCTCCGCGCTTTTCTCGATGAGGTCGCCGCGCCGGCGCGGCCGCGGCCGCTGGAGGCGTCCGATTATCGGCTCGCCGCGGTCGCGCTTCTGGTGCATCTCGCTTCCATAGATGGGGAGTTCGACGCCGGCGAGCGGGCGCTGCTGCAAAAGATCGTCGAGACGCGTTTCGGCCTCGACCACGCCGCCGCCCGCGCGCTGATCGAGGCCGCGGCGGAGAGCGAGCGCGAAGCTGTCGATCTCTATCGTTTCACCCAGGTGCTGAAGCGCAAGCTCGACGAGGACGGCCGCCGCGTCGTCATCGGCATGTTGTGGGAGATGGCCTATGCCGATGGCGAGGTCCATGAGTTCGAGGAAAATGTGATTTGGCGCGTCGCCGAGCTGCTCGGCGTCTCGACGCGCGATCGCGTCGCGCTTCGCCAAGAAGCGAAAGACATTGCGGCGAAGGACGCGGACAAGCCGGTTACGCCCGGCCCCTGGGGAGGCTGAGAGATGAGCGACGCCGCGACCACCACCATCGTCACCGGAGCCTCGGACGGCATCGGCCTCGAGCTGGCCAAGCTCTTCGCCCGCAAGGGGCGTCATGTCACTCTGGTCGCCCGCCGCCGCGAGCGTCTGGAGGCGCTGGCCGGCGAGATCGAGGCCGCCGGCGCGCCGGAGCGGCCGCTGGTCGTCGATCTCGACCTCTGCGAGAGCGGCGCCTGCGAGAGCTTGGCCGAAACTTTGAGCGCAGCCGGGCGCAAGCCCGAGATTCTGGTCAACAACGCCGGCTTCGGCCTCGTCGGCCGGGTCGCCGAGCTGGACGCCGCCGAGCAATTGGCGATCGTCGATCTCAATATTCGCGCGCTGACGGCGCTGACCCTGCGTTTTCTGCCCTCGGTCATAGAGACGCGCGGCGGCATTTTGAATGTCGCCTCCGTGGCCTCCTTCATGCCGGGGCCGGGCTTCGCCGTCTATTACGCCAGCAAGGCCTATGTCCGCTCCTTCAGCGAGGCCTTGGCGGAAGAGCTGAAGCCGCATGGCGTGCGCGTCACCGCGCTCTGCCCCGGTCCGGTGCAGACCGGCTTTCAGGAGCGCGCCGGCTTCGACTACAAGGGCGAGATGAAAGCGGTGAAGCCCGCGCTATTGCCGGCCGAGGAGGTCGCGCGGCAGGGCTATGAGGCGCTGTTCTCCGGCCGGCGCGTGGTCGTGCCGGGGCTGGTGAACAAATTCTTCGTCGCGGCGGGACGCGTGGCGCCGCGCGCGATTCTGCTGCCGCTGCTGGCCAAGGCGCAGCAGGCGCGGTGAATACGGTCTGCTTCATCGGAAGAGAGCGAGCCTGAAGGCTCGCGGTCCAGGGGCGCGCTCGGACCGCGAGCCTTCAGGCTCGCTTCGGGCAAGGTGTCGCGTTGAAACGCCGCGAGCCCGACGGCGCTTTCGCGCGTCAGGCTCGCAAATTCGCGCGGCTGAATGGATCAGGCTTCCTGAGCCTTGACCTTCAGCACCTGCCGGCCGCGATAAATGCCGGTCTTGAGGTCGATGTGATGCGGACGGCGCAGCTCGCCCGAATCCTTGTCCTCGACATAGGTCGGCGCCTTGATCGCGTCGGCGGAGCGGCGGAACCCGCGCTTCATCGGGGAGGTTTTTCGCTTCGGAACGGCCATTTGTCTCGATCTCCAACTCCCCGCATCCGGGGCGGGGTGAAAACTCGTGCGGGCCGCATACAACAAATCCGCGCGCATGGCTAGCCTGGACCGGACTCTGAAGGGCGACCGAATCGGGTTGACAACTTCCACGACGTTGGAAAAATTTCTGCTCGTCGACCCGACGCGGCGCCTCGGCGGTCTTGCCGAGCGAGGGACGATTTTTAATCGAAAAGGATTGCGGATGCGAAAATTGATCGGTCTCGTTTTAGCTCTATTCGCATCCGACGCCACCGTCGGGCTCGCCGCGGAGTGGCCGCCGAAGCAAATTTCCACCAGACTCGGCATGGTCACGTTCGAGGCGCAGCGCATCATTCCGAGGGAGTTCGGCGAGCATCCCGTTTTGAGATTGCTGATCGGCAAGAAGAAATTCGATTTCGACTCGGATACGAACGTCGTCTATCTCCCCGCAGACGCAAAAATTGCGACAAAGCTCAACATGTCGCCTTTTGCGAAGGAGCCGATCGACAGCTATCGGCAGGGCATTGCCGAGATACTGTCGCAGATCGAGGGCGCTGCGGTTTTCCGCGAGGCGCAGAAGGGCGACGGCGCCGCGCTCGATAAGGTCGCCGCGGCTTTCGACGAACTCCGATCGGCGATGCGTGAAGCGTTGCCGCGCGGCGAGCTTCTGGCCGGCTATCCCGACCCCGAATAATCTCGAGGGGGCCGAGCGTCTTCGGCGTTCGTTTCCTTCACCCCCGCCGCCCCGCTTGATCGTGTCGAGCTTCGGCTCCATATACGGCCTCGAGGCGCCGCCGCCGGGCCTCGCAGATTTTTCGCACGAGAAGCGCCGCGAGGGCTTCGTAATGGCACGACTGCCGACGCTGAATTCCCCCTTCCTCCTGGGGTTCGACGAGATTGAACGCGCGCTGGATCGCGTCACACGCTCGGGCTCCGATGGTTATCCGCCCTATAATATCGAGAGGCTGCCGGGTGCCGATTCTTGTCCCGATCGGCTGCGGCTGACCCTGGCGGTCGCCGGCTTCACGCGCGATCAGCTGGAGATTTCGCTCGAGGAGAGCCAGCTCGTCATTCGCGGCAAGCAGGTGGACGATCGCGAGCGGCAATTCCTGCATCGCGGCATCGCCGCGCGACAGTTCCAGCGCGCCTTTCTGCTGGCCGAGGGGATGCAGGTGCTGGGCGCCGATCTCGTCAACGGGCTCTTGTCGATCGATCTGGTGCGGCCGGAGCCGGAGCGCGTCATCCGCAAGATCGACATAGCGACGCCGGAGGAGCCGGCCAAATGAAAAAGGGGCGCCGCGAGGCGCCCCTTTCGTTTTCGCAGGTCGTTTCGAGGGGGACCTCGGGAGAATTCGTTCAGCCGGTCGTCTGCTCTTCCTGCTCGCGGACGGTCATGGCGTTGCCGTGCCAGACGAAATCGTCGAAGAGGCAGGCGTCCACGAACATCACCGGCAGCAGAATGTCGCGCGTCAGCAGCGCCAGCGGGGTCAGCCGGGAGAGCCGCCAGCCGGCGACGCGGGCGAGGAGGCATTCCGCGCCGTAGAGGCCGGCGAGGATCGCGCCCGCGGTCAGCGCCACATTGGCGTCGAGCAGATGCGCGGCGTAAGCGCCCGTCACCACGGGCATGAAGCTGCCATTCATGAATTCCGGCGCGAAATAGGCGGGGAAGGTGACGCGGCGCAGACGCGCCCAGCGCACATGGCGGGAGTAGACCTCATGCGCCGTGCGATGGCCGAGCGGCTGCTCGAAGGGCATGTCGACGAGCCGCACCTTCATCTTTTGCGCGCGGATGATCTTGGTGGAGGCGGCGTCCTCGGCGATCTCGGCGCCGAGAGCGCGAATGCCGCCGGCGCGTTCCAGCACCTCGCGGCGCCACATCATATTCTTGCCCTGCGCGAAGCCGATGCCGACCGCCTCCGCGCCATATTGCCAGCGCGCCTGGAAGGTGTTGAGGAAGGCGCATTCCACCTCCGCCCAAAAGCCCTTGGGGCGAGAGCCGATCGGCATGGAGATGGAGAGCGCCGTATCGTCGCGGAAGGCGGCGAGCATGGTCTGAACATAGTCCGGCGGCAGCAGAGCGTTGGAGTCGGCGAGCACGACCCAGGAATGGCGCGCGGCGTCCCAGCCCTTCACGCAATTGTTGAGCTTGGGATTGACGCTCACATAATCGTCGCCGACGAGCAGCCGGGCGGAAATATGCGGATGCGCGGCGATGAGCCGCTCGACCAGCGGAATCACCGGATCATTGGCGCATTGCACGCAGAACAGCGCCTCATAGCTCGGATAGTCGAGCGCGAAGGTGGAGCCGATCGTCTCCTCGCTGAAAGTCTCCAGCCCGCGCAGCGGCCGAACGATGCTCACCGGCGGCGCATGGGCCGGGACGGGCAGAGTGCGGGGGCGGGCTTTGCAGCGAAAGGCGGCGATGGCGATGCTGGCGAGGTTGAGCGAGAGCAGCGTCGCGCAAAAGGCGGCGCACACATAGGCCATGATCATGCGTGTTCCCTGCCTGTCACTTTCGGGATTCGAGACGGGCGGCGGCCTGCGCCTGCGCCAGCGGGCGGCGACGGCTGCGCAATCCCGGAGCGGGCCAGACCGATATTCCGCCTGACAAGGAGCTCAGCTCTTGGCAAAAGGGTGGCGGCGCGAGAATCTTGTCGCGTCGCGCGGCCCTCGCATTCACCTCCTGCCGAAGTTTGCTCATGACCACTCCGATCGTTCGCTTCGCGCCCTCGCCGACCGGCCGCATCCATATCGGCAATGCGCGTCCGGCCCTGCTGAACTATTTGTACGCCCTCTCCCACCATGGAAGATTCGTGCTGCGATTCGATGACACCGATCTGGCCCGCTCGAGCGAGGAGTTCGCGCAGGCGATCGAGGTCGATCTCGCCTGGCTCGGCGTGCGGCCGGATGTGGTGGTGCGGCAGTCGCAGCGCGTCGCACATTATGAGGCGGCGGCGGCGCGTCTCGAGGCGGCGGGCCTGCTCTATCCCTGCTACGAGACGCCGGAGGAATTGGAGAAGCGCCGCAAATTGCAGCAGGCGCGCGGCCTGCCGCCCGTCTATGACCGCGCCGCGCTGAAGCTTTCGGCCGAGGAGCGCGCGCGGCTCGCGGCGGAGGGACGCAAGCCGCATTGGCGTTTCAAGCTGCCGGCGGGCGTCGTGGAATGGCGCGATCTCGTGCGCGGCGATTGCGCCATCGATTGCGCCACACTGTCCGATCCGGTGCTGCTGCGCGAGGACGGCAGCTTTCTCTACACGCTCCCTTCCGTGGTGGACGACATAGAGCTCGCGATTACGCATGTGATTCGCGGCGAGGATCATGTGACCAACACGGCGGTGCAGATTCGCCTGTTCCAGGCGCTGGCGCCGGAGCATGCGCATCCGGTCTTCGCGCATCACAATCTTCTCGTCGGCGGCGCGGGCGAGGCGCTCTCCAAGCGCACCGGCTCGCTCGCCATCGCCTCGCTGCGTGAGGAGGGTTATGAGGCCCTCGCCGTGGCGGCGCTGGCCGTGCTCACCGGCTCGTCGGACAGCGTCCATGCGGTGCGCTCGCTCGGCGATCTCGCCAAATCTTTCGATCTCGCGCATCTCTCGCGCAACGCCGCGCGTTTCGATCCCGCCGATCTCGGCCCGCTCACCCATCGCACGCTGGCGATATTGGAATATGACGACGTGCGCGAGCGCTTGGAGGCGCATGACATCGTCGGCTTCAAGGCCGAGCCCTTCTGGCGCGCGGTGCGGGGGAATTTGACGCGCTTCGCCGATGTGCTGGACTGGTGGCGCGTCGTCGAGGGCGAGATCGAGCCGATCCGCGAGGATGCGGAATTTTTGGCCGAGGCGCTAGCGCTGCTGCCCGCCGAGCCCTGGGACGAGACCACCTGGTCCGCCTGGACCAGCGCGGTGAAGGCGCGCGCCGGCCGCAAGGGCAAGGCGCTGTTTCATCCATTGCGCGTCGCGCTCACAGGCGCGGAGACTGGGCCGGAACTGTCGCTGCTGCTGCCGCTGATCGGCCATGCGCGGGCCGTCGCGCGACTCTCGGGGGCGTGAGGGCGCGCGCCCGTCAGAAGCACCGCACCTGCGCTTCCGCCTGGGCGCGGCGCAACTCCTCCAGCGCCTCCTTGGCGAGGCGCGAGTTGCGGAACAGCGAGCCGATCTGCCCCGCTTGCTGATCCATGCTGGCGACCGTCTCCGCCGAGACATAGCGCTCATAGGGCAAAATGGAGGCGACGATGTCGATGGAGCAGGAGCATTGCTCCAGCGCCTGCCGCGAATCGCCATTGGCCTTCATGCAGCCGAACACATAATCCGCCCGCGCCGAGGTCGGGTAATCGTTGAGATCGGCGGCGCGCGCGGGAAGCGCGGCGGCGAGGACGAAGAGGCAAGCGGCGGCGGCGCGGAGCATGGGGTCGATCCTGTAATGGCTGCGACCGCATTGGCCTAGCGCAAGCGCATGGCGAATCGCAAGCGCTCCCTGTGCTTGACAAAAATAAATAGGAGTCCTAATAAATTTCCATGACGCTCTTCGACGCCATCACCACCCCTCTCCCCCGCCGCTTGCGCGAGGGGCTCGACCGCATCGCCGCCGCCATGCGCGCCGATGAATGGGGCGTGGCCGAGGAGGCCGGGCTCACCCCCACACAATTGCATGCGCTCACTTTCATCGCCGGACGCGGAGAGGCGGGGCTGCGCCTGCGCGCGGTGGCGGAGCATTTGGGCGTCACCCAGCCGACGGCCACCGACTCCATCGCCGCGCTCACGCGCAAGGGCCTCGTCACCAAGCTCGCCGATCCCGCCGATAAGCGCGCAATCGCCATTCGCGTGACGCCGGCCGGCTGCGACGTCGTTCGCGCCATCGGCCTCGCCATGACCTCCGCCGAAAGCGCTCTGGAGACGCTGACGCCGCAAGAGCAGCAGACGCTGCTCGATCTGGTCATCAAGACGATCCGCGCCTTGCAGAAGGCCAAGGCCATTCCGCCGCAGCGGCTCTGCGTCAGCTGCCGCCACTTCCGCCCGCACGCCCATGCGGACGCCGAGCTTCCGCATCATTGCGCGCTGGTCGATGCGGCGTTCGGCGGCCGTCATTTGCGCCTGGATTGCCCGGAGCATGATCCGGCGCCGCCGGCGGAGAGCGAGGCGGTCTGGAGCCTTTTCGCGCATCACGACGCGGAGCAGGCGGGAGCCTGAGACGTCTCGCAAATTCTCGAGCCGCTCGGGGCTCCGGCGTAGCCGGCCCAGGCCCGCGGCGGGCTCGCAGAAGAATGGCGCGCCGTTCGTAGACGGCGCGCGGGAAGCAGAAGAGAGGAGGACCAAGGCCATGGCGACGAAAGCGACTTTCTATCACGCCGGATGCCCCGTTTGCGCGGATGCGGAGACCGCCTTCGCCAAAGCGCTCGACCCGCAAGTCTTCGATGTCGAGATCGTGCATCTCGGCGAGGACAAGGCGCGGCTCGGCGAGGCAGAGGCTGCCGGCGTCAAATCCGTGCCCGCCTTCGTCATCGACGGGCGCGCCTATCACATTAATTTCGGCGCCGATCTCTCCGCGCTGAAATAGACCACTGACGACCCCCCCCCCCGCCGTTGTCACTTCGGCGACTCCGAACTGCCTCGCCGAGCTATGCTCGCGCGAGGCCTTTTTTTCAGCGAACCCTGTCCATGACCCCTGTGATCGAGACCCTATTCGCGGCGCCGGCGCTCATCTCTCTCGGTCCGCGCGCGGCGCCGAGCGGCATCGCCAAAAGCGCGGCCCCGCCGCCCTGGCGCATATTGCGCAACGGCCTCGACGGCGATCGTCAGGGCGATCTGCGCCATCACGGCGGGCCGGAGAAGGCGCTGCATCACTATCCGCGCGATCATTACGCGGCCTGGGCAAAGGAAGAGCTGGAGCTTGCCGCGGCGCCGCCGGCCTTCGGCGAGAATATCTCGACTCTGGGCGTGACCGAGCGCGACATTTGCATCGGCGATATCTTCGAATTGGGCTCGGCGCTGCTGCAGGTGAGCCAGGGCCGCCAGCCCTGCTGGAAGCTGAATGTGCGTTTCGCGCGCCCGGATATGGCGCGGCGCGTTCAGACGAGCGGCCGCACCGGCTGGTATTATCGCGTGCTGCGCGAGGGCGTCGCCGAGCCGGGCGCATCTCTCCAGCGCATGGAGCGGCCGCTGCCGGATTGGCCTTTGTCGCGGCTCAATGAATTGCTCTATCTGCGCATGCTCGATCGCGATGCGCTGGCGCAAATGGCCGAGCTGGCGCCGCTCGCGCGCAATTGGCGAGAGCTGGCCGCGCGCCGTCTCGCACGCGGCGCGGTGGAGGATTGGTCCACGCGCCTCGAAGGCGCATGAGAGCGTCGCGCGGTTCTGAACGCAGGCGGCGCGTCAGGCCGGCAGCAGGCCCTTGCGCAAATTCTCGCCCGCGAGCGTGATGATGCGGCCGACCGCGGCCGGGTCGGCGAGCCAGGCCTCTATGCGCGGATGGGTGAGCTGCGCCGGCGTGCTGCGGCGATAGACCTTGTAGCATTCGGCGAGATAGTACGGCAGCGACACGAATTCGCCGACCTCGCTCGAGAGATGATAATTCTCGAGCTTGAATGTGTAGCTGCCCTGCACGCCGAAATATTCGCCGATCGGCGGATAGATGGGGAATATCTCCGCGCGGCCGAGATCGTCGATCGCGTAATAGTCGCCATTGACCGGCGCCGGAGTCGGCAGGCCGGCATGGGCGAAAAATTTCTTGGCGAGATCGAAGAGCACGAAAGGCCGCGGATGCACCAGCGAATACATGAACACGCCGCGGCGCGACCAATTGGCGATCTCGCCGGAGAGATCCATCCCGTATTTGCTCTTGCCGGTCTCGACCAGCTCATTCACGGCGTCGTTCCAGACGTCGAAATAGCCGAGCGCCTCGAACACATTGCGGTTGAACAGCGCATGCGCCTCGTCCACCGAGAGGCCGCGGCGGAAGGCGAAGACGGCGAGCGCCGAATGATAGGGGCCGACGGGGCCGATGGTCGGCGCATGGCCGCGCGTCTCGTCGAGAAGATAGATGAGATCGGGGTGGAAGGCGGAGAAGGTGATCGCCGGGATCATGATCACTTTGTCCAAGAGCTCGCAAAGCTCCGCCGAGCCGCCGCCGCGCACATGCCCGTGCAGAAACTCGTGGCAGAACACATAGTCATAGGTGGCGAGCGTCTTGGCGAGCAGCTTTATGTCGGCGAGCGTCTTGGCGATCGCCGAGAAATGCGAGACGCGCGCGGAAGGGTCGAGCAGCTTCATCGCATAGGCGAGACCGAAAGCCTGGCAATTGCCGATGACGGCGATGCGCGGCCCGGTGAGGCGCGGGCCCTTCGCGTGGAAGGGCGCGAGCCGCGGCTCGACGAGATGATTGTACCAGGAGCGGATGATCTGCCGGTCGATCTGAGACAACATGCGCGCGTTACGCCATTTCGTCGCGGCCCGAAAACGAAGTCGGCGCCGAAGGATGACAAGCGCCCGGTCGCCGTTTATGCTCCCGGCCGCATCGATGAAGCCGCCGCATTCATCCCGTTCCGGCGCGCTGTTCTCGCCTTTGTGAGGGCGGATCGCGCGTCTTGGATGAACCTTGCTCGACGAGCCATGCGGCCGGCGGCTTTCCAGGAGACCGACAATTGGCGGAACATCCCTATAGCTCCCTACCCGACCATCGCTTCTGGCGCAAGGCGGTGACGCAGACGCCGCCCTTCGCGATCGACCCCATTCTCTCCACGCCTTTCAAAATCTCGCTGAAAGACAAAGTGGCGACAGGCGGCAGCTGCTTCGCGCAAGAGATCGCCCAGAGGCTGAAGGCCAGCGGCTACCATTATTATCTCGCCGAGCAGCCGCCGGAGGGCATGTCCGCCGCCGAGGCGGAGCGGCGCAATTATTCGATGTATTCCTGCCGCTACGGCAATCTCTACACGACGACGGCGCTGCTCCAGCTGTTCGACCGCGCTTATGGCGCGTTGAAGCCGGAGCTCGTGCATTGGGTGCGGCAGGAGGACGGCCGCATCGTCGATCCTTTCCGCCCCAGCATAGAGCCGGACGGCTATGAGACGATCGACGACATGCTGGCCGAGCGCGAGCGGCATTTCGCCGCCGTGCGCAAAATGTTCGAGACGCTGGACGTCTTCGTCTTCACCTTCGGCCATACCGAATCCTGGCGTTGCCGTAGCGACGGCGCTGTGCTGCAGCAGGCGCCCGGCGTCGCCGGCGGCGTTTGGGATCCTTCGCTCTACGCCTTCCACAATATGACCGTCTCGGAAGTGGTGCGCGACTTTCTCGCTTCCGTCGATCGCATCCGCTCGGTCAATCCGGCGTCGCGAATCATCCTCAGCGTCTCGCCGGTCGGCATCATCGCCACTTACGAGGATCGCCATGTGCTCGAGGCCAATTCGGCGATCAAGGCGATTCTGCGCGCCGCGGCGGACGAGGTGGTGCGGGCGCGGCCCAATATCGCTTATTTCCCGTCTTACGACGTCGCGACGGCGCCGCCCAATGTCGCGCGCTTCTATCGGGAGGATGTGCGGCGCATAAATCCCTTCGGCATCAGCCAGACGATGCGCATGTTCTTCGATCATTTCACCGAGCGCGAGACGCAGACGGCCAAGATCGAGCCGCTGAAATTCGACGTGGCGGCGGAGGCGGAGAGCACGTCTCGCATCGTCTGCGACGAAGAGGCCATCGAGACCGCGTGACCATTTTCAGCGTTTCCCGCCCATCGGCGGGAAACGCGATCTTCGTTTCCCGAAACTAGAGCTTATATATCCTCTGTCGCAGTTCGAACGGAGGATTCGCCTCATGGTCACGGGCTCGCTCGCGCTCGCTGTCGCCGGCGCTTTCACAGGGGCGTCTCTCTATGTCAATTTCGTCGAGCAGCCCGCGCGGCTGAAGCTCGACGACAAATCGCTGATGAAGGAATGGGAGACCTCCGATCATCGCGGCTTCGCTCTGCTCGCCGGCCTCTCGCTGCTCTCGGCCGTTCTCGGCTTCATCGACTACAAGACCTCCGACGATGCGCGCTGGCTGGCCGGCGCCGCGGTGATCGTCGCCGCATGGCCTTTCATGTTCTACGCGGTCTCGCCGCTCGACAACCGCATTCTCGCCTTGATCTCGGCCGAGGACGGCGCCGACGCGCGCAAGTCGATCGAGCTGTGGGGCAAGGTTCAGCTCGCGCTCACAGCGCTCGGCGCGCTCGCGGTCGCGCTCTTCGTCTTCGCCAACGGCTGAGGCGTCGCGGCCGAAGATTCGACATCATGCTCGCCGATCCTCCCTCCCGACAGAAGGAGGATCGACATGACGCGCTCTTTCGCTCGCGAGCTTCTCGCGCCTTCCGCGCTGCTGGCCGCCGCCGCTCTGGCTTGCGGTTCTGCGGCCGGCGCCTCGTCCAATGATCCGCGCGGCGTCTGGCTGCGGCCGGAAGGCGGCGTGCGCTTCAGCTTCTATGATTGCGAGAACGGCAAGCTCTGCGCCAAGGTCGTCGCCGCGCAGAACGCGGAGGATCGCTCCTCCATCGGCGCGGTGATTCTTCGCGGCGCGACGCAGACCGGCCCCAATCATTGGGCGGGCCAGATCTTCAATGTCGAGGACGGCAAGACCTATGACGGCTTCGTCACCGTCGACAGCCCGACGCGATTGACGCTGAAAGGTTGCCTCTGGGGCATGTTGTGCAGCGGCGAGACATGGACGCGCGTCTCGGCGCCGCCTGCCGCCCATGCGATGGTCGGCGATGATCTGAGATAGGCGCCGCTCACGCGGAGCGATCAAATCTCGTTGGAATAGACGCGGATCGATCGAATCTCGAAACGCGCCGGCAGCGCGTTTCTGTCGATCGGTCCGCCCCAGGAGCCGCCGAGCGCGAGATTGATGCGAATGCGCATCGGCATGCGCAGCGGATCGTCCGGGCCGCGCGGCGTAACGGCGAGCACTTGCCGGCCGTCGATGGAGACGGCGATGGTCTCCGCGCTCCAATCCAGCCGATAGACGTGCCATTGCGAGGACAGAGTCGGCACATTGGTCTCGGCCGACCAATTGGTCAGCTCGTCCAGCGTCGGGCCGGCATGGGCGCTGGTGAAGACGATGTTCGGATGCTTGCCGACCGCCTCCACTATATCGATCTCGCGATAGGGCGGGCCGTCGTCGCCGCCGAGCATCCAGATCGCCGGCCATGTCCCGGCGCCTTTCGGCGTGCGCGCGATCACCTCCACGGCGCCATAGCGCATCGAGAAGCGTGAGACGATGCTGCCGGATGTGTAGTCCGAGGTGAGCGTCGAGCGGGTCCAATCTTTGGAAGCGCCGTCGTATTGGGCGTTCAGCACGCCTTCCGCGCGGCCTTCCAGCGCCAGCGCGCCATCCGCGACGAAGACATTCTCGGGGCGATAATATTGCGCCTCGTGATTGCGGATGAAGCCGATCTCATAAGACCAGAAATTTTGATCGAGCGCGCCGGCGCGCGCGAAATCCTCCTCATGGACGAGACGGGCGGCGCGCTTCGGCTCTGCGGCGAGGCCACGCTCGGCGAAGGCGATGGCGGCGACGCCGAGCGCGCAGATCAGCAGCGCGGCGGCGCCGGCGCGGCGGGCGAGACGCGTCGCGATGAAATCGAGCGAGGGCTCGGCGGCCGCGGGCTCGGCCGCCTTCGCGCGCTGCAGCAGGCGGCGGCGCAGCAGAGCGAGCATGGGCTTTTCGACGAGGAGATGCACGACGACGCCCGCAGCGATCGAGAGCGCCAGCGTCGTGACGACGGCGGCCATGCCGATGAGCGGCCGCTCGACCGGCAGATGCAGCGCGCGCGTTCCGACGCGCGCCAGCGTCAGCACGATCGGATGCGCGAGATAGATGGAATAGGAGGCGTCGCCGAGCAGCATGAGCAGAGAAGAGCGCGCGAGTGCGCCGCGCGCTTCCGTCGCCAGCAGACCGAGCATGAGCGCGGCGGAGGCGAGGCCGGCCGTTTGCACGCGCGCGAAATCGTCCGAATCGAACAGTGCGACGAGAGAGAAGGCGCCGCCGCCGATGAGCGCGCAGGCCACGGGCCGCGAGATTTTCGCTATCGTCCCGCGCGTGAAGAGATAGCCGACCGCCGCGCCGATGACGAATTCGAGCACGATCGGATTGCAATAGATGTGCAGGAAAGGGTTGGTCGGCAGAAAGACGAGGTAGAAGCCCGTCGCCAATGAGAAGAGGCCGGCGAGAATCGCCAGCCGCAGGCGGATCGAGGGAAGCGGCAGCAAGGCGGCGAACACGAAATAGAAATAAATCTCGTAGTTCAGCGTCCAGCCCAGCTTGAAGAAGGGGGTGTAATTGTCTTCCAGCGGATTGAAATGCGGGATGAACAGCAGCGACAGCGCGACATGGTCGAAGGTCACGAGATTATGCAGCATCGCCGCGGGCCAAATGAGGCACACAGCGAGAATCGCCAGGGTGAAGAGCCAGTAGAGCGGCGCGACGCGAATGAGCCGCCGCGCCAGAAACGCGCGCGGCCCGGTCGGCCGCTGCGCGGTGACGACCATCATGATGAAGCCGCTGATCACGAAGAAGAGATCGACGCCGGCGGCGCCGAAGGCGCGCGGAGTCGGCCAATAGAATTGCTCCGTATAGACGCCGGTATGAATGAAGACGACGAGAATCGCCGCGGCCGCCCGCAAATATTGGACGGCGCGGATTTCATCGCTTCCGCTCACGCTGCTGCCGGACATAGCCGATCCTTTCGAGACAAATGGTTCGGGCGGCCGCCAAGGCCGCGGAAATGATGTGCCAATCGGAGACAATTCCGTCGACCCGTGCGAGTGCGTGAAGGAAACATGCCAGAGGGGGCGCCGCGTCGGCCCCGGCCCCCGCCGAGACGTCAGCGGCTCGCCTGTCCGGCCGCGCTCTCGGCTGCGGCGCGCGCGGTCTCTGCGGCGAGCGGGCCGATGAGGACGAAGGCGAAGCCAGCCGCGCGCCATTCCACCGCGGCGAGGCCGGGCGCGGTCTTGGGCGGCGCCGATGGGCGCTCGCCGCCGGCGCGCTCGAAATAGAGCGCCGCGCGGACGCCGGCGGCGGATTGATAGATCAGCAGGCCCGCCGGCGAGATCACGCCCGGAACGAGCCTGCCGCCGACGAGCTCGAGGCCCGCATTGGCGAGGTCCGGCAGGCGGCCGAAGCCGGCGCGCTCGCCGAGCCAGCTCGAAAGCTCGGCCTTGCGGTCGGCGCCGATCTCCACCGGCCGCGAATCCTGCGCGAAAGTCAGATAGGCGAGCTGCGCATGGGCGACGAGGCCCGGCGGCTCGATCATGGCCCGTTGCGGGGCGGAGGGCGGCGAGGCCGGTCCGGTGAAGGCCAGCAGCGCCGCTCCCGCCACCACGGCGCCGGCGAGCAGCGTCAGCAGCGACATGACGATCGCTGGTCGGCGCGGCGGCCGACGGCTGGTGTCCGAGCGGCGCATGGCGCGCAGCGAGGCGCCCTTGCTGGGGCTGAAGCGCGCCCAATTGACGCCGGAGCCGAAGCTGCGCGTGAGGCTCGTCACCGTGGCCGTCCGCAAGCCGGCGGGCAGGGGCTCCTTCACCGTCTGGGCGAAGGCCGCGCGCAGCGCCGCATTCTGCCGGCGCCAGCCCTCGACCAGCGCCGCGTCCTCGGCGTGATCGTGCAGATGATTCTCTATGCGCCGGCGATTCTCGGCGTCGAGCTCGCCGTCGACGAAAGCATGCAGGTCGGATTCGTCGACATGCTCCCGAGGGCTCGTCATTTGCGGCCCGCTATTTCACGACGCGCAGATGCGGGCCCGGCCGGCGGCCGGCGTCGGCTCCCGGCGAGGGATGGCGGTCGAGCGCGGTCAGCGCCGAGCGCGCGCGCATCAGCCGCATCAGCGCCACCGGCCGATCGGTGCGGGTGATGCGGGCGACCTCTTCATAAGTGAAGCCCTCGAGCGCCACGAGCAGAAGCGTCTCCCGCTCCTCGAAAGGAAGATCGGCGAGGCGATGCATGATCGCCGGCTGACGCAGAGAGGGACGATGCGGCGCGGCGGAGCGCAGCCGACGTTGCGCGGCGAGGGTCAAGGAGGCGTAGAGATCGACGCGAAGGTCGAGAACCGCGCCGGTCGCCTCGCGCCCGGCTTCGTCGGCCGTGGTCTGCAGCGCCGTGTGGACCAGCTCGTCGGCGAGATCATTGGCGGCGCCGGAAAGCAGCGCGCGTGCATAGCGGCGCAGGCCCGGCGTGAGCCTTTCCAAGGTCTCGTCGAAATCCTCCGCCTGTCCCATCGCTCGGCCCGTCTCGCGCGGTCCTGACGCCTCGCCCGCGCGGCGCTGGTTCGGTTTCTTTCCCCACGGATATTATGCCAGTCCGGCGCGATTGACTATCTCCGCGCCCTGAGATTTATCTGTTTTTGTATGTCGGGCCGCGAGCGACGCCTCATCGGGGCGTCTTCCCGCTTGCGCCCCGCCTCACGTCCCGAGCCCGCGCGCCCATGCGCGCGCTGAGCGTCCGATATGCGCGCCTCGAGCGCGCATGTTGCGCGTAGCCCTCCAACGGCGTTGCCGACAGGCGGCGGAACCCCGCCTCTCGATCGCAGATTTATGGACCATTGCTCCCATGTCGCAACCGGAACCGACGTCGAACGGCAATATTTTCAGCGGCGTTCTCGCTGGCAAGCGGGGCCTCGTGCTCGGCGTCGCCAATAATAAATCCATCGCCTGGGGCATAGCCAAAGCCGCGGCCGACGCCGGCGCCGAGCTCGCCCTCACCTTCCAGGTCGAGGCGCTGGAGAAGCGCGTGCGCCCGCTCGCCGCCGAAATCGGCGCGACCGTCGTCGGCCGCTGCGACGTCTCCGAGCCGGAGACGATCGACGCCGTCTTCGCCGAGGTCGAGAAGCTGTGGGGCAAAATCGATTTCGTCGTCCATTGCCTCGCCTTCTCGGACAAGGATCAGCTCGACGGCCGCTATGTCGACACGACGGCGGAGAATTTCACGCAGTCGCTGCTGATCTCCTGCTTTTCCTTCACGGCCGTCGCGCAGCGCGCCGAGAAGCTGATGAAGGACGGCGGCTCGCTGCTCACCCTCACCTATTACGGCGCCGAGAAATGGATGCCGCATTACAATGTGATGGGCGTCGCCAAGGCCGCGCTGGAGGCTTCCGTGCGCTATCTCGCCGCCGATCTCGGCGAGAAGAACATTCGCGTGAACGCGATTTCCGCCGGGCCGATCAAGACTTTGGCGGCCTCGGGCATCGGCGACTTCCGCTATATTCTGCGCTGGAACGAATATAACGCCCCGCTGCGCCGCGTGGTGACGATCGAGGAAGTTGGCGAGACGGCGGTCTATCTGCTCTCGCCCATGGCGCGCGGCGTCACCGGCGAGGTGCTGCATGTCGACGCCGGCTATCATGTCGTCGGCATGATGAATCCCGGCGCCGCGCCGAAAATGGCCTCGCTGCTGGCCCTGCTGCCGCAGCATACGACAGAGGCGAAATAGGGCGCCGGGCGAGCGGTCAGACGCGAGCCTGAAGGCTCGCGGTCCAGTCCCCGCCTCGGACCGCGAGCCTTCAGGCTCGCGTCGCGCCCTCAGCGGAATTTCACGGTGAGATCGGTGCCGACGGCGCCGGTCTCCGAGCTCGGGCCTTGATCGGAGATGATGATCGAGCCGCCGAGCCACAGGCGATCGGCGATCTGCTGGCGCACATCGTCCGAGAGCTCGAGACGGTCCAGCGCCTCGGCGGCGCTGGAGGCCGCGCCCAGCGTGGCGACGCTGCGCTCCTCCACCAATCCCTTCTTCTTATGCGCGGCGCGCGCTTCGGCGATGCGCGGCGGCATGGACAGAACCGACCATTTCAGCGCGCCATTCTCGCCGCTCGCCGTTGCGATATAGAGATGCGAGCCCAGCGGGCGTTCCGGCTCGCGGATCGTCGCCGGCGCGTCGAAGATCGGCGTCAGCCCCTGGCGCACATAGATGCGCTGATTCTTCTTGCTCACCAGAATGGAGATGGGCGCGGCGCGCAATTGCGCGTCCTTCTCCGCCTTGGCGGCGGCGGAGGAGGCTTCCGCCGCCTCGCGGGAGCGGCGGCCCGCCTCCACGACTTCCGCGTCGCTGGCGTCATAGGCGGTCTTGGCGGCCTCGAGCCGGGTCTTGGCTTCGGCGAGCGCGGCCTCCGCTTTGGCCTTGGCGGCCTCGGCCGGGCTCGCGCCGTCATTGGTGGGCAGCTCCGGCTTGGCGGTCGCCACATCCTGACGCTTGGCGGCGGCGGCGTCGGCGGCCTTGGCTGCGGCTTCCGCCTTGGCGCGGGCGCTCGCCTCGGCGGCTTCGGCCGATCGCAGCTCGACGGAGGCGCGGGCGGCCTGCTGCCGCTTGGCGTTGAGAGCGACCGAGGCTTCCGTCGCCGCCTTGGAGGCGGCCGCGGCGTCGGCCGCAGCTTTCGTCTTCAGCTGCTCGGCGTAGCGACGCGGATTGAGCAGCGGCGCCGCGCCGCCATCGGCGAAGCCGTCGCGCAGGCCAGCGTCGGCGAGCGTCGCGGCCGAGGCTTCCGTGGGCGAGCGCATCTTGGGCGTGGGCAAAGCGGGATGCGAGATTTCGCTCGGCGAAAGATCATAGGGCGCGATGACGACGCGCTCGCCGATGCGGGTCATGCCCCACAGCTTCTGCGCGAAGGAGTCCGGCAGGCGGATGCAGCCGTGCGAGGCGGGATGGCCAGTCACATGGCCGGTATGCATGGCGACGCCGGACCAGGTGATGCGCTGCATGTAGGGCATGGGCGCGCCGGAATAGAGATTGGAGCGGTGGAAGCGCTCGCGGCCGAGAATGGTGAACATGCCTTCCGGCGTCGGATGGCCGGGCACGCCGGTGGAGATGACCGAGCGATCCACGAGGCCATTGTGATTATAGATGGAAATATGTTGCCCGCCGAGCGACACGACTGCGAACAGCGGCCGCGCGAGGCTCGTATTCTCGGCCGGCTTGGCCTCGGAGGAGGTTCCGCGCTTGCCGCGCTTGCGCGGCGCCTTGGGCGCTTCGCCCACGGGAGAATCGGCGGAATAGCCGAGCGCGGATGCGGGCCGCGCCTCTAGGGCGAGAACCGAGGCGGCGACGCTCGCGGCGCAGGCCGCGGAAAAGGCGCGAAGGCAGACCCTGCGGCTGCGGGCTACAGCAGCGACTTCCGACATGACGCGAAAACTCCTGACACACACGAACACATTGCTCGAGCACATAACGCTCTGGTCCGAACTGGACAGAGCCTCGCCCTCGCCTGCATTGCTCTTATTGGTTAATGTCGCCTTGAAATCTATGCGCCGGCGCACGTCGGGAAGAATTGCGGGGAATTTTTCCATTCGCCGCCATAATGCCTCGAGGCCGTTCTCCGCTTTTCGCCCGCCGCGCCCGTCCCCGCGCGCCCAGCCGGCCTATTTCTCCCGCAAAGAATCATTTCGGAGAGGAAAATGGCTGCGAAGTCTTTTCGTCGGGCGTTGGGGCGGCTCGCGCTCGCGCCGCTCGCTCTGGCCCTCGCGCTCGCGCCGGCCGGGGCCTGCACGAGCTTTCTGCTGAAGGCCGCCGATGGCGCGCGCGTCTATGGCCGCACGCTGGAGTTCGGCTTTCCATTGGAATCGGAGGCGATCGTCATTCCGCGCAATCACGCCGCGCGGGCGACGGGGCCGGACGGCAAGCCCGGCTGGGGTTGGAAATCCCGCTATGCGATCGCCGGGCTCAACGCCTTCGGCCTGCCGGTGGTCGTCGACGGCATGAATGAAAAAGGCCTCGCCGGCGGCATTCTCTATTTTCCGGGCTTCGCCGGCTACGCCGATCCCAAGACCGCCGACGCCGGCCATGCGCTGGCCCCTTGGGACTTCCTCACCTGGGCGCTGGGCAATTTCGCCAGCGTCGAGGAGCTGCGCGCGGCGCTGGACACGATCGCCATCGTCGATATCGTGCAGCCGAACCTCGGAATCGTCCCGCCCTTTCATTACACGCTGCATGACGCCAGCGGCGCCTCGCTGGTCGTCGAGCCCATCGGCGGGCGGCTGAAAATCTATGAGAATCCGCTCGGCGTCGTCACCAACGCCCCCTCCTTCGACTGGCACCTCACCAATCTGCGCAATTATGTGAAGCTCTCGCCGGTGGACGCGCCGCCGCTGAAGATCGCCGGGGAGAGCTTCGCGCCGCTGGGTGCCGGCTCCGGCCTCATCGGCGTGCCGGGCGACCCTACCCCGCCGTCGCGATTCGTGCGCGCCGTCGGCATGACCCTCTCCGCCGAGCCGCAGAAGGACGCCGCCGGCGCGGTGCGCCTCGCCGAGCACATCCTCAATAATTTCGACATTCCGCTTGGGCTGGTGCGCGTCGCCCCGCAGGACACGTCGCGCTTCGAGTTCACGCAATGGTCGTCGATCGCCGATCTCTCCGGCCGCGTCTATTATGTGAAGAGCTATGACAATCAGACCCTCCGCAGCATAGATCTCACCAAGTCGGAGCTCGAGGGCCGCAGCGTGCGGGCGGCCCCTCTGCGGCCCTCCTCCCGGATCGCGCCTGTCGAATTTCCAAAACATTGAGGCGAAGCGCCTTGTCATGGGGGAGGCTTTTTGTTAGACGGGCCGCCTGCCGGCGCTTTGGTTTCGATCAGCGCCCCGGCGCGGTCGTGGCGGAATTGGTAGACGCGCTAGCTTGAGGTGCTAGTTGGGCAACCAGTGGAGGTTCGAGTCCTCTCGACCGCACCAAGCCTCTCTTCGTCGAGGCTTCTAACAGAACGGCTTTCGTAGCGGCCTGGCCTCGGGCGGCTCGCAAGGCCCTCCCCATCCTGAAGATCGCCGATCGCCTCGCGCGCGCCTTCGCCCGAAGAGGGTGGAAACGCGCGGACGGCAAAGATTCGGATAATTCCTGTCTCTCGCCTGCTGCTAAGATAGAGTCGCGCCGGTTTCGAAAGAGGCGGGCGCTCGAGCGGGCATGGGAACGAAATATGTCGGGTCGCGCATTCGGTTTGGGCAATTTGCGGAAATTATTCGAGCGCAAGGAGCGGACCTTCGACCGCTATGTCGACGCGCTCCCCACGCATCAGAACGCCATAGACGCCATTCCCGGCTGGAGCACCGCTTTCCCCGAGGCCTTCGGGGTGACGGCCGGCATTGTCCCGACCTATTACGATCAGCGGATTTTCTGGGCCGTCGAATGTTTCGGGTCGCTGGAGGGCCGCGAGGTTCTGGAGCTCGGCCCGCTGGAGGCCGGCCACACCTATATGCTGGAGAACGCCGGCGCGGTGGTGGACGCGGTGGAGGCCAATCAGCTCGCCTTCATGCGCTGTCTCGTCGCCAAGGAGATTCTGCGGATGCAGAAGGCGCGCTTCTGGCTGGGCGATTTCGTCAAATGGCTGGAGCAGACCGAGAAGAGCTATGATCTCATCGTCGCCTCCGGCGTGCTCTATCATCAGCATGATCCGCTGCGGCTGCTGGAGCTGATCGCGCAGCGCGCTTCTTCCGTGTTCATCTGGACGCATGTCGTCTCGGACGCCATGCCGATCTCCGATCCGCGGCGCAGCGTCATGGCGAAGGAGCCGGAAATCCTCTCCTTTCACGGCGTGACGGTGCGCGCCTATCCGCGCAGCTATGTGAGGACGCAGGGCAATCCGGCCTTTTGCGGCGGCATGCGCGACGATCATCGCTGGCTCGACAAGGACGATCTCCTCGCCGCGCTGCGGGCGCTCGGCTTCGACGACATTCGGACCAATCACGACGATCCAGACCATTTCTTCGGCCCGGCCATATCGATCTTCGCGCGGAAGTCATCGTAAGGCGCGGGCCGGGGGCCGGAGCGGGAAGGCGATATGAGAGTGATGCTGCTCGGCGGGTCCAACGCCGGGGTCTATTTCGGCTGGGCCGCCCAATTGCAGGGGCTCATGCCGGAGCATGAGATCACCAACCGTTTTCTCGGCGCGGTCGGCTCTCTCTACGGCCTCGCCCGGCTCATCGAGGCGGAGCGGCGCGGCGAGGCGCCGCCCGATCTCGTCGTTTTCGAATATGCGCTCAACGACGTCATTCTGCTGGACGCCGGCTTCACCACCACCGCGCTGGTTCACGATGCGCTCGCCGGCGTCGCGCAGCATTGCGCGGAACGCGGCGTCCCTCTGCTGTTCTTGTGCCTGCGTCCGCGCCCGACAGGCGGACGGCGCCTCTCCGCCTTCGTGCGGCGCATCGATCGCGTCTATCGCCGCATCGCCGCGGCGCATGGCATGGCCCCCTGCGTGACGCCTGCGACGATCTTCGGCGAGGAGCGCGCGGAGGATTTCGTCGATCCGCATCATCTCACCGAGGAGGCCTCGGTGCGATGCGCGAAGGTCGTGGCCGATCTCATTTCCGGCGGCGCCGTTCCGGTTCCGCGGGCGAGCCGGCTTCACGCGCCTATTTTCGATTATGTCTCCGCATCGCAGGCCGAGCCGCAGGGAAGCTGCCGCAGAGTGGAGATCGCATCGACGGTCTTCTCCGGGAGCTTTCTGGAGATCGCCCGGCCGGGGGCCAGCCGCTGGCCCGGCCGCGGCCGGCTCGCGGGCCTGCTGCTGCGCTCGACCAATGAGAGCGGCGTCTATCGCATATCGGCGGGCGGGCGCGCTTTCGCCCGCACGGCGCAATCGAGCATGCGCGAGATCGTGCCCAATCTCATCCTCCTCCATTATTCGCGCCAGCGCCCTTGGGCCGACCACGATCTCGAGATCGCCATGCCGGATGAGGAGAGCGCCCTCGCCGCCCTGCCGCAGGAGAAGACGCTGCTGCCGGCCGCGTCCGGCGCGCCTTTTGCGGAGCAGAAGCTGCAGATCGCCGCCGTGATGTTCTGGCGCCCGTCCTTCTGGCGGCGCTGGTTGTCCCTGCTCTCGCTGCGCTTTCGCTGGAAATAGCGAAGCTTTCGCTAGAACAAGGCGCTCTGCGCGTTCGGCCAAGCCGCGACCACAATTGCGCGGCAGTGTCCGGGGCAACCCGATACGACAAACCAGAGGTTCCGCTACATCATGACCGACGAGACGAGCGATCATACGGTCGATCTGAGTGACCCTTCCGAATATGAGGACATCGTCTCTCAGCGCGCCATCGCCTTCTGCCACCTCGCCAAGGTCGCCGACTCCGTCCGCGACGAGCAGGTCAAGGAGCAGTGCCTCATCATGCTGCGCAAGCTCAACGCCAGCATAAGGGCGCCCTCGACCGCGGAGGTGCGATCGATCGATGGCGGCCAGCTCTGATGCCTCACCGAGCGAGCCGGGACGTGATCGCCAGCTGCGCCTCGGCCAGCCGCGCGCTGAGCGCCCGTCGCCGCTCCGGCTCCGCCAGGGCGGACTCATAGTCCTCCGCTGCGTCGCCGAGCGCGAAGGCGCCGATGGCGCGCGCCGCGCCCTTGAGCGTGTGGGCGAGATCGAGTCGCGCCTTGTCGGTGGCCGCCGCCGTGAGCTTGCCGTCGAACTCGTCGGCCTGGGCGAGGAAAAGCGTCAGCAGCTCGGCTTCGAGTTCCGCATCGCCCATCGTCTGGCGCGCGAGATGCGCCCAATCGATCGCGGCGGGCGCGCCTGCGGGATTTCCGCCATCCGTCATTCTACCCCTCTCATCGGCCATTCGCGGAAAAGGCGCGCTTTTCCTGTGGATTGCGTCGGGCGCTCGTGCGCGGCCTCGGCAATTGCGCTCGCCGGGCCGAATCGGGCGTCGTATTCTTATACGAATCAATCTTATGTAAGCATTGCTTCGGATTTTCGGCCAGGCTGCAGGTCGCCCCTTTTGCTCCGCTTCAGGCGGAGCGCCGAGCATCTTCCCCCAGTCGCGTTAACGACGATTTCGATTGGCGGTCGGCCCCCGTTTCATTTACGGGCCGACGGCGGTAATATTTGGTTAATCTTTTCTGCTCGATGTGAACGGCGACAAAGGGTGAGCGGCGTCATAACGCGGAACCATGACCGCTCGGAGAGGTGACGATGGCGAAATCGGGCAAGCCCCAGGACGCGGCTATCGCTGCGCTGTCGGCGGTCGAAGAGGCGTTGAATCTGGGCGTGGAGCCCACCGCCGAGGCCGCGACGGAAGCGGGCGAGACCGCCGCGCCGGCCGAGGCGGGCGCCAAATCCGCGGATAAGGCCGAGGGCAAGGGTCAGGCCAAGACGGCGCCGGGCTTCAACTTCAGCCTCCCCTCCTCACGGCGCCAAGATGCGAGAGACGCTGCGAGAGACGCCGCGCGGGAAGCTGCTGCGCGGGAGTCGTCGCGCCCGGCGGAAGGATCCGCGCTCGCGGGCCGCGCCGCCGCCAAGCCGCCGGTCGCCCCCGCCGGCGCGCCCGCCAATGACGATCGCCAGACCGTCGGCGAGCTGCGCGCCGCGCTGCAGGTCCGTCCCAACACCGCCATTCTCGGCTACACTTTCCTGTCCATCGCCGCCTGGGCGGTGCTGTGGACTCTCTTCGTCTATTTCAACCAAGGCGAGATTCTCGACCGCGAGAACGGCTCTTTCCTCGCGCCCAAGCCGGTGCTGACGCTGCTGGCGCTGCTCGCCCCCATCGTCTTTATTTTCGTGACCGGCGTGATGGCGCGCCGCGCCCATGAGATGAAGCAGGTCGCCAATTCCATGGCGGAAGTGGCGATACGGCTGATCGAGCCGGAGACCATCGCCACCGAGCAGATGGTGACGCTGTCGCAGGCCATTCGCCGCGAGGCCGCCTCCATGGGCGACGGCATAGAGCGCGCGCTGGCGCGGGCCGGCGAGCTCGAGATCATCGTGCGCACCGAGGTCTCCAATCTCGAGCGCTCCTATTCCGAGAACGAGCGCCGCATTCGCGTGCTCATCGACGAGCTGACCCGCGAGCGCGAGGCGATCCTCCTCAACGCCGACAACGCCCGCACGGCGCTGCTCGGCGCGCGCGAGTCGCTTTCCGCGGAGCTGCAGACCAGCTCCTCCCATCTCGCCGAGACGGTGAGCGAGGCCGGCGGCCGCGTGACCGCCGCGCTCGGCTCCAAGGGCGAGGAGATTCGTCTGGCGCTGGAGCGCGTCGGCGACGGCTTCAACTCCACGCTGTCGACGCGCGGCGAGGATATGGTGCAGCGTCTCTCCGTCGCCGGGGAGACGATCGCGGTCAGCCTCACTCTGGCCTCGGAGGAGGTCTCGCGGCGCTTCTCCGACGGCATAGCCGAGGCGGATCGCAAGCTTCAGGAGCGCGGCGACGCGCTGGCGTCCGATTTCGAATCGCGCGGCGCCTATGTCGTCGATCGGCTCGATTCCATCGGCGGCCATCTCGTGCAGGCGGTGGGCGAGCGCGGTGAGAGCTTCGTCGATCGTCTCGCCGAGACCAGCGGCCGCGTCGACGAGGCGATCGAGACGCATGGCGGCGCCATAGAGCGCTCGCTGCTGTCGGCCTCTGAAAATCTCGCGACGCAGCTCGCCGAGAAAGTCGCGGCGACCGAATCCGCCTTCCGCACCGCCGGCGACCGCCTCGCCGAGCTGCTCGAGGAAACGCGCGAGCGCGCCCGCGCCGAGCTGGAGGCGCATGGCGGCGGCCTCAACGAACGCTTCGCGCAGACTCTCGCCGACAGCGCCAGCGCCTTCACCGAGCAGGCCGACGCTCTGCACGAGCGTTTCGCCGCCGTGGCCGGCGAGGCCATCGCGGCCATCGCCTCGCATGGCGATCGCGTCACCGAGACGCTCGCCGATCGCCTCGTCTCCTTCGAGGAGAATGTCGTCGTCCAGGGCGGCGACATCGCCACGCGCTTCGCCGAGCAGAGCGAGCGCATCGGCGCGGCGCTGACGCAGGGCGTCGCGGAATTCGAGCAGAGCGTCGCGCAGCGCAGCGCCGAAGCGACGGCGCGCCTCGCCGAGGAGGGCGCGCGTCTCGGCCAGACGGTGGCTGAAGGGCTGGCGGCTTTCGAGGAGCGCGTCGCCGGCCGTAGCGACGAGGTGGCGATCCGCCTGCTCATGCAAGGCGACGAGATCGGTTCGGCCGTGGCCGCCGGCCTCGCCTCTTTCGAGGAGCGCGTCGCGGGCCGCAGCGAGGCGGCGGCGGAGCGTCTCTCGGCTCAGGGCGAGACCATCGGCTCGGCGGTCGCCGCTGGCCTCGCGGCTTTCGAGGAGCGCGTCACCGGCCACAGCGAGGAAGTGGCGGCGCGTCTCGTCCTCCATGGCGACACGATCGGCTCCGCCGTTGCGGAAGGTCTCGCGGCTTTCGAGGAGCGCGTTCTCGGCCACAGCGAGGAAGTGGCGACGCGTCTCGTCACCCATGGCGACGCGATCGGCTCCGCGGTGGCGGAAGGCCTCGCGGCTTTCGAGGAGCGCGTCGCCGGTCGCAGCGAGGATGCGGCCGCGCGTCTTTCGACGCAAGGCGACGCCATCGGCGCGGCGTTGGCCGCCAGCCTCGCCGCTTTCGAAGAGCGCGTCGCCGGCCAGAGCGAGGATGTCGCGACGCGTCTCTCGGCGCATGGCGACGCCATCGGGTCCGCGGTGGCGGAAGGCCTTTCCGCCTTCGAGGAACGCGTCATCGGCCATAGCGAGGATGTCGCCAATCGTCTCGTGTCGCATGGCGACGCGATCGGCGCCGCCGTCACCGAGGGCCTCGCGGCCTTCGAGGAGCGGGTCGCCGGCCAGAGCGAGGATGTCGCGGCGCGTCTCGCGGCGCACGCCGATGCGGTCGGCGCGGCGGTCAATGAAGGGCTCGCCGCTTTCGAGGAGCGCGTCGCCGGCCAGGGCGCCGCGGCCGCCGAGCGCCTCATCGAGGAAGGCGCGCGCATCGGCCTCTCGGTGTCGGAGGGCGTCGCCGCTTTCGAGGCGCGCGTGCTCGGCCACAGCGAGGTGGTCGCCGATCGTCTCGTCGCGCAGGGCGACGCGATCGGAGCCGCGGTCTCGGAAGGCCTCGCGGCCTTCGAGGAGCGCGTGACCGGCCACAGCGCCGAGGCGACGGAACGTCTCATCGCCCATGCGGAGCAGATCGGCTCCGCGGTTTCC
This sequence comes from Methylosinus sp. LW4, assembly GCF_000379125.1. Classification (NCBI taxonomy): domain Bacteria; kingdom Pseudomonadati; phylum Pseudomonadota; class Alphaproteobacteria; order Hyphomicrobiales; family Methylocystaceae; genus Methylosinus; species Methylosinus sp. LW4. The sequence goes on along the minus strand of NZ_KB900626.1, from coordinate 3,213,444 downwards.
GGCAGCCTCGCCGTCTTCGAGGAGCGCGTCCTCGGCCAGAGCGAGCAGGCGGCCGAGCGTCTGGTCTCCCATGGCGACGCGATCGGGGTCGCGGTCGCCGAGGGCCTCGCGGCCTTCGAGGCGCGCATACTCGGCCATGGCGAGGATGTGGCGGAGCGCCTCGTCGCCCATGGCGACACGATCAGCGGCATCGTCACCGAAGGCCTCGCCAAATTCGAGACGCGCGTGCTCGGCCAGAGCGAGGAGGCCGCGGCGCGGCTCACCGCTCATGGCGACGCGCTCGGCCTCGCCGTGGCGGAAGGCATCGCCGCTTTCGAGGATCGGCTCTCGCAGCAGCATGAGGCGACGCTGTCCAGCCTCGAGGAGCAGAGCGAGCGCGCGACATCCGCCGTCGCCGGCGGGCTCGAGGCCTTCCGCGAGGCGGTCGTGCAGCAGAGCGAGGAAACCGCATCGCGCTTCCTGCAGCAGGGCGAGCGCGTCGGTCAGGCCATCGCCGAAGGGATCGCCTCCTTCGAGGAGCGCATCGCCGGCCGTGGAGACGAGACCGTGCTGCGCCTGGTCGAGCGCGGCGACGAGATCGGCGCCTATCTCTCCCAAGGCCTCGCGGCCTTCGAGGAGACGGTGGTGCGTCATGGCGACGAGGTGGCGACGCGCGTCACCGAGCATTCCGATCGCATCGCCTCCGTGCTCTCCGAGCGGCTCACCGTTTTCGAGGAGCAGGTCGTGCGGCAGAGCGGCGACGTCGTCGCCCGCGTCACCGAGCAGGCGGAATGGGTCGACGGCGTGCTGGTCAACCGGCTGGACGCGCTGGAGGAGGCGACCGCGCAAGTCTCCCGCACGCTCGAGGAGACGCAGAGCCGCGCCGAGCAGGCCTTCACGGTCGGCGGGGCCGCGCTCGAGGCGGGCCTCGCCGCGAGCGTCGCCGATGTCGCCGCGACCCTCGCCGAGCAATCCGCCTCGCTGCAGGAGCGTTTCGCGGTCACGGCCAGCGAGGCGGCGCTCGCCATCGCCACGCAGGGCGAGCGCATCGAGGAAGCGCTCGCCGGCCGCATCGCCGCTTTCGAGGCCATGGCGCTCGATCAGGGCGGCGCGCTGGCCAATGCGCTGACGGCGAGCGGCGAAGGCCTCGCGCGCGACGTCGCCGAGCGACTCGCCTCTCTCGACGAGACATTGCGCGGCCATTCCGCGCGTCTCGCGGCGCAGATCGACGAGCATACGCAGCAGCTCGCGGCCGAGCTCACCGAGCGGCTCACCGCGGTCGACTCGGCCATTGTCGAGGAAGGCTCCGCGCTGGTTTCCGCCATCGCCGCCAATGGCGAGGGCTTCACGCGCGAGATCGGCGATCAGCTCGCCGCTTTCGACGAGGCGCTGCGCAATCGCGGCGGCGAGCTCAGCGCGCAGATCGGCGAGCATTCGCAGCGGCTTTCGGCCGAGCTCTCCGAGCGTCTGGCGGCCGTCGATTCGACCATCGTCAATGAAGGCGCGGCGCTGGTGGCGGCCATCGCCGCCAATGGCGAAGGCTTCACCCGCGACATCGGCGATCAGCTCGCGGCTTTCGACGAGGCGCTGCGCAATCGCGGCGACGAGCTCGGCGCGAGGCTCGGCGAGCATTCCGAGCAGCTCGCGGCCGAGCTCACCCAGCGTCTGACCGCGGTCGACTCGGCCATTGTCAACGAGGGCGCCGCTCTGGTGGCGGCCATCGCCGCCAATGGCGAGGGCTTCACCCGCGACGTCGGCGAGCAGCTCGCGGCCTTCGATGAGGCGCTGCGCAATCGCAGCAATCTCATGGCGGCGCAGATCGGCGAGCATTCCGAGCAGCTGGCGGCGGCGCTCGCCGAGCGGCTCGCGGCGGTCGATACGACGATCATCGACCAGGGCGGCGCGCTGGTCGCGGCTCTGGCGGCGAGCGGCGACGGCGTGGCGCGCGGCGTCGAGGAGCAGCTCGCGGCTTTCGACGAGCGCCTGCGCCATCAGGGCGGCGAGCTCGCCGCGCAGATCGGCGAGCGCTCGCAGCAGCTCGCCTCGGCGCTGGCCGAGGGGCTTTCGGCGGTGGACACGTCGATCGTCGATCGCGGCGGCGCGCTGGTCGCGGCGCTGGCGGCGAGCGGCGAGGGGGTCACGCGCGGCGTGGAGCAGCAGCTGGTCGCTTTCGACGAGCGCCTGCGCCATCAGGGCGGCCAGATCGCGGCGCAGATCGGCGAGCACTCGCAGCAGCTCGCGGCGGCCTTGGCCGAGCGTCTGGCGGCGGTGGACGCGGCCATCGTCCAGCAGGGCGGGGCGCTGGCCGATCGTCTGGCGGAGCGCGCCGACGAGATCGCGGCGCGTATCGGCGATCAGTCGCAGCGCTTGGCGGATGACGTCGGCCAGCGGCTGGCGGCCATAGACAAGACGATTTCCGGCGACGGCACCGCGCTGGTCGAATTGCTCGGCGCCCGCGCCGAGGAGATCGCCGCGGTCATGTCGTCGAAGATCGAGAGCTTCGAGACCGTCTCCAACGCGCGCACGCGTCAGGCGGCGGACCGCATAGACGCGCTGGTCGGGCGCGTCGACTCCGGGCTCGATTCGGCCGGCAAGGCCTTTCAGGACACGCTCGCCCGCCATGCGGTGGAGGTGGCGCGCGCCATGGGCGAGGGCGGCCGCGAGGTCATTCGCTCGCTGGACGAGAAGGTCAAGGATATCGATGCGGTGCTGCTCGCCCGCTCGACCCAGCTCACCGAGACGCTCTCCTCCAAGGCGGAGGAGATCAACGCCACGCTCGGCGGCCGCGCGGAGGAGATCGCCGGCACGCTGGACGGACGCATCGGCGTCTTCGAGAACAATGTCGTCGGCCGTCTGGACGCGGTCTCCGGCGAGATCGGCGAGCGCAGCCGCGTCGTCGTCGAGACCATCAACGCCCGCATCGAGGAGATCAACGCGACGCTCGCCTCGGCGCGGCGCGATCTCGACACCACTCTGCACGCCCGCACCGGCGATCTCGGCCAGGCGCTCACCGAGCGCGTCGGCGAGATCAGCACCACGCTGGAGCAGCGCCTCACGCAGATCCAGACGACGCTCGGCGATCGCGGCGGAGAGGTGACGCGGGAGCTCGCCAATGTCGGCGAGCTGGTCGCTCATGCGATCGAGAGCCGCGGCTCCACCATCGTGCAGCATCTCGGCGAGAAGCGCGTCGAGCTGGCGGCGGCGATCGACCAATCGGCGGAGGAGCTGAAGAAAGCGCTCACCGACGGCGCCGAGGGTTCCGTTCGCGCGCTGCTCGACGTCAATGAGAAGCTCCGCGCCGAGCTGCCCGAGGTGCTCGACCGGCTCGGCGAGACCAATTCCTCGCTGCAGACCATCATCTCGGCGGCGGGCGGCAATCTCGCCAATCTCGACAAGGAGCTCGGCGGCAAGCTGCGCGAGTTCCAGGGCGCGATCGAGACGGTCGCGCAACATATCGCGACGGTGGGCGAGGTCTCGAGCGGCGTGATGCGCGACGCCGGCTCCGTGGTCGGCGCGATGGAGACGCATCAGCAGAGCCTGACGCAGAGCGCCGAGCGGCTGGCGCAGAGCCAGTCCGAGCTGGACGCGGCGCTCGACGCGCGCCGCCGCTCGCTGGAAAATCTCGTGCTGCTGGTCGAGGACAAGCGCCGGGATTTCGAGGACACGGTCGCCAATTTCTCCGGCCTCGTCGAGGAGAACTTCCGCCGGGTCGAGGAGCGCGCGCGCGATGTCGGCGGCTTCATCGCCCAATCGACGCAGGACACGGCGGAGCTGGTCGACGAGCGCTTTTCCGCCGTGCGCGACGCCGCCTCGCGCGAGCGGGAGGAGACCGCCGCGGCGCTGCGCGCGGCCTATGATCAGGCCAATGACGAGATGGCCGAGATATTCGGCCGGGCGACCGAGAAATTCGCCGCCGCCGCGAACGAGATTCGCGGCATGTCGGCGGAGATTCAGACCGAGCTGGAGCAGACGCGCGCCGAGCTGCGTCGCGGCGCTCAGGAATTGCCGCGCGAGACGGCCGAGCAGGCCGCCGCGCTGCGCCGGGTCGTCGGCGAGCAGGTGAAGGCGCTCAACGAGCTGACCGACATCGTCGCGCGCTCGGGCCGGGCCTATGACATAGCGGAGCCGGTTCCGGCGGCGGCCCCGGCCGCTTCCGCGCGTCGCGGCTTCGAGGCCCAGCCGCAGCCCGCGCCCGCCCCGGCGGCTCCACCGCCGCCCCCTCCGCCGCCGGTCGCTCCGCCCGCCCCGCGCGCGCAGGAGCCGAGCTGGGCCCCCCGCGCCCCGCGCGAGGAGCCGCAACGCGCAGCGCGGGCGATCCAGCCGCCGCCCCCGCCGCAGCCGGCTCCTCCGGCGCGGCCGGTCGCCTCGGCGACCGAGGATGGCTGGCTGACCGATCTATTGGCGCGCGCCTCCCGCGACGAGGCTCCCGCCGCCGCGCCGCCGCGCGCCAATACGGCGGCCGGCCGGGCCAAGGCCGCGGGCGCTCTGGACAATCTCACCCTCGACATCGCCCGCATGGTCGATCACGCGGCGGTGGGCGAGTTCTGGGATCGCTTCCAGCGCGGCGAGAAGGGCCTGTTCACGCGCAGGCTCTACACCGCCCAGGGTCATCAGACCTTCGAGGAAATTCGTCGCCGCTACCGCGTCGATCCCGATTTCCACGCGACCGTCGATCATTATGTGCAGGAGTTCGAGCGGCTCGTCGCCGACACCAGCCGCAATGATCGCGACGGCGCGTTGACGCGCGGCTATCTCACCTCCGACGCCGGCAAGGTCTACACCATGCTCGGCCATGCGGCGGGCCGTTTCGAGTGACGCTTCCCGCCCCGGCGCCCTAAAATTAGGCGCTGGGGCCGGCCATCACTGCGTAGCCGGTATCTGGCAACCTGTAATCCGTGTCCGTTTTTGTCAGGGTCGCGTCGTGGCCGGCGCCGTCGCGCCCTTTTCTGTTCAAAATCGACAAAATTTGTCGTCTTCCTTACCTCATTGTGACATTTTAGCCACTCTTGAATCGAAAAACGCGCCCGAAGCCCAAATTTGCTCGAGACGTAGGCAATTGCTTCCCTGTTCCGCTTGAGTGCCCAGGAGCTTTGTCGCAACAATCGCGGCGAGGATGATTCCAGTATCGGGGAGCCTAAGATTATGAAATCCGCACTGTTTGCCGGCGTCGCCGTGCTCGCGCTCTTCGCGCCCGCCGCCTATGCCGCCGAAGAAATGAAAGATATGAAGCACGAGGAGGCCAAGCCGCTCGTCGCTCTGCCCGAGCCGAACTTCGACGTCCTCGACGCCGGCTTCGATTACGCCTATGGCGCGAAATTCATGTCGGACTATATCGTCCGCGGCATTTCCAACAGCGCCCATCGTCCGGCCGGCAGCGTCTATGAGGAGCTGCGCTACGGCTGGTTCTACACGGGCCTCGCCGCCACCAATGTGACGCTGCCCACGAGCCCGCTCGCCGAGATCGACATCACCGCCGGCATCCGCCCCGTCTGGGGTCCGCTGACGCTGGACTTCGGCGCGATCTACTACGCCTATCCGAGCAACCATCAGCAATGGTTCATCGGCGGCGCGATCCCGGTCACGACCTTCAAGAACTCCTACACCGCTCTCCCCACCACGGCTTTCGACCCGAGCTATGTCGAGATCTACTTCAAGCCGAGCTGGACGGTGAACGACTATGTGACTCTCGGCGGCCAGGTCGCTTACGATCCGAACTGGAACAACTATAGCGCCCACGCGCTGTATTCCGAGATCAACGCCAAGGTCACGCCCTTCGCCAACACCGATTATTCGGGACTGTCGCTCTCGGGCGCCTTCGGCCATTACTACATCGGCAATTCCAGCCCGGCCTATGGCGGCAGCTATATCGATCCCGACTATGCCTTCCTCGCGACCGGCATTCTCGGCACCAAGGGCTTCAAATTCGCCAGCTACAACACCTGGAACGTCGGCGCTTCCTATAATTGGAACGTCGTCACGCTCGACCTGCGCTACTACGACTCCAATCTGACCCGCGCGGGCTGCTTCCTGAACACCTTGGACCCGGCAGGCAATTTCGTGGCTTCGGTGAACACCATCACCGGCCAGAGCTCGTCCAGCTGGTGCGGCGCGCGCTTCGTCGCTTCGCTGTCGATCGACTTCAGCTCGGCGACCTTCAAGTAAGGCCGTCGAACTCTTTCGACTTCATTCATCGAGAGACGGACCCGCGGCGACGCGGGTCCGTTTTTTGTCCGTCATTGCGCGAGGATTTCGACGTCGCGATCCTGCGTCGAAGTCACTTTGAACGTCGTCTGAAACGTCTTGCCCTCGCGGCGGGCGATGGCGACATATTCGCCTTCCGCCAGCGCCAGCGACGGAAAGGCGCCGATCAATTCGCGGATCACGTCGCCGCCGGGCGTCAGCACGGAGAAGGAGGTGTTGGCCAGCGCCTCGCCGCCCGGCGCCTTCACCAGCTTCAATGTCATAGTCGCGGCGCGATGGCGCAGCGTCGCCTCCGTGACCTTGCCGGCGGGGACGCGCAAATCGGCGGTGACGACGGAATTGGTCGTATTGTTGTCGCCCTGCGACCCCTGGCTCACATCCAAAAGCGTCGAGACGATGTGATAGGCGCCTTCCGGCAGGCACAGAACCTCGCTGGAGCGGGCGTTGGCGAGCACCAGCTTGGCCTCGGAATTCCCTTTTTCCGGCACATAGATGGAGATGGCGAGCCGCTGCGCCGGCAGCTGATTGTCGCCCAGAGTGTCGATGAGCTTCAGCCCGCCGGCGTTGAGCGTCAGCCTCTCGCTGACATTGCGCCCCTCCATGACGACGCGGCGCGTCGCCCCGGCGAGGCCGAAGGCGACATGGACGATATAGGCGCCGTCCGGCAATTGCGCTGAAAAGCTCGCCTCGCGCGATTCCGCGACCAGCTTGCGGGAGCCGTCCGGCTGCGTGGCGTCATCGAAAATCCGCCAGACCAGACCGCTATGCAGCGCGGCGGAATCGCTCTGCGTCAGAGCGGCGGAGAGCCGCAATGTCGCGCCGACGACGGGCCTCTCCTCCTCCGCCGGCGCGGCCGGCTTGGCCGAGCGGCCCTTCTGCTGGGCGGGCGGGGCGGCGGTCTGGGCGGCGGCGTCGCCGGCGCCCGCCGCCAGCAGGGTCGAGGCGAGCAGCAGCCGCGATGTGTGGAGGATGAGAAGCTTCATGCGCCGCAAATTGGAGAGGGCGGGACGCCCGGATTCGACGGCCTATTGTGAGGCCCGCCGTCCGCCCTGTCACTCCTCTCGATGAGCGATCAGGGTGGAGGCGGCGGAGGCGAGATTGGCGAGCGAAAACGGCCGAAATAGGAATTCGACCCGATGGCGTCCCTTGGTCGTCGGCACGCCGCGGAACAGAATATTCGCCTTCACGATCGGCGCCGGCGCGCCGTCGATGCGCGCCTCCCAGCCCGGGTAATAGAGATCGTGGAGGACGAGCAATCCGTCCTTGTCCGATTCGACGTCGATGAGAATGCGCTCATTCTCATAGGAGACGATGGTCGCTTTTCCCTCCGGCCCGCCGGCCGTCGCCGGATCGGCGAGGGCGGGGCCGAGCTTGGGAAGATCGGTCTGATCGACCAGCGCCTCGCGGACGCCGTCGAAATCGGGAATATTGTCGTCGGCGATGGCGGCGTCCGAATCGACGCCGGCGACATGGGTCGCGACATAGGCGCGCGGCGCGGCGCGGCCGAGCTTGTAGACATAGATCTGGTCGGAGACGAAGATCGGCAGCGCGTTGGGGCGCGGCATATGGCGCGGCATGCGCGCCAGCGGGCGGCCGAGCACCAGATAATCGAGGCCGAGCAGCCGCGCCAGCTTGCATCTATAGCCGCGGAACGTGCCGGGATAATGCCGCAGATTGGGATCGACGGCGTTGTCGCCCGGCCCCACGGCGCGCTCATAATCGGCGATGCGCAGCGGATTATAGCCGAGCGTGTCCTCGAGGCCGAGAATCATCGAGGCGTTCTGCCAGCCGCCCGGCAGGCCGAGAATTTCCACGCGCGGGCGCTCGCCCTTGGCGGCGCGCTCGGAAATATCCTTGCGCAGCGCGGCAATGGCGCCGCGCTCGGCGGGCGAGGCCTCGTTGAGAACGGAATAGCGGGTCGCCGGCTCGGCGTTCAGCGGATCGGCGGCGTTGCGCCACAGCAGCTCGCCCCCGGTGGCGGCGACGAGAAGAATGGCGACGAGGCCGCGCTTGTCGAATTTGTCGCCGAGCCGCAGAGCCGCCGCCACGGCGCTGGCCGCGCCCAGCGACGCCGCCACGGCGCCCAGAGATTCGAGGCCATGGCCATGGGAGAAGGAGAAGGCCAGCCCGCCGAGGATCAGCGCGAGCGTGACGCCCACCGCCGCGGCGGAAAGCCCATGGGCGAGAGCGGGCGGCATTTTCTGAAAGGGCCGCGGCGCGCCATGGGCGACATAGCGATGCAGAAGATAGGCGGCGCTGAGCGCGAAGCCGGCGTTGAGCAGAAAGGCCGCGTCCGCCGGCCGGCGATACAGCGACACGCCGGGGAAGAAATCATAGACGGCGGAGAAGACGGGCGTCCAGCGGCCGAGCGTGTAGATCAGCGCGGCGGCGAGCATATAATGGAAAAAGCGCATCTCCTTGGCGAAGATGCGCCCGCCCGCGAGCCCGTGCCAAAATCCGAGAACGACCGGGGCGGCGCCGATGAAGAGATAGTCGATCGCGCGATCGGTCCAGTCCGGCGCGGCCATGGTGTCATAGCCCGGACCCCAATAATCATAGCTCTTGTCCAGCGAGCCGAAGATGTCGGGCGCGAGCAGAGTGGCGAGATTGACGGGCGCCAGCGAGCCCGCGGCCGCGACGCCGAAGGCGATGCCCGGCCGGTTGGAGGCCGCCAGAAATTGCAGCGTCAGCAGCACGGGGACGGCGAGAATGGCGGCGCCCGTCGCGCCGGCGGCCAGCAGCGCCGGCCAGCGGCCGAGCAGATAGTCCAGCGGCCGGCGCGAGACCGCGGCGGCGTAGAGCAGGCGGGCGATCAGCACCAGGCAGAAGAGATAGGCGACCTGATCGCGCCCCAGCGCCATCAGGGCCGCGAGAATCCCGAAGCCGACGCCATTGAGCAGGCGCGGGCGCTCCAGCATGACTTCCAGCATCAGCAGCGCGAGCGGGAAGAAGCTGTAGGAGATGATCATCCCCGTATGCTGGAGCCGCGAGGCGGCGACCCCGCCCAGCATGAAGATCATTCCGGCCAGCGCCGAGGCGGAGGGGATGAAGCCGCGCCGCGCGCAGAGCGCCAATATTCCGGCGCCGCCCATCAGCAGATGCGCCAGCACGAAGAGATCGAACTCCTGCATCGTCGCGGCGGGACGCAGCAGCGCCAGGAGGAAGAAGGTCGGCGCGAAGATCAGCGATTGCGGATCGGCGACGGCGGGATGCCCAGCGAAATGATAGGGATTCCAGAGCGGCACGTCGCCCCGGCGCAGCGCCTCGCCGAGAAAGCGGAACATGGGATAGAAATGGTTCTTCGAGTCCCAGGGCACCACCGCGCCGCTCGCCGCCCAGAGGCCGGCGGCCAGCGCCATGAAGAGCGCGATGGCCGCAAAGGCGAGCAAGGCGTCGCGATGCGTCCAGAGATGGACATGGGCGGAATCGGGTCCGGCGAGCGCCCGACGCGTCTCGATGAGCGCGAGCGGGGCATCCTCGGCGGTCAATGCGCCGAGCGGGCGGTCGCTGATCGACATTTTCGAACCTGTCTCGACTTATCGTGACCGCTCTGGCGGCGCCGACGGGCGGCGTCGCGCGATGGCGGCTCGCCTCACGCGGGAACGTCCGGGCAGGCGCGCGTCGCCACGGCGACGGAGAATGCCCGGGCTCTGATGAAAAAAGCAGGATTTGCTGAAAAGCCGGCTCCCACCCTTTCCGAATTGGCTCAGATTGATTTCACCTTCATGAACTCATGATGAACGTTCGGGCGCCGCCTTCTATAGCGCAGGCGCGTCCTCAGCGAAAGTCTGGTTTATCGGTGGGATTTGTGTGGGGTCCAGCGCCAGCTTGCCGGCGAACCCGTCCCGCCGGGCGGCGCGGCATTCGGCGGCGAGGCCGGCCGCATCGGCGAGATCGGCGAAAGGCGCGTCGATCGCCGCGACGCCGGCCGCCGCGGCGCCGAGCAGCAGCAGGGATCTGGCGGTGGCCAGGGGCGCCGCTCCGCCGTCCGGCGCGGCGCCCAGCGCGCGGCGCAGGGGCTCGGCGTCATAGGCCAGCGCCTCGAGGCGGGGGGAGGCGCCGCCATAGGTCGAAAGCGCGAATATGGAAGCGGGCGTTTGCGTCGCCAAAGCGATGACGCGCGTGGCTCCGTCGGCGCGGCCGCTTTCGGCCTCCGCCACGGCGAGCTTGGCGGAAATATGCTGCACGCTCGCCCCGCCGCAGGCCTGCGGCAGAAAAACGCCGTCCACGCCCGCCGCGACGAGGGCCGCGAGATCGGCGTCTATTGCGGGGCCGAGCGGCGCGGTCAGCGCATAGAGGCGCAGCCCCGGCGGGCGCGGATGCGCGACGAACGCGGCGGCCCGCCGCCGGATCGACTCACGGGCAGGGTCGGCGGGATCGCCGAGATCGAGCGCCAGAGCATCCGCGCCGCTGGCGAGCGCGGCGGAAAAGGCCTCCTCGCGCGCCGGGACGAGAAGAAATGATCGCATCTTCGCTGCTTCCGTCATCCGCCGCCGTGATCTTAAGCGGGCATTTACCATAAGTCGTGATTCTACCCAGGATCGCGTCAAGTCCGGTCGAGCACCTAGCGCGTTTCCAGCCGAAGTGGACGCCGGCTCGGCATGGGAAGCGCGTCAAAACAAAAGCAGAGGGTCTTTCCATGGAAACATGAAAAGACTCTAGGGCGGAGCCCAGAGCGCCGATGATCGTGAGAAATTTTCTGCAATGGGCGCAGACCGCGCCGACGGCCCTCCGAGTGGAAGGCGCCGCCGCCCTGGCGCGCGCCTATCTGGTGAGCGATCTCGACGCCGCGATGAAGCGCGAGGCGGAGACGGCGCTCGCCGCTCTGCTGGACGATCCCTCGCCGCTGGTGCGCCGGGCGCTGGCCAAGGCCTTCGCCAGCGCGCCCAACGCCCCGCATTCCATCATTTCGGCGCTCGCCAATGATCAATCGGACATCGCCGCCATGGTGCTGTCGCGCTCGCCGCTGCTGACGGAGAGCGAGCTCATCGATTGCGCCGCGATCGGCGACGTCTTCTCGCAGAGCGCCATTGCGCTGCGCGCCCATGTGCCCACCGGCCTCGCCTCGGCCATCGCCGAGATCGGCGCTTGCGAGGCGTTGATCTCGCTCGCGGTCAATCCCGGCGCCGAGCTGCCCGCCTTCGCCATGCGCCGCATGATCGAGCGTTTCGGCGATGACGCGCAGCTGCGCGAGGCGCTGCTCGGCCGGCCGTTCCTGCCGCCGGCGGTGCGCGTCGATCTCGTCGAGGCGACGGCGGAGAGCCTCGCCTCCTTCGTGCTCGATCGCGATTGGCTGTCGCCCGAGCGCACCCGCCGCATCATGCAGGAGGCGCGCGACAAGGCCAATGTCGTCATCGCCGCCACGGCGGGCGATGGCGAGGGCCGCAGGGGCGTGCGCATGCTGGTCGGCCATTTGCGCCGCAAGGCGCGGCTGACGCCGAGCCTCGCTCTGCGCGCGCTGCTCTCCGGCAATCGCGCGCTGTTCGAGGCGACGCTCGCCGAATTGTCCGGCGTGGACGAGGAGAAGGTCGCCGGACTGACGCGCGATTACGACGGCGCGGGCTTTGCGGCGCTCTATGCGCGCGCGGGAATGCCGGCCAATCTCCTGCCGGCCTATCGCGCCGCGCTGGAGGCGCAGCGCGCCTTCGGTTACGCGGGCGCTCCGTCGGGCGCGCGTCTGTCGCTGGCGATGGTGCAGCGCGTGCTGACATCTTGCGATCACGTCAATTCCGGCGAGCTGGATCGGCTGATGGCGCTGCTGCGCCGTTTCGAGGCCGAGGCGCTGCGCGAGGACGCGCGCGAGGCGGCCGCCGCTCTGACGACGCCGCCGCTCGTCGATATGGCGGCGCTGGAGGCGCAGCTGCTCGTCGCGGCGTGAGGGCGGGGCGAGGCTTTTTCTAAAATCCGCCGCCGCGTCTCAATAGCCGAACTGCTCGCGCAATATTCGCTCTTCCAGAGAATGGCCGGCGTCGTGCAGGAGGATGAGATCGGCGCCGTGATCCATCTCTATGTCGACCTGCAGCGCGTCGCGGAACTCGTCGTGATCGGCGACGACGGAGACCGGGCGCTTCTCCGCCTCCAGCACCTCGAGCCGCACCTTGGCGGCGTCCGGCAGCAGCGCGCCGCGCCAGCGCCGCGGGCGAAAGGCGGAGATCGGCGTCAGCGCCATCAAAGGCGCGTCCAGCGGCAATATGGGACCGTTGGCGGAAAGGTTGTAGGCGGTGGAGCCGGCCGGCGTCGCCACCAGCACGCCGTCGGTGATGAGCTCGGGCAGGCGCTCCTTGCCATTCACCAATATGCGCAGCTTGGCGATCTGCGAGCTCTGGCGCAGCAGCGAGACCTCGTTGATCGCATGGGCGGCGAATTCGTCGCCATGCGTGTTGGTGGCGCGCATCAGCAGCGGATGGATGATGGAGGGCTTGGATTCGGCGATGCGCTTGCGCAGCCCGCTCTCGCGATATTCATTCATCAGAAAGCCGACGGAGCCGCGGTTCATTCCGTAGATCGGCTTGCCGGCGCCCATGAAGCGATGCAGCGTGCGCAGCATCAAGCCGTCGCCGCCGAGCGCGACGATGCAATCGGCCTCCTCCGGCGGAACCTCGCCATATTTGGCGACGAGCCGCGCCCGCGCCTCATCGGCCTCCGGCGTGCCGGAGGAGAGAAAGGCGAGATGCTTGTGATTGTTCGGCGTTTCGCCGGACTCGGACATGGGTGGACCTGGCTCGGCGGGGCCGCGCTGGCGGCGGCGAAGGCCGAACTCCATACACCCGGCGAAGTCGGAAGGAAACGGGAGGCGACGCCGCGCCGCAGGCGAGCGCGAGTCTTTGCCGGTGAACCTCCCGTCCGGCTATCGCCGGCCGACCCTCCCCCTTAAGGGGAGGGTGAGCGCGCAGCGCGCCCCTCGCGTCAGAGCTTGCGCGTCGCCTGCGTCAGCCATTTGCGCGTCTTGGCGTCGAGATGCGGCGACAATTCTGCGCGCACGCGCGCGTGATAGGCGTTGAGCCAGCGCGTCTCCTCGACGCTCAAGAGCTTCGGATCGACGAGGGCGAGATCGAAAGGCGCGAGGGTGAGCGTCTCGAAGCCGAGCATCTCGCGCTCGGCGCCTTCGATCTCTCGCGTCTCGACGACGATCAGATTCTCGAGGCGAATGCCATATTCGCCGGCGCGATAATATCCCGGCTCGTCGGAGAGGATCATGCCCGGCTGCAAGGGCGTCGTCCCGAGCTTGGAGATACGCTGCGGCCCCTCGTGGACGGAGAGATAGGCGCCGACGCCATGGCCTGTGCCATGGTCGAAATCGAGCCCCGCCTCCCACAGGCTGCGGCGCGCGAAAGCGTCGAGCTGCGCGCCGCTGACGCCCGCGGGAAACACCGCGCGGGCGACGCCGATATGGCCCTGCAGCACGCGGGTGAAATGCTCGCGCAATTGCTTGGACGGTCGGCCGACGCCGATGGTGCGCGTCACATCCGTGGTGCCGTCCAGATATTGCGCGCCGGAATCGACGAGATAGCAGCCGCGCGAGATGCGCAGATCGCTCGCCTCGGTCACGCGATAATGCGGAATGGCGGCGTGCGGGCCGAAGGCGGAGATGGTGGGGAAGGAGAGATCGCGCAGCTCGCCGCTCTCGCGGCGGAAGGTCTCGAGCGCTTGAGCGGCGGAGATTTCCGTGAGCTTGCCTTTGGGCGCCGTCTCCGCGAACCAGGCGAGAAAGCGCGTCAGCGCCACGCCGTCGCGCAAATGCGCGGCGCGCGCGCCTTCGAGCTCTATGTCGTTCTTGATCGCCTTCAGCAGCGCGATCGGATCGTCGCCGAGCTTGGGCTCGCCGCCCTTGGCGCGGAAGAGCTCGACGAGCTTCGCCGGCGCGGTGGTGGCGTCGAACAAGATCGTCAAGCCGCGCGCGCCGGCGTCGGCGAGATCCTCGACGATCTCCGCCGCCTCATAGATATCGACGAGTCCTTCGAGGCTGGTTCTCGTCTTGGCCGAGAGCTTGGCGGGATCGACATAGAGCAGCGGCTTGCCTTCCTTGGGAAGGACGGCGAAAGCCAGCGCGATCGGCGTATAGGCGACATCGGCGCCGCGCAGATTGAACAGCCAGGCGAGCGCATGCGGATCGGAGACGAGCAGCGCATCCGCCTCGCCGAGCGCTTTGCGCACGCGCGCGATTTTCGTCTTGGCGGCGACGCCGGCGAGGCGCGGCGGATAGAGTGTTATGGCGCCTTGCGGCGGCTGTGGCCGATCGCTCCAAACAGCGTCGATCGGATTGCGCTCGAGCGGAACCAGCGTGACGCCCTTGCTCTCCAGCGCCTTGGCGTAACGCTCGATCTGCGCGGGCGTATGCACCCAAGGATCATAGCCGATGCGCGCGCCCTTCTTCGCCGTCTCGGCGAGCCAGCGCGAGGGCGCCGTCTTGGCGATGTCGAGAACGGCGACGCGTTTCGTGTCCACCTGCTCGGGCGCCTGCAGCGTGTAGCGTCCGTCGACGAACAGCGCGGCTTTGTCGGCGAGCACGACGACGACGCCGGCCGAGCCCGTGAAGCCGGTGAGCCAGGCGAGGCGCTCCGCCGATTTGGGCACATATTCGTTCTGGTGCTCATCGGCGCGCGGGGCGATGAAGCCGTCGATCTCGAGCCGCGCGAGCTCGGCGCGCAGGGCCGCGAGGCGCTCCGCGCTGTCCTGCCCGCAGGCGTCGTCGGCAAAGCTCTGGAATCTGCTCTCGAACATGTCTCGAACCTATGCCCTTCCCCGCTCTGCGGCAATATCGCGGCGACTGCATGTTCCCGAAAAGTGCAAAGCGGTTTTCGGAGAGGAACATGCAATTCAAATAGCGCTAGAGCCGCAACGCCATCAGCGCTTCATCGAGATAGGCGCCTTGCGCCGTCTTCACGGACGCCGGCTCGACGCCATAGATCGTAAATCCCCAACGCTCGTAGAAACGCAGCGCTCTCGCATTGTCGCGCATCACGGTCAGCGTGACGATCTCATATGTCGCGCGCGCATGTTCCAGCAGCGCGGCCATCAGCGCGTCGGCGCCGCCGGCGCCTCTGTGGCGCTCGCGCAGATACATGCCCCAGAGCAGCGCCTTGTGCTTCGTCTTGGCGCCGACGAAGCCCGCGAGACCGGCGACGCCTTGCAGCGTCTCTCCCTCGAAAGCGCCGACGACGAAATCATGCGCCAGCCGCGCCGCGACATTCTCGAGCGTGAGATGCGCCTCATCCTCCGGCGCGAAGCGAAACTCGCGCTCGTGCAGGCGAAACCCCTCCTGCCGCAGAGCATGGAACTCGGCGGCGTCGGCGGTCGTGAGCCGTCGGATCGTCAGCGCCATGGTCGCGGTCGCATCCTCTTTCGTCGCGTTTCGCGTAGCAAGGCGCGCGCCGATTTGCGAATCGAAGCGCAGCAATCGCGCCAGGGGGCAGACACGGCGTCACGCGTGTCTTTAGGGCAATCGGATGTATCCACCCTCCCCTTTAGGGGGAGGGTCGGCCGGCGATAGCCGGACGGGGTGGGGTTCAACGGCAAAGACTCGGGGCGTCACCCCCTCCCGAGCGCATTCGCGCTCGACCTCCCCCCTCGAGGGGGAGGTGAAAACGCCTTCTCCGGCGATCACGCGCCGAAGGTCCTTCAGTCCTCGTCGTCTTCGTCGTCGGGCAGGCGCCAATCGGGCCGGGGCGCGGCGCCGCCGCTGCGCAGCAGCAGGGTCGCCCAGCCGTCTATGTCGCGGCGCTTCGCCAGCGAAAAACCCTGCGCGCGATAGGCGGAGAGCACGCCCGGCACATCGCGCGCCAGCAGGCCGGAGAGCACGAGCTCGGCGCCCGGCGCGGCGACGGCGGCAATCTTGGGCGCGAGCAGACGCAGCGGCTTGGCGAGAATATTGGCGAAGATCAGGTCATAACGGTCCGGCGCCAGCGCCGGATGGCGCACGCCCACGGCGACGACCGGCCGCACCAGATCGCCGACGCCGTTGAAGCGCGCGTTGACGCCCGCCGTTTCCACCGCCACGGGATCGATATCGCCGCAGGCGATGGGCTGTCGCAGCAGGCGTGCGGCGGCGATGGCGAGCACGCCGGTGCCGGTCCCCACATCCAGCACATTCTGCGGGCGCCGCTGCTTGCAGATTTCCGCGAGAGTCAGCAGGCAGCCGAGCGTGGTGCCGTGGTGGCCGGTGCCGAAGGCGAGCGCCGCCTCTATCTCTATGCCGATGTCGCTCGCGCCGACGCGGCCGCGATCATGCGAGCCATGGACCAGGAAGCGTCCGGCGCGCACGGGCCGCAGCCCTTCGAGCGAGGCGCCCACCCAATCCTTCTGCGAAATCTCGAAAAATTGCGCGGCCGCGGCGGCCTCCGCGCCGGCGGCGGCCTCGATCAGCGCGCGGATCTGCGCTTCGTCGGGCGGATCGCCGAAATAGACCTCGACGGCCCAGCTTTTTTCATCCGGCTCCTCGAAAGCCGTGGCCGCGGTCTCGGCCGGGTCGAAAGTCTCGACCACGAGATCGGCGATGGCGCGCGCAGTTTTCTGGTCGCAGACGAGGCGCAGGCCGTGGCTGGCGCCATTGGGGGGAAGTCCTTCGAGCATGTGCGCGCTTAGCACGCCCACGCCGCGCCGTCATCCGGCTCCGTCCGCAAGGTCGGCCAAGGGCCGCCAAGGTCCGCGAAGTCGGTCAGCGCTGCGATCAGGGCTCGACATGCGCTAGAATACTAGTATACTAGCAATCATGGCGGATGACGAGGTCAAGCAGTTCAACGTGTATTTGCCGCTGGGGCTGATCCGGCGGGTCAAGCACCACGCCATAGAGACGGAGCAATCCCTCTCGGCCTTGGTCGCCGCCGCGCTGCGCGCCTATCTCGACGCGCGCGAGCAAGCCGCCCACTCACCAAAGGAGGAGAGCCGAGATGACGACAAAGGGCGTTGAAGCCATTTTCCTGACCACCCACAATTGGGGCAAAGCGGCGAAATTCTTCCAGTCTCTCGGCTACGCTCTGGAGTTCGAGACGGATCACAACTCCGGCCAGCTCCGCAACGGCGCCGGCCCTTATCTCTTCATCGCCGAAATTCCCGAGAGCGAGACGCCGCAGACACGCCTGGTCTTGAATGTCGCCGACGAGGAGGCGTTTCGCCTCGACCCGTCGATCGACATCGTCTCGCCCTTCGCGGATACGCATTGGGGAACGCGGGAAATGACCATCCGCGATCCCGACGGGCGGATATGGAGCCTGCAGGCGCCAGCCGGACGCTGACGCCCCGAGCGAAAGAGCCGAAGGCGCGTCAGCTCTTCGGCTTCGCTTGAATTTCCTTCTTGCTGAAATTGGACAGCTCGCCCTCGGCGGCGGCCGCCTTGCGCCAGGATTTGGCAATGGCGGGATATTTGATCTCGACGCAGATTTTGGCGACCTGCTGCTGCAATTTCTCGCTTCCGCAAGATGGGCAGACGGGCGTGTCCGAAGCGCTGACCAGCAGTTCGAACTCCGCATGGCAATCTTGGCATTCATAGGAGTAGAGCGGCATTCGTTTCCTCGTCCATTCCTCTCGTCGGCACACAGGCGCCTAATTTTGAAGCAATAACCGTGCCGGCGGCGCGCGAGCAAAAAGCCGATTGGAACGTCTTTCGCTTTGCGTAGAGTGTGCAGCTCTCTTTCAAAACCGCGGGCGCCATGTGCTCAGATCAAAGGACGTCCTCGGCTCGTCTGACGGCCCGTTTCATCCCCTCGCTCGAGCAGATCGACGCCGCGGCCTGGGACGCGCTCGCCAATCCGCCCGGCCTCACCGCCGAGGAGGCCGGCGGCGAGCGGCACAATCCCTTTATCTCCAGCGCCTTTTTGCTGGCGCTGGAGCGCTCCAAATCGGTCGGCGGACGCAGCGGCTGGACGCCGCTCTACACGATATTGGAAGACGCCGAAGGCCGCCTCGTCGCGGCCGCGCCCTCCTATGTGAAGATGCACAGCATGGGGGAATATGTCTTCGATTTCGGCTGGGCTCAGGCCTATGAGAACGCCGGCGGGCGCTATTATCCCAAGGTGCAGGTCGCGGTTCCCTTCACCCCGGCGACGGGGCGGCGGCTGCTCATCGCCCGCGATGCGCCGGAGGGCGCGCTGCCGGGCCTGATCCATGCGCTGCGCGCGCTGCGTCAGGCGGCGGAGGCCTCCTCCATCCATGTCACCTTCGCGACAGAGGGCGAGGTCGGCGCGCTGACGGCCGAGGGCTTCGCGCCGCGCGCCGGCGAGCAGTTCCATTTTTTCAACGAAGGCTACCGGGAGTTCGACGATTTCCTCGCCGCGCTCTCCTCACGCAAGCGCAAGACGATCAAGCGCGAGCGCCGCGACGCGCTGGGCGACGACGTCTCGATCGATCTTCTGACCGGCGCGGACATAGAGCCCGCGCATTGGGAGAAATTCTACGCCTTCTATATGGACACGGGCGCGCGCAAATGGGGACGGCCCTATCTGACGCGCGATTTCTTCGATCGCATCGGCGAGACCATGGCGGACCGCATCCTCCTGGTGATGGCGCGGCGCGAGGGGCATTACATCGCCGGGGCGATCAATTTTCTCGGCGACGACGCCATCTACGGCCGCAATTGGGGCGCGCTGGAGGAGCGGCCCTTTCTGCATTTCGAGGTCTGCTATTATCAGGCGATCGAATACGCCATTCGCCACGGCTACAAGCGCGTGGAGGCCGGCGCCCAGGGCGAGCACAAGCTGGCGCGCGGCTATCGGCCCGTCGCCACCCATTCGGCGCATGATTTCGCTGACGCGCGGCTGCGGACCGCGGTGGTCGAGTTTCTCTCGCGCGAGAAAGTGGCCGTGGACGAGGCGATCGCCGATTATGAGGCGAGCCTGCCCTTCCGCCGCGAGGAAGAGGGCGGCTCCGAAGCCTGAGGTCGTCCGCTCAATCCATTTGGACGCAACATCCATCCCTCGCCCTGAGGAGCCCGCACCCAAGTCGGGCTTGCCCGACTTGGGTGCGGGCGTCTCGAAGGGTCGCCGCTGCGTGGCGCTGGATCGTCCTTCGAGGCTTTTTGCGTGCCGCAAAAAGCGCCTCAGGACGAGGGGGA
This sequence comes from Methylosinus sp. LW4, assembly GCF_000379125.1. NCBI lineage: Bacteria > Pseudomonadati > Pseudomonadota > Alphaproteobacteria > Hyphomicrobiales > Methylocystaceae > Methylosinus > Methylosinus sp. LW4. The sequence continues at coordinate 3,194,219 of NZ_KB900626.1, read as the reverse complement.
TTGTATTTGCCTCGCGAAGCAATCAATCGGAAGCCGTATGAGATTTCCGATCAGTCCGCGGGCGGGGTTTTCGCCGTTTCGCCCTTTTCCCCTTCGCTCGGCGATTGCGCTGCCGCCTTGCGTCGGCGCAGATTGGCCCTCAGCGCGGCGACCAGCGCCGCGGCGTTCTTCTTGGGCGGCGGGGGCGGCTGGCGGCGCTTCTTTCCTTCCTCGGTCATAGCTGGGCTCGATCTTGCGGCTCTTTGTCGGCTTCTGCCTCTTCCTCGCGCTGATCGGCGCGGCGGGAATGGCTCTGTCTCTGTTTTACGCTCCACCGCCCGCGCCGGACAGCGGGGAAATGCCGCTCTCCTTTGGATTCGGCATGCTTTTGGTCGAGCTCGCGGCGGCTCTTTGTCTCGGCGGGCTGCTCGTCGCGGCGCTCGTTCGGCTGACCAGGCGGCTCCGCTAGAGTATTCGTCTCCAGCCGTCTAGCCGGCACGAAACTTGCTGCCATTTTGCGCGAAGTTCAATCCAGCACGAGTGGCGACGACAATGCAAACGACTTTCATCAGAAATACCGACGATGGCCACAAAGTCGAAGTCATCGGTCCTTATGTCTGTGTGGACGGCAAGCCGGTCGCAGATCGCGTCGTCGAGGTCAAGGATCATCCCAATCGCTTGAGGATTCTGCACACGCTGCCCAACGCGGCCTTCATGGCCGGCCCAGTTGTGCTGACGGCCGAGGAGGCCTCCCTGGTGCGTGGCGCGCTGCTGCAGGCCAAGCCCTCGCCGACCGATCCGGTCGCGATCAACGAGCAGCTCCGCAACGCCATCAACATGCGCAATCGTGAGGCGGGTATCGAGTAAGCCGGAGAGGCGGCCCCCTCCCCGACCCTCCCCCGCTTTGCGGGAGAGGGAGCAGTTTCCGCGTTTCATCGAGAGTTCGCGTAACGCCCGCCATCTCCTCTCCCGCGAAGCGGGGGAGGGTGAGGGAGGGGGCGTCGCAGCCTCAATAATCGACGGCGACGAGATAGAGCCCATGCGGCGGGGCGACCTGACCGCAGCGGGTTCTGTCCTTCGCCTCGAGCGCCGCGCGCAGATCGTCGGCGCTCCATCTGCCGGAGCCGACATGCTCCAGCGAGCCGGCCAGCGAGCGCACTTGATTGTGCAGGAATGACCGCGCCGAGGTGACGATCTCTATGACGTCGCCCATGCGCCGCACATCGAGCCGCTCCAGCGTCCGCACCGGCGAGTTGGCCTGACATTCGGTCGAGCGGAATGTCGTGAAATCATGCCGGCCGACCAGCGCCTGCGCGGCAGCGTGCATGGCCTGCGCGTCCAGCGGGCGCTTCACATGCCAGGCGCGGCCGAGCTGAAGCGTTAGCGGCGCGCGGCGATTGTCGATCACATAGCGATAATGCCGCTGAATGGCCGAGAAGCGCGCCTCGAATGTCGGCGCGACGCGGCGCGTCTCCAGCACGGCGATGGGCGACGGCCGCAGATGCGCGTTGAGCGCGTCGCGCAGGCGGTCCTCGCGCCACTCGCGCGAAAGATCGACATGGCCGACCTGCCCCAGCGCATGCACGCCGGCGTCGGTGCGCCCGGCGCCATGCAGCACGCGCCGCTCGCCTGCTTCCAGCGCCGAAACCGCCTCCTCGAGCCGCTGCTGCACGGAGACGCCATTCTCCTGCCGCTGCCAGCCGACGAAGGGCGAGCCGTCATATTCGATGGTGAGAGCGTAGCGGAATGCCGCGCGCTCACCCTCCCCTTCAGGGGGAGGGTCGGACGGCGCAGCCGTCCGGGGTGGGGTCGCGCCCGAGTCCCGGGGCGTCACCCCCTCCCGCTCGCCTGCGGCGATCGACCTCCCCCCTCTAGGGGGAGGTGGGGCGGCCGTATTGGTTATCGTCGTCACTGTCACGTCGCCAAAGTCATGCCCGTCGCGAGCGGGCGGCCGCGCAGAAATTCCGCAATGGCCATCGGCGCCTTGCCGCCGCGCTGCACCTCGATCAGCCGAACGGCGCCCTCGCCGCAGGCGATGAGGCCCTTGTCGTCGAGCGCCGCGCCGGGCGCGCCTTCGCCTGTCTCGAGCTTGGCGCGCAGCACTTTCACGCGCTCGACGCCATGGCCGAGATCGCTCTCGAAGAAGGCGCCGGGACAGGGCGAGAGCCCGCGCACGAGATTGTGAATCTCCCGCGCCGGGCGCCGCCAGTCGATGCGGCTCTCGCTCTTGTCGATCTTCTGCGCGTAAGTCACGCCCTCCTCCGCCTGTGGCGTGAAGAAGAGGCCGCCCTCGGAGAGATCGCGCAGCGATTTGGCCATCAGCTCGGCGCCGGCGGCGGCGAGGGCGTCGTGCAATTCGCCCGTCGTCATATCCTCGCCGATTGCGACGCGCGCCGTCGCGGCGACGGGCCCGGTGTCGAGCCCGGCCTCCATCTTCATCACCATCACGCCGGTCTCGGCGTCGCCGGCCATCACGGCGCGCTGGATCGGCGCCGCGCCGCGCCAGCGCGGCAGCAGCGAGCCATGCAGATTGAGGCAGCCGAAACGCGGCGCGTCCAGCGCCGCCTGCGGGAGAATGAGCCCATAGGCGGCGACCACGGCGACATCCGCGTCGAGATCGGCGAAAGCGCCGATCGTCTCGGCGTTCTTGAAGCTCTTGGGCGTGAAGACGGGGATGGAGAGCGTCTCGGCCAGACGATGGACGGGGGAGAGCTTCAGCTCCATGCCGCGGCCGGCCGGGGCCGGCGCGCGCGTGTAGACGGCCGCGACCTCATGGCCGTCGGCGACGATTTTCTGGAGCAGAGGCGCGGCGAAATCGGGCGTGCCCATGAAGACGACGCGCATTTGGGCGTTACGCCTCGACCTTGTCGGCGACGGGAGCGGGCGGAGCGGCGCGCGCCGCGGCCTTGGCGAATTTCTTCACCACGCGCTCGCGCTTCAGCCGGGAGAGATGGTCGATGAACAGCCCGCCCTCGAGATGGTCGATCTCGTGCTGGAGCACGGTGGCGAGCAATCCGTCGGCCTCGATCTCCTGCGTCGCGCCGGTGCGGTCGAGATAGCGCACGCGCACGCGCGCCGGGCGCTGCACATCCTCGAAATAATCGGGGACCGAGAGGCAGCCCTCCTGATAGACGAACAGCTCCTCGGAGACCCAGACGATCTCGGGGTTGATGAAGAACATCGGATTCTTGGGCTCGTCGCCGCGCGTCGCGTCGGCGACCACGATGCGCTTGGGCACGGCGATCTGGATCGCCGCCAAGCCCACGCCGGGGGCCTCGTACATGGTCTCGAGCATATCGTCGAGAAGCTGCTGAAGCTCGCCGTCGAAGGTCGCGACCGGCTCGGAGACGAGCCGCAGCCGCGGATCGGGCAGGGTGATGATGGGACGAATGGCCATTGCTGTCGCGCCTGAGGGTCTCGCGGTCGAGGGTTTCTCGCTCGAAATAGGGATGCGCCCCGTCTCCGTCAAATGGACGCTGGCGCGGCTTTGTCGCAGATTATATTCCGCTTCGCTCCGCAATGTAAGCGCGATCGAGCGGCGCGCTGGCCGAGGATTTTGTTGACAGCGCGCCATCGCGCTGAATCTATGACGGTGCAGGAGGCGCTCATGGAAAATCTCATAGGCGTGGGGTTGTACACCCCGGCGGAGGCGGGCCGGCTCCTCGCAATCGCTCCTGGAAAGCTGGCGCGGTGGCTGCGCGGACATCACGTCGGCGAGCACGAATATGCTCCGCTTTGGAAATCGCAAATCGACCTCGACAATGGCCATGTCTATTTGGGATTTCGCGATCTCATGGAAGCGCGAATCGCCGACAAGTTCATGCGTTGCGGAGTCTCGTCCCGACGCGTGCGCGCGGCGATCGAGATCGCGCGCGAGATCATCGGCGATGAGCGGCCGCTGTCGACCGATCGATTTCGGACCGACGGTCGAGACATTTTTCTGCGCGTCGCCGAGACAGACGAGCATGGCGAAGAGCGTGAAGGTCTGCTGAACCTTTTCCGACGTCAATACGAGTTCAAGCAGATCATCGAGCCATTGCTGAAGTCGGTCGATTTCGATGACAAAGGGGCGCCTTTTCAATGGTGGCCGGCCGGGCGTCGCGCGAGCATCGTGGTCGATCCGGGGCGGTCCTTCGGCCAGCCGATCGACGCTTCGACGAGCGTGCCGACCGCAGTCTTAGCCGTGGCGGCAAATCGAGACGGGGTCGAGACGGCCGCCTCGGCGTTCGACGTCCCGGAGACCTCGGTCAGACGCGCCGTCGAGTTCGAGGCCGAGCTAGAGCGGCGGCTCGCCGCGTGAAGGCGCTGTTCGACAATTGCACGGCGCCGGTCATGGCGTCGACGTTAGACGGCTTTGTTTCATCATTTGGACATCGCGCATTTCATATCAAAGACGCGCCGGGACTGCCCAATGGCCGTCACGCTTCCGATTTCGAATGGATCGAGTATCTGCGGAAAAGTCCCGACGCATGGATGTTTGTTTCGGGAGACGGCCGCATCCTGAAAAACGCAGCCGAACGCGCGGCTCTTCGCTCGGCCGGTCTTCACGGCTTCGTTCTCGCGCCCGCCTATCAGAAGACGCCGCTCCATCAGGTGGCGGCCACGATCGTCTGGAAATGGCCTGAAATCGAGGCGGTCACGAAATTGATCGCGCCGCCTTCGATGCATGAGATTCCGATCGGCAAGAATGTCAGGCTTCGATCGTTGCCCCTATGAGGCTTTCGGCAGATCGGCGCCCGGTGAGCTGGTCCCGCTCCATTGTGCGCCCGCGCACTTTCGCGGGTCGTGAAAGCCGGATACGACTTGGCGCATTCCGTCGCTGACCGTGTGGCGGGACGATCAAGGAGCCTCAAATGACCGCTCTCGTTCTTCTCGGCGTATTGGTTCTCGCCGGCCTCTGGCTCATCGGCTCCTATAACGGCCTGGTGACGCTGCGCCAGCGCTGCCGTCAGGCTTTCTCGGACATAGATGTGCAGCTGAAGCAGCGGCACGATCTCATCCCCAATCTGGTGGAGACGGTGAAGGGCTACGCCGCCCATGAGCGCGGCACGCTCGAGGAGGTCGTCGCGGCCCGCAACAAGGCGGTGGCCGCCAATGGCCCGCAGGCCCAGGCCGCCGCCGAGAGCGCGCTCAATGGCGTGCTCGGCCGGCTGTTCGCCTTGGCCGAGAATTATCCCGATCTGAAAGCCAATCAGAATTTCCAGCAGCTGCAGAGCGAGCTGTCCGACGTGGAGAACAAGATCGCGGCGTCGCGGCGCTTCTTCAACAACGCCTCGGCCGAATACAACGCCGCGCGCGAGAGCGTTCCAGCCGCTTTCTTCGCCGGCTCCTTCGGCTTTGTCCCGCAGGAGTTCTTCAATCTCGAGGAAGGCGAGCGCAAGGCCGTCCAGGAGACCCCCAAGGTGCAGTTCTAGGGCGCGTCTCCCCGCCCGGCGGTTCCGCCCCGCCGGGCGAGGGGCCTCGGGCCGCCGCCCGGAGCTTCGGCATATTGTCGTCGCAAACCTCTTGCTAAGTGCCGCCGGCAATCCGATGATTCGGACCGAGAGGGGGAAAAATGGCGGAAAAGCCTCCGAAGCGCGAACGTCCTGTCTTCACCGACAAGGAGGCTCTGCTCTACCACTCACGCGGGCGCCCCGGCAAAATCGCCGTCGTGCCCACCAAGCCCATGGCGACGCAGCGCGATCTCTCGCTCGCCTATTCGCCGGGCGTCGCTGCGCCCGTGCTGGCCATCGCCGAGAACGCCTCCCTCGCCTATGACTATACCGTCAAGGGCAATATCGTCGCCGTCATCACCAATGGCACGGCCATTCTCGGCCTCGGCAATCTCGGCGCGCTGGCGGCCAAGCCTGTGATGGAAGGCAAGGCGACGCTGTTCAAGCGTTTCGCCGATATCGACTCCATAGATCTCGAGATCGACACGCAGGAGGTGGAGGCCTTCATCGCCGCCGTCCGCTATCTCGGCCCCTCCTTCGGCGGCATAAATCTCGAGGACATCAAGGCGCCGGAATGCTTCATCATCGAGGAGCGCCTGCGCGAATTGATGGACATTCCCGTCTTTCACGACGATCAGCACGGCACCGCGATCATCTCCAGCGCCGGCCTCTTGAACGCGCTGCATCTCACCGGCCGCGACATCAAGAACACGCGCCTCGTCTGCAATGGCGCGGGCGCCGCGGGCATCGCCTGTCTCGATCTCGCCAAGGCGATCGGATTCGCGCCGCAGAACGTCACGCTCTGCGACACCAAGGGCGTCGTCTATCGCGGCCGCTCCGAAGGCATGAATCAATGGAAGAGCGCGCATGCGGTGGACACTGACGCGCGCACGCTGGCCGAGGCGCTGGACGGCGCCGACATCTTCTTCGGCCTTTCGGTGAAAGGCGCGCTGACGCCCGAGATGCTGAAGACGATGGCGCCCGATCCGATCATCTTCGCAATGGCCAATCCCGATCCCGAGATCACGCCGGAGGAGGCGCTGGCCGCGCGGCCGGACGCCATCGTCGCCACGGGACGCTCCGACTATCCGAACCAGATCAACAATGTTCTGGGCTTTCCCTATATCTTCCGCGGCGCGCTCGACGTGCGCGCCAAGACGATCAACATGGAGATGAAGATCGCCGCGGCGAAAGCGCTCGCCGAGCTGGCGCGCGAGGATGTGCCGGACGAGGTGGCCAACGCCTATCAGGGCGCGCGCCCGCGCTTCGGCCGCGACTATCTCATCCCCGCGCCATTCGATCCGCGCCTCATCTCCATCGTGTCGCCGGCGGTCGCCAAAGCGGCGATGGATTCGGGCGTCGCGCGCCATCCGATCGTCGATATGAACGCCTATCGCGCCGAGCTCTCCGCGCGGCGCGATCCGATCGCCGGCTTGATGCACACGATCTATGATCGCGTGCGGCGCGATCCCAAGCGCGTCGTCTTCGCCGAGGGCGAGGAGGAGCAGGTCATTCGCGCCGCGCTCTCCTTCGTCACGCAGGGATTGGGGCGCGCCATTCTCGTCGGCCGCGAGGATCGCGTCGCGCAGACCGCGCGCAACGCCGGCCTCGAGCTCGGCGATCACATAGAAGTGCACAACGCCAAGCTCTCCTCGCGCAATGGCGTCTATGCGCAATTTCTGTTCGAGCGCCTGCAGCGCAAGGGTTTCCTGTTCCGCGACTGTCAGCGTCTCATCAACACCGACCGCAATCATTTCGCCGCGGCCATGGTGGCGCAGGGCGACGCCGACGCCATGGTGACGGGCGTCACCCGCAATTTCTCCAATGCGCTCGAGGATGTGCGCCATGTCGTCGATCAGAAGCCCGGTCACAGGCTCATCGGCGCCTCGCTGGTGCTGGCGCATGGGCGCATCGTCGTCGTCGCCGACACGGCGATCACCGAAATGCCGGAGGCCGCCGATCTCGCCGACATAGCGATAGAGGCGGCCGGGGTGGCGCGGCGCATCGGCCTCGAGCCGCGCGTCGCCATGCTCGCCTTCTCCACTTTCGGCTATCCGCCGGGCGAGCGCACGGCTCGCATGCAGGAGTCGGTTCGGGTGCTCGATTCGCGGCGGGTGGATTTCGAATATGAGGGCGAGATGGCGGCCGATGTCGCGCTCAGCCGTCAGGCCATGGCGGCCTATCCGTTCTCGCGTCTCAGCGACACCGCCAATGTTTTGGTCATGCCGGCCTTTCACTCCGCCTCCATCTCCACCAAAATGCTGCAGGAGCTGGGCGGGGCGACCGTGCTCGGTCCTTTGATCGTCGGGCTCGACAAGCCGATCCAAATCGTTCAATTGGGCGCGACCGACGCCGATATCGTCAATATGGCCGCTCTGGCCGCTTTCGGGGTCGGGGGTTAGGGCGGCGGCTCCCCGACCGGGCGCGGCGGCCGCGCCAAAAAGACGTTTTTGTCATGGCGACGAAATAATTGCGTTGCAGTGACAATCCTTTGGACCGAGCGAAAGACGAGAGACGATGAACATCACAATGATCGGATCGGGCTATGTCGGCCTCGTTTCCGGCGCCTGCTTCGCCGATTTCGGCCATGTCGTGACCTGCGTCGACAGCGACGCCTCCAAGATCGAGCGGCTGCTGCGCGGCGAGATTCCGATCTACGAGCCCGGCCTCGACGAGCTCGTCGCCAATAATGTGAAGCAGAACCGCCTGTTCTTCACCACCGATCTCACCCCGGCCGTGCGCGGCGCGGACGCCGTCTTCATCGCCGTCGGCACGCCGTCGCGCCGCGGCGACGGTCACGCCGACCTCTCCTATGTCTACGCCGCCGCTGAGACCATCGGCCGCGCGCTCGACAAATTCACCGTCATCGTCAACAAATCGACCGTCCCGGTCGGCACGGGCGACGAGGTCGAGCGCCTCATCCGCGAGGTCAATCCCAAGGCAGATTTCGCCGTCGTCTCCAATCCCGAGTTTCTGCGCGAGGGCGCGGCGATCGAGGATTTCAAGCGCCCGGACCGCGTCGTCATCGGCGTCGAGGACGATCGCGCCCGCGAGGTGATGTCGGAAATCTACCGGCCGCTGAGCCTCAACCAGCCGCCGCTCGTCTTCGTCGGCCGCCGCACCTCCGAGCTCACCAAATATGCGGCCAACGCCTTTCTCGCCACCAAGATCACCTTCATCAACGAGATCGCCGATCTCTGCGAGCGCGTGGGCGCGGATGTGCAGGAGGTCGCGCGCGGCATCGGCCTCGACAATCGCATCGGCTCGAAGTTCCTGCACGCCGGGCCGGGCTATGGCGGCTCCTGCTTCCCCAAGGACACGCTCGCTCTGCTGAAGACGGGACAGGACTACGCCGCGCCGCTGCGCATCGTCGAGACGGTGGTGGCGGTGAACGATTCCCGCAAGCGCGCCATGGCCCGCAAGGTGATCTCGGCGCTCGGCGGCTCGGTGCGCGGCAAGAAGATCGGCCTGCTCGGCCTCGCCTTCAAGCCCAACACCGACGATATGCGCGACGCGCCCTCGCTCGCCATAGTGGCCTCGCTCGCCGGCGACGGCGCCAAGGTCTACGCCTATGATCCCGAGAGCATGGGGCAGGCGAAGCCGCTGATGCCGGAAGTGACCTTCTGCGAGGATCCCTATCAGACGGCGGAAGGCGCTGATGCGCTGGTCATCGTCACCGAATGGGACGCGTTCCGCGCGCTCGATCTCGACCGCATCAAGACGTTGCTGAAGACGCCGGTGATCGTCGATCTGCGCAACATTTATCGCGCCGCCGATATTCGCAAGCGCGGCTTCGACTATACGAGCGTCGGCCGGGCGTGAGCGTGTTTTCGAGCGAAGCGGGAACCGGTTCGCGTGAAGAAAACACTTCGAATGAAGAGATAGAAAGTCATTCCGGCGTGATCTGAGCCGGAATGACCTAAAAACGCACCGTCATTCCCGGCGCGGGCCAGAGGCCCGGCCGGGAATGCGGGGCCGCCGCGTGAAACGATCCGAATCGCCGCTCAACCGCGCCCCTGCTGCGCGACGAGGCCGAGCGAGGTGAGCGCGGAGAGGCGCGGCGGCGATTCGCGCCGCAGCTCCAGCGCCGCGCTGCGCGCATTCTCGGCCGATTGGAACAGACGCCCCTCCAACGGGCGGAAGGACTGTTTCGCCGCATAGAAGCGATAGCCCTTGGCGTCGCGGGCGATCACGCCGACGGCTTCCTCGCCGAGCTCGATGATATAGGCGTCGGACATTTTAAGGCCTCCTTCTCCGCGGCGCGCGGCCCATCGCGACCACTTTGGGCGCACGGCGCATCGCTTTGCGAGCCTGTAGGCTCTAGCGATTTGTTCGTTATGTCAAATAGAATGTTCTTTTAACAGAACCACGACGAGAGAACGAACGCATTGTCGGATTGTCCGACGGCGAAGAATTTCTGCTCTGCACCGCGCAGAGCCTCCGCCGTCACACGCCTGTCGTTTCCAATTGTTGAATATTCTCGCCTTTCAGTTGCGAGGAGCAAGTTATGACATCCGTTGCCTCGAGCGTCGATCTGCGCGAAAGCGCCGACGCTCACAGTCCGAAGCCGAAGCTCGATCACAAGCTCGACATACGCGCGCTTCTCATCTTCCTCGCGGTCATCGCGCTCGGCCTCGCCTTCACGGCGTGGAGCATCTACAAGGATATTCTTGAGTCCGGCGCTCCGGTCACCAATTATCTGCCCTTCCTCCTGCTCGGCGTGGCGCTGCTCATCGCGCTCGGCTTCGAGTTCGTGAACGGCTTCCACGACACCGCCAACGCCGTGGCGACCGTCATCTACACCCATTCCATGCCGGCGCCGGTCGCCGTGGTGTGGTCGGGCTTCTTCAACTTCCTCGGCGTGCTGTTCTCCACGGGCGCGGTCGCCTTCGGCATCGTGTCGCTGCTGCCGGTGGAGCTCATTCTGCAGGTGGGCTCCCAGGCCGGCTTCGCCATGGTGTTCGCGCTGCTCATCGCCGCGATCGTCTGGAACCTCGGAACCTGGTGGCTCGGCCTGCCGGCCTCCTCCTCGCACACGCTGATCGGCTCCATCATCGGCGTCGGCGTCGCCAACGCCCTCATGCGCGGCCGTGATGGAACGTCGGGCGTCGATTGGGGCAAGGCCACCGATATCGGCTATTCGCTGCTGCTGTCGCCGCTGTTCGGCTTTGGCGCCGCGGCGCTGCTGCTGCTGGTGATGAAATTCCTCGTCCGCAAGCCGGAGCTCTACACCGAGCCCAAGGGCCAGGCGGCGCCGCCCTTGTGGATTCGCGGCCTGCTGATCCTCACCTGCACGGGCGTCTCCTTCGCCCATGGCTCCAATGACGGCCAGAAGGGCATGGGCCTCATCATGCTGATCCTCATCGGCACGGTGCCCACCTCCTATGCGCTCAATCGCGCGCTTCCGGCGAGCCATCTGGCGAGCTTCACGCAGGCTTCGCAAGCGGCGTCGAAGGTCGTGGAGACGAAGGCCGCGGGCTATAACGTCCTCGGCGATCCGCGCCCGGCGGTGACGAATTACGTCGCTCAGCATCAGATCAACGAGGGGACCTATCCGTCGCTCGCCGTGCTGATCCGCGACATCTCGCATCAGATCGAGAGCTACGGCTCGATCTCGAAAATTCCCTTCGCCGCCGTCGGCAACACGCGAAACGACATTTATCTCGTCTCCGAGGCGCTGCGCTTCCTCGCCAAGGACAAGGCCGCGGAACTGACCGACGCCGACAAGAAAGTGCTGAAGGACTATAAGGACCAGATCGATCAGGCGACGAAATTCATCCCGCTCTGGGTGAAGATCTCCGTCGCCATCGCGCTCGGCCTCGGCACGATGATCGGCTGGAAGCGCATCGTCGTCACCGTCGGCGAGAAGATCGGCAAGCAGCATCTGACCTATGGCCAGGGCGCCTCGGCCGAGCTGGTCGCCGCCGGCACCATCGCCGCCGCCGACATGTATGGCCTGCCGGTCTCGACGACGCATGTGCTGTCTTCCGGCGTCGCCGGCACGATGGCCGCCAATGGCGCCGGCGTGCAGATGGCGACGATCCAGAAGCTGCTGATGGCCTGGGTGCTGACGCTCCCCGCCGCCATATTGCTGTCGGCTTCGCTCTACTTCGTGCTGCGTCAGGTGATGTGACGCGACAAAAAAAGAGAGGGGCCTTCGCGGCCCCTCTCTCTTATTCCTGCTTATTCTTGTTCCTGCTTCCAGCTCAATCGCCCTTGCCGGCGAGGCGCGGCGTCAAGATCTTGCTCACGAGGCAATGCGTGCCGTCGGTCGGATCCTCGGTGCGGCGCGGGCGCTTGGCGGCGCATTCGGCCTTGTCGGCGGGATTCTTCACGCCATAGAAAGCGTTGATGATCGCCTGCTCCTGCTCGTGATCGAAAGCGTGCGTCTGGCCGAACATCACATATTGAAAGACCAGCGCCTGCGTCTTCGGAACGAAGGCGACGAAATCGGCGGCCTCTTTCAGCTTTCCCTCCGCGCAGCCGCGATAGGCCGCAGGGCGCTGATATTTGAACCCGGCCGGGGTCGACTTGCCGGAGAGCGCATAAGTGTAGCAGGCGCGCGGCTTCGACATTTGGCAATAATAATGGATGGTTATGTCCGACCAATCGGTCGGCGCGTAATTCGTCTTCAGGCAATCGGCCGTATATTGATAGCCCTGATCCGTATGCTTGGGCTCGCCGGCGCGGCGGCTGCCATAGACATCGGCGCTCTGGTTCATCGCCGCGAGAATGGCCGCGCCGGGCAGCGACAGGCCGGCCGCCGGAGCGTTGGGCAGATAATTGCTGTAGGGCTGGGCCGGATTGTTCTTGCCGGCGGCGAGCTTGTCGATCTCCTCCTGCGTCGGAACGGCGATCCAATCGGCGACCGGCTTCGTCGTCGAGACGCCGACGCCGAGCTTTTCCAGCGTCGCGGCGTCGAGCGCGCCGCTCTGCGGCAGGCCGGACTTCTGCTGGAAGGCGGAGATTGCGGCGGTCGTCTTGGCCCCGGCGACGCCATCCAGCACGCCCGGATCGAAGCCTTGCGCGGCGAGCTTCGACTGCGCGGCCTGCGCGACCGGATTATAGGGGCCGGCGAGGCCGGCCGAGCCGACAGACGAGGCCAGAACGATTCCGAGCGCCGCGACTGCGGCGCGCATGCCTATGCGCATACCAAACTCCCTTCGAGAAATTCTCACGTCGAAACAGGCGACGGCCAGGATTCATATCACCGGCCGCAGAGCCGCCAAGGCGTTTTTCTTCCCCGCGCCGCATCCTCGCGCCGCTCAGGAGAGGAGATCGCCGCGCCTATATTGAATCGAGGGCGCGTCATTGGAGGCTTTATTGACCTCCGGGCCGATCTCGAAGAATTCGAGCGCGTCGTCCGGCGCGGGCGCCAGCAAGCGCCAGGCCGCCTCGGCCGCATATTCGTCGAGGCCGAGCCAGAGATCGAAATCCTTCGGCGTCAATATCGCCGGCATGCGATCGTGAATGGCGACCGTCGCGCCATTGGCGGAGACGGTGAGAATGCAGGCGGTGTCGATCTCGCTGCCGTCGCTGCCGATCCATGTCTCATAGAGGCCGGCGAGCGCCAGCGGCGTTCCATCGGCGTGGCGGAAGAGATAGGGCCGGCTCGCCCGCGCCCGGCCCTTGGCGCCGTCGCGGCGCCATTCGTAATAGGCGTCGGCGATGAAGAGGCAGCGCCGCCGCCTCATCGCGGCGCGAAAGCTGGGCTTGTCCGGCGCGCTCTCGGCGCGGGCGTTGAAGATGAGCGGGAAGCTCGCCGGATCCTTCACGAAGCCCGGCAGAAAGCCCCAGCGCACCAGCTGAAAGCGCCGCGCCTCGCCGCCGCGCGGATCGCGCTCCTGCCGCACGATAGGGACGGGCTGCGTCGGCGCGATATTGTAGCGCGGCGGAAAATTCGGCTGATCGACATAGCCGAAATAGTCGCGCGCCGCCTGCGGCGGCAGAGTGATGGCGTAGCGGCCGCACATGGCTCTCCTCGACCCTCCTCATTCTCGCTGCGCCGCGAAATGCCGGAAATCCCGCGCCTTCCCGGAATCGCAGCGGGAAGGCGGAAAGAGATTCTTATCAATTGGAGCCCATTATGAACCCCAACATATCGGGATTTCCTATGACCGCTGACGCGCAATTCGCAACGCTCGATCAAGTCGACGGCAGTCGGGCGCCGAATCCTTTTTCATCCACCAAGCCGTTGATCAGCCCGGTGTCCGGTCTGGCCAACGACTATCTCAACCTGTTCAACGAGCTCGTCATGATGCTCGAGCAGCTGCCGCACATGCCGGAGCTGATCGAGGATCTGCTGGCTTGGCGGCCCGTGACCTACAAAGAATATTTCGAGCGCTCGCAGCTTCCCGGCCGTCACTCGGCGCTCGCCGCCTATGACAGGGTGAGCCCGGATTTCAAGCGCCGCTTCGAGGCCTATGTGGCCGAGCTGGACACGATCGCCGTCGCCGCCGTCGCCTCCGTGCGCCTGCAATATCGCACCGGCTCGCCGCAGAATATCGACCGCCTCGCCGGCACATGCGCGCGCGCGGGCGAGAAGATGCGCGCCATTCTCTACAAGGCGTCGCGGCTGGTGAACTACGCCAGATTGTCCGACGACTGACCGAGCGGATCGCTGGCCGGGGCGCCGGCGAAAAACGCCTCGAGCCGCGCGCGCGTCTCGCGCATCGTCAGAGCGGCCGCGAAGAGCGCCGCCTCCTCCTCAATCCTCGCGGCCACGGCCGCCGAATCGCCCCGCAGCAGGCGCCGCGTCGCCGCCAGCGCCGCGCGCGGCTTGGCCGCCAGCCGACGCGCCGCGTCCACCGCCATTTCCTCCACTTCGTCGAATCCGGCGACCGCATTGACGATGCCGAGGCGCAGCGCCTCGCTCGCCCCGAAGCTATCGCAGAGCAGCAGGAATTCCGTCGCCTTGACGAGGCCGATGCGCTGCGGGACCAGCAGCGTCGAGGCCGCCTCCGGGATGACGCCGAGATCGACGAAAGGCATTTTGAAGCGCGCCCCATGCGAGGCGTAGACGAGATCGCAATGGAACAGCATGGTCACGCCGACGCCGATGGCGTCGCCCGCCACGGCGGCGACGAGCGGCGTCTGCAACGCCGCCAGCGCGCGGACGAAGCGCAGAGCGGGGAAATCATGCGGATTGTCCAGCGGGCGGCGGAAATCCTCGAGGTCGTTGCCGGCGGTGAAATCGTCGCCGGCGCTCGACAGCACGATGGCGCGAATCTCCTCCTCGGCGTCGGCCTTGGCGAAAGCGGAGATCATCGCCTCGTACATGGATTTGTCGAGCGCGTTGCGCTTGGCCGGCCGGTCGATGACGATCCGCAGCAGCGGGCCGTCCCGGCGGACGAGGATCTCACGATTCTGCTCGCGATTTTTCATGAGCGTCTTTCTCGTCTCTCGGCCCGGCTCAATCTCCGGCCGTCAGCAGCGCCTGCCCGGCGATGAGGGAGTCGCCGCCCTCGACGGTGGCGCGTTCCAGCCCCTCCGCCGCGACGGCGAGATTATCGGCGAAGAATCGCGCCGTGACGATTCTCTTCCGAGTTGCGGCGTCGCCGGCGCGATGCGAGGCGAGCGCCCCGGCCCCGAGCAGAGTGACGCCGCGCGCCAGCGCGAACAGCCGCAGATAGGGCGTCGCGCCGGCGAGCGCCTCGAAGCCGCGCGGATCGGATGTCGCGGAGAGAAAATCGGTGGCGCGCTCGAAAGCCTCGACAGCCGCCGTGGCGCGACGGGCGATATTGACGAAGATTGCGTCATTGCTCGCCGTCAGCGCGTCTATGTCGCCGCGCATGTCGTCGATCTCGCGCCACACGGCCGCGCCTTTGGAGAGGCGCAGCTTGCGGGTGACGAGATCGATCGCCTGAATGCCGTTGGTTCCCTCATAGATGGGCGTGATGCGCGCGTCGCGCAGCAATTGCGCGGCGCCGGTCTCCTCTATGAAGCCCATGCCGCCATGGACCTGAACGCCGAGCGAGGCGACCTCGCAGCCGATGTCGGTGGAATAGGCCTTGGCGAGCGGCGTCAGCAGGCCGGCGCGCTCCTGCGCCGTCTGCGCCTCCTCGCCCTCCAGCAGGCGGGCGCGGTCCAGCGCGGCGGCGGTGAGATAGCAGATCGCCCGCGCCGCGGCGGTCTTCGCCTTCATCGTCATCAGCATGCGCGCGACGTCGGGATGCTCGACGATCGGCGCCGGATCGGCCGCGACGCCGCGGCCCTGGCGGCGTTCGCGCGCATAGGCCAGAGCGGTCTGCGTCGCCCGCTCGGCGAGGCCGACGCCCTGCAGCCCGACAGAGAGCCGCGCATTGTTCATCATGGTGAACATGCAGGCGAGGCCCTCATTCTCGCGGCCGACGAGAAAGGCGACCGCGCCGCCATTGTCGCCATAGGACATTGTGCAGGTCGGCGAGCCATGGATGCCGAGCTTGTGCTCTATCCCGACGCAGCGCAGGTCGTTGCGCGCGCCGGGGCGTCCATCCGGCCCCGGAAGGAATTTGGGCGCTAAAAATAAGGAAATCCCGCGCGTGCCGGCGGGCGCGTCGGGCAGGCGCGCCAGCACGAGATGAACGATATTCTCGGCGAGGTCGTGCTCGCCATAGGTGATGAAAATCTTCTGGCCGAACAGGCGGTAGGAGCCGTCCTCGGCGCGCTCGGCGCGCGTGCGCAAATGGGCGAGATCGGAGCCCGCCTGCGGCTCGGTGAGATTCATCGTCGCCGTCCATTCGCCGGAGATCATCTTCGGCAGATAGCCGGATTTCAGCGCCTCGCTCGCATGGATCTCCATCGCCTCTATCGCGCCCTGGCCGAGCAGCGGGCAGAGCGCGAAGGAGATGTTGGCGGCGTTCCAAATCTCCGTGCAGGCGGCGCCGAGCAGCAGCGGCAGGCCCATGCCGCCATGGCCGGGCGGCGCGGAAAGCGCGTTCCAGCCGCCCTCCACCCACAGCGCATAGGCCTCGCGCCAGCCGGGCGCGGTCGTCACCTTTTCGCCCGTGAGCGTCACCCCGTCGCGGTCGCCGACGCGGTCGAGCGGCAGCAGCGCCGTCTCGGCGAATTTGGCGGCTTCCTCCAGCGTCGCGGCGGCGGTGGCCGCGTCCAGCTCGCCATAGAGCCCGCCCGGACCGAAGGCCGTCTCGCCCGCCGCCCGCCGCATGGCGAAGAGCAGATCGTCGAGAGGCGCGCGGTAGGACATGGACGGGCTCCGGGAGAGAATCGCTTTCTCATTCTAGCGCCGCCGCAGGGCTAATCCACCATTCGCGCCGGGGAAGCCGCGCTCGCGGCGTCGCCGCCTCCGTGATAGAAAGGCGACTGGCGGCGAGGAGAAATCGTCATGCCTCATTTTCGCATTCTGGCCGGCGTCGCAGCGGCGCTGATCGCGACGAGCGCTCGCGCCGAGGCGACGCGCAAGGCGCCCGTGCAAGATGGTTATCACATTCCCTACGTCGTCGGCCCCGGCGGCGAGAAGCGGTCCGTGATGGACACGCCCGGCGGCGTGACCGTGATATCGCGAAAATTCATGGACGATATTCAGGCGCGCTCGATCTATGACGCGTTGCGCTATGCGCCGGGCGTGCGGGTCTTAGGCCGCTGACGCGACGCGCCGTCGGCGCTATGTCGGCAATTACGTAAAATTGCGCATATCTTTCGCCGCCGGCGTTAAGCTCCCGCTCGTAGAACCTTCGGCGAAGCGAGAAACAAAGGAGCTTGGTCGTGTCGCTCACACTTTCCGATCTGTCGCTCTATGGCCGCTCGGCCTATGGGACGTCATATCAGCCGGCGGCGGCCGCGCCCGCGAGCGAGACGCAGCGCGCGCAATCTGCGCAATCGGCGTCGACTCCCGCGGGCGGCGATTCCGCCGAGGCCGATGGCGGTCATGATCCCTATGCGCAGATCGACTCGCTGCTCGCCGGCCTGCGCGCTCTCACGGTCGGCGGCGCCAAGCTCGACAGCGGCTCGACGACCTCGCAAGCCAATGCGGCCTATGCCGCCTATGCGATGGGTTGACGCGGCGGCTCAACGGCCGCCCGCTTTCGCCTTCAGCTCATAGAGCGCGGCCAGCGCCTCGCGCGGCGTCAGCGCGTCGGGATCGATCGCTCCCAGCGCCTCGCGCAATTCGTCCTTCGCCGGCGTGCTCGTCGCGACATGCGCGAAGAGCGGCAGATCGTCGATGAGCTTCGTCACCGGCGCGCGCCGATCGGCGGCCTCGAGCTCGGCGAGAATCGCATGCGCCCGCGCCACCACGCTCGCCGGCAGGCCGGCCAGCTCGGCCACATGCACGCCATAGGAACGATCGGCGGCGCCTTTCGCGACCTCGTGCAGAAACACCACCTCGCCGGCGTGATCCTTCACCTTCATGGTGAGATTGACGAGCCGGCCCATGCGCTTCGTCAATTGCGTCAGCTCGTGGAAATGCGTCGCGAACAGCGCGCGCGCGCGATTGACCTCGTGCAGATGCTCGATCGTCGCCCAGGCGATGGAGAGTCCGTCGAATGTCGCCGTGCCGCGGCCGATCTCGTCGAGAATGACCAGCGAGCGCGGACCGGCGCAATTCAATATGGCCGCCGTCTCCACCATCTCGACCATGAAGGTGGAGCGCCCGCGCGCCAGATCATCCGCCGCGCCGACGCGCGAGAAGAGGCGATCGACCGCCCCTAACCGCGCGCTCTTGGCGGGAACGAAGGAGCCCGCCTGCGCGAGAATGGCGATGAGCGCGTTTTGGCGCAGATAGGTGGATTTGCCGGCCATGTTCGGCCCGGTGACGACGGCGATCTTGCCCGCGCGCGCGTCGCCGAGATCGCAATCATTGGCGGCGAAGATTTTTCCCTGCGCCTCGAGCGAAGCTTCGACGACGGGATGACGTCCGCCGACAATCTCGAAATCGAGAGAGCTGTCGACATGCGGGCGCGTCCAATCGCGCTTGACCGCCAGCTCGCCGAGCGCCGCGAAAACGTCGAGCGCGGCGAAGCCTTGCGCGAGACGTTGCAGCTCCTGCGCACGCGCGAGCACGGCGCCCGCCAATTCCTCGAACAGCGCCAGCTCGCGCTCCTGCGCGCGATCGGCGGCGGAGGCGATCTTCGCCTCCAGCTCGGCCAGCTCGCGCGTCGAGAAGCGCATGGCGTCCTGCATCGTCTGGCGATGTGTGAACACAGCGTCGAAAGGCGGACGCAGCAGTCTCTCGCCCTGCGCCTGCGGAACCTCGATGAAGAAGCCGAGAAAGTTGTTGTGCTTGATCCTGAGCTGCTTCGTTTCGGCCAGCTCGACATAGCGCTGCTGCAGCGAGGCGATGACGCGTCGGCTCTCGTCGCGCAGAGCGCGCGCTTCGTCCAGCTCGGCGTCGAAGCCTTGCGCGATGAAATTTCCCGCGCGCTTGTCGAGCGGCGGATCGTCGGCGAGGCGCGTCGCAATGGCGCGCTCCAATTCATTGTCGCAAGCAGCTAACGTCGCGATCTCTTGCGCGACCAGCGGCGCCGCCTCCTGCGCGGAAAAGAGCGTGACGATCTCGCGCGCGGCGGCGAGCGCGGCGCGAATATTGCCGAGATCGCGCGGGCCGCCGCGCTGCAACGACAGACGCGAGAGCGCCCGCGCGACATCCGGCGCGCGAGCGAGCGTGGCGCGCAAGCGCGCGCGCAGCTCCGGCGCGGTGACGAAGAAGGAGACGGCGTCGAGCCGCTGCGCGATCAATTCCGGCTCGGTGGAGGGCGCGGCGATGCGCTCGGCGAGCAGACGCGCGCCGGCGGGCGTCGCGGTCATGTCGATCGTCGCCAGCAGCGAGCCGTCGCGCTCGCCCTTCAGCGTGCGCGTCAGCTCGAGATTGACGCGCGTCGCCGCGTCTATCTCCAGAGTGGCGCTGCGGCGCAGGCTCGAGGGTCGGCGCAGCGCAGGGCGCTTTCCCTTTTGCGTGCGCTCGACATAGAGAATGGCCGCGGCCGCCGCCGCGATCTCCGTCTCGCCCAGCGCGCCGAAACCCTCGAGCGTCGCGACGCCGAAGAAATCGAGCAATCGCCGCGCGGCGCTCTCGCCGCCGACATCGCGTCCGAGCGCGGTCAGCGGCGCGTCGAGATGCGCGAGCTGCGCAGTGAGACGCGCATCGGCGCAGATCGCTTCCGCCGCGACGATCTCGCGCGGCTCCAGCCGCGCCAGTTCCCCCGCCAGCTCCGCTTCGCCGACCTCCGCGACATCGAAGGCGCCGGTGGAAATATCGACGCAGGCGAGGCCGTAGCGCCAGCCTCCATCGCCGCCGCGCAGCCGCGACAGCGCGGCGAAGGCGTTGGGGCGCGCGGGATCGAGCAGCTGCTCCTCGGTGATGGTGCCGGGCGTGACCAGCCGCACGACGTCGCGTCTGACGACGGATTTATTGCCGCGCTTGCGCGCCTCGGCGGGGTCCTCCATCTGCTCGCAGACGGCGACGCGATGGCCGAGCGCGATGAGCTTTTGCAGATAATCGTCGGCGCGCTCCACCGGCACGCCGCACATCGGAATATCGGCGCCCTGATGCTTGCCGCGCTTCGTCAGCATGATGCCGAGCGCGCGCGAGGCGGTTTCGGCGTCCTCGAAGAACAGCTCGTAGAAATCGCCCATGCGATAGAAGAGCAGGCAATCGGGATTGGCCGATTTGATTTCTATATATTGCGCCATCATCGGCGTCGGCCGGGCGGCCTTGTCGTCGGATCGCGGTTTCTCGTCCATGAGACGCTTCGTGCTCTTCCTCGGTTCGAGGCGCACTAAGACACAAAGCGCATCGAGTTCAAAGGGAGGCGGTCGGCCCCCTCCCCAGCCCTCCCCCGCTTTGCGGGAGAGGGAGCGGATTCGGCGCTTCATCGAAGCTTCGCGAAACGTCGCCGCATAGCGGGGGAGGGGCCTGGCGGCTCGCGAAAGTTGGAATGTGCGATTCGTCACTTGGCGGCGCTCGCCGGGGCGGCGAGAATAGCGCCATGTTTCACGCTTATGGCCTCTACACCCATATTCAGGCGAACCGGTTGCGCTCGCTGCTGCTGCTCGCGGGATTCGTCGTGCTGCTGCTGGCGCTGCTGTTCGCCGTGGCGCTTCTCTTCGAGGCGTCGCAGGACGGAACGCTGGCGCAGATCATGGCGCGCGCGCTGCGTGATCTCGAGCATGGCTGGCCCATCGCTTTCGTCGCCGCCGGGCTCTGGTTCGCAATCGCCTATGTCTTCCATCAAAGGCTGATCGACGCCGCCACCGGCGCCGCCGACGTCTCGCGCGAGGACGCGCCGCGGCTCTATAATCTGCTCGAGAATCTCTGCATCTCGCGCGGCATTCCCATGCCGGCGCTGAAAATCATCGAGGATGGGGCGCTCAACGCCTACGCCTCCGGCGTGAGAGAGGGCCATTACGCCGTCACCGTCACGCGCGGCCTGCTGGAGACGTTGGACGACGCCGAGATCGAGGCGGTGATCGGCCATGAGCTGACGCATATTCGCAATCGCGACGTGCAGCTGATGGTGGTCGCCGCGATCTTCGCCGGAATATTCGCCTTCGTGGGCGATCTTCTCTTCCGCAATTGGGGCTTTCGCTTCTCGCCCAAGCGCACGGCGGAGGAGGGGCGCGACCGCGGCGGGGCGAGCGGCGCCGGCCTCGCCATCATCATCGCGCTCGCCATCATCGCGCTGAGCTGGGGGCTGTCGGTGCTGATCCGCTTCGCCATCTCGCGCTCGCGCGAATTTCTCGCCGACGCCGGCTCGGTGGAGCTCACCAAAAATCCCGATGCGATGATCTCGGCGCTGCGCAAGATCGAGTCGAACGCGATCATCCCCGCCATGCCCTCGCGCATGGGCGCCTTCTTCATCGAGAGCCCGACGCGCAAGGCGCGCGCGCTGTTCTCGACGCATCCGTCCGTCGACGATCGCGTCGCCGCTCTGGTGCGCTATGCGGGCGGGCGCGACATGCCGAAGCTGGAGCCGCCGCCGCCGATCGAGGATCACGGCCCCTCAGAGGCGCAGCCGGCGCCCGTCCCTGGCGCGCCCGGCTTTCTGCCGCAGGACGGCCGCAGCCCGCTCGATCCGCCGGCGCCGCATGGGCCGTGGGGGTGACGGTGGGAGGGCCGCTCTTTCGTGTTCGCAAATCCGTTTCCGACGGACAGAGCGCTCTATGATCGAAGAGGCGTTTCCACCTCCCCCTTAAGGGGGGAGGTCGAGCGCCGAAGGCGATCGGGAGGGGGTGTTTCCGCCGAGTCTTCTTCGTGGAACCCCACCCCGGACCGCTTCGCGGTCCGACCCTCCCCCTAAAGGGGAGGGTGAGCGCGTCCGTTTGCCTTGGCTAAGGAAGGTCTACGCGCGCCGCGCCAGAAACGCCGCCGCCTCGCGCAGCGACGCGCGCGCTTCCGGCATGAAGGCGGCGCCCAATTGCCAGCCATGCGGAACCAGCGGGAAAACCGTCAGCTCCACATAGGTTCCCGCCGCCGCGGCGCGCTCGGCGAGGCGTCGCGAATCGTCGAGCAGCATCTCGTCCTCGCCCACATGCAGCAGGAGCGGCGGCAGGCCGGAGAGATCGCCGAGCAGCGGCGACGCCTCCGGGTCCTTCGCGCTCGCCTCGCCGAGATATTGCCGCGCGGCGAGCCGCAGCGCGCGCCGCGTGAAGATCGGGTCCTTTCCCTCATTGTCGCGCGTCGAGGCGCCGCTCGTCGAAAGATCGGTCCAGGGCGAGAACAGCGCCGCCGCGCTGGGGAGCGGCAGGCCGCGCGCGCGCAGACGCAGCATCAAGGCGAGCGCCAATCCGCCGCCGGCCGAATCGCCGGCGAGCGCCAAAGGTCCGCGCGCGGCGAGGCGCTCATAGGCGGCGCTCAGATCGTCGAGCGCGGCGGGAAAACGATGCTCGGGCGCCAGCCGATAGGCGGGGGTGAAGACATCGAATCCTGCCTTCGCGAAAAAGCGGGCGGTCGAACGATAGAGGCGCGGCGCGCCGGCCATATAGGCGCCGCCATGCAGATAGAGCAGCGTCGCCTTCGGCGCGCGCGCTCTGATCCATTCGCCGGGAGTTTCCGGGTCGGCTTCGGCGCCGCCGGCGGGCGGCCAGGGAAAGCGCAGATTCAGCGCCTGCGCCACGGCGCCCGCTCCGCCTTCGCCGCAGATGCGCGGGCGCAGGAAGCGGCGCAGAAAGGCGCGCGAAAGATGCGCCGAAAGGCTCGCCATGCCGAGCTATTTCGCGGCCGGCGGCGGAGCGGCGGGCTTTTCGGCCGGAGGAATGGTCGTCTCCAGCAGCGCGTCGAGCTTTTCGTCCACCAGGCCGGCGGCCTTGGCGCGGCTGTTCCACAGCATGGCCTCGGAATGGTTCTTCTCGACGCCGAGCCCTTCGGCCAGCAGCCGCGCAAGGCGATTTTGCGCCACCACATTGCCGGCGGCGGCCGCCTGCCGCAGCAGCTTCACCGCATGGGCGCGGTCGCGCGCGACGCCGGCGCCGTTGAACTCCATGATCGCGAATTCCACCATGGCCGCGGTATGGCCTGCCTCGGAGGCCTTGCGCAGCCAATTGGCGGCCTCGGCGGGGTCGGCCGGCGCGCCGCGGCCGTTTTTGTAGAGCAGCGCCAGCGCATAGGCGGCGTCGGAATTGTCCAGCTCGGCGGCGCGGCGGAAATAGGCCTGCGCCTTGGCGAAATCCGGCTCCTTGCCGTCATTCTCGAGCCACAGCTCGCCCAATAGCTGCAGCGCCGCCGCGTGGCCTTCGGCCTTCTCGAGATAGGTTTTCGCGAGCGCGCGGTCCTTGGCGGTGTCGCGGCCGGTGAGCGAGGCCGCGCCGAAGAAATAGGCGGCGTCCTTGCCGCCGGCGTCGGCGGCGCGGCGGAACCATTGCATCGCCTGGGCGCGGTCACGCGCGACGCCCTGCCCGTCGAGATAGAGCCGGCCGATCAGCGTCAGGGCGGCGGCGTCCCTGGGATTTGCGGCGAGGCGCTTTTGCGCTTCGCCCATGGCGGCGACATAGTCCCCGCGCTGATAGGCGCCGAAGGCGAGATCGGCGGCCGGCGGCGCCGGCTCGGCCGCGAGGGCCGGGGCGGCGAGCAGGAGCAAGGCGAAAGCGAGGGGCTTGCTCATTTCGCCGCCTCCCGGACGAGCCGCGCCGCTTCGCGCATGGCCTCCGCCGGGCCGCGCGGATCGTCCCACACTGCGGCGTCCAGGCTCACGAATTCCGCGCCGGCGGCGGAGAGCGGGCCGACCTCGGCGAGGCTATGCGCCAGCGCCACGCAAGGCGTGTTGAAAATCTCCGCCCACCAGGCGACGCGCTCGGCGGTCCATTCGAGAGAGGGCGGCGCGCCATCCTCGCCTATATCGCCGAAGAGGAGATAATCGGCGCCCGCCTCGCCGGCGCGCATGGCCTCGTCGCGCGAGGCGAGAGCGCCGACGCCGACGATGAAATCGGGCGAGAGGCGCTTTATCGCCGCAGCGAGGCGCTTTTCGGCATAGGGAAGATGCAGCCCATCCGCGCCGCAGCGCGAGACCAGCTCCGGCTCGCCCTCGATGAGGAGCGCGACGCCCGCCGGCTGCGCTATGGCCGCGACCGCGCTTATCGCGCGCTCGGCCGCCGCAGGGGGCAGGGTCTCGAGGCGCAGCAGCAGGCTCGCGACCTCGGCGGCCGCCAGCGCGGCGGAAAGGCGCGGCAGAAAGGGCTCGACCTCGGCGAGGCGGGGCGTCGCCAGATAGAGGCGGGCGAAATCTTCGGACTGATCTTGCGGCATCGCTTCTCGTCGTTCGGTCGTGCTGTCTTCACGCGAACCGGTTCCCTGCCGCGCTCGAAAGCACTCTAGAGCCGGGCGGCGGCCGACTCAAATCGGCGCGAATCGGCGCCGTTGTATGGCGCCGCGAAGCGGATTATGCGACTGGGGCGCAAGAATCGCATGAACGGCGAAACGCATGAGCGACGAGACGGCATGAGCGGCCCGCGCATATTGATCGTCGACGATGAGCCGCAAATGCTGCGCGTGCTGCGGCCGGCGCTCGCCGCGAGCGGCTATGAGACGCTGGAGGCCGCAACCGGCCGCGAGGCGCTGAAGGCGATCGCCGCCAGCGCGCCGGACGCCGTGCTGCTCGATCTCGGCCTGCCGGATATGGACGGCAAGGAGGCGCTGCGACAGGCGCGCGCCTTCTCGCAAGTGCCGATCCTCATTCTCTCGGCGCGCGACCGCGAGGCGGAGAAGATCGCCGCGCTCGACGCCGGCGCCGACGATTATGTGGAAAAGCCCTTCTCGATCGGCGAATTGCTGGCGCGGCTGCGCGCGGCGCTCCGCCATGGCGCGAGGACCGTGGCCGAGGCCGCCGAGATAGAGAGCGGCGGGCTGCGCATCGATCTCGCGCGGCGGCGAGTGACGAAGAATAGCGTCGCCGTGAAGCTGACGCCCAAGGAATATGAGCTATTGGCGACGCTCGCGCGTCACGCGGACCGGCTGCTGACGCATCGCCAGATTCTGACGGCCGTATGGGGTCCGGCGCATGGCGAGGACACGCAATATTTGCGCGTCTTCATCGGCCAGCTGCGCGCCAAGATCGAGGATGACGCCGCCGCGCCGGCGATCCTTCTGACGGAGCCGGGGGTCGGCTATCGTTTCGTGAAGCTCTGATCGTTTCAGCGCGCCTTGCGGCAGACGATGCGGATCGCCTGGCCCTTGGCGAGGCCGGCCTCGGACTCGACCGGAACGAAGCGGCAGCGGTCCTGCGCATGCTCGGCGACGGCGAAGACGACCGGCTCGGCGACGGGCGCGGCGCTGCGCGAGAGGAAGGCCTTGGCGCCGGCGAGAGCGACCGTCGCGCCCAGAATGACGAAGGCGATTTTGATCGCGGAGCCGGTCTCGACGGGGCGCGAGGCGAATTCGGAAATGGCGAAGGTCATTGTCTCATCCTCGGTTCGTGTCATGCTCGGTTCGTGTCATAGGCGACGCGCGCCCTGCGTATGAGGCGAGTTGTAAGGAGAGGCGTCCTCGGCGTTTGTGCGCGAGGGCACAGATCAATAGGCCTTGCGGCAGACCCAGCGCGTGACCTGGCCGCGCACGCCATAGCCTTCGTCGATCTCGACGACGACGGGACGGCAGACGCTCTGCGCGGCGTCGGCGGCGGCGAAGCTCGCCGGCTCGGCGATGGAGGCGACCGGCGCGGTCGGCGGCACGGGGGCGGCGACGCTCTGCGCCAGAAAGGCCTTGGCGCCGGCCAGCGCGACGGTCGCGCCGAGGATCATGAAAGCCATGCGCATGGCGGCGTCGGTGCGGACGGGGCGCGAAGCGAATTCGGTAACGGCGAAAGTCATTGTATTCTCTCCACCAGCGCGTCGTCGGCGTCATCTCCGGCGAACGATGCTGTTGTAGGAGAGCGGCGCCCGCGTGTTTGTGCGTAGGCGCACAGGGGCGCGCTCGGCTTTCGAGAGAAAGGGATTGCCCGAAATGCGTTATGCGAAAATCATTGCGATTTGCGTCGCCCTATCGGCGACGGCTGCCGCCGGCGAGGAGGCGATGGTCCTCGGCCCACGGCAATTCGAGGCGGACCGCAGCGGCGCCGGAGCGGTGCTCTGCGCCTGGTCGATCTATCTGACCGTTCAGCATTATGCGAATGCGTGCGGCGTGGCTCGCAGCGCGGCGGACGACGCCATCGACGAAGCGATCAAATCGATCGACGAATTCATTCTCGCCAATTCCTCGCTGCATCCGACGCGCGCGTCGCTCGAGGCGTTCAAGCGCCGCGCCGCGCAATCGGAGGCCGCCTCGGCGCGCAAATTCTGCGAGAATCGCGATCTCGAGCCATTCCGCAGCGTCACGCCGCAGGCGTTGCGCGAATCGGTGAAAAAGCTGCTCGCGGTTCCGCGCGAGCCGGTGATGAATCCCTGTCTGTGAGCGACATGCGCTCGACGCCTGTCATATCGGATCGCTCGGCCCCCACACCGGCGAGCGATCGCCGTCGAAGGGCGTGAGATTGAGGCAATAGCGGGCGAGGATCACGCCGTCGCCGCGCGTGACCACATGCTCGAGGAATGCACAATGTAGCGCCGCGGCGCCGCCGCCGAGCCCGGAGGGTCATGTGGGTCGAGGCGCGGCCAGCCCTCGTCGTCGAAGCGCTCGCCGACGCCGACCGGCGGAAAAGGGCTCGCCGCGCGGAAGATCGCGATCGGGCGATGCTCGCCCGATGTGTCGCAGAGCTCGAGCCGATATTCGACGCGGTCGGCGCCGCTCACCCGCCCACCACCGTCGTCATCACCTGTCCCTCGCGGGCCAGCGTGATCTTCCAATAATAATGGCGGTTGATCGTCGCCCGCTCGAGGTCGCGGGTGGTGGCGATCTTCTCGTCATTGACGACGAGGATCACGTCGCCCTTTTGCAGATTGAGCTGCGCGGCGACCGATTGCGGGTCGATCTCCGCGACGACGACGCCGTTGATCGCGCCCTGCACGGAGAATTCCTCCAGCACGGCGGGGGAGATGTTGACGACCGTCGCGCCGGCGAAGGGCGACGGGCCTTTCACCTTCACCGCATCGCGCGCCGGGACTTCGGGCGCGGCGGAGAGCTTCAGAGGCACGGCGATGGTCTTGCCTCCGCGCAGCACGCCCAGCGTCGCCTGACCGCCCAGCGGCTTGGTGGCGAGGCGATAGCCGAGCGCCTCTGGATCATCGGCCGATTGGCCGTCCACGGCGACGATGACGTCGCCGCGCTTCAGCCCAGCGTCGAGCGCCGGGCCTTTGGGGTAGAGATCGGCGACCAGCGCGCCGGCGGGGCGCTCGAGGCCGAGGCTGTCGGAAATCTCCTTGGAGAGATTTTGCAGCGTGGCGCCGAGCCACGGGCGCTTCACCTGCTTGCCGCCGCCCTTGGCCGCCGCCACGACGATCTTGACCATATTGACGGGAATCGCGAAGCCGATGCCGACCGAGCCGCCCGATTTGGAGAAGATCGCCGAATTTATGCCGATGACGCGCCCGGCCATGTCGACGAGCGGGCCGCCGGAATTGCCGGGATTGATGGAGGCGTCGGTCTGGATGAAGAAGCCATAGTCGGAAATGCCGACCTGCGTGCGCGCCAGCGCCGAGACGATGCCTTGCGTCACCGTCTGCCCGACGCCGAAAGGATTGCCGATGGCGAGCACGAGATCGCCGACCTCGAGCGCGTCCGAATCGCCGAGCTCCATGGTGGGATAGGTCGCGGCCTCGGTCAGCTTCAGCACGGCGAGATCGGTGCGCGGATCGCGCAGCAGGATTTTCGCCGCTATCTCGCGCTTGTCTGAGAGCGAGACCTTCACATCGGTCATGCCCTCGATGACGTGATTATTGGTGACGACGAGGCCGGAGGCGTCGACGATGACGCCGGAGCCGAGCGATTGCGCCGTCGGCCCGCGCTGGCCGCCCCCGCCGCCGCCCTCGCCGAAGAAGCGGCGGAAGATCGGATCGTCGAAGAAGGGATTGGCCGGCCGCTGCTCGATGCGCGTCGCGAACACATTGACGACGGCGGGCGTCGTCCGTTTCACGATGGGCGCGAAGGATAGGATCACATCGGCGCGCGACTGCGGCAGGGCGCGCTCCTGCTGGGGCGCGAGCAGCGTCTCCGCCAGCGCCGCCGGCGCGGCGAGCGTGAGCAGAGCGAGAGCCGCAATGAAATGGCGCCGAAGAAAAAGCATCGATCGTCCTCTCGGGGTGCGATTCGTGGAGCGAGATTCGGTCCCGCATATTAGCCCGAAAAGCGTCAGACTCGTGGAATTCGCATGAGCGCGTAGGGGCGGGGGAGGAAATCGAACATCGTCGGCGCCGCGGGCTTGCGCGGCTCGGGCTTCTCTATTAACGGATGCGCCCTCTTTCGATTCGGTCGAAAGCGATTGGTTCTTTTATCGTTTGCGCGGAGCCGAAGCGGCGAAAGGCTCGCAAATGTCGAAAAGCATTCCAAAATTCATTCTGGAGGCCGTCGGGCCGCGACTCCTCGGCCTCACTGTCGCGACAACGGCGCTCACGGCGCTCGGCGCCTTGTTCCAGGCGGTGGCGCCGTTGGCGCTCGGCCGCGCGGTCGATCTCTTCAGCCACGCCGACGCCGCAGGCTCGACGCTCGCGGTCTGCCTCTATGTGGGGCTGCTCGGGGCGGCGCGGCTGGCGCCGACGATCGCGACGCCCTTTACAATGTCGGTCGAGCGGCGACTCGTCCACGCGATCTCGAGCAAAGTCTATGCGCACGCGCTCGATCTGCCATATGCGTTTCATCTGACGCGCAAGACCGGCGAGCTCGGCCGCACCATTTCGGAAGGCGTAAACGCCTGCCGCCATCTGCTCTCCATGGTCGCCGGCCTTCTGCCGATGGCGATCGAAATCATCGCGGCCGCTGGCGTCCTGTCGCATCTCTTCGACGCGTCCATGCTCGCGGCCTATACGGCTTTCGTCGCGATCTATGCGGCGACTTTCGCGACCTCGATGAAGGGGTATCGAGACACAGCGATGCTGGCGCTGGAGCAGGATGGCAAGGCCTCGAATCTCTTTATGGAAAGCCTGCTGAATTTCGAGACTGTGAAGGCTTTCGTCGCCGAGCGCGCCGTGATGACGCGGCTCCGCGGTCTTTTCGAACAAGCCGAGGCGGGATGGTTGCGTCATTCCGCGCAAGGCGCGCGAAATCAGATCGCGCTGACCGTCGTCTTCACTCTTTCTTTCGGCGGCATATTCGCTCTCGCCGTGATGCGGCTCGAGACGAGCGGCGGCCCGCCGAGCGATCTGCTGCTCGTCGCGCTCTATCTCACGCAAGTCGTCCGGCCGATCGAGCATTTCACGCTCGTTTGGCGTGAGGTCATCCGCAGCGGCGCACAGGTCGAGCGCATGCTCGCTATTCTAACGGAGAAGACCGAGGCCGAGCTTTCACCCGGCGGCGAGGCGCTGGCGGGCGAGGGACCGCTGTCGGTCGGCGTCGAGGCGCTCCGCTATTCGCATCATCCAGATCGTCCGACGCTGCGCGAGGTGAGTTTCGTCATTCCGCCCGGGCGAACGCTCGCTGTCGTCGGGTCCAGCGGCGGCGGGAAGTCGACGCTCGCGCGGCTGCTGTTCCGCTTCCACGAGCCGCAGCGAGGAGCCATCCGCTTCGACGGCGTCCCTATCGAGGATCTGGATCTCCGCGCGTTGCGCGGCGCTCTCGCTCTCGTGCCGCAGGATTGCGTGCTGTTCAATGAAACGCTCATCGACAACATCCGCTTTGCGCGGCCGGAGGCCCCGCGCGAGGAGATCGAGGCGGCGATGAGCGCGGCCGGGTTGGATGATGTCATCGTGCGCCTGCCGCAGGGCGAGAACACGATCGTCGGAGAGCGCGGCCTGCGGCTTTCCGGCGGCGAGAAGCAGCGCGTCGCCATCGCGCGCGCGCTGTTGAAGCGTCCTCGGCTTCTCGTCCTCGACGAGGCGACCTCTGCGCTGGACACGCGCACCGAGCGCATCATTCAAGAGCGGATCGCCAATGTAGCCCGAGGCGTGACGCGCTTCGTCGTGGCGCATCGTTTATCGACCGTGGTCGAGGCGGACGAGATCATCGTGCTCGAGGAGGGCGCGATCGTCGAGCGCGGCTCGCATGACGCTCTGCTCGCCGCCGATGGCCGCTATGCGAAAATGTGGGCGGCGCAGCGTCGCGAGAACGCAGAGGCTGCGCTGGAGCCCGCTTGACGCGATCAGCGGGCGCGCGCGAGATAAATCGTGTGGCGGGGATCGCCCTCGGCGCCGCGCGCGGCGATCTCCTCGGCGCGGAAGGAGAAGCGCGTCTCCTCGAGACGCTGTTCGAAGCCGGGCGAGGGATCGGCGGACCAGACGGCGAGCACGCCCGCCGGGGCGAGGGCGCGCTGCATATTGCGCAGGCCGCGCGCGGAGAAGAGCGCGGAATTAATGTCGCAGAGCACCGCCTCTGGGCCATTGTCTATGTCGAGGAGGATGGCGTCATAGGCGCAGGCTTCCGCCTCCATCAGCGCGGCGACGTCGCCCTCCCGCGCTTCCACGCGGGCGTCCTCGAGCGGACGGCCGGCCAGCGGCGCGAGGGGGCCGCGATTCCAGGCGATGATCTCGGGGAGCAGCTCGGCGACGGTGATCCGCGCCTCTCGCGGGGCGGCGTCGAGCGCGGCGCGCAGGGTGAAGCCCATGCCGAGGCCGCCGACCAGAATGCGCGGCATGGCGGCGCTGATCTCGGCGAGGGCGAGCCGGGCCAGCGCCTCCTCCGAGCGATGCGCTCGGTTGGACATGAGGTCATAGCCGTTGCAGCGGATTTCATAGATTCCGCCGCGCCGGCGCAGCAGCAGCTCGTCGCCCGCGGCGGTGCGGGCGCGGGCGAGTTCGTCCCAGGGTTCGAGAATCAAGCTTCCGGGTCCGGCGGGCGCCCGACGCGGCCGAGATGGGTGTCGCCGAAGGCGGTTCCATATTTCAGGCCGAAGCCGAGCATTCGGTCCAAGCCGATATGCGCGAGGTGAATCAGCGCGATCGAGATCATCAATCCCTGGCCGAGAGCGACGCCGGCGCCGAGGACGGCGAAGGGGATGATGGTCGTATGAGCGCTATTATAGGCGATGGCGCCGATGCGCGGGCCGGCGAGATAGAAAGCCATCGACAGATCGGGGAAGAGGAACAGCCAAGCCAGGAGGCGCCAATCGGCCCCGAGGCCGAAATAAGCAGAAAGGGCGGCCGCCATCAGCGCCGCCCCTTCTAATCTCAACAGAATTTTCGGCCAGCCGAGAACGCTTCCGCTCGCGGGGCCGGAGAGCATCGGCGTTACGCCGCTTCTTCCGTCGCGGTCTGGACGGGGCCGGAATCCTGGCCCTTGGCGTCCACGTCGCGGTCGACGAACTCGATCACGGCGAGCGGGGCGTTGTCGCCATAGCGGAAGCCCGCCTTCAGCACGCGCGTGTAGCCGCCATTGCGCTCCTTGTAGCGCGGGCCGAGCACGTCGAAGAGCTTCTTGACCAGATCGACGTCGCGCAGGCGGGAGATGGCCTGACGGCGGGCGTGGAGGTCGCCGCGCTTGCCGAGCGTCACCAGCTTCTCGACGATGGGGCGAAGATCCTTGGCCTTGGGCAGAGTCGTGACGATCTGCTCATGCTTGATGAGCGCCTGGGCCATGTTGACGAACATCGCCTGACGATGCTCGTGGGTGCGGCCGAAGCGGCGCTTTTTGTTACGATGATACATTGTGGCGTCTCCGTTATTTTAGCGGCCGCCGTGCCAAGGAACGGCCGTTCCATTATTCCCTCTCCCGCTTTGCGGGAGAGGGTGGGCCCGCGAAGCGGGGTCGGGTGAGGGCCCTCATCCGTCGCGCATTCGCGCGACACCTTCTCCCGCACGCGGGAGAAGGGAGAGGGCGGATCAATAATGCTCTTCGAATCTCTTGGCGAGATCGTCGATGTTCTCCGGCGGCCAGCCGGGCACTTCCATGCCGAGGTGCAGGCCCATCTGCGCCAGCACTTCCTTGATCTCGTTCAAGGACTTGCGGCCGAAGTTCGGGGTGCGGAGCATTTCCGCCTCCGACTTCTGGATGAGGTCGCCGATATAGACGATATTGTCGTTCTTCAGGCAGTTGGCCGAGCGCACCGAGAGCTCGAGCTCGTCGACCTTCTTCAGCAGCGCCGGGTTGAAGGCGAGCTGCGGGATCGACGGAGCGGCCTCCTCGCGGCGCGGCTCCTCGAAGTTCACGAAGACAGAGAGCTGATCCTGCAGAATGCGCGCCGCATAGGCGAGCGCGTCTTCCGGCGAGATGGCGCCATTGGTCTCGATCGTCAGCGTCAGCTTGTCCTTGTCGAGCTCCTGGCCCTCGCGGGTGTTCTCGACGCGATAGCTCACCTTCTTGACCGGCGAGTAGAGGCTGTCGATCGGGATGAGGCCGATCGGCGCGTCCTCGGCGCGGTTGCGGTCCGCCGGCACATAGCCCTTGCCGGTGGAGACGGTGAATTCGACCCGGAACTCGGCGCCCTCGTCCAGCGTGCAGATGACGAGATCGGGATTGAGGATCTGGAGATCGCCGGTGGCCTGGATGTCGCCGGCCGTGACCGGCCCCGGTCCCTGCTTCTTCAGCGTCAGGCGCTTCACGCCCTCGCCGCTGTATTTGATGGCGATGTCCTTGATGTTGAGGACAATGTCGGTGACGTCCTCACGCACGCCCGGGATCGACGAGAATTCGTGCAGCACGCCGTCGATGTGGATGGAGGTGATCGCCGCGCCCTGCAGGGAGGAGAGCAGAATGCGACGCAGCGCATTGCCCAATGTCAAGCCGAAGCCGCGCTCGAGCGGCGAAGCGACGGCCACCGCGATGCGGCGCGGATCATAGCCCGCCGTCACCTCGAGCTTGCTGGGCTTGATGAGTTCCTGCCAGTTCTTCTGGATGCTCACTGTGGCGCCTTTCCTTCAGCTCTCGGCCGGGTCCCGCGCGCCTGCGGCGCGAGACCCCGTCGCAATTCGTCTCGATGAAACAGGTCTCGTCAGACGCGGCGGCGCTTGCGCGGGCGGCAGCCATTGTGCGGAATGGGCGTCACGTCGCGGATGGAGGTCACGGTGAAGCCCGCGGCCTGCAGCGCGCGCAGCGCCGATTCACGACCGGAGCCCGGCCCGGAAACCTCGACCTCGAGGGTGCGAACGCCATGCTCGCCAGCCTTGCGGGCCGCGTCCTCGGCGGCCATCTGCGCGGCGTAGGGAGTCGATTTGCGCGAGCCCTTGAAGCCCATCGTGCCGGCGGACGACCAGGACACGGTGTTGCCCTGCGCGTCGGTGATGGTGATCATCGTGTTGTTGAACGTCGAATTCACATGCGCGACGCCGGAAACGATGTTCTTGCGCTCCCTGCGGCGAACGCGGGTGGTCTCTTTTGCCATAGTCTCTTTCTCGTCCTTCGGACGCGCCCGTAATGCCGGGCGCTAGGGCTCGATGCGGGCGGAAGCGCTCGTCGCTCCGCGCCCAGGTGATCGTCGCGGGCGAGCCCGCGACACGTAAGCCGATTACTTCTTCTTGCCGGCGATCGGCTTCGCCTTGCCCTTGCGGGTGCGGGCGTTGGTGTGGGTGCGCTGGCCGCGCACCGGCAGCTGGCGACGATGGCGCAGGCCGCGATAGCAGCCGAGGTCCATCAGGCGCTTGATGTTGATCGCCACCTCGCGGCGAAGGTCGCCTTCGACCAGATAGTCGCGGTCGATCGTCTCGCGGATCTGCAGCACTTCGGCGTCGGTCAGCTGAGCGACGCGACGCTCGGCGGGGATGTTCACCTTCTCGATGATCTCCTGCGCCTTTTTCGGCCCGATTCCATGGATATACTGCAGAGCGATGACGACGCGCTTGTTGGTCGGAATGTTGACGCCGGCTATACGGGCCATTTTCTCGTCTCTCCATGTGGGGGCGAGCTCGAGGCTCGCCGATTATGCCCGCGTCCGGTGGAGGCCGGCCCCTGCGGGCTTTTTTATACGACAACGGCTCCGTTCCCGCTGAGGAACGGAGCGCGAGGCCGAAGTGATGAAGGTGGGGTTCCTAGGCGAAAGCCGTCGACCCGTCAAGGCGCTCGGCCCGCTGGTCCGTCACTTTTCCTCACTATACTCCTCGAGCTCCAGCCACATGGCGTTGATGATGCCGAAGGCGCAGGCGAGGCCGAGGCCGAGAATCCAGGAAAAATACCACATGGCGCTCTCCTTTGCGCGATAGGGGAAATTGCGGTCAGTAGGGATAATTTTCCTTGTCCCCCACGGTCGCCTCCGTCACCTGCCCGCGCAGCGCATGATAGATCCAGGCCGTATAGGCGAGCACGATCGGCAGGAAGACGACGACCGCCCCCAGCATCAGCGTCAATGTGTGGCGGCTCGAGGAGGCGTCCCACAGGGTCAGGCTGTGATTGGGATCGAGCGAGGAGGGCAGCAGAAAGGGAAAGAGGGTGAGGCCCGCCGTGGCGATGACGCCGGCGGTGGCGAGGCTCGAGCCGATGAAGGCCACGATCGGCGCCGAAAGGGCGAGCGCCAGCACGGCGACGATGACGCCGAAATAGGTGAGGGCGGGCGCGGCCAGCGTCCAGGGGCGCGCCTCATAGGCGGCCCGCCAGGCGCCGGCCTCGCGCACGACGGTCTTGGCCAGAGGATTGGAGGGGCCGGAGGGATCGACGGCGCTCGTCAGCACATAGCCGTCGATATTCTGCGCGCCCCAATAGCCGGCGTAAGTGAAGGCGGCGAGCAGCACGATCGCCGCCAGCCAGCCGGCCAGCTTGGCGCGAAAGGCCACCGGGCCTTGCGTCTTGGCGGCGAGCCAGGCGGCGCCCTGCAGCGTTATCATGGCGAGGCTGACGAGGCCCGCGAGCAGAGCGAAGGGCGTCAGCAGGCCGAAGAGATCGCCCTCGTAGATCACGTTCAACTCGTCGTCGAAGCGGAAGGGCGCGCCGAGCAGGACATTGCCGAAGGCGACGCCGAAGAGAAGCGCCGGCGCGAAGCCGGAGGCGAAGAAAATCCAGTCCCAGGCGCGCCGCCAGCCGGGCGTCTCCACCTTGCTGCGATAGACGATCGCCGCCGGCCGCAGAATGAGGCCGAGCAGGACGAGGAACATCGCCAGATAGAAGCCCGAGAAGGAGACGGCGTAGAGCGCCGGAAAGGCGGCGAAGATCGCGCCGCCGCCGAGAATCAGCCAGACCTGATTGCCCTCCCACACCGGGCCGATGACATTGAGCGTCTGCCGGCGCTCGCCGTCTCTGCGCGCGACGAAGGGATGGAGCACGGCGACGCCGAGATCGAAGCCGTCGGCGATCGCAAATCCGATGAGCAGCGTTCCGAGCAAGGCCCACCAGACGAGCCGCAGAATTCCGTAATCGATCATGTCGGGAATCTCCTCGATGAGGAAGACGATCAAAAAGTGTGCGCGCCCACCTCCCCCTCGAGGGGGGAGGTCGACCGCCGAAGGCGGGCGGGTGGGGTGACGTCCCCGGTCTCGGGCTCACCCCACCCCGGCCTGCTTGCGCAGGCCGACCCTCCCCCTGAAGGGGAGGGTGGAAGCGGATCACGCGATTTGGAACGGCCGCTCCGGCGCCTCACGCGGGAAGGGCTCGATGGTCGGGCCGAGGCGGATGTATTTCAGCATCAGCCACACTTCGACGATGGCCAGCGCGCTGTAGAACAGCACGAAGCCGCCGAGGCTGAGCAGAACATTATAGGCCGGCACATTGGAGGCGCCGAGGAAGGTCGGCAGCACGCTGTCGATGATCCAGGGCTGGCGGCCATATTCGGCGACGATCCAGCCGAGCTCGGCCGCGATCCAGGGCAGCGGCAGGCTGTAGAAGGCGAGCTTCAAGAGCCAGGGATTGTCACGCAAGCGCCGTCGGCTCGCCACGAGGAAGGCGGCCGCGAACAGGAAGATGAAATAAAAGCCCAGCGCCACCATGATGCGGAAGGCCCAGAACAGCACTGGCACATTGGGGATGGTGGTGAGCGCCGCCTCATGGACCTGCTCTTCGGTGGCGTTCTCGATATCGGGCCGGAACCGCTTCAGCAGCAGCGAATGGCCGAGGTCCTTGAAGGCAGGCTCGAGCTCTGCGGGGATGGCGGCGCTGGGTCCGTCGGGACGCGCGGCCAGCCATTCATAGGCGGGCATTCCGGCGCGAATGCGCGTCTCCGACTTCTCGACCAGCGA
Source organism: Methylosinus sp. LW4 (assembly GCF_000379125.1). Classification (NCBI taxonomy): domain Bacteria; kingdom Pseudomonadati; phylum Pseudomonadota; class Alphaproteobacteria; order Hyphomicrobiales; family Methylocystaceae; genus Methylosinus; species Methylosinus sp. LW4. Next base: position 3,158,268 of record NZ_KB900626.1, on the reverse strand, counting down.
TTTTATGCCCTCGACCGGCGTGTCCAGCGAGCGCGTCGCGATGAGGCCGAGGAGATAGGGCACCTCGATCTTCAAATGCGTCGTCTGCTGCTTCACATCGGGAATGCCGAAGAGGGTGAAGGAGGCCGGCGCCGGCTCCGTCTCCCACATGGCCTCGATCGCCGCGATCTTCATTTTCTGGTTGAAGCTCGCCGTATAGCCGCTCTCGTCGCCGAGCACGACGACGGAGAGCGCCGAGGCGAGGCCGAAGCTCGCCGCCACATTGGCGGAGCGCCGCGCGATCTCGCGATGCTCGCGCTTGTAGAGCAGATAATAGGCCGAGATGGAGAGCACGAACATCGCGCCGGTCACATAGCCGGCGCTGACGGTGTGCACGAATTTCGATTGCGCGACCGGGTTGAAGAACACTTCCGAGAAGGAGGTGAGCTCCATGCGCAAGGTTTGCGGATTGAACGCCGCCCCGACCGGATTGAGCATCCAGCTATTGGCGATGAGAATCCACAACGCCGAGAAATTGGCGCCGAGAGCGACGAGCCAGGTGACGGCGAGATGCGCCACCGGGCTCAGCCTATTCCAGCCGAAGAAGAAGAGGCCGACGAAGGACGCCTCGAGGAAGAAGGCCATCAGCCCTTCGATCGCCAGCGGCGCGCCGAAAATATCGCCCACATAATGCGAGTAGTAGGACCAGTTGGTTCCGAACTGGAACTCCATGGTGACGCCGGTGGCGACGCCCATCGCGAAATTGATTCCGAACAGCGTGCCCCAGAATTTGACCGCGTCGCGCCATATGGTGCGGCCGGTCATCACGAAGACGCTCTCCATTATGGCGAGGAGGATCGAAAGGCCGAGCGTCAGCGGCACGAAGAGGAAGTGGTAGAGGGCGGTCAGCGCGAATTGCAGTCTTGAAAGCGTCACCACGTCGAGCTCGAACATCATGCGCTCCGTGAAAGGATTGTCAGCCGCGGTTGCGAGCGAAGAGCTTTTCCGCCACAGCCGCCGGCGAGACATGCGGCCGCTGCGAGGCGGGAAAGCAGAGGAAATAGAGCAGGGCGAGGGCCGCGATCTTGAGAGCGAGGGCGATGGCGATCTCTCGCCCGAGCCGATGCGTCGCCGAATGGGCCGACATGCGTTTCTCCCCGCCCGAAGCGCCGGGCCTCGAGGACACTATCCTCGAAAGGCCTCGCCTTCATGACCGCGAAAGTCCTTAAAGCCCGTACGTGATCGCCGAAGGCTCCGATCTCGCCATAAAAAGCACATGGCGGGCTGCAGTCAGAAGCCCCGAAATGTCGCTGCGCGGTTTTGTCGCCTTTCCGCGAGGGGCGGCGCGCAAGAGAAATCCCGCAGCCGGCTTCTTGACTTTGCCCGGCGCGTGCCTTATTCGGCGCCTCTCGCTAGCGCAATGCGTTGCGCCGCGCTCGCGGGGGAGTAGCTCAGTTGGTTAGAGCGCCGGCCTGTCACGCCGGAGGTCGCGGGTTCGAGCCCCGTCTCTCTCGCCATTTCGAATCCGCAGGCCGATCGATCTCGTCCGTGCTGGACGCGAAAGCGTAGCCACGCCATATTGAGTGCGCGCCCGAGAGGAACAGCCGTGACAGCCGTCGTCTTCGACACTCTGAAATTCGTCGAGAAGCTCGAGGCCGCGGGCGTGTCCCATGCACAGGCCAAGGCGACCGCCGAAGCGTTCGCCGAGGCGACGGGACAGGAACTCGTCACCAAATCCGATCTCGCGGCCGCCAAAGCCGAGCTGAAAGCCGACATAGCCTCCACGCGGGCAGAGCTTCGTGAGGTCGAGCTGCGCATGACGGTGAAGCTCGGCGGCCTGATCGTCGGCGCGGTCGGCGTCATCCTCGCGGCGATTCGTTATCTGCCCGCAGGCCATTGAAGCCCTCCGCTTCAATTCTCCAGCAGCCAGCGCGCGCAATCGTCCCAATAGGGCCGGCCGGGGTCGCGGAAGAAGCCGAAATGGCCCATGCCCCGCCCCTCGGCGCGAATCGCCAGCGGCTCTATATGGGCGCGTCTGTAGCGCTTCAGCAGCGCCTCCACCGCCGGCTTCGGCGCCATCCAATCATCGTCGATGGTCAGCGCGCGAATCGCTCCCGTGAACCGGTCGAAGCATCCGGGGAAGGGGCGGCCCGCCGCATCGACGAAATAGGCCTCGCTGCGACACCAGCGCGCCCATTCCAGCGCGGCGTCCTTGGGCAGATCCTCGCCGAGGCCGAGCCGCGCCGCCGGAAAATAGCCGAGCAGGGCGGCGGGGATCGGCAGCAGCGCGCGCCACATCAGCCATAGCGCATATTTGCGCGGGGCCGGCCACAGCCGCCAATCGCCGATCTGCGTGCTGACCGCCAGCATGGCGCGAATGCGGTCGTTGTTGTCGGCGAGTCCGACCATTTGCCCGCCGACGCTGTGCGAGACGACGCGCAAGGGCTCCGCCGGCGCGAGCCTCGCCGCATGGTCGATGATTCCGGCGAGGTCCTGCTCGCCCCAGGCGCGCAATCCGCCGCCGGGCGCGCCGAAGCGGCGGGAGGCGCCGACGCCGCGATAATCGAAGGTGAGAACGCGGCATCCGCGCGCGGCGAGAAAGCGCGCCAGCCGCTCGTAGAATTTCTGCTTCACCGCAATGGCGCCGGCGATGACGACCATTGGTCCGTCCCCGCTCGGGGGCGAGAACAGCGTCGCCGCGAGAGACGCTCCGTCTCTCGCGGCGATGGTCATCGTTTCGACTGCGCCGTCGCCGGCTCTCGTCATGCGGTCACGCTCTCTTCGGGCAGTCTCGCGGCTTCGGCTTTGGCGAGCGGCGCCTCGGCTTCGCGGCGAATTCTGCTCTGCTGCTGATAGTGAGCGGCGAGCGGCAGGTTTTCAACCGCGGGGAACTCCTCCTCGATCTTCTTCGGCTTGAAGAGGGTGACGACGGATTTCCAGGTCGCGATCCCCCAGCCCTGCGAGCGATAGGGATAGCCGTGCTCCTCGCAGAACTGGCGCAGCATGGGCGCGAGCTGCGGATAGTGACGCGGGCTGATCCAGGGGAAGAGGTGATGCTCGATCTGGAAATCGACGCCGCCGCACAGCAGCCGGCCGATCGGACCCGTCTCGAAATTCACCGCCGTCGCCGTCTGCAGCATCAGATAATTGTCGCGCGTCGCATCCTTCGTCACCTGGATCGCCTCCTCCGGGTAATGGGCCGGAGCAAAGAGCGCGAACATGACATAGGACATCATGAACATCTGCACGACGAAGAAGGTCGCGACATTGGCGAAGCCGAAGAAATAGATCGGAATGATCGTCCACACGATCCAATGTCCGATCATGCAGGCGAGATCGAGCCAGCTCTGCCAGTTGCGACGCTCGTCGTCGCGCAGCTCGCGGATCAGGAAGCGCCAGCCCTTGAAGGCGACGCCGAAGGAATTGCCGAGCAGCACGATGGGGAAGAAATAGCCCTGATGCTCGAACCACCAGCGCGCGAGACCGCTGGCCTTCTTCACGTCGCGATCATTGAGCGTGAACACCGGCAGCAGATCGGCGTCGTCGTCCACGCCGATGACGTTCGGATTGGGATGATGCACGACGACATGCTTATGGCGCCAATAATTGCCCGACACGCCGAGGAAGAACGGAAAGTCGAAATACATGATGAATTCGTTGACCCACGGCCTGTTGCTGATCGCATGATGCGAGGCGGTGTGGCCATTGGTCGACATGCCCATGCAGCCATAGGCGACGAGAATCATGCCGATCGCCTTGACGATGAGCATGTCCGAGACGATGACGAGCGAAACGCCCGCCGCCGTCAGGGCGATGAACAGCAGCCATTCGGCAATGCCGATGGCGGTCAGCTTGCGGGCGTATCCGGCGCGACGGACCTGCTCCCGCAGCCGCGCGAAATCCTGATTGGCTTCCTTAGACATATGCACCCCCGTAAAAAATGAAATCGCGCATCAGACGCGCTGCAGCCGGTACGGCGCGTGATAATCCTTGGTGAAGAGGAGCTGATAGAGCGCCTGGTCCCCGGCCATGGCGGAAGCTATTCCGCAGCTGAGGTAGTATTCCCACATGCGCTTGAAGACCGTGTCGTAGCGCACTGGATCGAGCGTTCCGCTATTGGCGCGGAAGGCTTCCAGCCAGCGACGCAGAGTCACGGCGTAATGGCGCGCCATATTCTCGACGTCGAGAATGGCGAGGCAATTCTTCTCGAGCTCTGTCGTCATGGCGGAGAGCTTCGGCGTGTCGGAGCCGGGGAAGACGTATTTTTGAATGAAGGGATCATGGCGATTGATCGCCGTGTTGCAGCCGATGACATGCACGAGGCCGCGGCCCTTCGGCGCGAGCAGACGCTCTATGGCGCCGAAATAGGCGGGATAATCCTTGGCGCGCACATGCTCGAGCATGCCGACGCTGACGATGCGATCGAAAGAGCCTTCGATCTCGCGATAATCGCCGAGGATGAAGCGCACGCGATCGGAGACGCCATATTTGGCGGCGTTCTCCTGCGCCCGCGCATGATGCGCGACGCTATTGGTGACGCCGACGCCGCACGCGCCGAAATTCAGCGCAGCGTGAATCAGCATGCCGCCCTTGCCGCAGCCGATATCGAGAAGCGACTGGCCGGGCTCGATCTCGAGCTTCTGGCAAATGCGATCGAGCTTGCGCTGCTGCAGGAGATCGGCGGCGTCGTCCTGCGAATGCGCATAGCCGCAGGAATAGACCTGATAGCGATCGAGCAGAAAGGCGTCGAACACGTCTTCGCCGATGTCGTAGTGACGGCGCACATTGGTCGCCGGGCTCAGCAGTCGATTGCTCGCCAGCATGCCGGCATAGCGAAGCAGAAAGCTCCAATCGGAGCGCAGCTTCTTGTGCAGGCCGGCGCGGCACAGCATTGTGAGGCAGTCGACCAGACGGTCGTCCTCGACCTCGAAATCCTGCGCCATGAAGGCTTCGCCCATGCCGAGATTGCCGAAGGCGAGCACGCGGCTGAAGAAATCGTCGCGCAGCACGCGCAGCACGATCGGCGCGTCATCGCCGGCGCCGAAGCGATGATCGACGCCATTGTGACGAACGATCAGCGTTCCCTGATGAAGATGGCGCGACAGCATCTCGAAGAAAGCGTCCTTCGGCTGACGCGCTCCCAATAGCTGCGCGAGCGAAAGCTGTCGGCGCGCCGTCTTCGCGTCGAAAGCGCGCGCGGCATGTTCGGGCATATATCTCGTATCCGTCATGTGTCTCTCCCAATTCATATCGCGCGCTTTCGGCAAAGAATTTCCGCGCTGCTCGCGCTGGAAACGACGCGCGAAATCTTCCGCACGTCCGCGCTATTCGCGCCGCGCCTCTCGTTATTCATGCGGATGGCCGTGCTGCGCGGTGGCGTCGCATGGCGACATTGTGACGAAAGTTGTCACATTATTTCTGCATGATGACAAGCTGCTCAGCTTGCGCTCGACCCCTCTCGTCGCATCTTGTGGGATGACGAGCGGCCCGAGCCTGATCCGAGGTGTTAAAAGGGTCGGCGAGGAATTTGTGTGTGCTGTCACACAGGGCGCGAGCGCGCGTCCGCTCTATAGGATCGACAGGCGAGCGCGATCCGCGTCGCGCCGAAATGAATTGCAGCGGAGACGAGAAAAATGGATGCAATCGAAATGTCGCGCTGGTTGTGGGCGGATCGGCGCGCGCGCGCCGCTCGCAGCGAGGCGGGGCCGACGCTGAATGGCGCGAAGGGCCAATTCATCGAGACGCGCGGCGCGAGCTTGCGGACTTTGATCGCGCCGCAGAAGAACGGCGCCGGTGACAAGACTTTGGTGATCGTGCCCGATCCGCCAAACGTCATCGAGCAATATCTGCCGATCATCGACGAAATGTCGAACCATGCGCGCGTCATTTGCGTGGAGACGCCCGGCTTTGGCCAATCCTTCGTGAAATCGGGATTTCGCTTCGATGTCCCGAGCTATTGCGAGGTCTTCGACGAATTTTTCGCGCAGCTGGAGATAAAGGACGCGGTGCTGGACATGGCCTGTCTCGGCGGCTTCGCCGGCGTCGCCTTCTCGGCGGCGCGGCCCGAACGCGTGCGTCATCTCATGCTGCAGCAGACGGTCTCGATCTCGCAGGCGCAGAAATGGGCGGCGGGAACCGATCGCATGAATCTCATTCGGCGGCCCTATGTCGGGCAGTTCTTCATGCGCGCGCTCGATCATGTGGTGGCGCGGCATTGGTATAAGGTCGCCATGCCGCCGGCGACCTCTTCCATCGCGCCGAAGCTAGCGGAAGAGGCGATCGCGGGCCTCGATCGCGGCGGCTGCTTTTGCCTCTGCAACGCCTATCAGGCCTTGATGGCGACGCCCGAAAAGCCCTATGTCGCCAGCCCGCGCAAGGTGACGATCGTCTGGGGCGACAGCGATCCCACCCATAATCTCGTGGCGACGATCGGCGATTCGCTGAAGGCGTTTCTGCCGGAGGCGGAATTCGTCCTCTTCGAGAATTGCGGGCATTTTCCGATGCTGGAAAATCCGCAGCGCTATCTGCCCATGCTGCGCGCCGCGCTCGACGCGGCGTGAGCATGGCGCGGGCGCCCGTGGGCGCGCGCGTGTTCAGCTCGGCTGCGACAGGCGGCGCATTTCGGCGAGGGCGGGGTTTCCCTCCTCCTCCAGCCGGGCGATCGTCTCGAGGCCCCATCTGTAGGAGAATTCCGCGACCTCGCGGTGCTTGTCCCAGGTCATGAAGCTGGCGCCGGGACAGACCGGCGGCTGCACGGTGAGATCGAGCGCGCCGGAGAAGGCCGGCTTCTCGCGAATATTGCTGAACACCGCCTGCTGAATGACGGCCGCCAGCGAGGGGCAATCGGGCAATGGCTTGCGGCGCAGCGGATTGAGCATGGAGGCGAGCAGCTCGTTGCGGCCGGGCAGCGCGCGATAGTCGAAGTCATAGAGGCGCGGATCGGAGTTGCGCAGGTCCACGACGACATTGGGGCCGTTCTTCAGCCCATGCATAGGCGCGATCGGCGCATTGTCGGAGACGGCGCCGTCGACCAGCATATGGCCGTCCTCGTCGAAGAAGGGCGGCAGCACGCCGGGAATGGCGCAGGAGGCGCGCACCGCCTGCCATGTGGGGCCGGAGCGGATCACGCGCATCGTATAGGTGGAGAGGTCGGTCGCAATGGCGAAGCTCGGCCGCCACAAATCCTCGAAGGCGATGGAGCCGTAGGATTGCGCCAACGTCGCCTCGAGAATCGTATGGTCGAGCAGTCCGTATTTCGGCAGAGTGAGGCGCTTCAGCGCGGCGTTCTGCACGAATATCTCATGAATCGCCGCCTCCACCTCCTCCGGCGTCTTCAATTGCGCGAAAGCCACCGCCATGCCGGAGCCGATGCTGCTGCCGCCGAAAATATCGAAGACGACGCCCGCCTCCTGAAAGGCTTTCACAATGCCGATATGGGCGAGGCCGAGCGCGCCCCCGGCGCCGGCGACGAAGCCGATCGCCTGGCCCGTGATGAAGCGCGCGAGACAATCGAAATCCGCGCCCGAATCCATCGCCACATGATGCAGCATGAAGACTTCGCGCTCGCGCAGCCATGGCGCGGAGGGCTCCTGCGTCTGCGGCCGATGCGGATAGAGCCTGACGATGCGCCGGCGATTGGCGGGAAAGAGGGTGAACGCGAATTGCTCGACCGGATCGAGCGCCGGCGATCCGTCGGCGACGGCCGTGATCAGCAGATCGGCCGAATTGAGAACGGCGCGGGTCCATTCGTTCAATTCGCCATCGGCGACGCAGAGAACGAAATCGTTCTCCTGCTCGAGCGCGCCGAGCCAATCGGCGACGGCGTAGCGGTCGAATGCGCCATTGGGGAAATGCGCGCGCGCATCGGCGGAGGCGCGCGCGCAGCCGCGGGCGCGCGCATTGATCGCTTGCAGCAGGCGCGCGCTGAAACCTTCGGGGATAGATCCCCCGCCCGCGGCGATCAGCGCGATCACGCGCACGCGGCTGCTCTGGCGGAAATTGCGCCGCGTGATCTCGCCGAGACGGGCGAGGCGCTTGGCCAGCGATCGTGTGACGGCGCGCTGCATATCGGGGAATTGCGCGACCAGCGCGTCGAATTGCGCGCGGTCGATCTCCAGCACCTCGGAGTCGCGCATGGCGACGACGCTGGCGCCGCGCGGCTCGCGGGTGAAAAATCCCATCTCGCCGATGAGCTGATCCTTGCCGATCTCGGCGACAATCTCGCCATTGGCGGCGTTGACCACGCCGAACTGGCCGAAATTGACGATATAGAGCGTCTCCGACGGCGCGCCGAGCTCGATCAGCGCCTCGCCGCGCGCAATTCTGCGCAGCTGCACGCAGGATTTGATCTTATTGCGATCCTCGTCGTCGAGGTCTTGCCAGAAACTCTGATCTTCCGAAACGAGCGTCTTCGACATGGAAATACAGCCGCCCTGATACGTTCGCGTCGCGCGCCCCCGCGCTCGCGCCGCATGATCTTCGGCCGAGCGTGAGAATGCAAGGGCGGTTTCCGCGCGCTTTCGACGCTGGTCAGGCGGGCGCGCTGGTCAGCAGAGCGTCCAGGCTCGCGCATTCCTTCGCGGTCAGGGAAAAGTCGAATATCGCCAGATCGTCGCGCATATGCTCCTGCGACGTCGTGCCGGTGAGGCACAGAACGCCTTGCTGCGTCAGGAAACGGAAGAAAATCTGCGCCCGGCCGCGCCCATATTTTTCGGCGAGAGCGACGAGCTCCGGCTTCTCCAGCGTTTCGGGATTGGCGGTGAGCGTCCAAAAGCTCTGGTAGAAAATTTTGTGCTTCGCGCAGAAAGCGCGAATCTCGCGGTCATAGCCGGTCTTGGCGTAGAAGCGGTTCTGGATCACGGCGGGCTTCACCCGCGCTTTCTTCCACAACATCTTCAGCCGCGCCGGCTCATAGCAATTGCTGACGCCCAATTGGCGCACGCCGCCCTGCGCCGCAAGGCTCTCCATCGCGCGCCAAGCCTCGAGAGTGTCCTTGTCTTCCGGGTAGGGAGAGTGCAGCACCAATCCGTCGAGACGATCAACGCGCAGATTGCGCAGCGAGGCCTCGAAGGACTGCCGCACCTGCTCGCCGATCGGAGCGGCGGCGTCATAGGGGATGTTTTCCGGGTCCTGCCCGCCGAAGGGCGTGAATTTGGTCTGCAGATAAATATCCGCGCGGTCGAGCCCGGCGCCGAGCGCCGCCGCCAGACCTTCGCCGACGCCCGGCTCATTGTAATGCTTGGGCTGGCAGGCGGTGTCGATCCCGCGAAAGCCGGTCCGCAGCGCCTCTTCCACCAGCGCGGCGGTGCGCTCCTTTTTCCAGGCCGTGCCATAGATGATGCGGGGCATGGAAACCCCGGAGGCGGAGACGATCCGGCTCGGATCCTCGCCGCGCGGCTCGGCGCTCATTTTGGGGCTTCCTCTTTCTCAGGCTCCGGCGAAAACCGTCAGCACGCCAGTATAGCCGTAGAGATGATGGCGGGCGATCTCGCCGCCGGCGAAAAAGCCGATCAAGGGCGTCTCGCCTCCCAGCGCCTCGTGAACCATGCGGAATTCGGCGTTGGGCTCGCCGAAATGCGGGCCGCCGCGCCCCGAGCAGCTGATATAGAGCGCGCCTCTCATGCCGCCGGCGGCCTCCGCCTGGGCGCGCACCTCCGCGACGATGCGGAGCAGATCATGCTTGGCCGCCTCGGCGTTGCGCTTGCAGAAGGCGAGCCGCATGCCGTCCTTTATCTGCTCGGCGATCATCAGCAGCCCGCCCTTGCGGCCGACGCCGACAATGTGCCGCACTTCCGTATTGGCGCCGAACTGGCCGGGCTTGGCGGAGGCGTCCTCGCCAGTGGCGACGATTCCGGCCAGAGTCTGCGCCAGCTCGAGCCGCAGCGCGGCGTCGTCTATGTCGAGCGTATGCCCCATATCTTCGAGCACGCAGTCGAGCGCGCGCTTCTCGTCCAGGGTCACGAGGTAATTGCCCTGCGCGCGGGTGACGGTCCGCAGCGGGCCGATCGGCTGGCAGCCTTGCGTCACGCGCGAGAACACGGTCGCCTGCGGCCCGAAGGCGACGCCGGTGAAGCCGCCGGCCAGCACCTCGTCCGCGATGCACAGCGCCTTGTTGCGCGCCGAAGAGAGGCCGCCGAACTGATAGCCGGTGGTGAGCTTGGCGCTCGCGGCTTCCAGCTTGGCTTGCAGATCGGGCGTGCCGCCGCTGGCGTGGACCAGCGCGGTGAAGGGCTCGAAGCCCTCGGGCGTCCCCTCCAGCGCCTCGAGAGAGGAAAACAGCGCAAAAGCCTCGGCGGGCAGGTCCGCCAGCATGATCGCGAGGCCCGGCGCGTCGAAATACTCCACCGCCTCGGCGCCGACGCCGACCCCCACCGTCCCGACGAAATGAACGCCGGGCAGGCGCGCGCGCAGCGCCGACAAAATATCGCTCGCCGCCTGGGTGAAATAGTCGGTGAGATAGCACCAGCCGAGATTGGGCGCGGGCGCGTCGGCCCGTTGTCGTTCGATCTGCTCCAGGCAGGAGGCCAAGGCGCTTTTCCAGTCGGCGTCGCCGGCATGGGCGTAAATGAACTTGCTCATGGTCTCTTCCCCCGCGTCCTTGCGCGGGTAGCAACGACCATGCCGCGGGAGAGATTCGCTACCGCGCCGCCTCGACGGAGGCGGAGAGCTCGGCGAGATCGAGCAGCACGAAGGCGCCGCGGCGGCGCTCCAGCAGTCCCGCCCGCTCCAGCCGGTTCAGCTCGCGCGTGACCGCCTCGCGATGCGTGCTGACGCGGGCGGCGATCTCCGCATGGGTGGGGACGGGCGAGATCACGCCGCGATTCTCGCCGCCGCTGTCGCTGCGCGCCAACCGCAGCAATTCCGCGTGAATGCGCCCGCGCACGTCGAGATTGGTGAATTCATTGACCCGCGTGGTGAGGCGGCGCACCTCGCCGGTCAGCGTCTCGAGCACCTGATCGCAGACATTGGGATAGCGATGAATCACCTCGCGGAAGATCGCCGGGCTCATGCGCGCGATCACCGTGTCGGTTATCGCATGGATCGCCGCAGAGCGCGGCTTGCCGTCGAGCGCGGAGAGCTCGCCGAAAAACTCGCCCTCCTTGATGACGCGCAGCATCAGATCCTTGCCGGCGACGCTCTGGATCGACACGCGCACATCGCCATAGGCGACGAAGTAGATATCCGCAGTGTCGTCCTTATAATTGAGGATGCATTCCTTTTCCTGGGCGCGGCGCCAGACGCAGCGCGCGTCGAGCTGCGCGATCTCCTCCTTGGAAAGCGAGCGGAACAAACTAACGCGTGCAAGCGTCTGGTTTTTTCGTATCATGCCCCGCGTTCCTGAAAATTTCGTCTTGTCAGCGTTTCAAAGGATGGTCCATGTCGCTTTGGAGTGTCAACTTCGATTTGGAGCGCCGCACGCGCCTCGCCACGGGGCTCACGCTCTTCACCTATGCGGCCTGTCATTTCATCTCTCACGCGACCGGACTGCTCTTTCTCGACAATCTCCAGGCTATCGGGCATGGCGTCATTCTCGCGCCCTGGCGCAGCAGCTTCGGCGTCGCTCTGCTGCTCTTCTGCTTCACCGTTCACATGTCGCTCGGCCTTTTCGCGCTCTATCGCCGGCGGCATTTGCGCATGCCGGCGATAGAGGCATGGCAGCTCGGCCTCGGCCTCACCATTCCGCTGCTGCTCGCGCCGCATGTCACCGACACGCGCGTCGCCGTGCTCGCCTTCGGCTTGGAAGATTCCTATTTTCGCATTCTCTATCACTTCTGGATCAGCGATCCGACCTTCGGCCTGCCGCGGCAATTTCTGCTCATGGTCCTCATCTGGTCGCATGGCTGCATCGGCATTCACATGTGGCTGCGCTATCGCGATTGGTATCGCCGTCGCGCGATTCTGTTTCTTCTTCTCGCGCTCGCTCTGCCCGTTCTCGCCATAGCGGGCCTGCTCAACTCCGGCTGGGAGCTGATCTTGCGCGCCTATATGGACGAGGCGGTGATGGAGGCGCATGGCCCGCCGGCGAAAGGATCGCCGCATGCGCATGTGCCGGCGATGCTCGCGTCGATCATCTTCTATCTGCAGATATCCTATCTCGCGCTGCTCGCTGTCGTCCTGCTGCTGCGCGCCTTGCGCAACATGCGCGAGCGCATGTTCGACACAGTGCGCATAGACTATCGCGACGGCCGCAGCATTCGCGCGCCTTTCGGCTTTTCCGTGCTCGAGGCCAGCCGCTTCAAGGGCATTCCGCACGCCTCCGTCTGCGGCGGGCGCGCGCGCTGCTCCACCTGCCGCATTCGCGTGCTCTATGGCGCGTCGGAGCTGCCGCCGCCCGGCCCTGCGGAGCGCGCCACATTGGCGCAGATCGGCGCGCCGGAGGGCGTGCGCCTCGCCTGCCAGACGCGGCCGAGCTGCGATATCGGCGTTTATCCCATGCTGCCGGCCGACAGCCCGCTCGACGGGCTGTGCGTTCTTCTCGACCAGGGCCGCGAGCTCTTCGTGACGGCCATGTTCGTCGATCTGCGCGACTCGACGAAGCTCGCCGCCAACCGCTTGCCCTATGACGCGATCTACATCGTCGACGCCTATATTCGCGCGACCACCAACGCCATATTGGCGGAGGGCGGCCATGTGACCAGCGTCGCCGGCGATGGCGTCATGAGCCTGTTTCGGCTGGACGGCGACGCCGCCGAAGGCGCCCGCGCGGCGCTCCGCGCGGCGAGCGGCGTCTGGCGCGCGATCCGCCGCGTCAGCCGCGATTTCGCGGATGATCTCGAGGCGCCGCTCGCCTTCGGCGTCGGCCTGCACAGCGGGCTCGCCATCGTCGGCGCCGTCGGCCCGACGGACCGGCAGTCGCTGCAGTTTCTGGGCGACACCGGCAATATCGCCGCGCGGCTGGAGTCGTTGACGAAAGAGATGGATTGCGTGGCGCTCGTCTCCGCGCAGACGTGCGACGCCGCGGGGCTGCGGCCGCCGCACGCCGTCGTCGAGGCGCCGATCCGCGGCCGCGACGCAGCGCTCCCCGCCTTTCCGTTCAAGAAGCTCGGCGACTTCGAGCATTGGGTCGCCAGCGGCGAGCGGGCGACCCTCTGAGCCGCCACGCCCGTCCGGTCGGCGGCTTTCTCGAGGTCTTTCGTTCAGTAGGCGCCGGGGCAGTCCATCTCGTTGCCGTATGGGTCGGTGCAGGAGCAGCCGCCGAGCGACAGCGCCATCGCGCCGAGCGCGACGCCGATGACCAGCGTCAGGGCCTTGGCGCGGAGGCCGGCCGGAAAATGGAAATTGGAGAGATCGAGCTTCATGTCATCCTCCCTGGATGGATGTTGGAACGCGGTCGCAAAGCATCGCCCGCCTCCGAACTGTCGCTCGGCTCGCTCCCGAGGGATGTGGCGAAGGCCACAGGTCGCGTGGAAAACGCTCCGAATGGACGAAGCCGGTCGCGCCGGAATGCGTCTGGACCTGAAAATTGCATCGCCGCGGCGGCCTCCCCGCGCCGATCGGAGAAACGCAGCCCCATGGCGGATATCGTTCGTTCCTGTCTCGCTTTTCTCTGCTTCCTGCTCATTGCCTTTGCGATCAGCGAGGATCGTCGGCGCATTCCCTGGCGCGTCGTTTTCGGCGGGCTGGCGCTGCAATTCGCTGCGGCTCTGACGCTCACGCATTTTCCGCCGGCCAAGCAGGCCGTGCTGCTCGCCAATGACGCCGCGGAGGCGCTGCAGAAGGCGACCGAGGCGGGCTCGGGCTTCGTCTTCGGCTATCTCGGCGGCGGCCCCGCGCCTTTCGAGGAGAAGACGCCGGGGGCCGGCTTCATTCTCGCCTTCAAGGCGCTGCCCATGGTGCTGACCATTTCGGCGCTGGCCTCGCTGTTCTTCTACTGGGGCGTGATGCAGCGCGTCGCCGGCGGCTTCGCCTTTCTGCTGCGGCGCTCCATGGGGCTGTCCGGCGCGCTGGCGCTGGGCGCCTCCGTTCACATCTTCGTCGGCATGATCGAGGCGCCGCTGCTCATCCGCCCCTATCTCGCGCGCATGCAGCGCGGCGAGCTGTTCGCGCTGATGAGCTGCGGAATGGCCGGCGTCGCCGGCACGGTCATGGTGATCTACGCCGGCTTCGTCGCGCCTTTCCTGCCGGATGCGCTCGGCCATATTCTCATCGCCTCGGTGATCGCGACGCCGGCCGCCATAGCGGTCGCCGCGGTCATGTCGCCCTGGGACATCTATAAGGACAATGCCGAAGCGCGGCTCACCGTGGAGAATCCGCCGACAGGGGCGTTCGACGCCATCGTCAAAGGCGTTTCCGACGGCGTCGGACCGCTCGTCGGCGTCGTCAGCATGCTGCTGACGACGATCGCGCTGGTGACGCTCGCCAATATGGCGCTCGCGCATCTGCCGCAATTGGGCGGCGAGAGGCCGAGCCTGCAGCTCGCTTTCGCCTATGCCTTCCGCCCCATCGTCTGGCTGATCGGCGTGCCCTGGAGCGAGACGCCGACCGCCGCCGCGCTGATGGCGACGAAGACGGTGGTGAACGAGTTCGTGGCCTATCGCGACATGAGCGCGCTCGGCGTGGAGGCGCTGTCGCCGCGCAGCCGGCTGATTCTCACCTATGCGCTCTGCGGCTTCGCCAATTTCGGCAGCATGGGCATTCTCGTCGGCGGGCTGAATGTGATGCTGCCCGGCCGGCGCGCGGAGATCACGCGTCTCGGCTTGCGCTCCATTCTGTCCGGCACGCTGGCCACCAGCATGAGCGCCACGACCGCCGGATTGCTGATCGGCGGCTGAAGGCCGCTCAGAAGCAGCCTTGCGCCTTCAGCTGCACGAGCCAGGCGCCGCAATCCGAGTGGCGCCGGCGCCCGTGCGGGCCACGGCCCCATTCGTCCTCATATTCCTCGTAGCGACGCCGCTCCCGCTCCCGCGCGCGCTCGTGGCGCACGCATTCATTGTAATTATTCTGCATCGCGAGGCACAGCGGCACATTCGGTCCGGCCAGCGCGGCCCTGGGGGCGAAGCCGTCGATCAGCGAGACGATCCCGGCCAGGATGAGGGAGAGGAGAAAGATGCGCGCCATTTTGGAAGAAGCCTTTCTGTCGATGCAGCTCTAGCAGATTCGCTCACGCTGAAACAGCGCGACGGCGCCGCCGGCCCGAGCGCCCTGTTCCTGCCGCGGGGCGGGAGATTATTGCTTCAGCGCCTCCCGAAATCTGCAAAACGTTACCTTGCAGCCGCGCTTTTCGGGAGGAATGCTCCTCGCCGAACATGCCCTCGCATTCCATTTCAATGCGGAAAACAATGCAGAAACAGAGTGGAAACATGTCGAAGCCGTCGAGCGCGCCTCGACGGCTTCGACATATAGAAAAATACGCCTACGGGTGGATTATTCGGGAAAAATAGGAAATCCAGCCGCCTATGCGGTCATTGTCTCCAGATGGAAAAGCTTCGAGCGATCATCCGTCGCGATAGGAGGTCGCTCTCTCTGCTAAAAATATGATATTTACATATAGGTAACGCGCTATACCATGAGGGGGTTCGAAGACGCCCAGGGCCTTTGGCGACCGGAGCGCATGATCGGCGAGGCGGCTCCGCCGGGGAGGCCGCGAGAATGCTCATAGGGGCGCCGGAATCGCCGATGCGTGTGCTGATCGTCGAAGATCAGGCGGAGATCGCCGCTCTGCTGGCGGAGAAGCTCGCCCATTCCGGCTTTGATGCGGATATCGCCGACTCGATCGCCGAGGCCCGCGCGGCGATCGAGGCCGTCGAATATGGCGTGATGCTGCTGGATCGCCGGCTGCCGGACGGCGACGGCGTCTCCATCATCCGCTCGGTGCGCGCGAGCCGGCCCGACATGCGCGTGCTGATCCTCTCCGCCATGCGCGACATAGACGAGATGGTCGACGGGCTCGACGCCGGCGCCGATGATTATCTCACCAAGCCCTTCGATCCCGCGGAGCTGATGGCGCGCATTCGCGCCATTCTGCGTCGGCCCGGACCGCAGGCGGCGCCCTCGGCGCAGATCGGAGCGCTCAGCTTCGAGCTCGGGGAGCAGAGGGGCTTCATCAATGGGCGGCAGTTTCTGGCGCCCCGGCTGGAGCTCGTCCTGCTCGGCGCGCTGATGCGCCGCGCCGGTCTCGCGGTGATGCGCGCCGATCTGCTCGAGGAGATTTACGGCGCGCAGGGAGCCGATCAGGTCGACGCGCTGAAGATGCTGATCCACCGTCTGCGCCAGCGCCTGAAGAACCAAGGCGCGCGCGCCGATATCCACGCCGCGCGCGGCATAGGCTATCTCATTCGGAGCGCCGAGGAGTGAAGCTCATGCGAGCGCCGTCGGCGCGCCTCGTCCTCCGTTGGTCTCGGCGCGCGCTCGTCGCCCGTCTCGCGCCTGTGCGTCGCGTCGCCAGAACGTCATGGAGCGATAGGATAATTTTTCAAATTTGGCCGATCGATCGGGCGGATTGCCAAAATAAATCTTCTGGGCCAGTCTTGCGCTCGTCGCATTCTGTGATTGTCGGAAATTGCTTGTGCCGAGCATGAGGTTTTCTCGGGAGGCGTCGGGCGCGCCGCGACGACGGGGCGCAGCGGTCGCCGCCGGGCTTCGCGCCCTTTGGAATTCACTTGTTCGGCGCCGAGAATTCGCCGCGCATAGGCCGGCCGGATTCGGCGCGGCGCTCGCGGCCATAGCGGCGCTGGCGTTCTACGGCTCCGCCGACTGGGTCGCAGAGCTGGTCGGCGCGGCGTCTTCCGATTTCGCGGCGCAATTCACGGCTCTCCTCGGCGATTTCGCGGCCGCGCTGGCGGTGGCCGCCGCCCTGGCGGCGCTCGCCCTGCTCGGGCGTTTTGGTTTCCGCTCCGGGAAGGAGGCCGATTGTTGCGCAGGCGACGCTTGCGCGCGCGCGCTGTGGGCGAATGGGCCGGTCGGCGCCTTCTGCTGGGAGGGCGGCGGCGAGGTGACGGAAGCCAATGAAGAATTTCTCCGCGTGACGGGCTATGGGCGCGACGATCTCGCAGCCGGCCGAATCGACTGGCGGGGCGCCACGCGGCTCCGGGCGCCCGCCGAGACCAGCGTCGAGACGGATTTCGTGCGTAAGGACGGCGCGCGCGTGCGGCTGCGGCTCCGTTTTGTCGCGCTCGATGCGGAAGGCGCGCGCGGCGTGGCTTTCGCGCAGGATGCGGCCGAAGCGCAGGAGCTGCGCCGGCAGTCGGAGCGGCTGCGGAGATTGGAGCTGCGGGCGGTCGGCTTCGCTCATGAGATCAATCAGCCGCTCACGGCCGCCGCCGCCTATCTCCAGGCCGCGCGCCGGCGCGCGACGCTCGGCGGCGGCGCGCGGCCGGAGGAGCAGCTCGCCGCCATGGACCGCGCCGGCGCGCAATTGTATCGCGCCGCGCGGCTCATCGGCGATTGGCGCGAGCTTTTCGCGCATGAGGCGCGCGGGCCGACCGAGATCGCGCTGCATCCGCTGATCCGCGAGGCCTGGGAGACCCTCCGTCTCGATCTCGGCGAGACGGTCCATGCCGAGCTGCGTCTGCGCGCCGAGCGCGATCTCGTGATCGGCGATCGGACGCAGTTGGAGGAGGAGGTGATCGATCTCCTTCGCGCGGCCGCGGAGGCGGCGATCGCCGCTTCCCATCGCGAATTGATCGTCGTCACATCGGAGCAGGGCGGCGAGATCGCCATAGAGGTCCACGACCGGAGCGCCGCCGCTATCGCGCCGCGCACCGATCCGCGCCCCGCCGCGGAGCCGGCGACGTCGGGCGCGCTCGTCGAGGCCGACGGCGCGCGATTCTCCTCGCAGAAAGAGGATGGCGGCGGCTCCGCCTTTCGGCTCGCTCTCCCACTGGCCGACTGAGCCTGTGGATAATGGGGGCAGCCGGCCCTGGCCGCTCGCCTGTCACCGGGAAATGCTCATAATCTTTCGCCCTTCGAAACGAGAGGCGGTTCACGGCTGCGCTGAAGCATATCTTCTTCTCAGGGCAAGCCGCTGAAAGTAAAAGCTATCGATTGCGAGCTTAGTATTAGTACCAAGCGATACTACTAAAAGTAATCACCCTATGGTATAAGTACTAGTGTTACCTACGAGCCACAGACGTGGTCTTTCTGCTCGCGATCTATATTAGGTTGTTTCCTTTACGATCGAAGCGCGCTAAAGAAGAAGAGTAGTCGATCAATAGTGGATCAATTATTCCCCGACGGAATTTGCAACGGCGCAGGGGTTCGGCGTCTGCCGAACCCCTTTTTTCATGACGATCCGTCGGGCGCCGCAGGTTGCGGCGCCCGTTTTCTTTTGCGGAAGATCATTGGCTCGTCTCGAGATGATCGCTCGTGGCGCGCCGCGAAGGCTCGCCCTGCGACATATGTTTTCGACAGCGCGATCCGATCATTGGACCGGATCGCGCTGTCGAATTTCGCCTTGCGTTGGAATTCGGATCGGTCGAGCGCCGCCCGAAGCCGGATCAGAGCCCCTGCGGACGTCCGGCGATCGACACCAGCAGCTCGCCGTCGCCGAGCAGGCGCTTGGCCACGCGGCGGGCGTCGTCCAGCGTCACCGCATCGATGCGGCCATTGCGCTCGTCGAGATAGGAGGGCGCGAATCCGTCGAGCTGGAGATTGACCAGCTGGCCGGCGATCTTCGTCGACGTGTCGAAGCGTAGCGCATAGGAGCCGGTCAGATATTTCTTCGCCTTGTCGAGTTCGTCCGCGCTCGGCCCCTCATTGGCGAGATCGGCGAATTGGGCCTGGATCACCTCCAGCGATTCGCGGGCGCGCTCGTTCTTCGTCGCCGCGCCGCCGACCAGCATGGCGCATTTGTCATATTCGTTGAGATGCGAATAGACCGAATAGGCGAGACCGCGTTTCTCGCGCACCTCGTTGAACAGCCGCGCCGTGAAGACGCCGCCGCCGAGGATGTGGTTGACCACCACGGCGCCGAAATAATCGGGATCATGCCGCTGCATGCCGGGACGGCCGAAGCGGATCGCCGATTGCGGCACGTCGAGATCGATGATCCGGCGCTCGCCGAGCGCGTGAATGTCGATCGCGGGCACGGGGGTGAGAAGGCTCTGCGCCGGCAGGGCGCCGAAGATCGCGTCCAGCTTGGCGGCGAGCGTCGGTGCGTCTATGGCGCCGACGACGGCGATTTTCAGATCGCTGCGCGCCAGCAGGCGGGTCCGCAGCGCGTCGAGATCGTCGCGCGTCAGATTTTCGAGACTGTCGAGATCGCCGCGCACCGGCCGCCCATAGGGATGATCGGGGAAGGCCGCCTCGCGGAAGGCCCTGGCGACCAGCGCATCCGGGTCATTGGCGTCGCGCTTCAGCCCGGCGGCGATCTGGCCGCGCACGCGGTCGATCGCCTGTTGCTCGAGCCGCGGCTCGCAGAGCGCGACGCGCAGCAGCTCGAACGCCTCGTCGCTGTTGCGCGAGAGCGTCTGCATATGGCCGGAGATGGCGTCGCGGTCGCAGCCGAAGCCGAGCCGGATCGCCAGATCCTCTATGGCGAGGTGGAAGGCGCGGGCGTCATAGGGCCCGGCGCCCTCGTCGAGCAGTCCGGCGAGCAGCGTCGCGAGACCCGCCTTGCCGGCCGGGTCCTGGGAGGCGCCGCCGCGCATGGCGAATTCGAGCGCGACGAGCGGAA
Organism: Methylosinus sp. LW4; assembly: GCF_000379125.1. Classification (NCBI taxonomy): domain Bacteria; kingdom Pseudomonadati; phylum Pseudomonadota; class Alphaproteobacteria; order Hyphomicrobiales; family Methylocystaceae; genus Methylosinus; species Methylosinus sp. LW4. The sequence goes on along the minus strand of NZ_KB900626.1, from coordinate 3,138,677 downwards.
CTGCGTAGCTCTCGACGAGCCAGGCTTCGATCCCGCCGGGCGTGACGACGCGCTGAATGGTTTCGGCGCGGCTGCGCGCAGGCGCGATGGCGTGGGCTGTCATTGATTTACGCTCCGATGTCAGGCGGCGAGCTCGGCGGCATTGGCTTCGTCCTCGGCCTCGGCCTCGGATTCGAGGAAGCCGGTGACGGCCCGGCGCTTCTGCAGCCATTTGCGGGCCGCGGCGGCGATATCGGCGGCGGAGACGGCGTCGATGCGGTCCGGCCAGGCGGCGACATCCTCCACCGCGAGGCCGGTGGCCAGCGATTCGCCATACCAGCGGGCGAGCGAGACCTGGCTGTCCTGCGCATAGACCGCCTCGGCGATGAGGCGATTCTTGGCGCGCTTCAAATCGGCTTCGGCGATCTCGGCGGCGGCGAATTTGTCGATCGCCGCGCCGATGGCGTCGTCCAGCTGCTGCAGCGAGACGCCGGGCGCCGGCGTGGCGAAGACCCAGAAGCGCGTGTCGTCCAGCGCCGAGCCCATGTAATAGGCCCCGGCGTTGACGGCGAGCTTTCGCTCCACCACCAGAGAATCATACAGCACGCTCGACGGTCCGCCGCCCAGCACATGGCCGAGAACTTCCAGCGTCTCCGCCTCGCCGGGCGCGCCGGTCGTGTAGGACGGCACGAGGAAGACGCGCTCATGCGTCGGCTGCTCGACCTTCTCGTCGGCGAGCGTCACCAGGCGATGGGCGCGCGGCTCCGGCTCGCGCGGGCGCTTGCGGCTCGGCGCGTCGTCGCGCGCGGGAATGCGGCCATAGCTCTTCTCCGCCAGCGCGCGCACGCTCTCGAAATCGACGTCGCCGGCGACGATGAGTATGGCGTTCTCGGGCGTGTAGAAGCGGCGATAATAATGCAGCGCGTCCTCGCGGCCGAGCGTCTCGATCTCATGGCCCCAGCCGATGATCGGCGTGCCATAGGGGTGGTGCGGGAACAGCGCCGCCTGCACCGCCTCGTCGAGCTGGGCGGAAGGGTCGTTCTCGGTGCGCATGCGGCGCTCCTCGAGCACCACCTCGCGCTCCGGCCCCACCACCTCGTCGGAGAGCACGAGATTGGTCATGCGATCGGCCTCGAACTCCATCAGCGTGCCGAGATGCTCCTTGCCGATGCGCTGGAAATAGGCCGTGTAGTCATAGCTGGTGAAGGCGTTCTCCTGGCCGCCGAGCTCGGAGACGAGATTGGAGAACTCGCCCTGCGGATGCGCGTGCGTGCCCTTGAACATCAGATGCTCGAGGAAATGCGCGATTCCCGACTTGCCGAGCGGATCGTCGGCGGAGCCGTTGCGATACCAGACCATATGGGTGACGACCGGCGCGCGGCGGTCGGCGATGACGACGATCTCCATTCCATTGGCGAGGCGCGAATGGACGACGCCGGCGGCGGCGCTCTCGCTTTTGGCGGCTCCGGCGCGCGCGTCGATCTTGGCGGAGGCGGAGCTGGCGGCGTGATCGGCCGCGATCGCCTCGGCCCCCGGCTGTGTCATCGGCATGATAATCTTTCCTCGCTATAGCGCGTCCGGCGCTCGCCGGCCCGGCCGAGAGAATCCGGCCAGTTTTGAATTCGGCCAAGAGAATTCGGCGCCAGTTCGGCCGCGGGCTTTCCCCGGACGCTTCGACGGAAGCATTCGATCTATATAAGCGCGAATGCGAGGCATGTCAGGCGCCGCGCGCACCGCGGCCCGGCCTGCAGGGCGAAAGCGGCCCTGCCTCGCGCCGCTTCGTCGACGAATGGTAAACGGGTTGCGCCGCCGGGCCGGCGTTGCCGCAGCTGAAGCTCTCGGGCATCATCTTTTCTCGAATCGTCGAAATTCGACGGCGCGGCGGCCAAGGCGCCGCGACCGATGCGTAAATGGGGGGAATCGCATGGCTTTCACACGACGTTCGTTTCTGGCCGGCCTCGCGGCCTGTCCGCTCTGCGCCGCGGCGGCCCGCGCCGAGGGGGCGCATTGGACCTATGACGATCCCCAGCATTGGGGCGCGCATGACGAGGCGGCCAAGGCCTGCACGCTCGGCGGGGAGCAATCGCCGATCGATCTCGTCGATGCGGTCAAATCCGACATTCGCCCGCCCAAGCTCGGCTGGAAGCCGCAGTCTTTCGAGATCGTCAACAATGGCCATACGATCCAGGCCAACGCCGCCGCGGGCGGCGGCGTCGCCGAGCTCGGCGGCCGCAAGTTCGAGCTGAAGCAATTCCATTTCCACACGCCGAGCGAGCATGCGCTCGGCGGCAAGCGCCTCGCCATGGAGGCGCATTTCGTCCATGCCGGGGACAACGGCGATCTTCTGGTGGTCGGCTCCTTCCTCGTCGCCGGCGCGCCCAACAAGGCGTTTTCCGCGGTGATGGCCGCCGCGCCGAAGGAGGAAGGCAAGACCGCGCTGAAGGCGCCGGTCGACGCCGCCGCTCTGCTGCCCAAGGGGCAGAAGCTCTTCCGCTACGAGGGCTCGCTGACGACGCCGCCCTGCTCGGAAGTGGTGCATTGGAATGTCTTCGCCGAGCCGGTGACGGTGGCGCAGGCGGACATAGACGCCTTCAAGACGCTGTTCCCGATGAACGCCCGCCCGCTACAGCCGACGCATCGCCGCATCGTGCTGAGCGGCGGCTGAGCGGCGGGGCGCCCGATCGGCGGCTCAGGAGCCGCCGAAAAGGCTGCCGATCATGCCGATCGGATTGGTCCAGCCGGGCTTTTCCTCGGGTTCCTTCATGCCTTTGCCGCCCGCGACCTTCTGGCGGTAGGCCTGCGGCGGCTCGGTCAGATAGGAGCGGGTCGAGGCCTCGCCGGCGCCGCGCGTCTTCGGGCCGCTGGCGGCGCCCGGCTCGTCCGCGTCTGTGGCGATGGTGCAATGTCCGTCCGAGGCGGCGACGAGGCATTTGCGCGGGCCTTCGCCATTCTTGGAGCCGGCGACATTGGGATTCTCGTTGAGGCCCGGCTGGCGCGCCGGCGCGGGCGTTCCTTTGCGGCGCGCGATCTCCTGATCCACCGGCCAGGAGGCGGGGCGCTCGCTCTCCGCCTGCGGCGAGGGGAGCCCCTGGCGATTGGGCGGCACGACCAGCTTGGGGTGCTCGCGGAAGACGATCTTCTGGCTCTCGTCCTCGTCGGAATAGACGCCGATGAAGCCGAGCACCGAGGTGAGCGTCGATTTGTCGTCATAGGCCGCGGCCGGGACGACGCCCGTTCCGCCGAGAAACACGAGCGCGAGCCCGACGCATGCCGGCGTAAGACGCAGAGAGGCTGTCGCCCGTTTCATCGCCCAGATCTCCTCCCATGGGCGCGGCCCGGTCCCGGAGCGCGCACGATTCCAAACGAGCCGAATTGTTACGGCCAGCTTAACGGCATTTTAGAGGCGTGTGAGGCTCCGGGCCAGCCGAAATCGTCGCGAGATCTACCCGGCCGCCGGCGTCGGCCGCGCGGCGCCGCTGTTGAGGCTCTCCAGCAGCAGCAGGACGACGCCGAGAAAAATCGCGGCGTCGGCGACATTGAACACGTAATTGGCCAGCGGCCCCACCGGCAGGGCCGTGTGGAAGAAGAAGAAATCCGCCACCGCGCCGCGCGTCAGCCGATCCGCGACATTGCCCAGCGCCCCGCCCACCACCAGGCCGAGCGCCGCCGCGGTGAGCCGCCGCGGCGCCCGCCACAGCCAATAGGAGAGGCAGCCGACGATCGACAATTGAAAGGCGACGAGCAGCGCCCGCGTCGGCTCGGTCTGCGAGGAGAGCAGCGAATAGGAGACGCCGAAATTCCACGACAGCACGAGATCGAGAAAGGAGGTGAGCCGGATCGGCTGGCGCAGGCCGATGTCGAAGACGTTCAGCATCCAGAATTTATGCGCCTGGTCGAGCGTCAGAGCGAGAACGACCGCGACGAGGCCGAAGAAGCGTGGGCGGGAAAGGCAGGCGCGACAGATCAAGCAGTTTCTCCAGCCGCCGGCGGGCGCCGGCGCGTCATTTCGACGAAATGGTCACGCCCGAGGCGGCGATGAAGGGATAGGCGCAATCGCCGAAATTCACGACCTCTTTCGAGACGGCGTGAATGTCTTGCAGCAATTGTTGGAAATTCCCGCTCACCATGGTCTCGTTCAGGGCGTGCCGCAACTCGCCATTCTCGATATAGAACGAGTTTTTGGCGATGCCAGAAAAATCCAGATTGTCATTGGGCGCGCCGCCGGAGAAGCGGGAGAACAAGATTCCGCGCTTCACTCCGGCGATCATATCGGAAAGGGCGGTCTCGCCCGGCCGCACGCGGCTGTTGCGCACGCCCGCCGTCTGCGCCATGCCGAGCTTGCGCGAGAAGAAATAGCCGACGTAGAAATCCTTCAGCACGCCATTCTCGATGATCGGCAGATCACGCGTCGGCACGCCGAATTCGTCGAAATCCGAGCCTTCTGAGAAATCCGCGGAGCGCGGCGCGTTGTCGAGCGAGAACAAAGGGCTGGCGATTCTCTCTCCGCGCTTGTCCTTGAACGGTGAGGAGCCGGCGAGCAGCGCCGGGCCGGACAGCGCGCCGGCGAGGGAAGGCATCAGCCCCGTGAAGCAGTGCGGCGTGACGATCACATCGCCGATGAATTTTCCCGCGACCGGCCGGCGCTCCAGCGAGCGCTCGCATTCGGCCATCAGCCGCCCGACGCCGGCGGCGTCATAGAGCGAGGCGAAAGGCCCGAAGGACCTTCCCCCCACCGCGTTGAAAGATGTGGTGAGCGCTCCGTCCTTGGCCATGAACATGGCGCGAAAGCCGTGACCGCCGCGCCGCTCGCGCTGGCGCAGCCCGTTCGAATTGGCGAATTCGGTCTCTTGGTCGGTGAAAGTGTAGAGGCTGTCGCGCAGCCGCAGCAGCGGATGGCGCGCGGGCAGGCTCGCCAGAAACTCATCGACCTGCGCGCGCATGGCGGCGCGGTTTGGCTCGGCGGGGCCGTGATCGCCCGGCGGCAGCGAAGGCGCTTCGGCTATTCCATTGGCGGGATCGGCGACGCCGGCTTCGGCCGCCGTCGCCGCGGCGGCGATCGCCGCCTCCACCTCCTCCGGCCGGCGCCCGTTGAGCGTCGCGCCGCCGCGCTTGCCGTCGCGAAAGAGCGTGATCGTCGTCGTCTCATTCTCGGTGGAGCGCACGAGATCGACGCTGTGATGATCGAACTCGATTTCGAAATAGCGCGTGCGATTGGTGAGCGCCTGCGCCGCCGTGGCGCCGGCGTCTTTCGCCTTCGCGAGAATATGGTCGAGGAAGTCGTCCGTCGGCGCGCTCATCCGCGTCCTCCCAGAGTGACGCGGCATTTGATCGAAGGGCCGCCCATGCCGACGGCGATCGGCTGCTTCTTGCCGCACCAGCCGCCCCCCGCCGCCCAGCGGAAATCATCGCCGACATGGGTGACGCTCTTCAGCATGTCGAAGGCGACGCCGGAGATCGTCGTGTCGCGAATGGCGCGGCCGAGCTTGCCGTCTCTTATCTCATAGCCGCAATTGACGCCGAACATGAATTCGCTGGTGGCGTCCGCCTGGCCATTGGTGGAGCGCTTCAGATAATAGCCGCGCTCGATCGCGCCGATCATGTCGGAGAGCTTGTCGTTTCCCTTGGCGATGCAGGTGTTGCGCATGCGCACCAGCGGCTCGTCCTGAAAGGAGAAGGCGCGCGCATTGCCGGCGGGCTCCGCGCCCAGCATTTGCGCGGTGCGCTTATTATGCAGAAAGTTTTTCAGCACGCCGTTTTCTATGATGGCGACGTCGCGGCAGGGCGTGCCTTCGTCATCGACATGAATGGCGAAGGAGGATTTGCCGTCCGGCCCGCGGCCGCCATAATCGCCGAGCGTGATCTTCTCGCTCGCCACCAGCTCGCCGAGACGATCGCCCGCGACCGAGCCCGCGAGCACGAGATCGGCCTCGCAAGTATGGCCGATCGCCTCATGGGCGAGAATGCCGGCGAGCGCCGCGTCGAGCACGACATCGTGATCGCCGGCCTCGCATTGGCCGCCCTCGGCCTTGCGACGCAGATTCTCGTGCAGATCCTCTAGCCAGGGCGCGAGCGTCGCTTCGTCGAAGGATTGGTCTTCTATCTCGCCGAAGCCGCCGAGAATGTCATAGAGCTCGACGATTCCATCATTGGCGGCGACGCTCATGGAGACGACCAGCGCCGCGCGCGGCACGAAGGAACAGGTCGCGGCGCCGTCGCTATTGGCGAGAATCTTCTCGCTCGCATGGCTGGACAGCGAGATGTCGACATTGACGAGGCCGGGATAGCGGGCGCGGATCGCCTCGTCGAGCCGCCGCACGATATCGACGCGCTCTTCCGCCGAGAGCGGCGCGCGCTTGCTGCGATAATCATAGCTTCCGCTTCCCGCCGCAGTGGAGAGCGCGCCGGTCGCGGCGTGGCCGCCGGCGAATTCGGCATTGTCTTGCGCCGTGGCGATGACGGCGGCGAGGCTGGCCTCGTCATCGCCGGGCGCGGCGGCGAAGCCGAAGGCGCCGTTGCGATAGAGACGCGCCGAGAGGCCGCTGTCGCGCGAGCGTCCATTGGCGAGCAGCACGCCTTTGCGCATCATGATGCGGGAGGAATGATTGGCGTGCCAGCGTAATTCCCCATAGGCGGGCAATTGCGCCGCGCGCGCGACGAGCCGGTCGAGCATGTTCGCGGCCTTTCGGGTAAAATGAGCTTCTGGCGGCAATATAGCGGAACAAATCAGCGAGTGGAATGACGGCCTATCGGCCGCGGTCGCGGAACATCATTTGCGAATAACGGCGCTCCGTCAATATTCCCATTCGACGCCGACGCCGAGCGAGGATTTGCCGTCGACCTTGGTTTCGCCCTTCACGCGGACATTCTTGGTGACGTCCACGCCGACGCTGACCGCGGTCTGCTCCGGCTTGGCGCCCGTGCGCACGCCGACGCTGATATTGTCGGAAATATAGCGCGAGGCGCCGACCGTCGGCCCGCTGGAGCCGCCGGCCTCGAGATCGAGCGAGTCGACGCCGAGCGCCTTGCGCATTTTCTCGAATGCGTCGACGCCGGTTCCGGCGCCGGAGAATTGCGCGAGCGCCGTTGCGAGCTGCAGCGCCTGAAAGGCGGAGAGTGAGCCCGACGCCTTGGCGAAGAGCAGGCGCGAGAGGACCTCGTCCTGCGGCAGCTCCGGCGAGGAGGAGAAGGAGAAATTCGGCAGCGAGGCCGGGCCGGAGACGCCGATCTTGGCGGTGACGTCGCCCGCGGTCGTCTCGGCGGAAAAATCGAGCTGCGGAACGAGGCCGCCGGCGAAGCTCAATTTGCCGCGCGTGAGATCGATACGCTGGGTCAGCAATTGCAGCTTGCCGCGGCGCAGATCGAAAGCGCCGTTGACGGCCGGCTTCTGGATCGTGCCGCTCAGCTTCAGCTCGCCGCCGAATTCGGCGTCGATGCCGCGTCCGCGCACGAAGATGCGATTGGGGGCGGCGAGCGCGAGATCGATCGTCGCGTCGAAGGGCGAGCGCTTTGCGGCGCGCGCTTTCTCCTTGGCCTCCAGCGCCAGCATCTCTTTGGCGAAAGCGCGCGGCGAAACATGCACCGCGCCGCGCGGCGCCTGAAAGGAGGCGGGCAGGCGATCGGGGACGTTGACCTCCATCGTCGTCAGCGTCACGCGGCCAGAGACTTTCGGCGAACGCGCGAGCGGGCCGCCTATGTCGAGATCGAGATCGGCGGTCGCGGAGACGAGATCGCTGCTGACGAGCTGCGCATTCTTGGCCTTGATGCGAATGGCGCCGGGCATTCCCGCTTGCGGCTCGACGGCGATTTTGCCGGTCGCGGCGATTTGCCCGCCATTTTTGGTGAGCGCGGTCAGGCGCGTGATGACGATCTCGCGGCCATGTCCGTCGAGCTTGGCGTCTATGTGGTCGAGATAGACGCCGTTCAGCGGATCGGAGAAGGAGCCATTGGCGAGCGTCACGCCGCCTTCGATCGCCGGCGCAGCGACGGAGCCGGCGATGCGCAAATCGACATTGGCCTTGCCGCGCAGGCTCTGGCCATTGGCGGAGAGCGCCGTGTCGGCGAGCTTGGCGTCCGCCTCGCCCTTCACTTTCAAATCCAGCGCGCCCGCCGCATCGATCGGCGCCGAGCCGGTGATGGCGAAGCGCCCGCCAGCGCCGAGCGCGATCGTCGCATCGAGGCTCGTGCGCGCGCCTGCGAGCGCGCCATGCGCGTCCATATCCAGTGGCGGCAGGCCATTGCTGCGCAATTGCGGCGCGGAGAGCTTGGCGATCTTGATCTTCCAATCGCCGCTCGGCGCTTTCTTGTCGCCGGTAATCCGCGCCTCGGCGTCCAATGCGCCGTCGAGCGCCAGGCTGGCGTCGGCGATGGAAGCGATGGAGAGCGGAACGCCGCGCGCGCGCGCGGTGAGGTCGAGACGATCGCCGATGGTTCCGTCAATGTCGAGCCGGCCGGCGCCGAGCGCGAGGGCGATTCCCTTCAGCTCCACGGCGCCGGCGCCGAGGGTGACGCTCGCCGGCGTTGCGAGGGCGATGCGCTTGCCGGCGCGCTGCGCGGAGAGCGATCGAATGTCGAGCCGCGTCCGCTCGCCGGGCGTCAGCGCGGCGCGGCTCGCAATGGCGAAGCCTTCGGCGTCCACTGCGAGATCGAGCGCGGTGGCGGCGCCGGCGGGCGTCGCAGTGAGGCGCGCTTTGGAGATGGTCTTGCCGCCGATATGGAGCGCATCGACGGCGATGTTTCCGTCGAGCGAAGGTCGGCGCAGCAGATCACGGCCGGAGAGCTTGGCGCCGAGCTTTTCGATCGTGGCGTCGGCGGCGCGAATGCGCGTTCCCTGCGCGTCGATCGATATATTCTGCGCGCCGTGCGAAGCGTCGAGGATAATGTCGGCCTTCAGCGCGCCGGAGAGCTTGCGCAGAGCGAGCGCGGAGAGATCGTCGAGATCGGACGCGGCGAGAGAGAATCGTCCGCTGGCGAGCTTTTGCGCGTCGAGCGCGAGCGCGCCGCGGAGAGTCGCGCGGCCGACGGAGAGATCGAGGTCGTTCGCCGTCCAGCCGGCGTCCTTATGCGCGACGTTCAATTTGCCGCGCGCCGGGGCGCCGTCTATGGCGCCGTCCAGCGTCGCGGTCGCGACGAGCGCGCCGGTGAGATCGCGCGCGGCGCCGTGCAGCGCGAGTTTTTGGATCGCATGGCCGTCGAGATGCGCGCCGCTGAGCAGCGCCTCGAAATCGGCGTTGGGCTTGTCGGCGGAGCCGGTCGCCTTCACGGAAATTTCGGCGCGGCCGGAGAGGCGCGGATCGGCGGGCTTCAGATCGGCGATCGTGACCTTCGCGCCGACGTCGAGCGCCTCGCGCATCGCCGCGCCGTCGATCTTCGCCGCGAGATGCGCGCCGCGCAATTCGAGCCCGTCGAAGCGCAGTCCGCCGCCGGGCAGCGAGGCGACCGCGCCGCCGAGCGTCACGCGCTCGCCCAGCAGCTTCTCCAGCGCGGGCGCTTCGAGCGACGGAACGGCCAGAGTTCCGCTCAGAGTCGCGCTCACGCGCTCGTCTTTCGGAACGCCCTTCAGCGCGATCGAAAGATCGAGCGGCCGCGGCGCGGCGTCGGAGCGGCTGCGGATGGCGATATCGCCCTCCAGCGCGCCATCGTCGCGCAGAGTGGCGGCGCCGGCGAGCTGCGTCACGCCGTCGAGCAGCGGAACGGCGGCGGGCGGCAGCAGCGGGGCGAGGCGGACGCCCAAATCGAAATCGAGCCGCCGCGCCGCATCCTTGCGAATGACATGCGCCGCGCCTTCGGCGCCGATCTTCTCTCCGGCCTTGGCGGAAAGATGCGCGGCGAAATCGTCGAGCGCGCCTTCGCCGGTCAGCGAAATATCGACGGGGGGCAGGCCGGGCAGAGCGGCGAGCCGCGCGATGGCGCCGCCTTCCGGCTCCTGCGCCGTGAGGGCGAGCGCGATCTTCTGGCCGCCGGCCGCGACATCGGCTTTCGCCGTTATGGCGCCCGGCGCGTCCAGCCGGCGAATGTCGAGCGTAAGATGCGCGCCCTTGTCGAGCGACGCCTCGCCGGTCGCGGCGAATTTCGCCGCGGTTCCGAGAACGGGCGCGCCGAGCGACAATGTGTCCAGCGCCAGCCGGCCGAGGCGGATGCGAACGGGCAGATCGGGGAGCGAGAAGCCGCCGCTGCTTTTCGGCGTCGCCGTCGCAGCCTGCGCGGGCGCCGGGAGGCGGGCGATGTCGATCGCGCCAATGGCGAGCTTCTCTATATCGACGCGCAGCGAGAACAGCGCGGAAGGCGACCAGTCCAGCGCGATCTGGTCGATCTTCAGATAGGGGCCGTCCCTGTCGGCGATGGAGATGTCGCGCAGCAGCGGATGCGCCGACAGCGGGTCCTCGAAGGCGCCGATCTCAACTTTCATATCGGCGGAGGAGGCGGCGCGCGAGACGAGATCGGCGAGGAAGCTCTTGCCCGTGCGCGTCTGCATGCGCAGCATGAGCGTACCGGCGACGGCGAGCAGCGCCAGCGCGCCGAAGGCATAGGCGAGAATGCGGCGAAAGCGCATCAGAACGACTCCCCGACGCCGATGAAGATCGCGAATTTATTCTCGCCCGGACGCCGGCCGAGCGGCGTCGCCACATCGAGACGCACCGGGCCGATGCCGGTGTAATAGCGCAGGCCTATGCCGACGGACGAGCGCATGGACGAGCGGAAATCGGGATAGGGCGACGAGAAGGCGGAGCCGATGTCGTAGAAGGGAACGACGCCGATCTCGCGCGTGACCTTGATGCGCGCCTCGGCGGAGCCTTCGAGCAGGCTGCGTCCGCCGACGGGAAAGCCGAGGCCGGCGTCCGGGCTCAGCGAGCGATAGCGATAGCCGCGCACCGAGCCGCCGCCGCCGGCGAAGAAGCGATGGCTCGCCGGAATATTCTCTATGCTCGCGCCGACGATGGAGCCCGCCGCCATGCGGCCGGCGAGCACATACCAGCCGTCCTCGTCCAGCGATTTGTAGCCGGTGATCTGCGTCTTGGATTGCACCATGCCGACGCTGTCGCCGAAGGCCTTCACATAGGGCGTGACATTGGCGATGGCGCGAAAGCCGTTGGTGGGCGCGAGGAGATCGTCGGTTCCGTCGTAATTGGCCGAGAGCGGAAAGCCGAGCAGCGAATAATCATGTGGGCCGAAGGCGTCGAACGTATGCCCGCGCTCGAATTCGAGCCCCGCCTGCACGGAGGCCGTATCGCTGAAGCGATGGCGGATTGCCGCCGAGCCATTGCCGTAATTGGCCCAGTAATAATCGGTCTTCTCGCGCACGAAGCCGGCGTCGAGCAGCAGATCGTTGCGCGAGCCGAACAGCGCCGGCTTCACGAAGCTCGCCTTGGCGCGGCCGATGACGTCCTCGAGGCGAATGGAGGAGAGGCCGTTGTAGCGCGCCGAGCTGCCGAAGGGCGCGAGGCCGCCTTCGACATCGAAGCGCAGCCGCTCGGCGCCGCCGAAGAGATTGCGATCGGTCCAATAGGCGCGCAGGCCCGGCCCGTCGACATTGGAGAAGAAAGCGTCCGCGCCCACCGCATGCGGCTTGCGCTCGCTGGTCTGCACGAAGATCGGCAGATCGCCATTGGCGTCGAGCTTCTCGCCGTCTTCCGCCTTCACCGAGCCGACCGCCTCGAGACGGCCGATGGATTTGCGCAGATCGGCGAGCTTCTTCGGACTATAGGGCTCGCCCTGCTCCAGATAGATGTAGGAGCGAATGACCTCGTCGTCTATGCCCGGCGAGCCGCTGGTCTTCACCTCGCCTATGCCGGCGCGTGGGCCGGGGTCGATCGTCACCACCACATCCATCGCCTGTTCGGGATGGATGATCGTCGGCTTCGCGGTCGCCACTTTGGCGAGCGGATAGGAATTGGCGCGCAGCGCGTCGATCCAGGCCGCCTGCATGGCTTGCAGCGCGGCGGCGCGGGCCGGCTCCTCCTTGTCGCGCTCCAGCGATTTTTTCGTGAGCAGCGCTTCGTCCAGCGGCTTGCCGCTGCGCGCGTCGAGAAGGACGACCTTGCGCAAATGGAACAGCGGGCCGGGCGTGATCTCTATGCGGATGGGCGCCAGCGCCTGGCCGCGCAGCCGTTCGGCCGCCGCCGCGGCGGCGTCGGCGCCATGCCCGTCCGGCCGCACCGGAACGCCGGCGACCGTGGCCTTTATCTCCGCGTCATAATAGCCGCTCGCCCATAGCGCCTCGGCGAGGCGCGGGAAATCGGCGACGACGCGTCGCGCGACGCCGGCCCCCGTGGGCGGAGCCTGCAGCCGCAGCCGCCATGCGCTGGAGACATCCTGCAGATTGCGCGCGAGGCCCTCGGCCTCGTCGAGGCCGGCGAATTCGATTTTATAGGGCAGGGCGTCGCGGCTCGGCTCCGGCGTCTCCTCGGCGGCGCCGAAGAGGCCGAAAAAATCGAATGCGCGGGCGGGAGAGGCCTCCAGGCCGCCGAACGCCAAGAGCGCCGTCACGCCCAGAAAACGCTTCACGTATTTCACTTCGCCAACGACCCGAACCGAGGATTGCCGCACCATAAGCGCAGCCTTGCAAGCGGTCCATCGCGTTAAGCTTAACGATACAACCTATGGTTAAGCGGGTCTTAATGCGGCTCGGGGAGGGGGCGCCCTCCTCGCGCAGGTTATACGACTTTCGACTGATGCGTGCGGATGAAACATCAGTCTCTCACTCCGAGGAGCCCGCATCGATCTCGGGTTTACCCGAGATCGACATGATAATGCCCAAGTCGGGCTTGCCCGACTTGGGTGCGGGCGTCTCGAAGGGGCGCCGCGCTGAGTGGGCGCTGGACCGTCCTTCGAGGCTTTTTGCGTGCCGCAAAAAGCGCCTCAGGACGAGGGGGCTGTATGTGCTGGGCCGAAGCGATCAGTAGAACGCCGTATCAGAATTTGAAGCCGACCTTGCCGATCACCGTGCGCGGCGCGCCGGGGAAGTAGATGCCGCTGCTCGACGTCTGCTGATAATAGCCATTGCTGATCTGGCCGATATAGGCGGTGTCGAACATGTTCATGCAGGTGACGCTGGCGGTGATCGTTCCCCAATCGATCTTGTGCTCGTATTTCACGGTGAGATCGAGCGTCGAATAGCCGGCGATCGGCTGGAAGCCGGATGTGTCGCCGGCGCGCGAGCCGACGATATGGAGGACCGGCGTGATGGTGAATTCCTCTATGCGCAGATCGCCGCCGACGGTCGCGATCCAATAGGGCACATCCGGCAATTGCCGTCCGACGACGCGCGTTCCCCAATAGATCGCCGACGAGGCGGTCGGCAGTATCGGCAGATTCTGGACGAATTCCGCGCGCTGATAGCCGAGCGATGCGAACAGGCCCACTTTCTCCAGCGGATCGTAATGGGCGATCAGCTGCCCGCCATAGCTCTGGCTCTCGCCGACATTCTGGCCGAATTGCACGCCTATGCCGGGATCATAGGACACGAGCTTATTGTGGTTGCGCGAGTAATAGGCCGTCGGCTCGATGAAGCCAGAGCCATAGGCGCCCGAATAGGACCAGCGCAGGCCGAGATCGAGCTGCGTCGAGGTCTCCGGCCGGATCGAATGCCACAATTGATCGGCCGTTATGCCGGCTGCGGCGAAAGCCGGCGCATTCTGCTGCGAGGTCGGGAAAGCGTCATAGCCCGGGCCGCCATAGCCGCCGCCGCCGCTGAACTTCAGCAGCAGATCGTCGGTCAGACGATAGCTGAGCGCGCCATAGGGAAGGAAGGTGCCGATGGTGAAGGGCGTCACGCTGCGATTGGGAAGGATGACGCTCCCCGACATCGCCAGCGCCGTATCCAGAGTCACATCGCCTATGCCGGTCGAATTATAGGCGTTGATGCCGGGCATATGCTCCCAGACATAGCGGGCGCCGGCCTCCACATGCAGCGGGCCGAAGTCGCGGCTCGCCATGCCATAGGCGGCGTCGAATGTATGGGGCGAGGTCTGCTGGGCGAGGATCGACCAATTGGCGCCGGTGAGGCCGCCGAGCGCATTGGGGGCGAAGGTCTCCCAGGCCGTTGGCGGACCGGGGGCGTTCTGCACGCCGTGCCAATAGCCGAGCTTGACGTCCGTATCGAGCACGCGCGTCTGCGCCTCGCTCACCACGCCCCACATATCATGGCCGATGAGCCATTTGCGGATGCGGCCATTGGCCTGGCCGTCGAGATAATAGCCGTCCTCGCGGAAGTAATAAGGCTTGGCGACGAAGCGCGTCGTCTCGTTGAGATTGATGGCGATCTCGGAGAAGGCCGTCCAGGAGTCGAAGTGCTGGAGATTGTAGCCGTAATAGAGCGTCGGCGCGACGCCGGGAATGGCGGCGAAGTCGAAGCGGCGGAAGGCCCCGAGATTGCTGGCCTGCTGATAATTGAGGCCGGCGTAGCTGTGCTCGTCGAAGCTGCTCTTGGCGGCGAAGAATTTCGCCTCCAGCCAGTCGACCGGCTTGGTGTCTATGCCGACCGCGAAGCCGGATTTGCCTTGCGGGTCCTTGCCGGAGCCGCGCCATTTGTCGGCGTCGGTGAAGGAGCCGGAGACGAAGACCTTGGTGGTTCCGTTCAATATCTCGCCCGAGTCGATGCGGGCGAAGGTGCGCAGGAAGGAGAAGGAGCCGACGCTCTGCGAGATCTCACCGCCGAACTTCTTCTCGGGCCAGCGAATCTGGCTGTCGAAGCTGCCCGTGACGGTGAAATAGGAATTCACGTCGGAGGGCATGGGGCCTTGATGCAGGACGATACGGCTCAGATTCTCATTGTCGATGAGCCAGGTGACGCCGGGGCCGGGATTGATGCCGGAGAGCGGCAGTCCGTCCACCGTGCCGATGCTGTTGCCGTGCTGGCTGTTCTCGCCGCGAATGCGAATGCCTTTGTTGCCGCCGCCCATATTGGCGAGGCCGTAAGGATCGATCGCCGGCGCATCGACGGAGGGCAGCCAGGAAATGCCGCGGATGGGATTGGAGCCGCCGCCGCCGCTGGCGAGATCGAGCCCGCGCGCATCGGCGGCATAGGCCGTGGATGTGTCGGAGGCGGAGCCGAGAATGGCGCTCTCGGGCTTTTTGGGCGGCGTGGCGGGCGCTGCGCCGATCGAGATTTCCGGCAGCGGGGTGAAGCTCTGCGCGCCGGCGCCATGGGCGGCGCCGAGCAGCGCGGCCAAGGATGCGCCGCCGAGAAGAAGGGAGGAGCTGCGTCTCTTGCGCGCGAACATCGTCATTGCTGTCAGCCTTTTGCCGCCCCCGGCCGACGCGCCGCTCGCCCGCCGCTCGATTCGTGATGTAACTCAATTACGTAAATAGGCGTAGCCGTGACAGCAAGTCTATTATGGCGGCAAAACGGCGCAAATACCGTCATCATCCGCGATATAGAAGGCGTGTAGTTTCGTTCGCTATCGAGATTTCTTCATTGGCTCGGCGCCGGCCGTCTCCCACATTCCTTCGCCGATACGGCGCAAGGGCAGGACGGCGCGGCCGGCGGCGAGCTGCGGCCGCAGCCGACCATGCGTGTCGATCCAATCGTCGGGCGCGGGCGCCTCTGCGTCCGTCTCCAGCGAGACGAGGAAAATGCCGAGCGCTCTCAGCTCGCGCGCCTGCACGGCGCGGCCGAGCCGGCGCAGCCCGCCGAATTCGAGCCAGCGGCCAGACCATCCGCGCGCCGTCAGCCCCACCGCCGCCGCCGCGCCGATGAGGCTGCGGCCTCCGCGCAGGCCGGCGACGCGCAGCCCTCCGAGCAAAGGCGCGAGCTCCTCCGCGCTCATCTCGCGCCGGCTGGCGGCGCGGCCGAAGTCGACGAGAGCTTCCGCCTCGGCGCCGGCCACGATAATTCCCGGCGCGCTGGAGGGCGCCGCATTGGCCTCCACATAGGCGGCGGCCTGGGTGAGCAGAAAATCCGCGGCGTCGGCGCGGGCGCTCTCGACGACGAGGCAGGAGGCCTTGTTGTTGGTCGTCGCCGGAACGCCAGAAAAGAGAATATGGCCGACCGAGCCGATGAAGCGCGCCTCGCCCGCGAGCGTGTCGCCGAATTCGCGCGCCAGCCGCGCCGTGCTGGCCGCCCAGCCGGCGCCGTCCGTGTCGTCGATGCCGATGAGGAGGCGCATCAGTCGGCGACCTCGGCGTCGCGCGGACGCTTGCCAATGGCGATGAGGCGGCCGTCCTTCTCCTCCACCGGCGCGACGGCGCGCCCGCCCCAGAGCCGTGGCGACAGCCAGCCGCCGGTATGAATCAGCGCCTCTGGATCGAGCGCGCGCGCATATTTGTCGATCGCCGTCGCTTCAATGCCGGCCTCGGCCAGCGCCGCCACAGAGACGGGATCGGGCAGGCGACGCAGCCGTCCATATTCCAGAAAGCGGCCGCACCAGCCATAGGCGGAGAGGCCGACGGCGGCCAGCGCGCCGATGATTCCGTCATTGGTTCCGCCGAGGCCGAGCAGTTCGACGCCGGCGCGGGCGGCGACTGCTCGCGCGTGATCCTGCGTCTCGATCTCATGCGTGCAGGAGAGGCCAAATGCGATGATCTCGGAAAGATCGTCGGTTTCCCGCGCGATGCACAGGCCAGGGTCGGAGCCGTCGCTGGCGAACTCGGCGATATGGGCGATGGCGCGCGCGGCGAGGGAAGGGATCAGCGCCTCGTCCTCTATCTCCACAATGGCGCAGGCGGGGCTGTTGTGCGAGGTGAAGGGAATGCGCGGATCGACGAGCAATTGATGGCGCAGCGCGCCCCAGAGCCGCGCACCTTCGGGAAGCTTGCGCTCGAACATGCGCACCAGCCGCCCAGTGCCGATCTTCGCTCCGGCGACGTCGGTGTCGTCGAAGCCCATATAGAGCTTCATCCTTCGGCCCTTCCATTGCGGCCGGCGATGGGCGCGAGCCGCCGCGCGCCGAAAGGATCGTCGAACACCGCCACCTCGACGCCATAGAGACGCGAGATGCGCTCCGCCGTCACCACCGCCTGCGGCGCGCCATCGGCCTCGATGCGGCCCTCGTTCAATATAGCGATGCGCGTCGCCAGCTGCATCGCATGTTCGGGATGATGAGTGCTGACCAGCACGCCATGGCCGTCCGCGGAAAGATCGGACAAATGCCGCATCAGCCGCAGCTGATAGCCATAGTCGAGTCCCGTCGCCGGCTCGTCCATCACCAAAAGGCGCGCGCCTTGCGCCAGCGCGCGGGCGATGAGCGTGAGCTGCCGCTCGCCGCCGGAAATCTCCGTATAGGGCCGGTCGATCAGCCGCTCCATGCCGAGCCGGGCGATGACGCTTTCGACGATCTCGCGATCCTCGGCGCGGGGCGCGCGCAAAAGCCCGGTCTCCGGCAGGCGGCCGAGCGTGACCACCTCGCGCACCGTATAGGGAAAGGGCGTGACATGGCCTTGCGGCACATAGGCGACGCGCTTGGCGATCTCGCGTCGCGACAGCGAGGCGAGCGGCGCGCCGTCGAGCCGAATCTCGCCGCTGCTCGCGCTCAGAAAGCCGAGCAGCAGGCGGAACAATGTGCTCTTGCCGGCGCCATTGGCGCCCAGCAGGGCGACGATCTCCCCGGTTCCGAAGCCGAGCGTCGCGCCGTTCAGCACGCTGCGCTTGCCGCGCGAAAAATGTAGATCGACGCCTTGCAGCTGCGCGCTCGCGCGGGGCTCTCTCACGATGCGGCCTCGCGGCGATGCGGGAGAGGGGGCAGGCGTCGCGCCGCACCGAGACGGCGCGCGCGCCTATCGCTGGCGCCCCCTCTCCCGCGCTGCGGGCGAGGGCGAAGGAGGGGGCGCTCCACTGCCCCCCGCCTCACGCCCAGGCCCTCCGCGCCCGGCCGAGCACGAGGATGAAGGCCGGTATGCCGAGCAATTCGGTGACGACGCCGATCGGGATTTCGGCGCGTGTGACGTTGCGGGCGACGCAATCGGCGGCGATGAGAAAAATCGCGCCGAGCAGCGCGCTCGCCGGCAGCAGCCGGCTGTTGGTCGGCCCTATGGCGAGTCGCGCCACATGCGGCACGACCAGCCCCACCCAGCCGATCATGCCGGCGAGCGAGACGGAGAGTGAGGAGACCAGCGTCGCTGCGGCGATGACGCCATAGCGCGTCAGATGCACGGGCACGCCGAGCGAGCGCGCCTCGTCGTCGCCCATGGAGAGCGCGTCCAGCGCGCGGCCCGCCAGCGCCAGAGCGCCGACCCCGGCGAGAATGGGCAGAGCGGCTCCGCGCAATTGCTTCAGATCGACGGCGCCGAGGCTGCCCATCATCCAATAGACGATCGCGGGCAGCTGATCGTAAGGATCGGCGGCATATTTGACGAGCGACAGCGCCGAGGTGAACAGCGCGCCGGAGATCATGCCGCCGAGGACGAGAGTCACCATGGAGGCGGCGCCGAAGAGATTGGCGACGATGACGCCGACGCCGACCGCGACCAGCCCCATGACGAAAGCGGAGAGCTGAATGGTGAGAAAATCGCCGGAGAGCAGAATGCCGAGCGCCGCGCCGAAGCCCGCGCCGCCCAGCACGCCGAGAATGCCCGGCGACACCAGCGGATTGCGGAACACCGCCTGGAAGGACGCCCCCGAGGCCGAGAGCGCTGCGCCGATGAGCCCCGCCGCCAGCACGCGCGGCAGGCGGATCTCGACGATGAGATTATGCAGGAGATCGAAGCGCTCCGGGGGGAGCTCGACGAGCCCGAGAACAGCGCCGAGATAGGCGAAAATATCCCCTGGCGCGAGCGGATAGCGTCCCACCGAGAGCGCCAGAACGACGACCGCGAGCAGGAGGAAAGGCAGAAGGGCGAGGCGCATCGGAACCGTCGCTCACTCCATTATGCGCGTGAAGTCCGCGTCCGAAATATCGACGCCGAGAAAGAGCCGGTAGAATTTCTTCGTCTCCGCCTTCACGTCGAGCGGAAAGCGCGACGGATAGAAGAGATTGGCCAGCCATTGGATTCCGAGCGCGCGCATATAGCTCGGCGGACGATCGAGCCAGTTGAAGGGCGCGTGCGGGACATTCACGATGCGGCCGCTCTTGACGGCCTCCACATTGCGCCACAGCGCGCTGCTCTTGGCGAGGGCGGGGAAGCTCTTGTCCTGCGTCAATATCAGCGACGGCTTCAGCGCGACGATCTGCTCGACGCTGATCTTGTCCATGCCGACATGCGAGCTCTGCTCGCAATGATAGATATTGTCGCCCGCCGCTATGACGATCGGCTCCGTATGGAAGCTCTTGTCGCAATCGGTCGCGAGACCGTCGGCGGATTCGGCGTAATAGACGCGCAGCCGCTCGGCCGGCGGAATATCGGCGGTCGCCTCGCGCACACGGGTGAGCGCGTCGCGAATATAGGCGGACATTTCGGCGGCCTGGCTCTCGCGTCCGACGACTTGTCCGAGAAAGGCGAAAGCGTCGGCATAATCGTCCAGCGTGTCGAGCTTCAGGAAGATCACCGGAACGCCGATCTTGGCGAAGCTCTCCACCACCTTCGCCTTCTCCTGGTAGAAGCCGAGCCAGGCGATGATGAGATCGGGCCGCATCGCCGCGATCTCCTCGAGATTGAGCTGCCGGCCCATGCCGGCGTTGCTGCCGAGCACGGGCAGATCGAGCGCCTCCTTGCGATAGAGGGATTTCTCGTCGCCGCGCATCGGCACATTGATGCCGATCAGCCGCTCGGGCGCTATGGCGTAGAGCGTCACCGCCACCGGCGGCGCCGCGCCGAAAATGCGCTTGGGATCGGCCGGTATCACGACCTTGCGGCCGGCCATGTCGGTGACCTCGCGCGTCTGCGCATGCGCTGGGGCGCAGGCCAGCAGCGCCAGCAAGGCGCAGAGCAGCAGGCGGACGGGTGCGAGGCGGAATGTCGAGGGCATGGGACGAGGCCTTTCGACCTTCGGCGGTGGCGGGAGGGCGCATCCGATATGTATGCGTCTTATATATGGCGACCATAGAGACCGAAGGCTGCGCCGCGCAAGGCCAAATTCTAGCCTCGGCTGTCCTATTCGAGGCGGCGGCCTGCTGTTCCGCCGATCGTCGGAAAAGAGCGAGCCTGAAGGCTCGCGGTCCTGGGCCGGGGATTGGACCGCGAGCCTTCGGGCTCGCATCGAGCGCCCTGGGACATTGTCTTTCGTGTCGATATATTCGGCGCATATGTTTCTGAACAGCTGCGGCCGGTCCCGCGTATCAGCAGCGCACTGACGAATTTATAGGTTCCGCCTATCGAGCGACGATTCGCGGATATTGACAAAAACCTCCCCCTCGACCGTTATGTAATTATACTACATCGAATCCTTCCGGCCTGCGGGGACCAGAATCATGAGCCTCATCAAGGAAATCGACTATGGAACGCCGGCTTCCCGCTCTGAGAAGGAAGTCACTCTGACCATCGACGGGACGGAGATCACCGTGCCGGAAGGCACGTCGATCATGCGCGCGGCGATGCAGATCGGCGTAGAGATCCCCAAGCTCTGCGCCTCCGACAATCTCCATTCCTTCGGCTCCTGCCGCCTCTGCCTCATAGAGATCGAAGGCCGCGGCAATCTCTCCGCCTCCTGCACCACGCCGGTCATGCCCGGCATTGCGGTGAAGACATACTCGCCGCGGCTCGACTCCATCCGCCGCGGCATAATGGAGCTCTATATCTCCGACCATCCGCTCGACTGCCTCACCTGCCCCGCCAATGGCGATTGCGAGCTGCAATCCATGGCCGGCGCAGTGAGCCTGCGCGAGGTGCGCTATGGCTATAGCGGGCGCAATCATGTGACGGCGCGTCGCGAGGGCCGCCGCAACGAGGATTGGAAGCCCAAGGACAAATCCAATCCCTATTTCACCTATGATCCGTCCAAATGCATCGTCTGCAATCGCTGCGTGCGCGCCTGCCAGGAAGTGCAGGGCACATTCGCGCTGACGATCGAAGGCCGCGGCTTCGACAGCCGCGTCTCGCCGGGCGCGGGCGAGGCCTATATGGAATCGGAATGCGTCTCCTGCGGCGCCTGCGTGCAGGCCTGCCCGACCGCGACGCTCACCGAAAACTCCGTCATCGCCATCGGCCAGCCGGAGCATTCGGCCGTCACCACTTGCGCCTATTGCGGCGTCGGCTGCACATTCAAGGCGGAGATGCGCGGCGAGGAGATCGTGCGCATGGTTCCGTGGAAGGACGGCAAGTCCAATCACGGCCACAGCTGCATCAAGGGGCGATTCGCCTATGGCTATGCGCTGCATCGCGACCGCGTGACCAGCCCGATGATCCGCGAGAAGATCACCGACCCCTGGCGCGAAGTGTCGTGGGAGGAGGCGATCTCGCACGCCGCCTCCGAGTTCAAGCGCATTCAGGCGAAATACGGCCGGCTCGCGGTGGGCGGCATCACCTCCTCGCGCTGCACCAGCGAGGAGACCTTTCTGGTGCAGAAGCTCATCCGCAGCGGCTTCGGCAATAATAATGTCGACACATGCGCGCGCGTCTGCCATTCGCCGACCGGCTATGGCCTCAGCCAGGCTTTCGGCACCTCCGCCGGCACGCAGGATTTCGACTCGGTCTCCGAGGCTGACGTCATTCTCATCATCGGCTGCAATCCGACCGACGCGCATCCGGTCGTCGGCTCGCAGATCAAGCGGCGGATACGCGAGGGCGCCAAGCTCATCGTCGTCGATCCGCGCCGCACCGAGCTGGTGCGCTCGCCGCATATCAGCGCGGCCTTCCATCTGCCGCTGCGGCCGGGAACCAATGTCGCCATCGTCACCGCTCTCGCCCATGTGATCGTCGAAGAGGGGCTGGCGAACGAGGCCTTCGTGCGCGAGCGTTGCGATTGGGACGAATATTTGGAATGGGCCGCCTTCGTCGGCGAGGAGGGCAACAGCCCGGAGGCGGTGGAGAAATTCACCGGCGTTCCGGCGCATCTGGTGCGCGGCGCGGCGCGTCTCTACGCCACCGGCGGCAACGCCACCATCTATTACGGCCTCGGCGTCACCGAGCACAGCCAAGGCTCGACCACGGTGATGGCCATCGCCAATCTCGCAATGGCGACCGGCAATCTCGGCCGCCCTGGCGTCGGCGTCAATCCGCTGCGCGGGCAGAACAATGTGCAGGGCTCCTGCGACATGGGCTCCTTCCCGCATGAGTTTCCCGGCTATCGCCATGTCTCCGATGACAATGTGCGCAAGCTGTTCGAGGAGGCCTGGGGCGTTCCGCTGGACGGCGAGCCGGGCCTGCGCATTCCCAACATGTTCGACGCCGCCGTCGATGGCGTGTTCAAGGGCCTCTATGTGCAGGGCGAGGATATTCTGCAGTCGGACCCGGACATCAAGCATGTCTCCGCCGGTCTCGGCGCGCTGGAATGTCTCGTGGTGCAGGATCTCTTCCTCAATGAGACCGCCAATTACGCGCATGTTTTTTTGCCCGGCGCGAGCTTCCTCGAGAAGGACGGCGTCTTCATCAACGCCGAACGCCGCATTCAGCGCGTCCGCCGCGTGATGAGCCCCAAGGCGCGCTATGCCGATTGGGAGGCGACTCAGCTCTTCGCCAATGCGCTCGGCTGCAATTGGAATTACACGCATCCGAGCGAGATCATGGACGAGATCGCCAAGCTCACGCCATCCTTCGCGCATGTCTCCTACGCCAAGCTCGACGAGGTGGGCTCGGTGCAATGGCCCTGCAATGATCTGTCGCCGGAAGGCATGCCGATCATGCACATCGACAAATTCGCGCGCGGCAAGGGCAAGTTCGTCATCACCGAATATGTGCCGACGGAAGAGCGCACCGGGCCGCGCTTCCCGCTGCTGCTGACCACGGGCCGCATTCTCTCGCAGTATAATGTGGGCGCGCAGACCCGCCGCACCGAGAACAGCCAATGGCACCCGGAGGATGTGCTGGAGATCCATCCGCATGACGCCGAGGTGCGCGGCGTGCGCGAGGGGGATTGGGTGCGCGTGCAGAGCCGCGCCGGCGAGACGACGCTCCACGCCAAGATCACCGATCGCGTCGCGCCGGGCGTCGTCTACACCACCTTCCACCATCCTCTGTGCCAGACCAATGTCGTCACCACCGACAATTCCGATTGGGCGACCAATTGCCCGGAATATAAGGTGACGGCAGTGCAGGTCTCGCCCTCCAACGGCCCCACCGAATGGCAGGAGCGCTATCGCGAGATGGCGGAGCGCAGCCGCCAGATCGTCGCCGCCGGCGAATAGCGCCGATTCTGCCGCGCGATCTTCGCTGATCGCCCGGCCTCGCCGCTCGAGCGGCGAGGCCGTCGCGACAATGTGGCTCGCCGACGGCGGCGCCAGCGCGCTTATCCACAAACAACTCTTGCGCACGGCGCCTCCACGCGCCGAATTTTCCCGCAGCTCCGGCCGCGTCGCCGGAGTCATCCCGCGCGTCTCTCGCCGCGACTGCGCCACACGTTCCGACAATGGTTTTCGGCCATTTCGCGATTGCGCGTCCGCGCCCGCGCGCTCTCTCCGATGCGCGCGTCCGTCATTGGACTTAGACGCCAGCCCGGAGTGACTTTTCGAAAAATGCGCGCCAGTTTCCGATCGCGATCGGAGAATTTGCGCCATGCGATTGGCTTCGCCAGCATCGAGAGACCGCATTCGCTTTCGTATCGAGCCCGCCGATCTTCTGTCGGCGATCACAGCCCCTTTCATCGCGCTCGCTCTGCGCGATCCGCTGCTGCTCGATCCCCTCGGCTTTCCGTCGGATATTCCGGCTCCCTATCGATATGCGATCATCTCCGCAGGCTGCGCCATCGCCATGATCCTCGCCTTTCGGCTGAGCGACCGCATGGGGCAGTTCTTCTCCGCGCGCGACGCCTTCGCCCTCTGCGCCGCCGCCGCTTGCGCAGTCGTTTCCAGCTCGGCCCTATTTTTCGTGGCCATGCGCTTCGAAGGCGTGCCGCGCTCGACGCCCTTGATCTTCGGATTGGTGCTCGCCGCCGGCATGATCGCCGCGCGCATGGCGACGCGCGCGTTCCATAAGGACCTCGCGCATGAGCGCGACAGCGCAGAGACCGAGGCCGATCTGCGCCGCGTGATCGTCGTCGGCGTCGATCGCTTCGCCTCGGCGGCGATCAAGCTGACCGACTATCTGCGGCCGCGCACGACCCAGATCGTCGCCGCGCTCGACGCTCGCCCCATGCTGATTGGCCGCAAGATCGCCGGCGTCTCCATCGTCGGCGATCCCGGCCACATCGGCGCCGTCATCGACGAATACGCCGTCCATGGCGTCGATGTCGACGAGGTGTGGCTCGCCGAGGATGTGGATTTTCTGCATGCCGACTTACGCGCTGCGGTCGTGGCGCAATGCGCGACGCGCGGCGTGCCGATCCATAGCGCGGCAGAGGCTCTGAGCTTCATCGCGTCGCCGCCCGTTGCGGCGCGCGAGCTCGAAGCGCTCGAGACATTCGAGGCGCCGGCCTATTTCGCGGCGAAGCGCGTCATCGACATTTGCGCCGCGACCCTGCTGCTCCTCGCGACCTTTCCGCTCGCGATCTGCGTCGCCTATGTCGTCTTCATCGACGTCGGCGCGCCCGTATTTTTCTGGCAGCAGCGCATCGGCAAGAACGGCCAGAAGTTCCTGCTCTACAAGTTCCGCACCTATCGCGCGCCCTTCAACGAGAAGGGCCGTCCTGTGCCGGAGGAGCGGCGTCTCTCTCGCGTCGGCCGCTTCATCCGCGCGAGCCGCCTCGATGAAATTCCGCAGCTCTATAATGTGCTCGCGGGCCATATGTCGCTCATCGGTCCGCGGCCGCTCTTGCCGCAGGATCAGCCCGCCGACCCCGGACCGCGGCTCAGCGTTCGCCCGGGCGTCACCGGCTGGGCGCAGATCAATGGCGGCACCATCGTCACGCCGGAAGAAAAAAACGCGCTCGACCTCTGGTATATAAAGCACGCCTGCCTCCGGCTCGATCTCGACATCGTCATCGGCACGCTGCTCGTCGCGCTCGCCGGCGAGAAGCTGAACGGACGCGCGGTCGAGCATGCGATCCGCTGGTATCGGCAGGAGTTCGCGGCGCAGGCCGAGCTGCGCCCCGCCACCGCCTCCGAGCACGAAGCGCCGCGTGACCGCCGCCGCAGCGTCGTCGCCGAGCGCGCCGAGAGGCTTCCGGCGCTCGACGCAGTGGCGTTGGATTATCCCTATCGCGCCGTCGAGCCCGGCTGAGCAGCTATTCGCGAGCATTTTTTTTCACTGAGAGATTTCGACGAGCCGAGACCGCGCGCCCACGGGAGCAAAGGCCAGATTATGATTGTGCGTAACTTTCGATTTTGGGCGCTCGCCGCCATTTGCGTCACACTTTGCGCATGCGCGCCACAGGCCGGCGTGGGCGTCGATCCATCCTACACCGCAAGCCTTCCAGAGCCGGACACGGCGAAGGCGAGCACGGATTTCACGCAGAGCGACTACCGCATCTCTGCGCAGGATGTGCTGGAAATAAACATATTCGGCTTCACCAATCTCAGCCGCGTGGCGCAGGTGGACGGCAATGGCCGTATCTCCTTTCCCTTGATCGGCGGCGTCGTCGCCGCAGGTCGAACGGTGAGCGAGCTGGAAGCCGAGCTCACGCGCAAGCTCGCAGCGAAATATCTGCAATCGCCACAGGTGTCCGTGTTCGTGAAAGACTCGGTCGGGCTTCGGGTGACCGTCGAAGGCGCGGTGAAGAAGCCGGGCGTCTATGCGCTCAAGGGCAAGAACACGCTGCTGCAGGCGCTGGCGCTGGCGGAAGGCATCAACGAGGTCGGCGACTCCGTGGTGACGTTGATCCGCGTGTCCGATCAAAAGCGCGTCAGCGCGAAATTCGACGTCGCCGCGATTCGTTCCGGCCAGGCGGATGATCCGCTGGTCTTCGGCGGCGATACGATTGTCGTCGACGAGTCGCTCGCGCGCACGAGCGTGCAAGTCCTCAAATCGGCCGTGCCGGCAATCGTCAACATCGGAGCGAGACCGTGGTGATGGTCCAAGCGCAACAATAGAAAGGTCGTTTTTGCAATGAGCGCGGATCAAAGGCCAGAGACAGGCGACTCCGCTGTCGCTCTCGACGCCAGGCAGCCGGAGCGTGCGATCGTCGCCGGCCGGCGCTATTCTGTCGCCTATGACGATTATCAGATGGGCGCCGAACAAAATAGCGGCGCCTCGAGCTTCCTCAAATATGTCGGCCTGTTCATCAAGCACCGCATTCTCGTGGCCGCCATCTGCGCCGGCGCCGTGCTCTGCGGCTTCGTCGTCACCTTCCTGATGCCGCGAATCTATACGGCGACGACGACGATACAGATCGATCGCGAGGCCGCGAAGGTCGTGCGCATTCAAGACGCGCTGGTGGAGAAAACCGACGATCCGCAATTCTACACGACTCAATACGAGCTTTTGAAGAGTCACGCGCTCGCCGAGCGCGTCGTGTCCTCGCTCGCCCTCGCGGATAAGAAGAGCTTCGTCGATTTGGAGGTCTCTCTGCTCGGGCGCGTGCTGCGCGGCTTGTCGGAGCGACGCGACGAGGAGCCCGACAATGTCCGCAGGCGACGCATGGCGGTCGAAGCGGTGCTGAAAGGGCTCACCGTCCAGCCCATTCCGATGTCGCGCATCGTGAAGGTCAGCTTCAGCGACAAAAATCCCGCTCTCGCGCAGCAGATCAGCGCAGGGCTCGCCGACAATTTCGTGGCGATGACGCTCGATCGCCGTTACAGCGCCTCCGCCTATGCGCGCAGCTTCCTCGAGGAGAAGCTGGAGCAGGTGAAGGTCAAGCTGGAAGATTCCGAGAAGCAGGTCGTCGCCTATGCGCAGCGCGAAGGCATTGTGAATGTCGACGACAAGCTCTCCATCGCCGGCGCCAATCTCAAATCGCTCAACGATTCGCTCGGCGTCGCCATGGCCCAGCGCATCAAGGAAGAGCAGCTGTGGGCGCAGGCGCAGAGCGGCAGCGGATTGGGATTGCCGCAGGTTCTCGACGACAAGAGCATTCAGAAGGCGCGCGAGCGTCGCACCGAGCTGATGGCGGATTATCAGGACAAGCTCGGCGTCATGAAGCCGGATTTTCCCGAGATGCGGCAGCTACGGGCGCAGATCGCGGAATATGATCGCCAGATCAAGGAGCATGTCGAGTTCATTCGGCAGGCGATCAAGGCGCGCTACGAGGCCGCGCGCGATCAGGAAGCGTCGTTCATCAAGCGCATCGAAAGCCTGAAGGCGGATGCGCTCGATCTGCGAGATCGCAGCATTCAATATAATATTCTGCAAAGAGAGGTCGACACGAACCGATCTCTGTACGACGGCTTGCTGCAGCAATATAAGGAGGTCGGCGTCACTGGCGCGATCGGGACCAACAATGTTTCGGTCATCGACAAGGCGGAGCGGCCGAAGACTCCATCGAGCCCGCGGCTGCTGCTGAATCTCAGCCTCGCCATCGCCTTCGGCCTGATCGCCTCGGTCGCGACGATCGCGGTGCGCGAATTTCTCGACGATACGTTCAAGGTTCCCGAAGAGATGGAGGAGGCGCTCGGCCTCACCGTGCTCGGAGTCATTCCCCTTGCGCCGCGGGACGACGAGAAAGCCCGCGATCCTTCCTATTCTGTCGCGAGCGAGGTCATCGACAATCCTCTCTCCTCGATGGCGGAAGCCTATCGCTCGCTGCGAACGTCGCTGCAATTCTCGACGGCGACGGGCGCGCCCAAGACGCTCCTCGTCACCAGCTCGCGGCCCGGCGAAGGCAAGTCGACGACATCCATCTGCATCGCGGCCAATTTTGCGCAGCTCGGAATGCAGGTGCTTCTGATCGACGCCGATATGCGGAAGCCGTCGTTGCATGACGTGCTCTCCGTCGACAACAGCATCGGCCTCGCCAATGTGCTGACCGGGGCGTTGGACGCCTCAGCCGCCGTCACCGAAAATCTCATCTATGGCGTCACCTTCATGTCGTCCGGTCCTGTGCCGTCGAATCCCGCGGAGCTATTGGCGGGGCCGCGCTTCGCCTCGCTGCTCGCGCTGGCGCGTGAGAAATTCGACATCGTCGTCATCGACGGCCCGCCCGTCGTCGGTCTCGCCGACGCGCCATTGCTCGGGAGCATGGTGGACGGCGCTATTTTCGTCGTCGATTCGATGCGCACACGCCGGCGGGTCGTCCGCGCGGCGGTCAAGCGGCTCGACTTCGCGCGCACGAGAATCCTCGGCGGATTGCTGAATAAGTTCGACGCGACCAATGTCGGTCACTCCTATGGCTACGCCTATGGCGACGCTTACGGCCCCGGCCAGCCCTATGGCGGCGAATATTTCGGCTATGGCGCAAAGGGCCAAAAGGATCGCGCGATTTCGTCAGCGATGGAACAGTGACGTGCTGAGAAGCCGGGCATTGCAATGCGCGCTCGATCTCGCGTCGATCCCGCCGATGGCGGCGCGCGCGCGCGAGCTGCCTTTGCCAGACGACGTGCTCGAGGTCATTCGCATCGCGGCCGGCTGCGAGGAAACGCTCGAGGAGGCCGCGCGTCGTTCCGGAAAGGACAGGGGCTATGTGAAAGCGGCGGCGGAGTTTTATGTGCAGCAGATCTTGTTCTTTCCCACGGCCGACAGCCATAGGATACTCGGCGTGCGTCCCGGCGCGAGCCGCGCGGATATGCGAAAGCATATGCGGTGGCTGATGATCTGGCTGCATCCAGATCACGCCCATGCCGAATGGAAGACCGTGTTCGCGCGGCGTGTGCTCGCGGCTTGGCGGGATGCGCAAAAGGCGCCGGATCGAGGCGAGATGCAGACGAGCGCGCGACGCGCGGCGCCGCCGATCCGCCATATCCCCTGGGTGCCTCGGCCGATCGAGCGACGCCGCTCCAGATTGCTGATCCCGTCGCTCTTCCTCATCGCGGTCGCGATCGTCGTGATCGCGATATTGATCCCGAGCAGCCTCGTCGAGGCGGAGACGTCCTGGCTCGCGACATTTCTGCTTCGCGCGGTCGAGGCGTCGAAATCGAGCGCCGGATCATAAGCGCGCTCGGCGCAACCGAAAATTCGTCTATCACGCGTCCGTTTCGACGGGCGCGATTTCATGCCGATCGGAGCTTTCAAAATGCAGCACGACGTCAATTTTCAGCAAGAGGCGAAGCGCGCGATGCTCGGGCTCGCGGATGTTCCTGGCCTGCGCTACAAGGTCGGGGAGCGCGTGCTTCACGCCGTCGTCTCGGATCCGCCGAACCACAATGCGGTGACGAAAGCGGCAACCGATAGTCTCTACGAGACGCTTCGCCGCTTTCACGAGCTGCCCTTCGATCGTTTGCAGATCTCCTTCGATGCGGCCTCGGGCTCGGTCGCTTGCGCAGGTCTCAATCTCCACGATTTCGAGGCTGCGGCGCGGCGCGTCAGTCCGGGCGAAGATTTGCTGGGCGAGGACAATTATTTTGTTCGCCTGACGCAGCTGCTGCGCGAGCTCGGCCGCAGCGTTCCGACAGCGGCGCGCGTCGAAGGCCATCTCGTCGGCGCCGGCGTCGAATTGGCGCTCAGCTGCCGCGAGGTCGTCTGCGTGCGATCGGACGTCAAAATATTGATGCCGCATTTGCGGATCGGCGTTCCCTATCACACCCTCGGGCTCTGCCATATGGCCGGGCTGATCGGATGGGACGTGATGTCGCGCGCCATGGTGACAGATGCGATACCCGTGCTTCTGTCCGAGGTTCTCGCCGATCGCGAAAGGGTAGAGCGCTTCACCGCGGCGGAGCGGATCGCCGACGCAAAAATTGCGATCGACCGCATGGCGGCGGTGTTCCAGGGTCGCCCGGCGCGCATCGGCGACGCCTTCTTCACGGTCGAAGATCGAACGGGCGAGACGCGCAACATCGCGGAAGCGCATCTGCTGCAAATTCTCGCCCATATCGCTTTCGCCGATGAGATGGACGATCTGTCGCCCGCGCTGCACGAGATCATCGACGCGCCGCGCATTCGCGCATCGTCTTGCGTCGGAGCGCGCTTGGCGGAATCGATCGCGGCGCATCGCCAGCGTCCGAAGCGTCTCAATCGCCATTTTTCGAAAGCGATCGGCGCCGGCGAGGAATCGGGCGACGGCGAGGGCGTTCGCGTCTCTATGCCGAATTGAGGCGGCCGGCGATGGAAGCGCAGCGTCAATGGAAGCGGAGGAGTGAGCGCATGGACGAGATCGATCTCGAGCGGGGATTGCGCGAAAGAAGAGCCATTCGGCATTACAGCGATGCGCCGGTCGATGACGCATTGCTCGCGGAAATATTCGAGCTCGCGTCATGGGCTCCGTCGCCGGGCAACACGCAAGCCTGGAAGGTGATCGCGCTCGGCCAGGAGGCCTCGAAGGATGTGATCGCGCGTTTCGAGCTCGCGGGATGGGAGTCGGTCTTTCCGGTGCTCGAGCAGGTGTTGCGCAATGGCGGCGCAACTCCTCCTTCCAATGACGATCGCGGGACGGCGACGGCGGACGAATGGCGGCGTTATGTGATCGGCATGTATCGGCGCTTCTTCGAGGTGAGAGGCGCGCCGCGGCTACTGCTCGTCTATCGCACCGCGGACCGGCGCAGATATGTCGATCTCGTGCGCTTGTCGCTCACCGCGCTGCTGCGGCGCGCGGCGGGTGAGCCGGGCCTTTTGCAAGGGCTGCGCTGCTTTTTCACATCGCTGCGCAATGTGCCTGTGCTGGTGCGCGTCAATGCTTTGACGCGCACTTTCGGATTGGCCAATTTCACTTATGCGGTGACGCTCGCCGCGCAGTCGCGCGGCCTCGCCACCTGCATCCAATCCAATTATCTCAATGTGCAGCGCGATCTTCGACGCTATCTCGGCCTCGGCGCGGAGATCGACATCGTCGCTTCCATATTGATCGGCTATGAGGCTGATGACGCGCTGCCGGCGCCGGAGATGTTCCGAACGCGCAAGCCCGTCGCGGTCGAGTGGATCGAGACGACGCCCGGGACCGTCGCAGCGCGTCGCGACGCGCGTGTCTTCGAGGCGGCCGAATGAGCGCGGGGCGGCTCAGCCGCCCTTGCGCATCAGCATTCCCTTGGCTGGATCATAGGCGATGAGCGCGCCGGCGGAGAAGAAGCTCGTGTAGCCGGCCACGGCGGCGAGCGAGTCCCAGGAGATTTTCTCATAAAAGGCGAAGCGGATCAGCTCCACCGCATGGGTGAAGGGATTGACGAGGCAAATCCAATAGAGGACGGGGCTCGACTCCTGCACGCGCCATAGCGGATAGAGCGCGGAGGAGGCGAAGAACATCGGAAAGATGACGAAATTCATCACGCCCGCGAAATTCTCCAGCTGCTTGATCGCGGAGGAGAGCAGCATGCCGAGCGCGCCGAACATCAAGCCCGCGAGCATGAGCGCCGGTAGCACGGTGAGATAGCCGAGCGGCGTCGGCGGCTCGATCTCCCAGAAATAGGCGATGAAGAGATAGGCGTAGACTTGCAATATCGACACGGCGACGCCGGCGAGAAGCTTGGCGCCGAGCAAATACCAGCGCGGAAAGGGCGAGACCAGCAGCGTGCGCATATTGCCCATCTCGCGGTCATAGACCATCGACAGCGAGGACTGCATGCCGTTGAACAGCTGGATCATCGCCATCAATCCCGGCGTGATATAGACCTCGTAGAGCACATAGGTTTCATAGGGCGGGATGATGGAGACGCCGAGCACCTGGCGAAAGCCCGCCGCGAAGATGAGCAGCCAAACCAAGGGCCGCACCAGCGCGGAGACGAAGCGCTCTCGCTGATGCAGAAAGCGCAAGGCTTCGCGCCAGACGACGCCGGCGAGGCAGATGGCGTATTGGCGCGCGGTGAAGCCGCTTGTTTCGCGCATCATAGAAATTCCATTCTGAGAGCGAGCCTGAAGGCTCGCGGTCCATGGCGTGAGGCGGCCCGCGAGCCTTCAGGCTCGCATCGCAAGGGCCGCATCACGCCGCGTCCCGCGCCTTCGCGCCGGTCAGGCGCTCGAAGGCGGCGCCGATGTTGTCGGTTCTTGTCGCCGCCATGATATTGGCCGATGTGTCGGCGGCCAGAACCTTGCCTTGATGCAGCACGACGACATCGTCGCTCGGCGTCACCTCGTCGATGAGATGCGTGGTCCACAGCACGGCGAGCTTGCGCTCGGCGACCAGCGCGCGCACTTGCGCGAGAATATCGGCGCGCGCCTTTATGTCGAGGCCGACGGTCGGCTCGTCGAGCAGCAGCAGGCGTGGCTCGTGCAGCAGCGCGCGCAATATTTCGACGCGGCGCATTTGCCCGCCGGAGAGATCGCGCGCCTTGTCCTTGGCGCGATCGGCGAGGCCGGCGCGCTCCAGCAGCGCGGCGCCGCGTCGCTTCGCCTCGCCGGGGCCGATGCCGTGCAGCGCGGCGTGATAGATGAAATTCTGCATCACGCTCAATTCGAGATCGAGCGTGCGCGCTTGGAAGACGACGCCGAGCCGGCGCAGCGCCGCGCCGCTCTCGCGCGCGACATCATGGCCGAAGATCGCGATCTTTCCCTCGCGCGCGGCGTAGAGACGCGTGATGAGCGAGAAGAGCGTGCTCTTGCCGGCGCCATTGAGGCCGAGCAGAACGGTGAAGCTTCCCGCCGCGACGGAGAAGCTCACATCGTCCAGCGCGCGCCGCGCGCCATAGCTGTGGCCGATATGCGCGACGTCGAGCGCGAGCGGTTCGTCGCTCACTTCGTCGCCACCGCAATACCCCAGGGGAAGGCGCCGACGGGAATGGACTTCAGCACTTTGAGGCTCGCGGCGTCGACGATGGAAATATCATTGGAGACGCCATTGGCGGTCAGGAGATATTTCTCGTCCGGCGTGAAGGCGAGATGCCAGACGCGCTGCCCGACGAGCAGATATTTTTCGATTTTCTTCGTTGCCGTGTCGATGACCGCGACGCGATTGGCGGGGCCGAGCGCGACAAAGGCGCGCTTGCCGTCATTGGTGAAGGCGATGCCGATCGGCTGGATCGCCTCTTTTGAAAGGCCCGGAACCTCGAAGCGGATTTTCTGCGTCACCTTATGGCTCTGCGGATCGATGACGGCGACGGTGCCGCCGATTTCCGAAGACACCCACAGCTCGGAGGCGTCCGGCTTGAAGGCGGCGAAGCGCGGGCGCGCGTCGACCAGCACATTGGCGATGATCTGCTTCGTCTGCGTGTCGATGAGATGCGCCATATTGGTGGTCTCGGACGTGTTGACGAGAATGCGTCCGTCCGGGCTCACCGCCATGCCTTCCGGCTCGACGCCGACAGGCACGTCGCCCACTTGGCGCTTGGTCTTGGTGTCGATCATGGTGACGAGATTGTCGTTCTCGTTGGACACGTAGACGGTCTTGCCGTCCGGGCTCAATATCATCAGCTCGGGATCGGGGCCGGAGGGCAGATTGCCGGTGATCTTGAGCGTCTTGGTGTCGAGCACCTGAATCGTGTCGTCGTCGCCGGCGCAGATATAGACCTCGGAATTATCCTTGGAGATCTCTATGCCGCGCGGTCTGCGCCCGACCTTGATGGTCTTGATCGCCTCCATCTTGTCGGTGTCGATGATGGTGACGCTATTGCCTTTCTCATTGCTGACATAGGCGGTGAAGGCCTGCGCAGGAGAGGCGCTCACGATTGCGAGAAGGGCGAGCGATCGAACCAGCGCGCTCCCCTTCTCCCACTCGAGGGAGAAGGCGTCGCGCGAATGCGCGACGGATGAGGGCGAGCCGCCGAGCTGTCCCGAATGGACCCTCATCCGACCCCACTTCGTGGGGCCACCTTCTCCCGCGAGCGGGAGAAGGAGTCGCGCACGAAGGTTATTGGTCAGCGTCTTCGTTTTCATTTCAGCCTGCATTTGGTTTCGGGCTTGTCGACGCCCAATGTGTCGAGCTCGGAGGTTTGATGCAGGAAGCCGTCCTGCGGCGACACCGAGACGATCATGCGTCCGTCGCCGAGCAGGATAGGCTGGCGCAGCTGACGATTCCAGGGCCGCAGCGACAGGCGCACGCCTTTGAAGGCGGCAATGGTGAATTCAGGACCCAAAAGATAGTCGCGCAGCGCCTTCGGATCGGCGGAGGCGGCGCGGGTGACGGCCTCGCCGATCATGCGCGCGGCGATCCAGGCCTGATGATCGCGCGCGTTCATGCCGCGGTGAAACTGCGCGCGGAAGCGGTTTTGCAGCTGCACCGCGCCCCATTGCTCATGAGAGGCGTCCCAGCTCGTCGGAACGAGCCCGGCCGCGCCGGCGACCGGCCGCGGATCGAAAGTGCGATAGGGCAGATAATTGCCGAACACCTCGCTCTCATCCGCGGCGATCAGCACGTCATAATTCGCGCCCTGCGTCAGCGGCGGAATCAGCCGCTGCGTCTGCACGCTGCCGGAATCGGAGCGGCGCCCGCCCTCGGTGTCGACATAGACGCGCTCGTCGACGATCTTGGCGCCGAATTTCTTCGCGCTGGCGCGATAGGCGGCGGCGAGCAGCTCGTCCTCCGGGTGCGAGCCTTTGATGACGAGCCAGCGGCGCCATTGCTTCCAGACGAGATATTGCGCCAGCCCGTCTGTGAGCATGGAGCGCGTCGGCGCGACATGAATGACATTGGCGCGGCAATCTTCCTCGCGCAGCCTGTCGTCGGCCGCGCTCACATTGAGGACGAGCGCGTCGCGTGATTTCAGCGCGTCGGCGACATGCAGAAGATCGTCGGCGGAAAGATCGGCGAGTATCGCCACGGCGCCCTGGTCGAGCAGCTTTTGCGCGGCGGCGACCGCATCGTCGCCGGGCGCGAGCTTCTCGTCGACGGCCTCATAGCTCTGGCCGGTGAAGCGGCCTGTGGTGTTGTCGTCGGCGACGCCGATCAGCGCGCCGGCCAGAGTGTCGTCCTCGGCCGGCAGGTCGAGGATCGACAATGTTTCGCTGGAGTGCTGCTGGCGCAGCACGCCGAGCTTCACCCGCAGCGGCTCGGCGGCGGCGGGAATTATGGCGAGAAAGGCGGCGACCGACGCCCCGATGACGCAACGCTTTATCATGACGCTAGTCGGCCGCTCCTTCTTTCGCTCAGCGAATCAGCTTCAGCAGCGCCTGGCCCGCCTTGGACTTCAGCTCCTTGGCGTCGAGCGTGCCTTCGTCGTCCTTGTCCGCCGCCTTGAACAGCTTGGCGACGAGGGCGAGATATTCCTCTTTCGTGAGCGTTTTGTCATCGTCGGGATCGGCGGCGACAAAATCTTTCTTGGAGATGCGCGCGCCGACCTCCTTGCGGTCGACGGTGCCGTCATTGTCCTTCTCGAGCTTGTCGAAGACGGCCTCGGCCGCCTTGCTCACCTCGGCGAGATCGAGTGTGCCGTCATTATCCGTGTCGAAGCTCTTGATCGGCGAAGGCGCGGCGAAAACCGGTTGCGCAACCATGGCCGATGCGAAGCAAAGTCCAGCGCCGAGAGCGATAATGTGAAATTTGGTCGTCATTCTTGCCTCCTTTTCCCGACGAATATCGCGAGATTCTCCCAATATAGTCGGAGCCGGCCGATCGCACAAAGCGTACCTTCGTGTATGGCTCCGCTACAGATCGTCGCTCTCGCGCTCTTCCGCCTCGGCCTCCTCCACCTCGGGCAGCGGCAGCAGCACCTCTATCCGCGTGCCGCCCTCCGGCCGACGCTCCATGCGCATCACGCCGCCGAGCGTATGAACGCGCTCGCTCATGCCGATGAGGCCGAGGCCGAATCTGCGCTCCTCCGGCAGGCCGACGCCATCGTCCTCGACGAGAACGCGCAGCGCCTCGGCGCCGGCGAGCTCGGGCGGAGCCTCGACGAATTCGAGCCGCGCCTCGGCGTTGGCGGCCGAAGAATGGCGGAAAATATTGGTGAGCGCCTCCTGCACCACGCGATAGGCGGTCAGCGCGATCTTCTCGTCGAGGCAGGAGAGATCATGCGCGATGCGCAGCGACAACCGCACATCGGCGCGGCTGTCGCTCCAGGATGCGAAGAGCCCGCGCAAGGCGGTCTCGAGGCCGAGCTCGCTCATCGCCGGCGGGCGCAGCCGCTCGAGCATGCGCCGCAGCAAGGTCTGCAGCGCCTGTCCGGCGGCGTCTATATTCGCGCAGGTGCGCCGTAGCAGCTCGGGATCGGGAAAATTTCCCGAGGCGGCGGCGACGAGCGTCGCGGCGCCGGCGCGGATGGAGAAGAGACAGGGGCCGGCTTCGTCATGCAGATCGCGGGCGATGTCGCGGCGCTCGGAATCCTGCACGGCGAACAGCCGATCGATGAGCGAATGATTCTCCTCCGTCACGCGATCGAGCGTCGCGGCGAGCGAATTGAGCTTTTGGGAAATATTCCTGAATTCGGAGGCGCCGCGCAGATCGAGACGCACATCCTTCTCGCCCGCTTCGAGCCGCGCCAAGCCGCGTCCCAGCGAATCGAATGGCGAGAGCGTGCGGCTCAGCAGCGTCAGCACCAGCGCCAGCATCAGCAATGTGACGGCGAGGCTGATGGCGCCGAGCCAGAGCAGGTCCGACCATATTTCGGCGAGCTCGTCCACCGGATCGAAGATGATGGCGATATTGCCATATTGAACGTCGCCGATGCGTGCGGGAATGATGTCGATCTTGGGCGTCGGCGCGAACAGGCTCACGAACCAGTCCGGCACGCCGGTCTGCATCTCCTTGCGCAATTTCGAGTCGAAGCTCGGCGCGATATCGTCATTGGGCAATATCTCTATCTCTATGTGGCGCAGATTGCGCAGATTGTCGAACAGCCTGCGCAGCGAGGGGATGGGGTCCTTGGTCTCCTGCACGCTGGCGAGCGCGGTCTCGACCAGCTCGTGCGACAAATGCTCTATGCTCTCCGCTTCGGCGCGCACGCGCGGGCCGGCGTGGCCGATCATGATCGCCACATTGACCGCGAGCATAGCCGTGAGGACGATGGCGATGAGCCAGCCGAGCCTCGCCTTCAAGGACATGGAACGCTCCCACTTTGGCGTCGCGTCGGCGCGAGCGCCGAAGATTGACAAACAAGCTTTTGCATTCGCATAGTAATCTTCTCTAGAACAATGGCTATGCCCGATGCGCGTGCTGATCGTCGACGACCATCCCATGGTGATTGCCGGATGCCGCGGCATGTTGTCCGGGCAATCCGACATAGAAGTGCTGGAGGCGCGCGACGCCGACGCCGCGCTGGAGGCGCATGCCTCGGCGCAGCCGGACGTCATTGTGCTGGACATAAATCTTCCGGGGCTCTCGGGCTTCGAGCTGCTGCGGCGCATGCTGAAGCGCAAGCCGGATACGAAGGCGATCGTCTTCACCATGAATGACGATCCCGTCTTCGCCGCGCGCTCGATCGAGCATGGCGCCAAGGGCTATCTCGCCAAGAACGAGGATCCTTCGCAATTCGTCAAGGCGGTGCGCATGGTCGCCGCGGGCGAGCGCTATCTCTCCAATCAGGTGGCGCAAAAGCTCGCCTTTTTCGATCAGAAGCACGGCGCCAATCCGCTCGAGGGGCTGAGCGGCCGCGAGCTGGAGATTTTGCGCCTGCTGGCCGAAGGCAAGGGAATGGCGGAGATCGCGCATATCATGCGCGTGTCCTACAAGACGGTGGCGAACAGCTGCTCCTTGCTGAAGCGCAAGCTCGCCGCGCGCTCGCGCGCCGATCTCATCCGCATCGCCGTCGAGAATAAATTGGCGAAAGAATTGGTGTGACCCACGATCGTCGTGCGCGCTCCTTCTCCCGCTCGCGGGAGAAGGTGGCCCCGCGAAGCGGGGTCGGATGAGGGCGCATCGTGTTCTGATGCGCCGATCTATCTGCGGGAATTTTTAGACATTTCTTTCGGGAAGTTTTGGAAGAAAGCGCCCTCGAGCCCTCATCCGTCGCGCATTCGCGCGACACCTTCTCCCGCGAGCGGGAGAAGGGAGAAACGCCCCTTCACGCCAGGCGCTGCTCTATCGCTATGCGCACGAGATCCATCGGCGTGCGCGCGCCGAGCTTGCGCTTCAGCAGCGAGCATGTGTTGGCTATGGTCTTGTAGGACACATGCACGGCGTCGGCGATCTCGGTCATGCTCGAGCCCTTGCCGAGCAGACGTAAAATCTCCAGCTCGCGCGAGCTCAGCTCCGCCAGAGGATTGGCGAGCGACGCGGTCTTGTCGAAGGCCAGCCGATTGGCGAGCCGCGGCATCATGAACACGCCGCCCGCCGCCACCTCGCGCACCGCGCGCAGCAGCAGAAACGGATCGTCGTTCTTCGTCACATAGCCGCGGGCGCCGGCCTCTATCGCGCGCGCGGCGAAGATCGGATCGTCGTTCATGGAAAAGATGACGATGCGCGCCTCTTCGTCGTGGCGCAGCATGCGGCGCGTCAGCTCGAAGCCGGAGGCGCCGGGGAGGTTGATGTCGACGACGGAAACATCCGGCCGCCATTCGACGAAGAGCGTCAGCGCCGTCTCCGCGTCTCCGGCGTCGCGGGCTTCTATGTCGCCTTCGCCGGCGAGCATGGAAGCGCAGCCGGAGACGATGATCGGATGATCGTCGACGATCAGGACACGCATTCTTCGCTCGCGACGCCTCGTTTCGGGACGCTTCGCTCGGAAGCGCCGGCAAGGATTGACCCGCGGCTACCCTTACGTAAAGTCGCCGCGCTTTGCAAAGGCGGGGTCCATGCTGAAAGGATTGTCGTTGCGCGCCAGGCTGCTGGCGCTGCTCGGCGCGACGCTCGCGGTCGGCCTCGCCCTGGGCGTCGGCCTGCTGACGCTGCACGCCGCCGCGCGCGTGCGCGCCGAATCGGACAGCACGGCGCGCCTCGCGCGCGAGTTCGTGGCGACGGCGCTGGCCAGCGTCGAGGAGAGTGACGATCCGCTCGCCGCGCTGCGCGGCCGGCTCGCCGATGTCGATCGGCTGCGGCACATTCATATCTTCATGGTCGGCTCCGGCGAGGCCCGGGGGGCTTCGGTCGAGGAGCGGCGCGCGCCGGCCTGGTTCGCGGCGCTGGTCGCCGGGTCGCCCAGCGAGACGCGCATCGCTCTGGACGGGCGCGGCCGGCTGCGCGGGGAGCTGGCGCTGGTCGCCGAGCCGGGCGACGAGATCGACGAGATTTGGGAGGAAGTCTGGGCGCTGGCCCTGGGCGCGGCGGCTCTGGCGCTCGCCGGCTTCGGCGTGGTGTCGGTGGTCGTCTCGCGCGCCCTCGCGCCGGTCTCCACTCTCGCCGAGGCGCTGCGGCGCATCGAGCATGGCGATCGCGACGTGCGCATGGTCGCCGGCGATGCGCCGGAATTCGTCGCCATCGCCGGCCGGGTCGATGCGCTGGCGGAGACGCTCGCGCGTTTCGACGCGGAAAACCGCGCTTTGGTCGAGCGCATCATTCATGTGCAGGACGAGGAGCGGCGCGACATCGCGCGCGACCTCCATGACGAGATCGGCCCGTTTCTGTTCAGCATTCGCGCCGGGCTCGGCGCTCTGGCCCGCAAGCTCGAGGGCGCGCGCCGGGAAGATTGCCTGAATATTGACGCGCAGCTCGGCGCGCTGCAGCAGGTCAATCGCCGCATTCTCGGCCGGCTGCGGCCGGCGGCGCTGGACGAGATGGGCCTCGAGGGCGCGCTGCAGGCGCTCGCCCAAGGCTGGCGCGATCTCGACGCCGGTGTCGCGATCGGCCTCCATATCGACGACGCCGGGGAGCCGCTCGACGAGTCGATCGCCCTCACCGCCTATCGCATCGTGCAGGAGGGGCTCACCAATGTGTTCCGCCATGCGAGCGCCACGCGCGTCGATGTGACGGTGGAGCGCATAGAGGCCTGCGGCAAGAGGGAATTGCGCGTCGCCGTGCGCGACGACGGCGCCGGCGTGGCGCAGGGCGCGCGCGAAGGCATAGGGCTGCGCGGCATGGCCGAGCGCGTCGCAGCGCTCGGCGGACGGCTGACGTTCGAATCCGCGGAGCCGCGCGGCGCGCTGCTGGTGGCGCGTCTCCCACTATAGAGATATGGTTCGTCGACCATTGTGCGGCGCAAAATGAAATTGCGCGCCGAAACGGGAAAATTTTTCACGCTCACGCTCGCGCAGAGAAAAGGATTCGTGGCCTTTTCGTGACTTCGTCTCGGCGCGACGATCTGCCTCTCGCCAAGCCTCTTCGGATGGTTTATGTAGCAAAACGCACAAAGCGGGAGCAGCGCGGTTCCATCGCGTAGGCGTCCCGCGCGGGGCCAAGAGTATCGGCCTCCTATCGCGGTATGAAGGGTCGTCACATGGACTATCGGCGCTTTTTCGAGACGGCGGTCACTCGTCTCCAGGAGGAACGCCGATACCGGGTCTTCGCCCATCTCGAACGCTGTGTGGAAACCTTTCCGCAAGCGGTCTGGCATCGCGACGACGGCTCGATTCGCGATGTGACGATCTGGTGCTCCAATGACTATCTCGGCATGGGGCAGCACCCGGATGTGATCGCCGCAATGGTGGAGACCGCTTCGCGCGTCGGCGCCGGCTCCGGCGGCACGCGCAACATCTCCGGCACCAGCCATGCGATCGTGGAGCTGGAGAGCGAGCTCGCCGACCTTCACGGCAAGGAGGCCGCGCTGGTCTTCACCTCGGGCTGGATTTCCAATCTCGCGGCCATTTCGACCATCGCCGATCTTCTGCCCGATTGCGTCATCCTCTCCGACGCCTCCAACCATAATTCCATGATCGAGGGCGTGAAGCGCTCGCGCGCCGAGCGCAAGATCTTCCGCCACAATGATCTCGCCCATCTCGAGGAGCTGCTGATCGAGGCGGGCGCGCGGCCCAAGCTCATCGTCTTCGAGAGCCTCTACTCGATGAACGGCAATATCGCCCCGGTCGCCGAAATCGCCGCGCTGGCCGAGCGTTATGGCGCGATGACCTATATCGACGAGGTTCACGCCGTCGGCATGTATGGCGCGCGCGGCGGCGGAATCTGCGAGCGCGAGGGCGTGATGCATCGCATCGACGTCATCGAAGGCACGCTGGCCAAGGGCTTCGGCACGCTCGGCGGCTATGTGGCCGGCGATCGCGTCGTCATCGACGCCATTCGCAGCTATGCGGCCTCCTTTATCTTCACCACCGCCTTGCCGCCGGCCGTGGCCGCCGCGGCGACCGCCGCCGTTCGGCTGCTGAAGGCGCGTTCCGATCTGCGCGCCGCGCATCAGCGCGCCTCGCACATCACCAAGCATGCGCTGGCCGCCGCTGGCCTGCCGGTGCTGGAGAATGGCTCGCATATCGTGCCAGTGATGGTGCGCGACGCCGAGCTGTGCAAGGCCGCGAGCGACATGCTGCTCGAGCGCCACGACATTTATATTCAGCCGATCAACTATCCGACCGTCGCGCGCGGATCGGAGCGTCTGCGCATCACCCCGACCCCCCGCCACACGCCGGAGCATATCGTCGCTCTGGTGGAGGCGGTGGCGGATGTGTGGCAGACGCTGGGCATTCCCTTCGTCGAAGCGCCGCAGCATCTGCATATCGATGCGGAGAGCCGCGAGCGCTGTACCTATCCCGAGATCAAGCTCGCCGCTCAGTGAGCGGCGGGCTCTCTCGGGACAGATCGAGAATTTAGGAAAGCTCGCGTCTCCTTCTCCCGCCCGCGGGAGAAGGTGGCCCCGCGAAGCGGGGTCGGATGAGGGCGCCTGACGATTTTCCGGGATATCGGTTGGGCCTCGAGCGGCTCGGGCCCTCATCCGACCCTCGCTGACGCGAGGGCCACCTTCTCCCACGCGGGGGAGAAGGAAGCGCGCTCGATTATTCCGCCTTACTGCACCAGCTTGCTTACTGCACCAGCTTGGGCTGGCTCGGGCGGGGCGTCTCATTCTCTTGAAGAATGCCGAGACGGCGCGCCACTTCCGTATAGGCCTCGACGAGGCCGCCCATGTCGCGGCGGAAGCGGTCCTTGTCCAGCTTGTCGTTGGACTTGATGTCCCACAGGCGGCAGGAGTCGGGGGAAATCTCGTCGGCGACGACGATGCGCATCATGTCGCCTTCCCACAGCCGCCCGCACTCCATCTTGAAGTCGACGAGGCGGATGCCGACGCCGAGGAAGAGGCCGGAGAGGAAATCATTGACGCGAATGGCCAAGGCCATGATGTCGTCGATCTCCTGCGGGCTCGCCCAGCCGAAGGCGGTGATATGCTCCTCGGAGACCATCGGATCGTCGAGCGCGTCGTTCTTGTAATAGAACTCGATGATGGAGCGCGGCAGCTGCGTGCCTTCCTCCATTCCGAGGCGCTTGGACAGCGAGCCCGCGGCGACATTGCGCACCACGATCTCGAGCGGAACGATCTCCACCTCGCGAATCAGCTGCTCGCGCATGTTCAGCCGGCGGATGAAATGCGTCGGCACGCCGATGTCGTTGAGGTGCTGGAAGACGAATTCCGAGATGCGGTTGTTGAGGACGCCCTTGCCGTCGATGACCTCGTGCTTCTTGGCGTTGAAAGCGGTGGCGTCGTCCTTGAAGTGCTGAATCAAGGTGCCCGGCTCCGGGCCTTCATAGAGGACCTTGGCCTTGCCTTCGTAGATGCGGCGGCGGCGATTCATCGGGATCAACCGGGGCTTGAGAAAATCCATTACGGGCCCGTGGCTCCTCGGTTCGGCTCCAGCGCGACGCTCGTCTCGTCCAGAGCGCTGAGCTCAAGAAAAAGCGGCGTCCCGTCCGAAGCGGCGTTCGCATGGCCGCGGATCGAACCGGGTCCTATCCTGTTCCAGCCGCGGTTACAACCCGCCAGAAGAGACTAGCCGAATCGAGGGGCGGACACAACTTGACTGAATTTTTCGCTAATTGCGCGAATATCATTGGAATCGGGGCCGATTCCCCTACATCCCCTCCTGTGTCCGTCCGAGCGCGGGCCGAGGAAGCATCTGAAAGAAACATCCGAGGGTCGTCATGAGCATATTCGACAACCGGGAAGAGGCTTTCGAAAAACGCTATGTCCACGATCAGGAGCTGCAGTTCCGCGCGGAGGCGCGGCGCAACAGGCTGTTCGGCCTGTGGGCGGCGGAAAAGCTGGGCAAATCAGGGCCGGAGGCGGAAGCCTACGCCGAGGCTCTGGTCGTCGCCGAGGCCTCCGCCAACGCCGATGAGCGGGTGTTTTCCTCAGTGAAGGCGGATTTCGCGGCGGCGGGCGTCGAGCAGTCCGACCATCAGCTTCGCCGCACTCTCGACGAATTGCTGGAGAAGGCTCGGCTCGAGCTGAAACAGGGCTGAGCGCGAAGAGGCGGGGCTTTACCCTTCCTTTATCGCCGCGCGCCACCACTTATCCCATGCGCGATTCCCCAAGAGCCGCAACCAAAAGATCGGGCGCCGCCTTTCCGGCGGCGCCCGATATCGTCGCGGCGGCGCTCGCCTGGCTGGAGCATCTCTCCGGGGAAAGGCGCGCCTCCCGCCATACGCTCGACGCCTATGCGCGGGACGCGCGGTTTTTTCTGGCCTTTCTCGCCGAGCACAAGGGCGCGCCGGCCGACGCCGCCATTTTGAGCGCGCTCGCTCCCGCCGACATACGCGCCTTCATGGCGCGGCGGCGGACCGAGGGGCTGGAGAATCGCTCGCTGCTGCGGGCGCTGGCGGCGGTGCGCTCGCTCATGCGCTTCCTCGAGAAAAAGGGCCTCGCCAAGACCGATGTCTTCGGCGCCGTCCACGCGCCCAAAAAGCCGCACAGCCTGCCCAAGGCGCTGAGCGTCGCCGATGCGCGCGATCTCACCCGCGCCGAGACCCGCGCCGGGGAGGCGCGCGAGCCTTGGGTCCTCGCGCGCGACGCCGCGGCTCTGGCGCTGCTCTACGGTGCCGGCTTGCGCATTTCCGAGGCGCTGTCGATCGAGTGCGACCGCGCGCCCATCGGCGCCATCGACCGCATCGCCATTGCCGGCAAGGGCGGCAAGACGCGCGTCGTCCCGGTCATAGAGCCGGTCCGCCGCGCGATAGAGGAATATATCTCGCTCTGCCCCTATCAGCTCGCCGGCGGGCCGCTCTTCGTCGGCGCGCGCGGCGGGCCGCTCTCGCCGCGAATCTTGCAGCTCGTCGTGGAGCGCATGCGCGGCGGGCTGGGCTTGCCGGCGAGCGCCACGCCCCATGCGCTGCGCCATTCCTTCGCAACGCATCTGCTCGGCCGCGGCGGCGATCTGCGCAGCATTCAGGAGCTGCTCGG
The DNA here is from genome assembly GCF_000379125.1 of Methylosinus sp. LW4. NCBI lineage: Bacteria > Pseudomonadati > Pseudomonadota > Alphaproteobacteria > Hyphomicrobiales > Methylocystaceae > Methylosinus > Methylosinus sp. LW4. Next base: position 3,094,704 of record NZ_KB900626.1, on the reverse strand, counting down.
CCACGCCTCGCTCTCGACGACGCAGATCTACGCCGCCGTCGACAAGAGCCGGCTTTTGGACGCCTGGCGCTCGGCCCATCCCCGCGGCCGCGACAATTCGAAATCGAATTGATTTCGCTTACATTCCGAACGATCTCGTCAAGCGCTTCCTCGCTGAAATTTTGAATCCTGGCGAGGTCTCGCCTTTTTCTGGCTCCGCCCTTCCTTCCTTGCGAAGCCGCTGGTTTTTCGCATCGTGCTCTCGCGCACGCGCGCGATTTTCCGGCTCAGGCAGGTTGACGGCGTCCCGTACGGGGACGGGCGCCGGCGATCGGTGGAGGGGAAAATGGGTCAGACGCCGAGACTGTCTCTGCTCGGAGTGGTGCTCGTCATGGCTTTCGCCTATGGCGTGTGGATCATCGTCACCTCGGGACAGGCGGCTTCGGCCGATGCCTGTCTCGGCTATGCGCTCTGCCGCTGAGCGGCGGAGCCGAGCTTTCCGTCACGCCGCGTCGCGGCGGCGGACGCGGGCGCGCAGCAGGGCCAGCTTGCGCAAGAACAGCGAGCGGCCCTCCTCGCCCAGAACGCGGGAAATCTGCGTCTTCAGATAATCCTTCGCCTCCCGAATCTTCTGCTTGAACGGCTCCACTCGCTCATGGGCCCAGCGGCTGACGCGCAGCGTCAGATCATAGACGCGCGCGAACCAGGCGAGCTGCAGCAGCTTCTCGCGGCTGGCGTCGAAGAGGAAAGAGGTGACGCCCAGCGCCAGCGTCTTGGCCGCGAGGATCACCGCCAGCCCGGTGAGCACATGGCCATGGGCGATGGCCGCCACCGCCAGCAGCTTCAAGGGCAGGATCGTGATCGCCGGCAGGGCGAAGACGGCCAGCGTCGCAATGGGCGTGAGGCCGGCGATGAAGCCGCGCAGCCGCGCCTCCAGCTCCTTCACGCCCAGCGCGGCGGCGAGGCGCAGCAGCCACAGCTTCACATGGTCCCACAGCCAGCTCTCGACGAGGAACAGCACGGCGAGGCTGAACCAGAATGCGCGCGTGAGGCGGCGGCCGATCGATTCCATGGCGTTTCGTCCTGTTCCCGGGCGTTTCGTCCTGTCCCGCTCCTTCGTGGCGCCGATGCGCAAAGGGTTGGGCCGTGAACAGAAATATGCGCTCTCCGCCGGCCGCGCCACAACTTCGCGGCGATCGCGGGCGGCTTTCGGCGCAGTCCGCGCCTTGACGAGAACCTTTTGGCGTATTCTACTATAGTAGTTCTATAGATATTGGAGACAACAAATGCGCTTCCTCACGGCCGCCGCCGCTCTCGGCGCTCTCTTCCTCACTCTTTCCGGCGCCTCTGCGGCGGAGGGCGACAATAAGGGCGTGAAGCAGAAATTCTCCCTCACTTTGGACGGCGCCAAGAAGGCCGCCGCCGCCGCCGAGGCGGAAGCCGTCAAGAACGGCTGGAATGTGGTGATCGCCATCGTCGACGACGGCGGCAATCTCCTCTATCTGCAGCGCCTCGACGGCACGCAGGCCTCCTCCTCCGAGACGGCGACGCGCAAGGCGCGCACCTCGGCGCTGTTCAAGCGTCCGACCAAGGCGCTCGAGGACGCCGTCGCCGGCGGCCGCGTCGCTCTGCTGAGCCTGCCCAATGTCACCCCGCTCGAGGGCGGCGTGCCGCTCGTCTACAAGGGCGAGATCATCGGCGCGATCGGCGTTTCCGGCGCGACCTCGCAGCAGGACGCGCAAGTCGCGAAAACCGGCGCGGACACTCTCACGCAGTGAGTTTCGCACGCGAGGACGTCCGCGCTCCCCGATTTTTCGGAGCGCGGACGCCCTTTCATCAGCACTCGCCCGCTCCTGCTGCTAGCGATTTGTTTTTAAAAGATTATTCGGCATTCGCCTTGCATGATGATCGCAGTCGAACCTATCGTTCTCATGCGATCGAAGAGGAGGCGTCTCATGGCGTCGCGCGAATTTCGCCGAATGCTCGAAGGCTATGGGCTGACCACGGCCAATATTTTCTACCGTCTGCCCGATCATCCCGCGATCATGCAGTCCTACATCTGGCAGGACTACGATCTGCAGCCCGAATTTCCGCAATTGCGGAAGTTTCTGGATTTTTGGCAGAGGAGCCTCGACGGACGGCTCCATTCGGTGCAAGTGGCGCATAGCGGGCTCATTCGCCCGGCGGAAATCTCCTTGGTGGACAAGGAGTTCCGTTTTCATTGACGCTCCGCGCTGTGGTCGTGAGCGATCGCAGCGCATTCATCCCGGATGAGGCGTTTTTTACCTCTGTCTGGATAGTTATCGAATGCGCGCATCCTTCTCACCCCCACGGCGTCTTGGCCGGGCTTGTCCCGGCCATCCGCGCCCGCGCGCGCCGAGGCGGCTCGAGAATTTGGCGTGTCGCCGAAACTCCGGCGGCGCGCGCTGGGGATGAAATACCGCCGACGGCTGGCGCTTTCCTTCGGTTTCTCGGCCGCTTGGCGTGGATGGCCGGGACAAGCCCGGCCAGGACGGGCGCAGTGTCTCGTGGCTTGGTTCTGCGTCCGCCGGGGCCCCGCCCTTCACAAATGGATCGAGCGCTTGGCGACGCCGAGCGCCGCTTCCTTTATCGCCTCCGACAGCGTCGGATGCGCGTGGCAGGTGCGGGCGAGATCTTCCGCCGCGCCGGAGAATTCCATCAGCACGCCGCCTTCGGCGATCAGCTCGCCGGCGTTCGAGCCGAGAATATGCACGCCGATCACGCGATCGGTGGCGGCGTCGGCCAGCACTTTGACGAATCCCTCCGTCTGCCGATTGGCGCGCGCGCGGCCATTGGCGGAGAATGGGAATTTGCCGACATTATAGGCGATCCCCGCCGATTTCGCCTCTTCCTCGGTCAGGCCCACCCAGGCGATCTCCGGCATCGTATAGACCACAGAGGGAATGACCCCGTAATTCGCATGCCCCGCCTGGCCGGCGAGGATTTCCGCCACGGCGACGCCCTCCTCCTCCGCCTTATGGGCGAGCATGGCGCCGCGCACCACATCGCCGATCGCGAAAATGCCCGGCACATTGGTGCGGAAATGATCGTCGATGACGACGCGTCCGCGCTCGGTGGCGACGCCCGTCTCCTCGAGGCCGAGGCCCGCCGTATAGGGAATGCGCCCGGTGGCGATCAGCACGGCGTCCGCGGTGATCGGCGTGCCGCCGCCGCCCTTGGTGGAGGCGTAGGAGACGGAGACGCCCTCCGGCGTCTTGTCGATTTTCGTGACCTTGGCGGCGAGATGGAAGGAGAAGCCCTGCTTCTCGAGAATCTTCTGGAAGCGGGTCGCGACCTCGGCGTCGGCGCCCGGCAATATGCGGTCGAGATATTCGATCACCGTCACCTGCGCGCCGAGCCGCCGCCAGACCGAGCCGAGCTCGAGGCCGATGACGCCCGCGCCGACGACGACGAGATGCTTCGGAACCGATTCGAGCTCCAGCGCCCCGGTGGAGGAGAGAATCGTCTTCTCGTCGAAGGCGATTTCCTTGCCGTCGACATCGCGCAGCGGCGCCACGGCGGAGCCGGTCGCTATGACGATATATTGCGATTCGAGAATTTGCGTCGCGCCGTTCTCGTCCGTCACCTCGACGCGGCCGGCGCCGAGAATGCGGCCGGCGCCATGGTAGGAATCGATCTTGTTCTTCTTGAACAGAAAGGCGACGCCGCCGACATTGGCCGCCACCGTATCGGCCTTGTGCTTCATCATTTTCTCGAGATCGAGCCGCGGCGGCTCGACGATCACGCCGAGATCGGAAAGGCCGTGGCCCGCCTCCTCGAACATGTGCGAGGCGTGCAGCAGCGCCTTGGAGGGGATGCAGCCGACATTGCCGCAAGTGCCGCCATGGGTCGCGCGCTTCTCGACGACGGCGGTCTTGAGGCCGAGCTGCGCCGCGCGAATCGCGCAGACATAGCCGCCCGGCCCCGTGCCGATGACGATGAGATCATATGCCATCCGCCAACTCCTTTGTCGCGCTGCGATCGATCGCTAGATAGCTTTTATGCAAGGAGAATATCCGCTTCGCAGGGGTGAGGTCGAACCATTTCTTCCGCGCGCGCGTCATGCGCCCGCAGATTGCGGCGCAAGCAGCCGCTCATAGGCGTCCAGCGTCGCGGCGCACATGCGCTCCACGGAAAAATGCGTCTGCGCATGGAGCCGCGCGCGCGCCGTCAGCCCCTCGCGGGCGGAGGGGCGCAGCTCCAGCGCCTCGCGAATCGCGCGGGCCAGCGCGGCGGAATCGCCCGGCGGCGCGCGCCAGCCGGTGCAATCGGCCGCGTCCACTTGCGGCGGGGCGAGCACGGTTTCGACCGCAGCGCCGATGTCCGAGACGACGATCGGCGCGCCCATGGCCTGCGCCTCTATGGCGACGCGGCCGAAGGCCTCCGGCGTCGTCGAGGGCGCGACGGCGACGGCGGCGGCGAGATAGGCTGCCGGCATATCGGCGCAATGGCCGGTCGCGCGCACGATTCCGACGAGGCCGGCGCGCGCGATATGCGCCTCCAGCTCGGCGCGGAAGCCGGCGTTCGGCGCGTCTCCCGCCAGAATGAAGCGCACATCGGCAAAACCTTCGGCGACGAGCAGCTTTGCCGCCTCGATCAGCGTCCCATGGCCCTTGCGCGCGGAGAGCCGCGCCGGCAGCAGCACGACGCGCTCGTGCCGCGCCACGCCCCAGGAGGAGCGCACGCGCTCCACGCGGGCGGGCTCGACGGCGAAAGGCGAGAAGGCGCGCAGATCGAGACCGCGCGCGATGACGACGATGCGCTGCGTCGCCTGCGGATAGAGCTCGGCGATATGACAGGCGGTGAAACGCGAGTTGGCGATGACGAGATCGCCCGCCGCCATGATGGAATTATAGCGCTGCTTGATGGCGGAGGCGCCGCCATAGATGCTGTGATAGGTGGTGACGAAGCGCGCGCCGGCACGCCGCGCGGCGTGATGCGCGACCCAGGCGCAGGCGCGCGAGCGCGCATGCACGATATCGACGTTCTCCTCGCGCAGAATGCGGGCGAGACGGTAGGCGTTCAGCGCCATGGCGAGCGGGTTTTTCGTCGCGGCCGGAAACGGCAGCCATACGCCGCCCTTGGCTTGCAGCTCGCTGACCATGCGGCCGCCCTCCGAGGCGACGAGCGACCGCGCGCCGGCCATATGCAGCGCCTCGGCGATGTCGATCGTCGTGCGTTCGGCGCCGCCCGATTGGAGAGCCGGCACGATCTGCAGAACGGCGCGACCGGCGAGAGGACGGCTGGTCGAGGGGAAAGCGTGGAAATTCTCTAGCATGGAGCCAACCTGCCCAGTAAACGAGAACGTCGTCTTGGTCGAGAGGCGGGGGCCCTCTTCGCCCCAGAAATGGGCCGGCAATATGGCCCCTTTGGTCCCTGGATCGGACCATGTTACTGAGCAAGCGATGAAATTCCTTTAATTTTGCGGGTCGGCGCGCCCGCGCGGCGGGGAGACGATGGTTGTGGACGGCGTCGAGGAGGGACTGAGCTTCGTCGATCTTTCCCTCGCCGGGCGGGAGCCCTGGCGCATCGCCCGGCGCATTCGCGCGGCGCGCGGCGCGGGGGCGGAGCGTCCCGGCGTGATGCTGCTGGGCGGCTTCAAATCCGACATGCAGGGATCCAAGGCGACGCATCTCGACGCCTGGGCGGAGCGCGAGGGACGCGCTTTCGTCCGCTTCGATTATTCCGGCCATGGCGAATCGAGCGGCCGTTTCGAGGATGGAACGATCGGCGATTGGCTGGCGCAGAGCCTCGCGGTCTTCGAGGCTTCGACGCGCGGCCCGCAAATTCTCGTCGGAAGCTCGATGGGCGGCTGGCTCGCTCTGCTGATGGCGCGTCGACTCGTCGAGCAAGGCCGTCGTCCGCATGCTCTCGTGCTCATCGCGCCCGCGGTCGATTTCACCGAGGAGCTCATCTGGAAGAACGCCGACGACGTTATTCGTCGCGCGATTCTCGAGGAGGGCGCATGGATGCGTCCGTCGCCCTATTCGCCGGAGCCGACTCCGATCACGCGTCGGCTCATCGAGGAAGGACGCGCGCATCTCATGCTCGAGGATGTCATTCGCGTGAATGCGCCCGTGCATATAATGCAGGGAATGCGCGACGAGGATGTGCCCTATCGTCACGCGTTGCGGCTGATGGAATGTCTCGCCTGCGATCCTGTCGTGCTGACCTTGGTGATGGAAGGCGATCATCGTCTCTCGCGCAGCGAGGATCTCGCGCATCTCACAGCCACGATAGAGGCGCTCTGACAAATGCGCGTGAGCTGAGCAGTACCGCGCATTAGGCATAACGGCTTCTTTGCGAAGCGCGAAAGCATTCAATAAACATTGTCCCATTAACCTCCATTCTTAAGGAAGGCGCCATGTCAGGCGCTCTTGATCGAGAGACGCGAATGTTCGCGGACATTCCCGCGCGCGTCGCCCGATCGGGCCTGGGAATGAAGAGTCATGATGCTCTCGAGAACAGCTTTGCCGCTGGTGTTCTTCGCGGCGATTTGGTCGACGGCGCGCGCCGCCGATTGGTATACGGGCGTCCCTGCGCCGGAGGCGTCGGCGCCGCCGCCTCCGGCAACGCCTCAGCCGACGGTCTCCATCGATCTTTCCGTCGACGGCACGTCGCGCAGTTCCATCGCCGGCGCCGCTATCGGCAAGATCGCGCCCTTCGGCTCGCTGGCGGAGAGCGGACCGCGCATTCGCGTTTCCACCGTCATCGGCAAATACGCCTATGACGCCAGCGATCTGCCCGTCTATGTCCCCGTCGGCGCCGCTTTCATTCCGAGCAACACCGGCTATGGCCGCGTGCATGGAACGCTGGAGGACGGGTCCTTCATGGTCGGCTATGAGGTCGTCACCAATCAAGGCGGCGTCGCTCTCTATGTCGGCCCGGATGTAATGAATCACAGCCTGTCGCCTTTCGATCCGGGCAATCAGGTGCGCGGCGTTTCCGCCGGCGCCAAGGTCGGCGTCGAGGCTTTCGCGCGGCCGACCGACTCCACCATGATCGCGCTCATCGCCTATTATTCCACCGTGCATAATTCCTATTACACGCGGCTGAAGTTCGGCGTGGAGCTCGCCGATTATGTCTATGTCGGCCCGGAGGCGCTGGCGCTCGGCGATGATTATTTTTCGCAATGGCGCGCCGGCGCGCATCTCACCGGGCTGAAATTCGGCGCGCTGCAGATCGGCCTCTCCAGCGGCTATCTGCGGGATCGCGTGCGCGGCAGCGGCGCCTATGGAATTCTCGACACGCATATCGCTTTCTAAGTCTACCGCCGCAGATTTTTCTCCCCGTCGCCGTTTCGTTGTTCGTCTTTGCTCATGGGCGTCGCCATGTCTCTCTTGCGTTTTCTCTCCTTTCTCCTTCTCGGCGGCGTCGCCGTCGCTCTCGCCACACAGCCGGTGAGCGTGCAGGCGCAGCTGGCGACCAGCGTTTCGGTCATCTTCCTCCTCGCCCTTTTGTGGAAGTTCTCGCGCGGCGCGGAAGCGCGCCAGCTGTTCATCGCGCTCGCGCTCTTCGTGGTGCTGCGTTATGTCTATTGGCGCATCACCTCCACTCTGCCGCCGCTGTCCGATCCGGTCGGACTCACCTGCGGCTCCATATTGCTCGCCGCCGAGCTCTATTGCGTCGCGATGCTGCTTCTCACCCTCGTCGTCAACGCCGAGCCGCTGAAGCGCGAGCCGGCGCCGCAGATAGAGGATGACGCTCTGCCGATCGTCGATGTGCTGACGCCGAGCTATGACGAGGACCTCTCCATTCTCGCGACGACGCTCGCTGCGGCGAAATCCATGGATTATCCGGTCGATCGTCTGAATGTGTATCTGCTCGACGATGGCGGCACGGATCAAAAATGCGCGCATCCCGATCCCGCGATCGCGGAGCGCGCCCGCGCCCGCCGCGCCGCTCTGCAGGAGCTCTGCGCCGCGCTCGGCTGCTATTATCTGACCCGCGAGCGCAATGAGCACGCCAAGGCCGGCAATCTCAACGCGGCGCTGGAGCATGTCGATGGCGACATCGTCGTCGTGCTCGACGCCGATCATGCGCCGTTCCGCTCCTTCCTGCGCGAGACGATCGGCTATTTCTTCGAGGATGATCGGCTCTTCCTCGTGCAGACGCCGCATGTCTTCCTCAATCCTGATCCGATCGAGCAGAATCTGCGCACCTTCCGCCGCATGCCGTCCGAGAACGAGATGTTCTATGGCGTCACGCAGCGCGGATTGGACAAATGGAATGCGGCTTTCTTCTGCGGCTCTGCGGCGCTGCTGCGGCGCGCCGCGCTGGACGAGGCCGGCGGCTTCTCCGGCGTCTCCGTCACGGAAGATTGCGAGACCGCGCTGGAGCTGCATGCGCGCGGCTGGACCAGCGTCTATGTCGACAAGCCGCTCGTCGCCGGCTTGCAGCCCGACACTTTCGCCTCCTTCATCGGCCAGCGCGTGCGCTGGTGCAAGGGCATGCTGCAAATCTTCCTGCTGCGCAATCCGCTGCTGAAGCGCGGCCTCGAGCCGTTGCAGCGGCTCGGCTATCTGTCGAGCATGAGCTTCTGGTTCTTTCCTTTCCCGCGCCTCGTCTTCATGCTGGCGCCGCTCGCCTTCATTCTCTTCGATGTGAAGATCTTCGTCTCCAACATAGAAGAGGCGATCGCCTATACCGCGACCTATGTCGTCGTGAACGCCATGCTGCAGAATTATCTCTTCGGCAAGGTGCGCTGGCCCTGGGTGTCGGAGCTGTATGAATATTGCCAGGGCGTGTTTCTGTCCAAGGCCATCGTCTCGGTCTTTCTGCGGCCGCGCAGCCCTTCCTTCAACGTGACCGCCAAAGGCGCCGCGCCGACGCAGGATCGTCTCAGCGAGCTCGCCTGGCCCTTCTTCGCCATCTATGGGCTGCTCGCGCTCGGCGCCGGCGTCGCCGTCTATCGCTGCGTCGCGGAGCCCGGCGTGCGTCAGCTGATGTTCTTCGTCGGCCTGTGGAACATGTTCAATCTCGTCACCGCCGGCGTCGCGCTCGGCGCGGTGGCGGAACGCCGTCGCCGCGAGACGCATCCGCATCTTCTGGTGGAGCGGCGCGGCGCGCTCGCGCTCGGCGAGGAGCATGTTCGCGTCGCCATAGAGGAGGTCTCCGCCGGCGGCTGCCGCTTGCGCGCCGCCACCGATTCCGACGCCAAGGCGCTCGCCGCGGCGAAGGAGACGGAAGGGCGCCTCTATATCGACTCCATCGCCGACGCCGCGCGCCGTCCGAGCTTTTCCGCGCGCATCGTCGGCGTTGCGCCGGATGGACGCCGTCACATCGCCTTCGCGCTGTCGCAGCCGCAGGATCATCTCGCGCTCGCCGATCTGATGTATGGCGACGCGACCGCGCTCGAGCGCTTCCAGTCCGCGCGCCGCAAGCACAAGGGCATTATCGCCGGCACGGTGCAGTTTCTCTGGTGGGGCGTGATCGAGCCGCTGCGCGCCTTCGCCTATCTGCGCCCCCGCGCCAGCGAGGCCGCGTTGCGCGAGCCGCCGCCCTTCGCCGATCTCTCCAACCTCCTCGGCCGGCGTCCGCCGCGCCTGCGTCCGCCAACGGAAGCGAAAGCCCCGCGAGCGGCGGAGCGCGCGCCGTCTTCGAAGAACGAGAACGTCTGATCCTTTCCTCACAAAACATTCTCGCAAAAAAAGAGTGCCAAGATGCAGTTCCGAGTCCTCGCCCTTCTGCTCGCGACCACGACGGCGTTGACGCCGATCGCGGTCGGCGCCCAGGCGATCTTCACGACAGCGCCGCAAGAGCAGCTGTTTCATCTGAAAGTCGACAGGCCGAGGCCGGCGATTTCCGGCCTCCAGCCGATCATCCCCGCGCGCTTCGCCGCGCGCGAGACTGCCCGCATCGCCGCCGTGGAGCCGCCCGCCGCGTCGACGCCCGCGCCGTCGATCGCGCCTTCGCCGGCGCCGCAACCCGCGGCCGTCGCGCCGGTCGCGTCTCGGCCCGCCGTCGCCGGCGCCATGCTGCGGCATCTCACCAATAATATTCAGGGCTATCGCCTCGCCGGCGAGATCGGCTCTTCAGAGTGGCCGATCTATGTCACCGAGGCGCAGGCGTCGCGCCGTCTGCAATTTCGCATCGGCTATCTCGCCGCCGTTTCGGTGATGCCGGAGGCCTCCGCGCTCACTCTGACCATCAACGATCAGACGATCGGCGACACGCAGATTCGCGCGGTGCAGGAGGTGGAGACCATCGTCTTCGACATTCCGCCGGGCGTGATGCGGCCGGGCTTCAACTCCGTGCGCATCGCGACGAGCCAGCGTCATCGCGTCGATTGCTCGCTCGAGGCCACTTACGAATTATGGACGCAGATCGATCCGACCGAGACTGGCCTGGTGCTGCCGGAGGACGACGCCGGCGTCACCAGCATTTCCGATCTCGGCGCGCTGCCGCCGGATGAGCAAGGCGCGCTGCCGATCCGCGCCGTGCTCGGCGTCAACGCCAAATCTTTCGAGATCGAGCGCATGCTGCGCGCAGCGCAAGCGATCTCGCTCGCCGGCCGTTTCGAGCAGCCGGTCGTCGACGCCGGTCCTGCGGCGAGCGGACGTTACGGCGTCAATCTCTTCGTCGGTCCTGCGTCGGAGCTGGTCGGCCGCATCGATCTCTCGCGCGTCGGCCCCATAGACGAGCCGCGCGCCTTCGTGCTGCCGGCGGCGCCCGGCCGCAGAGCCAGCATCGTCGTGACCGGCGCGACTTCCGCGCAAGTGGATGAGGCGATCCGCCGTCTCTCTGTCTTGCCCGCGCCCAAGGGCTCGCCGCAAGGCTTGCGCGCATCGGCCGCATTTCCCGGCTATCGGCTCGACGGCGGACGCAAGGTGAAGCTGCGCGATCTCGGCGTCGCCAGCGAGGAGTTCACCGGCCATCTCTATCGCGCCGCCTTCAACATCGTCATGCCGCCGGATTTCTATGCGGCCGATTACGGCAATGCGCTGCTGCGTCTCGCCGGCGGCTATGCGGCGGGGCTCGACTCCAATGCGCAGATCGTCGTCAAGGTCGACGAGCGCACGGCGGTGAGCCTCAATCTTCTGAAGGCCGCGGGCGATGTCTTCCGCGACAATCCGCTGCCGTTGCCGCTCGGTTTTCTCAAGCCCGGCCTCAATCGCATCGAGATCGAGGCGCATGTGCCGACGCGTCAGGACGCCGATTGCGATCCGCTCGCGTCGATGCGCGCGGCCAAGCGATTCCTCTTCCTCGACGAGACGGAGATCGAGCTGCCGCCGATCGCGCGCATCGCGCGAATGCCCGATCTCGCGGTGACGGCGACCGGCGGCTTTCCTTATGCCGGCGCCAAGGGGCGGCCCAAGCTCTATATGCCGTCGCTCGACACGGATGCGGTGGGCGCGGCGGCGACGATCGTCGCGCATTTCGCCGTCGCCGCCGGACGGCCGATCGATTTCGAGATCGTCGATGCGCCGCCCGGCGAAGGGCAGGGGCCGACGCTCGCCGTGGCGCCGCTCGACTCCTTCGACGCCGCTCTGCTGCAACGTCTCGACATGCCCGCGGACACTCTGCGCGAGGCCTGGGGGCCGAATCTGACCGCCGATCGTCGCAAGGCGTCGGAGAAGCGGCTCTCGCCGCTCGAGATCGCCGCGCGCAATCGCTTCGTCCTGCAGCGCAATTTTCCCATGGCCTGCTATGCGCCGCGCAACATGCTCGACAAGACCATCACCGCGCAGGCGGGCGGCGCGGCCGCGGCGCCGACGCCCGGCGGCGAGCCGGAGCGCGTCGATTTCGCGCCCGTCGGCTCTGTGCGAAAAAGCATGGAGCGCGGCGAGGGCGAGCAGGATCTGCTGGAGGCCTGGCGCGACGATCTGCGCCGCGAGGGCCGCTGGGGCTATGGCGTCGTGGAGCGTTTGCGCGTCGCCGGCGTGTGGAGCGCGGCGCGCGTCGCCGACGCGGCGCAATGGCTGCGCGCGGGCTTCGAGGCGGAGGCGGCCGATCATGTCGCCACGCAGCAGGCCTCGCTGGCGATGAGCCAATCCATTCTCGGCGACACGGCCAAGGATGTCTGGACCGTGGTCACAGCGCCCAACGCCGCGACTCTGGCGGAAGCCTCCGCCTGTCTCGTCGATCCGCGCGTGTCGCGCCGCGTGCAGGGCCAGCTCGCCATGCTGGACATGAAGGACGCGAAAATGGTGGCGACTCCGGCGGAGAGCGCGCGCTTCATCGTCACGCGGCCGCTCTCCTTCGGCAATCTGAGGCTCATCGCCGCCGGATGGATGTCGCTGCATCCCGGCGTCTATGTCGGCCTCTCCATTCTCATCGCCGCGCTCTTCGCCGCTTCCACTCTGTGGCTGACGCGCAATATCGGAAGGAGCTCGAGATGAGAATTGCGTCTCTCGCCGCGCCCGTTCTCGCGGTCCTCGGCCTCGCCGTCGCTCTGGCGCCGGCGCCGGCGCGCGCCGAGCCCATAGCGGAGATCGCCGCGATCATCGGCGTTCCGCTGTCGCTCGATGCGCATAAGATCAAGCTCGGCGGCGCGCTGCGCGCGCCGGAGGCGTGGAGCGCCTATAAGAAGCGCTTCATCGCCGAGCAGGGCCGCGTCATCGACACGGCCAACGACCAGGTGAGCCACAGCGAGGGGCAGGGCTACGCCATGCTGCTCGCCGTCGCCGCCAATGACCGCGCCACATTCGATCGCCTGTGGGGCTGGACGCGCGCCAATCTCATGGTGCGCAATGACGAGCTGGTCGCCTGGCGCTTCGATCCGCAGCGCCGTCCCGCCGTCGGCGACATGAACAACGCCTCGGACGGCGATCTCCTCATCGCCTGGGCGCTGGCGGAGGCGGCGGAATATTGGGACGATCTGCCGTTTCGCATGGCGTCGCGGCGCATCGCCGTCGAGCTTTCGCGCAAGGCGGTCTTGTTCAAGACCAAGATGGGCGCGCTGCTGCTGCCGGCGGTCGCGGGCTTCAACGCCTCGGATCGTTCCGACGGGCCGGTGGTCAATCTCTCCTATTATGTCTTCCCGGCCCTGGCGCGGCTCGACAGCGTCGCGCCGGAAGTCGATTGGGCCGGCCTCACGCAGACAGGTCTCGATCTTTTGGAAGCGGCGCGGCCGACGCCGCAGGCTCTGCCCGCCGATTGGATCGCGCTCGAGGGCTGGCGCGCGCGGCCGGCCGAAGGCTTCGCGCCGGAGTTCGCCTATAACGCCGTGCGCATTCCGCTCTATCTCGCCTGGGCCGGCGTCGGCGAGCGCGCGCATTACGCGCCCTTCCTCGCCTGGGCGCAGCGCGCCAAGGAGGCGCCGCCGATCGTCGATGTCGCGTCCGGCAAGGAGGTCGGCCAGTTCGGCGGCAGCGGCATAGCGTCGATCGCCGCGCTCGTCGCCTGCGTCGTCGACGGCGCCAAGCTGCCCGCCGATTTCGCCGCGCCCAAAGCCAATGAAGATTATTACCCCGCCACTCTGCATCTGCTGGCGCTGCTCGCCGCGCAAATGAGGTATTCGTCGTGTCTCGCCAATTGAGAGCCCTTCTCCTCGCGGCCTGCGCCGTTTCCTTTGCGGCGGCTCCGCGCGCGCACGCCCAAGGCGCCGCGCCTCAATCCATTCTCGTCGCGCCGGCGCCCGCCGCCGCGGCGCCCGAAAAGCCCGATGATCTCGCGCTGCGCTATTACGCCTCGCTGGATCAGCGCGCGCGCGTGCGCGCCGAATTCTCGCGGCTGCGGCGGCTTTATCCCAATTTCGAGCCGCCGGCCGATCTCTACGGCCCGCGTCGCGGCGATGTCGACGAGGCGGGATTGTGGGAGCTGTTCTCGAGCGACAGGCTCGACGAATTGCGCGAGAACATCGCCGCGCGCCGCAAGGACATGCCCGGCTGGCGTCCGTCCGACGATCTGATGCAGAAGCTCAAACAGAAGGAGCAGCGCAATCAGATCTTCGCCTTCTGGCGCGAGGGGCGCTGGCTCGACATCGCCTCCTTCGCGCGCGACGGCCGCTTCTTCATCGCCAACGCCGATGTGGAGGCGCAATGGACGATCGCCGAGGCCTTTGCGCGCACCGGGCAGATCAATGAGGCGGTCGAGGTCTATAAGGCGATCTTCGCCTCCAATGAGGACAAGCACATTCGCCTCGCCACCATGCAGAAGGCGATGGCCACGCTGCGCATGAGCGATGTCGAGACGCTGCTGATCGAGGCGCGCAAGAGCTCGAAAGGGTCGGAAGACGAATTCGCCGAAGTGGCGATCGACATCACTCGCGCGCGCATCGTCGCCGTGCTGCGCGACGAGCGCAAGGACGATATCTCCGCCGACGAGCTGCAGCGCTTCGAGAATTTCGCCAAATTCACGCGCGAGCCGCAGCAGCTCGGCCTCGTCGCCTGGCTGCGATACAAGCGCCGCGATTTTCGTAACGCGCTCGAATCCTTCAAGGCGGCGATCGAGAATGGCGGCGACGCGATGATCGCGCATGGGCTCGCCCATACGCTGCGCGCGCTCGATCTGCGCCGCGAGGCGGAGGAGGTCTCCTACGCCTGGCGCGCGCCGCTGGTGAACAATGGCATTCTCTTTCTCGATCTGCTGGAGCGCGATCTCACCCAGGAGACGCCGCCCTATGTCGAGCCGGCGCGTCTCGCCCGCTATGCGGCGGTGACGATCGAATCGGCCTCCGGCGAAGGCGCGCAGGGGCTCGGCTGGTACGCCTATAATTCCTGCCAGTTCGATGTCGCGCGTTTCTGGTTCGAGCGCGCGGTCGCCTGGTTCCCGAAGGAGGCGACGCTCTACGGCTATGTGCTGACGCTGAAGCGCCTGCGCAAGGACCAGGAGGCGCTGGAGCTCATCAACCGCTATGACGGTCTGTTCCCCAAGCTCGTCGAGCTGCTGTTCCCGGATGATTATTATCATCCGCCCTTCCCCTGCGACTCGCGCGTCGCCGCCAAGGCGCATGGGCCGGCGGTGAAAATGGCCGGCTATGTGGTGCCGGGGCCGGCCGGGCCGGCGCTCGCCGCCGAGCGCGACCGCCTGCGCGTCGAGGCCGAGAAGAAGGAGGCGACGACGCCGGACGCCGCCAAGGTGGCGGCGCAGGAGCAGCAGCGCGAGCGCGTGCTGAAAGCCGCGCGCGGCAAATTCCCTCTGGCGGTGACGGCGGAAAATCCGCTGCGCTTCGCGCCGCTGCCGCTGGTCGCCGCGCGCTCGTCCTCCGCCCAGCCGGCGCCGGTCGCGGCCGCCGCCGTTCCGGTCGGCCTGCGGACGGAGCCGCTCGCCGGCAAGGCGCCGCTGGTGGCGCGGCGCGTGCCCGGCGTCGGACCCATGCCCTCGGAGCGCTACGGCTTCATCCTCTCGCCCGGCTGGAACGCCGTCGATCTGGCGAGCTGGCCGCCGGCCTCCGAGCAGGTCGCTCCGGCCGGCACGCAATGGGCCAATCAGGAGGCCGATCCGGCCTGGATCGGCCAGCAGAAGGCCGACGCCGCCACGCAGCTCACGGCCAGCGCCGCCGAGCATGTCGCCACCGCCATGGCGCCGCGCAATCGCTACGGCGCCGCGCCGCCGCCGCCCGATCTCGCCGCGGTGCTTTCATTGCCGTCGTCCAAGCAGAGCCAGTCCCGCTGAATTTCTTTTTCGGAGTTTCGTCATGAGCCGTTTCTCGAGACATTCGCCGCCGCTGCTGTTGCTCGCGCTCGGCCTTTCCGCCTGCTCCCCGACGCGCGGCATTCTCGCCGTCGATCCGACGCCGACCGGCGCCACAGCGGCGCCGCCGCCGGCGCAGGGCGTCGAGGCGCGCAGCGGCGCCGCCTCCATTCTGGCGCTGCCGGTGGAAGCGCGCGTGCGCGGCGGCCTCGAGGAGCGCCGCTACGCCAATGGCTGGCGCCAGAGCGTCGCGCTGGACCGCGCCCTTATGGGCAAGGGCTGGAACGAGCTGACCGTCGACATTCGCGCGGCCGCCGCCGGGAGCGGCCACGAGGGCGAGATCCCCATGGGCAAGCCCACCGAGGTCGGCGTGCGTCAGGAGCTGTCGCTGCGCTTTCCGACGACGCGCATGCGCATAATCGCCAAGCCGCTGCGCAATGAGCTCGGACCCTTCGGCCTCGCCGTGGGGCCGGGGTCGGAGGGAACGCGCTGCGCCTTCGCCTGGCAATGGGTCGATGATCTGCGCGCCGTCGCCCGGCCGGACGCCGCCGCGACGACCATCGTTCGCGGCGACGAGATTCCCGCCTCGATCCGCATGCGCCTCTGCCGCAAGGGCGTCACCGAGCAGCAATTCGCCGATTGGTTCTCACGGCTGCGCGCCACCGAGGCCGCCAATGTGGAGCGCGTCGTCGAGGCCGCCCGCAGCGGCGTCGATACGCCCGCGCCTTCGCCCGCCGCCGGCGAGCGGCCCGCGGCCCCGGCGACGGTGGCGAGCATCGCCGCCCCGGCCAAGCGGCCGCTGGTCCATAAGGCGAAGGTCAGGCCTCTCCATCGCCATGAGGAGACGACGACCGAGGTTCGCCGCTATAGCGAGCCGGCCAAATCGGTAGAGACCAAGCCGGTGGAGACCCGGGCCGCCGCGGTCCATTTCGATCCCGGCCTGCCGCCCCAGGCCTTCGCCGGCCCGCCCAAGCCCGCGGCGCGATGAGAGGCCGCGGACATGCGCCCTGAACGCTCGAGGTCTTGACACTCTCCTCTCGGCCGCCGATGTTGCCGAACAAATTGTTCGGCATATCGAACAGGAGAGAAGAATTTGGCCAATGCGCTTCCAGCCATAGAGACGTTGTCCTCTTCGGACCCGCTCAATGGGCGCATCGTCGAGTTCCCGCCGGACCAGCCGCTCCTCACCGACGGGGGGGGCTGCGTCGCGCCTTTGACGATCGCCTACCAGACCTATGGCGAGTTGAACGCCGAGCGTTCCAACGCCATTCTGCTGTGCCATGCGCTGACCGGCGACCAGCACGCCGCCAATGTGCATCCGCTGACCGGCAAGCCCGGCTGGTGGGATGTCATGGTCGGCCCCGGCAAGCCCTTCGACACCGAGCGCTATTTCATCGTCAGCTCCAATGTCGTCGGCGGCTGCCTCGGCACTTCCGGCCCATCCTCGATCGATCCCACGACGGGCCGGCCCTATGGGCTCGATTTTCCGGTCGTCACCATTCGCGACATGGTGCGCGCCCAGGCGATGCTGATCGATCATCTCGGGATAGACCAGCTCTTCTGCGTCGCCGGCGGCTCCATGGGCGGCATGCAGGTTCTGCAATGGGCGGCGAGCTATCCAGAGCGCGTCTTCTCCGCCATGCCGATCGCGACGGCGCCCAAGCATTCCTCGCAGAACATCGC
Source organism: Methylosinus sp. LW4 (assembly GCF_000379125.1). NCBI lineage: Bacteria > Pseudomonadati > Pseudomonadota > Alphaproteobacteria > Hyphomicrobiales > Methylocystaceae > Methylosinus > Methylosinus sp. LW4. The sequence continues at coordinate 3,077,445 of NZ_KB900626.1, read as the reverse complement.
CTTTCACGAGGTCGGCCGGCAGGCGGTGATGGCCGATCCCGATTGGCGCGGCGGGCGCTATCTCGAGCAGGGCGTGCGGCCGGAGAAGGGCCTCGCCGTGGCGCGCATGGCCGCGCATATCACCTATCTCTCGGAGCCGGCGCTGCAACGCAAGTTCGGCCGCAAGCTGCAGGATCGCGCGGCGCCCACCTTCTCCTTCGACGCGGATTTTCAGATCGAGAATTATCTGCGTCACCAGGGCATGGCCTTCGTCGATCGCTTCGACGCCAATTCCTATCTCTATGTCACGCGCGCCTGTGATTATTTCGATCTCGCGGCCGATTACGGCGGCTCGTTGGCGCAGGCGTTCAAGGGCACGAAGACGCGCTTTTGCGTCGTCTCCTTCAATACCGATTGGCTCTATCCGACCTCCGCCTCGCGCGCCATCGTGCATGCGCTCAACGCCGGCGGCGCCTCGGTCTCCTTCGTCGAGATCGACAGCGACAAGGGCCATGACGCTTTTCTCGTCTATGAGCCGGATTTCATCGCGACGACGCGCGGATTTCTGGAGGCGGCCGCCGCTGCGCGCGGCCTGCCGCGGGCCGAGGAGGCCTAGCCGATGAACGCTCCCATCTTTCCGCAGAGCGCGCAGCAGCGCCCCGTTCGTCTCGATCTCGCCGCCGTCGCGGCGATGGTCGCGCCGGGCAGCCGCGTGCTCGATGTCGGCTGCGGCGACGGCGCGCTGCTGCAATTGCTGGCCGACACCAAGCAGGTGGACGGACGCGGCGTGGAATTGTCGCAGCGCGGCGTCAATGACTGCGTGGCCAAAGGCTTGTCGGTGATTCAAGGCGACGCCGACACCGATCTGCGCGACTATCCGACCGACGGATTCGATTATGTGATTCTCTCGCAGACGCTGCAGGCGACGCATCATCCGCGTCAGGTGCTGGTCGACATGCTGCGCATCGGCCGGCGCGCGATCGTGTCCTTCCCCAATTTCGGCCATTGGAAAGTGCGGCTGTCGCTGCTCGCCAAGGGGCGCATGCCGCAGACCACGACTCTGGCGCACGCCTGGTACGACACGCCCAACATACATCTTTGCACGATCAGGGATTTCGTCGATCTCGTCGAAGCGCTCGGCGCGCATATCGAGCGCGGCGTGGCGCTGGATCACGCCGGCGCGCCCATCCGCGTGAACGCGCCCTGGTGGGTGTGGAATCTCTTCGGCGCGCAGGCGATCTTCCTGCTCGAGCGCGATGCGCCGAAAAAAATATCATGATTAGCTGCGAAAAATACTTAGGCGATTGAATCTCGCGGAGCTCGGCGTCTGCGCAATATTGCGCAGACGCCGAGCTCTCTCATTTTCATGCAGCGCTGCGCGAATAGCGAAAAGGCCAGAAATCAAAGGCGGATCGCGGCTTTTTACACGCGCGCGCGGCATTGGGGCGCGCGCTTCGTGCGACCTCCTGTCCGAGAGCGAGCGCTTTCCCAGGGGGAAGCTTCGCGGTAGATTGCCCGCAATGACCGACGAACGCGCCGATTTGCGCAAATAAAGTCGGCGACCGCGGGAGCGCGCTGATGCTGGAGCCGCCGTCTCTTCGAGGCGTGCCGATGTTCGCGACTGTCGATGCGCAGTCGATGCAGCGGCTCACCCGCGACGCGAAATTAGAACAGTTCGAAGACGGGCAGACGATTTTTCGTCAAGGCGATCGCGCGCTGCATGTGGCCATCGTGCTCGATGGATTCGTGAAGCTGACGCGCACCGCATCTTGCGGCGACGAGACTCTCATCAATATCTGCAATATCGGCGAGAGCCTCTATGAGGCGTTGAGCCCGGACGGCGAGAGCTACCGCGTCGGCGCGGAAGCGGTGGGGACGGCGCAGCTCATGAAGCTCTCCGCGCCGCGATTTCGCTACATGCTGCGCGAATCTCCGTCCCTCGCATCGGCGGTGATCGAGGAGACCGCGCGCAAGCTGTGCGGGCTCATCGGCGAGATCGAATCGCTCAAGGGCCAGACCGCCGAGCAGCGGCTCGCGCGTTTCCTGCTGACGCTGTGTCCGCCGAATGTCGAAAGCTGCAGCCTGCGCTTGCCCTATGACAAGCGGCTCATCGCCGCGCGGCTCGGCGTCAAGCAGGAGACATTGTCGCGCGCCTTCGCCAAGCTGCGCGAGATCGGCGTGCGCACCGAGACGCGCGACGTCACCATCGAGAATGTCGCGCGCCTCTCCAATGAGTGTTGCGGCGGCGAGCGCGAGCCCCCTCTGCCCTCCGAGCGGCGCGATCTGATCGAGAGCCGCGGCGCGCTCGCCTGAGCTTCGCCGCCAGGGCGCCTTGATTTCGGCCGCGCATGCCGCGATCCTGCGCCCCTCGCGCGCGATGCGCGACGCTCGGAAGGGATTGCGCATGAGACGGATTTTCGCGACCGCTTTTTTCATTCTCGCGGCCGAGGGCGCCGCTTTCGCCGGCTCCACGACGGACGGCGCCGGCGCCTTGTCGCTCGCCGCGCTCGTCGGCGCGCGTTCGCCGGCGGTGAAGCCGGCCGCGAAGGCGGCGCTCGCCAAGCTCGCCGACGGGCATGCGAAAATCGCTTTTCCCAAGGGCCAGACGATAGAGGTGGCCGTCGATTCGATCAGCTGCCGCGCCAGCAATGTGGACATCACGCAGCATGCATGCGAGCTGACCTTCGGCCAGAAGAAGGTCCAGTTCGTCGGCCGCCAGGCGCATGAGATATTCGCGACGCTGCTCGAGGTGGGCGTGCCGCCGGACGGCGCGGCCGGAACGATTTATGCTGCAGCCTCCGCTCTCGACTGCGCGGTCGAGCCCGACGAGGTCGCGCAAAAGGCCGGCGGCGGGGCGCAGTGCAAATATGAGCCGCCGAAGTGAGCGGCGAAGGAGGTCAGGTGAGCGAGCCGGAAACGACGACTGTCTATGTGTGCACCGTCTGCCGCGCCAAGGATGATCCAGAGGTCCGTCCCGGCCATGCGCTGCTCGAGGCCTTCGGCGCGCGGCTGACGGCGGAGGATCGGGCGATCGTCGCGGCGGAGCCGGTGGAATGTCTCGGCGTGTGCTCGCGCCCCTGCACAGTGGCCATGGCCGCGCGGGGCAAGTGGACTTATGTGCTGGGCGATTTCGACAAGGTCGCCGATGTGGACGATCTCATCGAATCGGCGCGCCGCTACACGGCCTCGGAAACCGGCCTGGTGCCGAAGAAGGATCGGCCGGACGCCATGCGCAAGGGGATCATCTCGCGCACGCCGCCGGCGCCGAAGGGGTGAGCGAATAGCGAAAGAGCGAGTAGCGAATAGTTTTTGCTGCTCGCTATTCGCTACTCTCTATTCGCTCGTCTACTCGGCCTTTTTCGCCCGCGCGATCGCTTCATTGATGATCTTATGCGCCGCCGCGGCGTCGCCCCAGCCGGCCGCCTCGACCCATTTGCCGGGCTCGAGGTCCTTGTAATGGGCGAAGAAATGCTCGATCTGCCGCGTCGTGATCTCCGGCAGGTCGGTGTAGTTCTGCACCTTGTCGTAGCGCTTGGTGAGCTTGGGCGCGGGCACGGCGATGATCTTCTCGTCGCCGCCGGCCTCGTCGCGCATGTAGAGCACGCCGATGGGGCGCACGGCGATCAGCGCGCCGGGCGCGATGGGGCGCGTGTTGGCGACCAGCACGTCGCAGGGGTCGCCGTCTTCCGACAGAGTGTGCGGGATGAAGCCGTAATTGCCGGGATAGCGCATCGACGTGTAGAGGAAACGATCGACGACGAGCGTTCCAGAGGCTTTGTCGAGCTCATATTTGATCGGCTCGCCGCCCAGCGGCACTTCGATCACGACATTGACCTCGAATGGGGGATTCGCGCCGATTTCAATGGCGTCGAGACGCATCTAGTAACTCCTGACGGTGGGAAAAGTCAGCGGACGGGCGCGGAGACGAATCCGAAGGCGACGCGCGCCAGCATGTCGTCGCCGAAGCGCTCTTCCGCGCGGCGAACGGTGAGGCCGCCGAGCCGCCGATAAAAGGCCAGAGCCTTGTCATTATCGGCCAAGGCCCAGACGATGGTGGAGAGATAGCCATGCGCGGCGAGCTCCTGCCGCGCGGCGTTGAACAGGCGTCGGCCGAAGCCGAGGCCCTGATATTCGGGCAGCAGATAGATCTCGAAGATCTCGCCCGAGTAAGGCATGGAGGGCACGCGATTGCGGCCGTAGGTGACATAGCCGACGACGTCCTGGTCGAACTCCAGCACCAGAATGCCGCTGCCCCGCACGATCGCCCGCGCCCACCATTGCGGCCCGCGGCGGGCGATCATGCGCTCGAGCTCCCCGCCCGGAATGACGCCGCGATAGGCGTCTCGCCAGGAGGAGTCGTGCACATGCGTGATCGCCTCGGCGTCGCCGGGTCCAGCATGGCGAATGAGGGTGGCGGTCTCGACCATGGCTCCGATGTTAGGTCCCGAGGGCCTGTTTCGGCAAGAGCCGGACGCCGACAAAGCGAACAAAAATAAAAGATCGCGGCGTCGAAACGACCGAATCGGCGCCGCCTCCCTTGTGGCTCAAGACAATAGGCCGGTGGCGGCGCCGGCGAGCAGGACCACGCCGATAAAGGCCCGGTAGGCGACGAAGGGCCAGGTGGAGAAGCGCTCCAGAAAGCGCATCAGCCCCCATATGGCCGCGAAGGCCGAAATGGAGGCGACGACCAGGCCGACCGCCAGCACCGACCAGCCGTGGCCGTCGAGATGCGCCTTGTGCAGCTCATAGAGCTCCTTGAGGCCGGCGAGGGTGATGGCGGGCAGCCCGAGCAGGAAGGAGAATTGCGCCGCCTGCTCGCGCTTGAGGTCCAGGAACAGCGCCGCGGTCAAGGTGGAGCCGGAGCGCGAGACGCCCGGCACCAGCGCGCCCACCTGGGCGAAGCCGACGACCAGCGCATCCTTCAGGCTCACATGGTCCAGCGTGCGGGAGTGGTTGCAATAGAGCTCGGCGATGGCGAGCAGCGCCGCCATGACGATGCAGGAGATGCCGATGACCGGCAGCGAGCGCAGCGGCGAGCCGCAGGCGTTCAGCACGCCCGAGAGCGCGATGCCGGCGAGGCCGATGGGGATGGTCGCGAGAATGATCCAGATGAGGAAGCGGAAGTTCCAATCGCTGAAATCGCGCCGCAGCGCCGCCTGGACCGAGCCGAAGGCGATCCCGCGAATATCCTTCCAGAAATAGCTGACCACGGCTGCCAGAGCGGCGAGCTGCATGGCGGCCGAGAAGGCCGAGCCCGGGTCCTTCCAGCCGAGCAGCGCCGGCACGATGCGCATATGCGCCGTGGAGGAAATGGGGAGAAGCTCGGTTACGCCCTGCACGACGCCGAGCGCCGCCACTTTCGCATAGCCGAGCTCGACGAAGCCGGTGTCGAGACCTGAAGTGCAAGCCAAGGCCATGAAAGCTCTCCGAAACGAGGCCCAAGGCCGCGCCGGAGGGCGCGAATCGCCCCCGCGCGGCGGTTACGGTCTTGTCTCAGACAGATGGTTAAGGATTGCTCACGGCCGGGCCTCGGCGGCCGTCATAATAGGCGCGATACCAGTCGACGAAGGCCGAGACGCCTTCCTCCACCGAGGTCTGCGGGCGATAGCCGGTCAGCCGCTCGAGCAGCGAGCAATCGGCGAAAGTGCGGGGGGCGTCGCCCTTCTGCATCTCGAGATAGTTGCGGATCGCCGTCTTGCCCAATTTTCGCTCGATCGCCTCGATGAAATCCAGCAGGCCCACCGGCTCGCCGCGCCCGATATTGACGATGCGGAACGGGGCGACCGGCGAGACCGAGGCGTCCGCGCCGATCTGCGGCGCGCGGTCGACGAGCCGCGTGATCGCCTCGACGAGATCGCCGACATAGGTGAAGTCGCGTTGCATCTCGCCGTGATTGTAGATGTCGATCGGCCGGCCCTTCTCTATGGCGTCGACGAATTTGAACAGCGCCATGTCCGGCCGGCCCCAGGGGCCGTAGACGGTGAAGAAGCGGAACATGGTTGTCGGAATGGCCCAGAGATGCGCATAGGAATGCGCCATGGCCTCATTGGCCTTTTTCGTGGCGGCGTAGAGGGTGAGCGGAAAATCGGCGCGCTCGCTCTCCAAAAAAGGCACGTCCTGATTGCCGCCATAGACGGAGCTGGTGGAGGCCATCAGCAGATGGCGAACGCCCTGCGTCCGCGCCAGCTCGAGAATATTGAAGCCGCCGACGAGATTGGCGTCGACATAGGCGCGCGGATTCTCGAGGCTGTAGCGAACGCCCGCCTGCGCCGCGAGATGGACGATGACCTCCGGCTCCGCCGCGGTGACGGCGCGGGTCAGCGCCTCCATATCCTCGAGCATGGCGATATGGGGGCGAAAGCCTTCGAAGCTTGCGAGCCGGGCGTGGCGCGACTCTTTCAGCGTCACATCGTAATAAGGCGTCAGCCCGTCGAAGCCGTCGACCCTGTGGCCGAGCTCGAGCAGGCGCTGTGCGAGATGGAAGCCGATGAATCCGGCCGTGCCGGTCACGAAGACGCGCATGAGCCCGCTCTCGTTGGAGACCGGCGATCTCTGCGGAAAAGCCCCGCCGCTGTCAACTTCCGGCGCCGTACGGGCCTTGCGCGACCGCGCCGGCGCCGACGCAAAAAGCCGGTTTTCACTTCCGCCCAAAAGGCGCTAAACATCGCGCCGAGTTTCTTTCTCTAGCGGGACCGATCACCCATGGCGCGGCAATTCATCTATCACATGCAAGGTCTCACCAAGACCTATCCGGGCGGCAAGAAGGTCCTCGACAATGTCCATCTGTCCTTCTACCCGGA